>VXQO01000150.1 GCA_009838975.1 Gemmatimonadota bacterium | reverse complement strand
TTTTTGCGGGTGCCCCGCGTGGCTGGCTTGCCACTGTTATGGTGACAAGCCAGCACACGCAGTGTTGAACACTGCGGCTGACGAGGGGCTCCGCCCCCTCGACCCCCTCTGGTCGTCCGGCGCTCCGACATAAGCGGCGGACTGTCGCTCGATGCTGGTTTGGTCCGGCAGCCGTATGGCGTCCGCATCGCGACGACGAGACGCCTTGCAAGGGCCGCGGAATCGGGCTCACTTGGTACGGCATGAATTCGTCTGGAGCACCGGAGCCTGCCGCCGGGTCATCGCAGCAGCCCGATATCGTGCTGATTGGATGCGTGAAGACCAAGCGTTCCGCGCGGAGCACGGCGCGGGATCTCTACGACTCACCCCTCTGGCGCTACCGGCGGGCGTATGCCGAGTGCTTGGGCGTTCCGTGGTACATCCTGAGCGCGTTACATGGGCTGCTGGATCCGGACCGGCGCATTGATGCCTACGATCTCGCGTTGACGGATCTCCGGCATGAGGCCCGGCGAGCATGGTCTGCCCGGGTCCTCGCTGAATTGAAGCGCCGGGTTCCGTCGATACGCAACAAGCAGATCGAGGTCCACGCTGGCGCGGCCTACTTAAACCATGGGCTCGAAGAAGGGCTGCACGATGCGGGGGCCGCGGTTCATCGACCCCTGGCGCGCATTACCGGGGTTGGACGCCAGCTGACTTGGTATCGGGAGAGGCTGGACGCGAACGGAAAGGCCGGTCACCACCATTCGCCTCGGCGCTCCCATGCCGGCAGAATTGCGAAACTGATCGCGGACGACTTCTACGGAGGCGGCCTCGACCTAGCTTCGCGCGGCATGGCTCCGGACCAACCATGGCTTGAGATGCCCGAGGTCAAGTCCGTGAATCGGCTGACGGCGTCCGGGGCCGATCTTGAGACCGGGCAGGGTTCGACGCTCCTGCAAAGCGTTGGCAGCGTGAAGCACGTCCATTCCCTTGGCGGCACGCAACGCGCCGCACGTCTCTTTCTCACATTCATTGCCGCGATGGACAGGGCGCGGGACGCCACCCAACTCTGGAACGCTGGGGTACACCTCTACGAGAATCACCCGGAGAGCTTCGATCCACGGCATGTGGCGGGGCTGGAGGTCGGCGCGCTCGGCAGGGTGCTAAAGGCCGCGCGCGTCAGCCGGAGGCACGGCCCCGACTCGAATGCGTGGCATCGGATCGCCAGAAGCCTGTGCTCCGGCCTCGACTCTCCCGTGAGTCGGGTGATCGACGCTGGCGTGGGTGACGCTGGGGAACTGCTCCGGGACCTCAAGTCCTGCGACGACGGCGGACGCGCTCGCTTTCCGCTGCTGCGCGGCCCGAAGATCGGGCCGATGTGGATCCGGATGATGGCGAATCCGGGCCGGTCTAGGATCAATCGCATCGAAGTCATCCCGGTGGCGGTGGACGTTCAGGTGCGCAAGGCTACAGAGAATCTCGGTGTGACCGCGACGCGGCGGTTGCCGCTTCGGCAGGCCAAGCCCGTCATCCAACAAGCTTGGAAGGATGCCGTATCGGAGGCGGGAATCGCCGGACCGACCGGAATCGAGGGCACATGCGCGGCCCTTGACCCGGCGCTGTGGTTCTTCGGCAAGCACGGTTGCGGACATTGCAGGAAGGCGGACGAGCAAGTGAGTTTCGGTCGCGCCTGCGACTTCTGTGTTCGCTTCCGGTAGTCCGGTTCGCAAAGCTAGGAGCCAGCGCCACGCCCTCGCCGTGCCGCCAAAAGCGCGCGGCAAGCCTTGGGGAAAAGGGGGCCGGAGAGCCCCCTTGGCAGCCCGCGACGTTCAACGTCGCGTCGGCTGGCTTGTCTCCCATAATCATGCAGATTCCCGCTTGATTTGCATGACCGGGTCACGGGGAAGGCCCGGGCTGTTGAGCGCCCGCAGAGGCGAGCGTAGCGAGCCGGAGCGGGCGCTCAACAGGGACGGTGGTCGGATCGATAGGCTGGCAGGCCGTAATGGGGCCGTGGGTAGTGTGATCGCCACCGTCCTTCCCGATGTCCTGAATGGATACACGAGCATCGAGGCTCGCATGACAAGCACAGGAGAAGGGAAGAACACATGAGCAGCATCCTCCGCACCGTCGGGATCGACATCTCCAAGGACTGGCTCGACGCCTTCGCCGCCCCCGAGGGGAGAGCGTCCCGGTTCACGAACGACAGGACCGGCTTCCGGAAGCTGATCGCCTGGATCGGCTCCGGGATCGACCGGATCGCGTACGAACCCTCCGGATCCTTCCACCGCAACTTCGAGGACACCCTCCTGAAGGCCGGGCTCCCCCTGTACGCGATCAACCCCTTCCAAGTCCGGTCCTTCGCCCGCTCCATCGGGCGGCGCGCGAAGACCGACGCGGTGGACGCCCGGACACTGGCCACCATGGCAATGGCCATCGAGGACCTGCGCCCGACCGAGGCGAGATCGGAGGGGCAGCGCGACCTCACCGAGCTCCAGCAGATCCGCGACGCACTGGTCAGGGACCGGACCGCAACCACCAACCGGGGCAGGAACTTGCGCACTCCCGTGGGCAAGCGGGTCACCAAGCAGAGGCTGCGGCAGATCGACCGCCAGTTGAAGCTCATCGACGCCGAGATCGGGCGGCGGATCGAGGAGGAGAAGACCTTGGAGCGCCGGGCCGAGATCCTCACTTCCATCCCCGGCATCTCGGACATCACCGCTGCGGGGCTGATCGTCCTGATGCCCGAACTGGGCACCCTCACCGGTGCCCGTGCCGCCAGCCTCGCCGGACTCGCCCCGATCACTCGGGAGTCCGGACACTGGAAGGGACACAGCTTCATCCAGGGCGGCAGGCACCGGGTCCGCAGGCTGCTCTTCATGCCCGCTCTGGTTGCGGCCCAGCACAATCCCGACCTCAGGCGGAAGTACGAGGCGCTCCTCGCCCGGGGCAAGCCGCGGAAGGTCGCCCTGACGGCCGTGATGCGGAAGCTCCTCGTCCTTGCCAACGCCCTGGTGCAGCAGGACCGCACGTGGACGGCGCAGCCGCCGCGCGAGTACTCCTGCCCGGCCTTCCCGGCGCCCAGTCCGGCGGGGAGCGTTCACGGATGATCGAACCGGGCAGGAACGGACGCCGAAGCGGAAGCGTCGCAAAGGGGCGCTGCGAGGCAGCTCGCTTCGCTAAGAACGGGCGTCCGCTTGTGAGATGGATACTTATGGCCGTTATCGGGCACAAGCCAGCCAGCGCGCCGCTCCCTGCTCTGGAGCGGGTGACGACTCATCTCCCATCGCTTGGTTTGTCGCGCGGGCACCGATGTACCCGTACGATGGAAATACCCGGTTCCCCGGCGGAACCCCACCGAGGAGCGCCGCCGGAACGGAACCATTCCATTTCCACGCCTTCCGGCGTTGCACAGAAACGGAGCCCGACTCCATGCGCCAGATCGTTTCTCGTTCCGCCGTGCTCCCGCTCCTGCTCTGCTCGTGCGACGGAACCGGGGATGCCGAACCCGTGACCATTGATATCGATCCCGATCAGATGGCTTGGGAGTCTCCGCGCGGCGACCTGTGGGACATCGCCGATGTAATGGAAAAGGACGGCCTCGTTTGGGTGCTAACTTCCGCCGATCCCCTCGTGCATGGATTCCGCGGGGGCATCGAAGCCGTCGCGTTCGGACGGCATGGCGACGGTCCGAACGAGGTGCGTTCGGCATTGGCGCTGGTGGACCGGGGCGCGATGGGGGAGATCACCCTCTGGGACGCGGCGGCGAGGATGCATCGTACCTTCTCGGAGACCGGAACGCTCGTCTCGACTTGGGACGCGGGCCGATTGGGCACGGTTCGGGGGGACATCGACATCGTGACCTTCGGGGATCCCCTGCGCGTCGCCACGACCACGGAGGGCACTGTAAGGGCCGAGTATCGTGAGGCGGTGAGTTCGGCCCCCGATCTATGGACCGGAAGGTTGGCCCGGTTCGATGACGACGGGGGCGTCGAACACGTGGTCGACTTCACGGAGCTCCTCGGCGCGCCTAGCGACGACCGGAGCGCGGGGAGCATTCTCGCGCCCGTGCCTCTTTGGGACGTGTGTCCCGACGACCGGATTGCGCTGCTGGATCCGATCGCCCGACATGTCTACCTGGTCGGGGCAAGCTGGGAAACACGTGACTCCTTGGCCGTGCCGTGGGAAGTCAGGCCCCTGACCCGCGACGACAGGATGGGGTATCTGCGTGGCCAGATGGAAGCCGAGTTGCAGGGACAGCAGGTCGGCCCGGAGATCCAACCGATGCTGGAGCGCGCGGAGGCGGGAAGCCGGGATCAATTTGCGCCGTCAACCCCGCTCGGCGTCGACCTTCGATGTGCTGCGGGAAGGGTGTGGATTCAGGCATTCGACGGAGATTCTCCTCCGCTGGGGCATGGCCGCCTTTGGTGGACGATTTCCTTGGCGGGTCAGGAACCGGGTTACACGAGAGTGACCCTGCCCGGAAGGTTCAGGCCGTACAGGATATCGGACTCGCGAATGTTGGGAGTCGTGACCGACACGCTGGGCTTGCAGAGGGTCGCCAGCATAGAACTTCCCTCGGCTCTTCGAGCAGGCCGGAACCAATGACCTCGCAAGCAGGCACGGCAAACGGCATCGGAACAATGCGGGGAGAAGAACCCCCGGATCGGGGAGCCTTACCGGATCGGCGACGTTGAGTAGCATGCCGCACCGACACTTCCTCGACCTGCGCGAGGCGATTCACGACAGGCTCCGAACCCTTCGGCCTCCATGTTGGGAAGAGCAGATCGAAAAGTACCCTTGGCTTTACGGAGCCCTCGGCGACCCCACCGCCGACGTGATGTTCGTCTGCGAGAATCCGTCGCTGTCAGCGCTCCGGGCGGTCAGAGAGAGCCCTTGGGGCGGCCCACCTGACTTGGATACCCAATGGACAGGGAACCCCTCCAACCCCCGGGACAAGCGCTTCCGCAAAGTGCTGTGCGACCTCGGGTTGAAGGACGGTGCGATCTGGGAGCCCGGCGGTTGGCACTGTTACATCACGAACGTCATCAAGCAGGCCGCTTTCGTGGGCGATTGGAGGAAAGCCGCCCTGCACGAGAAGCGACGCACGGCTCGCGAGTGGAGCGGGATCCTCCAGATGGAGTTCGACGTGGTACGGCCCGATACCGTGTTCTGTGTCGGCGGCCCCGCGCATGCAACGGTGAAGTGGCTCCAGAACAACGCCGGGCTGGAAGTTCCGGGCGCGATCCACCGCATCTGGCACTATTCCGCCTACCGAAGCGACGAAATGGTGGAGCGGGAGATGCGCAACGGGATCGCGCCGCATCTTTGAGTTGAGTCACAGCGCGGGCACCCGTTCTGCCACGGCTTGAACCGCCGATTCATCCGAGGGTGTCCGGGACCGTCGATCAGCATCCGGTTCGGGAAACACGAACAGATAGGGGAACGGCAATAACCATATGCGATATAACTATCGCAATAGCAACATGTTACAAAATTTACGCCCATCGAGCCATGGCGGCGCCCCCCGATCCGCCTAGCTTCCCGGCACGATGGCCACCAACGACCGCCTTCTCGGCCAACTGCTGCTGGACAGCGGGGCCCTCACCGCCGCCGCGCTCGACGAAGCGCGAGCTGAGCAGCGGCGCTCCGGACGCGGCCTGCGTGATGTCCTGCTTCGCCGGGGCACGGTGGGAGAGGCCCGGCTGGCGAAGGCTCTCGCGTCCCACCTCGACCTGGGCTTTGCGGCCCCGCCGTTCGAGCCCGAAGAGCAGGCCCTGCGGAAGATCGATGCCGCGGTAGCCCGCTCCAGGGGCGTTCTGCCCCTCGGGGTCACCGGTCGGCTACTCACCGTGGCGGTGGCCGACCCCCTCGATGCCGGACTGATCGACGACCTCTCCTTTCAGTCCGGATGCCACGTCGAGGCGGTGGTCGCCCCATCCACCGCCCTGGCGCAGGCGGTGCTGAAGTCCTACGGCGAAGAGCTTCCCGAGCTTCTGGGCCGCCTCGGGCCGGCGGCCGCTCCGAAGGTGCGCGGCAGGACTCGGAACCTCGAAGAGGAAGCGACTGCGGCGCCGGTCGTCAGAATCGTGGACCACATCATCTCCAATGCGATCGAGAGTCGTGCGAGCGACATCCACATCGAGGCGGTGCGCGAGGGCTCGCGGGTGCGGTTGCGCATCGACGGCGTCCTCGTGACCGCCACGGAACTCCCCCCGGGGACTCACCGTGCGGCCATCTCGCGGGTGAAGATCATGGCCGGACTGGACATTTCGGTACGGCGGCGGCCCCAGGACGGCGGATTCGCCATCAGGAGGCGAAACGCCCAGCTCACCGTACGGGTGTCCACCATCCCCACGCACGAGGGTGAAAAGGCGGTGTTGCGCCTTCTCGATCCGGGCGACGCTCCACAGGACCTCGCATCGCTCGGGTTTTCGACCGGCGATCTGACAAGGCTGCGGCAGATCCTGGATCGGCGGCAGGGAGTGCTGATCGCTTCGGGGCCCACCGGCAGCGGCAAGACCACGACTCTCTCCGGCGCCGTCGCCGAACTCGCCGCTTCGAGCATCAACATCGTGACGCTGGAAGACCCCGTGGAGTACCGGTTCCCGGGTGTCGCACAGGTCGAGATCGACCGCAAGGCCGGCGTCGACTTTCCGTCGGGTCTCCGGGCCATTCTCAGGCAGGATCCCGACGTCATCCTCGTCGGCGAGATACGCGACCGCGAGACCGCCGAGATCGCCATGTCGGCAGCCGTAACCGGCCACCTCGTGTTGACGACGATTCACACCGTCGATGCGCCCAGCGCCGTTGTGAGGCTGGTTGAAATGGGGGTTCCGCGCTTCCTGATCGCCGGTGGCCTCGCAGGCGTCGTGGGCCAGAGGCTGGTGCGCAGACTGTGTTCGCAATGCTGGGGTCGGGGCAGTACCGATTGCCCGGGTTGCACCGAAGGATACCGCGGCCGCAGCGGCGTCTTCGAAGTCCTCGTCGTCAACGACGAGATCCGGAGCGCCGTCACCGCGGGCGCGTCGATCACGGCACTGCGCACCCTTGCCCGACGCAACGGCATGGGGTCGATGGCGCGCGATGCCCGGCGCCAGGTCGCCCAGGGCGTGACCACGCCTCACGAGGCCGGCCAGATCATCGCTCTCACGAGAAGCGTATCCGCGCGGTGCGTGAGTTGCAGCGAGCCCCTGCCGCCGGGCGCGGCGGGGTGTGCAATGTGCGGGCGACCGCGGGCAAGCGTGTGCCTGTGCGGCGAGCCGCTGGAAAAGCGCTGGCGGTTCTGTCCTGCCTGTTTGCGCGGAGTTTCACCCTCGCATTAGCTGCTACGCCTCAAACACCTCTTTGCGAACCGTCATGGCTTCTATTCGCTCGACATCGGGAGTCACGCCGATCCCGGGGCCGTCGGGCACGGACATCATGCCGCCGACCATTTCAAACTCCGGCGATACAATGTCCCTTGCCCAATAGCGCCGAGAGTTCGAAATGTCGCCAGGTATTGTGAACCCCGGCAGCGACGCCAATGCCACATTGTACGCGCGGCCAACCCCGGATTCGAGCATTCCGCCGCACCAGACCGGCCAGCCCGCCGCGACGCAGGCATCGTGTATGGCAATCGAAGAACCGAATCCCCCGACCCTGCCAGGTTTGATATTGATGATCCTTCCCGCCTGGAGGTGAAGGGCAAGACGGGCATCACCGGGTGAGCGAATCGACTCGTCCAGACATACGGGTGTACTGATCCGCTCTTGCAGGAGTGAATGGTCGAGCATGTCCTCGTGGGAAAGCGGCTGTTCCATCATCATCAGATCATGATGATCCATCGCTTGCAGGCGAGGCAGATCCCGGTCGAGGGTATATGCGGAGTTTGCATCGGCCATGATCGGTGCATCGGGGAAGCGCTCTCTGACCGCGCTCAACATCTCCACATCGCGACCCGGTTTGATCTTGATCTTGATCTTGCGATAGCCTTCTGCGATAAACCCTTCAACCCGTTCCAGCAGCGCATCGTCGGTCTTTTGAATGCCGATGGAAACGCCCACCGGGACGGATGTCCTGGTTGCGCCGAGCAGGCGGGCGAGCGACACGTCGCGCCGCTTTGCCTCGAGGTCCCATCCTGCCATTTCGATCGCGGCGCGAGCCATGGGATGACCGCGCAACCACGGTACGGGATGCAGTCGGCGGCCGTCCTCGACCTCTGTACCGACCAGTGCCGGCAAGAGCCATCGGGTCAGTACGAACCAGGCGGTGTCGGTTGTCTCGTAGGAGTACCCCGGCGTTTCGCCGGCCACGCACTCGGACCACGCCGTGACTCCGTCGGCCTCCAGGGTAAGCAGGACGACGCGCCGGGATCCGGTGCCCCCGCTGCTGATCTCGAAGTACTCTCGAAGCTCTAGCGGTAGTTCGCGGAGGACAGCCCGCTGGATTCGCATGTTGTTGGGATGCCGGGATCTAGGGGTTCTGTGAAGCCGGAGAAAGCTACTCGCCGCCGTCCTCGGCACCCGCTTCCGCAGCCTTCGCGGACTCTGCAGCCTTTGCCTTCATCGCGTCGCGGCGCCGAACCGAGTGCAATCCGGTGAGCAGCGATGTAGAAGACTTGGTCCTGACGCCGCCGGCCAGGAGCGCGTCGCGGATCGAGGGAACCGGATGGTCCATGCCGAACTCCGCCACGAACTTTCGATAGGCGGCCGTGGGCCCCATTCCACCGAAATGGCCCGCCGGGATGGGCGGATGATTGCCCCTGATGATCTTCCGCCGCGGCCTTCTCTTGCGCACGGGCTTCGGCGCCGGCGGTGCGGCAGCAGGTGCCTCGACTCCGAGGGCCAGCAGGTTCCTGAGTGCCATGACCGTCTGCTTGAGCGCTTGGCCGCGCTTTTCGTGGCTGGCGAGTTCGGCTTCGGCCTGCTTCAGGGCGGCCCGGTAGCTGCTTCTGGTTGTTCCGTCCATCTAGGGGGTTCTCCGGGAGCGGTTTGAAAAGACCCGCACGGTGGCGGGAACTGGACAATCGGAGTCGCAAGATATGTCCCGGGCCCGGTCGGCACAACCTGCAGATGTCCAAAACGCATGAGTCAAACGCCTACAACCATTCCAGCAGGGCCGCCATGAGGGCGATCCGGCGGGGAATGTCGCGTTCGACAATGTGCTCTTCGAGAGTATGCGCGCCCCCGCCATCCGGGCCAAGACCATCGAGTGTGGGGCAGCCCACCGCCGAAGTGATGTTGCCGTCGCTGCCGCCGCCGGTCTTGCCGTCGCCGAGCTCGAATCCCAGTTCGGCCGCAAACTCGCGGGCCCGTCGAAGCAGCCCGGCAGACTCCGGCGTCTTTTCGAGTGGACCCCTGTTGATGCCCCCCTCGAGTTTCAAGGTGCAACGCTGGTCAAATGCACTCGCTCTTCGCAAGGCGGCATCAACCCTTTCGGCCTCGTCGGCCGTCCAGAAACGGACATCGATTGTACACTTTGCGGCATCGGCGACCACATTCTCGGCCGTGCCTCCCGAGACCACGCCCACGCTTACGGTCGTGCCCGCGGAAGTATCGGCCAGATCGCAAATCCGGCAGATCTGACGCGCGATTTCGTGCACCGCGCTTGCGCCCGCCTCCGGCTCGATCCCGGCGTGTGCAGCCTTGCCCGCAACATGAACAACGTAGGCACTCACTCCCTTGCGCCGGCTCTTGACGCCGCCACCGGGCACTGACGGCTCCACTACCAGCGCCGCGCGCGACTTCCGGGCTTCGGCCTCGATCAGCTCCCGCGACGCGGGCGAGCCCCACTCCTCGTCGCAGGTGATCAGCAACGAGACGTCCGAGCCGGGACCGCCGTTCGTGTCCGCCAGCACCTGGAGCGCGACGAGTGCGGTCGTGACGCCGCTCTTCATGTCATAGATTCCCGGCCCGTAGAGGCGCCCTTCCCTCGCGGCGAACGGAAGCCGCTTCAACGTGCCGATCGGGTGCACGGTGTCCATGTGCCCCACCACCAGCAGGGGCGGCCTACCGTTGTTCCGGGCTCCCCGGAACCTCCCCACCAGATGGACCCCCAGCCCGGGCGCGGGAACGCGCTCCACGGTTCCCCCGGCCCGGCCAATGGCCTCCTCAAGGATTCCGGCAACCACGAGGTTCGCGGTCTCGTCGCCGGTCGGAGACTCCGTCGTGACCAGGGCGCGCAGCAGCTCCATGAACTCGGCCGCCCGCCGCTCCGCCACGTCGATCGTCACGGCGAGCGGTTTCACGGACGACTCCCGTTGCCGTGGTCCGACTCGCCGTGGTACAGCCCCGCGCGCCGATAGCTCTCGTCCAGCAGTTCCACCAGGTGCAGCACGGGCACCCCGCTGCCGGCGAGGCGGAGCCCGGCGCCGATCTGCATCATGCACCCCGGGTTGCCGGTAACCAGGATGTCGGCGCCGCTCTCCACCACGCTGCGCACCTTGTCACCGCCGATCCATCCGCCCAGATGCGGGTGGGTAAGGCCGTAGATCCCGGCGCCGCCGCAACACTCGGTGGCTCCCGCGAGCGGCAGAACCTCGAGCTCCGGCACCGCGTCCAGCACCGTCTGCGGCGGGCTACTCACGCGCTGGGCGTGCACCAGGTGGCAGGGCGCGTCCCAGGTCGCCTTCATTCGCACCGCGCTTCCGCGCAGAGGCCCGCAAGCCGCCAGGAGCTCCGAGACGTCCCTGACCCGCCCGGCGATCGCCGCCGCACGGTCGCGCATTGCCGGGTCGTGGGAGAGGAGCGAGCCGTACTCGGCCATCGCCGCGCCGCACCCCGACGCGTTCATGGCCAGATAGTCGACGCCGGCCGCTTCGAAGGCCTCGACGTTGCGGCGTGCCATTGCCCGCGCAGCTTCGAGATCGCCCGCGTGGGCATGCAGGGCGCCACAGCATCCCTGAGCGTCGACGGGTACGATCTGGTATCCGTTGGCCTCCAGAACCCGCGCGGTTGCTTCGTTGACGCGGGAGAAGAGGCCGGCCTGGACGCACCCGGTCAGGAGGCCGACCGTGGCCCGCGCCGCGGCGCCGGGGCGAGGGGAGCCGGAACCGGCGGGCGCGGCGCGCAGTCCGCGCATGGGGCCCGAGGCGGCCAGCATGGCCAGCCCGAGGCGTGGCCCCCGCGGGGGCGCGCTGCCGGCGAGCAGGCGCGTCACCAGCGCCGGGATGCCGGTTGCGCGGGCGGCCCGGCCCGCGAACATGGCCGGGCGGGCGAGCCACTCCGTGCCGAACACGCGCAGCAGAAGCCGCGTGAGCAGGGAGAGACGCCGCGCCTCGCCGCCCACGTGGCGAGCCAGCTCCAGCAGGTTGCCGTACTCGACCCCCGACGGGCAGACCGGCTCGCAGGCCCGGCAGCCCAGGCAGCGCCCGATGTGCGTCTGAAAGGCCTCCGACCCGGGGTCGAGCCGCCCTTCCACGACAGCGCGCATCAGGTGGAGACGGCCGCGCGGCGAGTCGGCCTCGTCGCCCAGGCGGCGGTAGGTGGGACAGGCAGGGAGGCAGAAGCCGCAGTGCACGCAGTTGAGAAGACCCTCCTCCTGTTCCTTGACCGCGTGGGCCAGGGAGTCGGCCGCGGCGCTCACGGACACCGGGGGGCCAGCACGGAATCGGGGTCGAAAAGCGCCTTGATCCGGTCGGTGAGTGCGGCCGTCTCTCGCCTCGAGCCCGTCCATCCCACGCGGGCCCCAACCTGCGGCGGCGCGTGGCTCAAGGTGAGGGAGCCGCCCAGGGCTTCCATTTCGCGGCGCGCCGTGGCCAGGGTCTCCGCCAGGCGCGTCGGATCGAAATCCGGAAGGGCCGCCCTGACGCGCACGAGGCCCTGGAGCACGTCGGCGGTGATCGCGGCGCTGCCCTGGGCGCCGTTTGCCCGGGTTGCGCAGGCCCGCGCCGCCGCCACCGCAGCGTCGATCCGGTCGGGGAGGGCGGCCAGCCGGGCGACGAGGGAGGCCCCCTCCTCCCACCCGATGCGGGCCGCGTGGAAGCGGCGGCTCCCGCCGTCGTCAAGCGCGCGCCAGGGTTCGGTGCCCAGCGCCGCGCGGATGCGCCTGCGGCTCTCCTCGACCTCGCGAGGACCGCCGAGAAGACGCACGGCCAGCACCATGGCGCGGTCGGCGCCGACCTCTTCTCCCTCCACCAACTCCGCCGCCGCGACCGGAACCTCGCTCGTGCACACGGTGCGGGCCATCGACACGGCCTCGGACGGCCCGCCCGCGAAGAGGAGTGTCTCGTCGGCTTCGGGGATCGGGAAGAGGCGAACCGACACGCGGGTGATGATGCCCAGACTGCCGCGGCTGCCGGTGAAGAGGCGCACGAGGTCGTATCCGGCGACGTTCTTGACCACGCGGCCGCCGATACGAAGCGAGCGGCCGTCGCCCGTGACCACCTCGAGGCCGAGTACGTTGTCGCGGGTGGCGCCGTAGCGGTTCCGCAGCGGTCCCGAGGTGCCCGATGCGACCGCCGCCCCGAGCGTTCCGGCGCTGCTTCCCGGCGCGTCGAAGGGCAGCCATTGCCGGTTGGGTCCGACGATCCTGGCGAGGCGGTCCAGGCCGATGCCGGCGCCCGCGGTGAGGGTCAGGTCGGCGGGTTCGTAGTGGTGCACGGCGTCCAGTCGCGACGTCGAGACGGTTGTGCCGCCGTCCCGCGTCCAACCGCCGGCGCCCGGCCACGTCCGGCGGCCCGCGGGGAGCAGGCGGGATCCGGCCGCGCGGGCGGCCAGCACGATCTCCCGGGTCTCGGCGGTGGACTCCGGGGTGAGCGCCTGGTTGTTCATGCCGGCGCCGGTGCGCCGACCAGCTCGCCGCTCGCGGGATCCTGACCGGGGTTCGCGTGCAACGGTTCGGTCTCTTCGGGCAGGACCTTGCCGGGGTTCATCACGGCCCCCGGGTCGAAGACGCGGCGGATCCCCCACATGGTGTCGAGTTCGTCGGGCCCGTAGATGAGCGGCATGTGGTGCTTCTTGTCGAGTCCGACCCCGTGCTCGCCGGTGATCGTGCCGCCGGCGTCGACGCACAGCTGCATGATCTCCTTCGAAGCGTGCTCGACGCGTTCCAGTTCGTCCCGGTCGCGGCGGTCGAAGAGGATGTTGGGGTGAAGGTTGCCGTCGCCGGCGTGGAAGACGTTCGCGACGATCAGGTTGTAGCGTTTTCCGATCTCCGAGATGCCCTTGAGGATCGCGGGGAGCGTCGTGCGGGGAACGGTGGCGTCCTGAACCAGGAGGTCGGGGGCGATCCGTCCCATGGCGCCGAACGCTTTCTTGCGGCCCTTCCACAGCGCGAGGCGCTCCTCTTCGTCCCGGGCGCTGCGTACCTCCCGCGCGCCGGCACGGAGACAGAAGTGGGTGGCCCGCTCGGCCTCGTGGTCGAGGCCCGCCTCGAGACCGTCGAACTCGATCACGAGCGCGGCCTCGGCATCGGTGGGGTAGCCCGCGGCGAAGACGCTGTCCTCGACGGCGCGGATCGTGGGCCCGTCGATGATCTCCATCGCGGCCGGGAGCAGGCCCGCGCTGATAATGTCGGACACGGCACGTCCCGCGTCCTCGATGCGATCGAAGATGCCGAGCAGGGTGCGGACGCCCTCCGGGACCGGCAACAGGCCGACCTCGATCTCGGTGGCGATGCCGAAACATCCCTCCGAGCCCAAGAACAGGCCGGCCAGGTCGTAGCCCGGCGCCTCGCGTCCCTGTCCCCCCGCCTTCACGACCGAGCCGTCGGCCAGGACCACGGTCAACCCGGTGACGTAGCGCGAGGTGACCCCGTACTTGAGGCAGTGTGGGCCGCCGGAGTTCTCCGCCACGTTGCCGCCGATGGTGCAGGCGGTCTGGGAGGAGGGGTCGGGGGCGTAGTAGAGGCCGTAGACGGCAGCCGCGGCCGACAGCTCGGCGTTGATGACGCCCGGTTGAAGTACCGCGCGGCGGTTCGGGGCGTCGATGGCCAGGATGCGGTTCATGCGCGCGGTGCCGATGACGACGGCGCCGTTGAGCGCGACCGCGCCGCCCGAGAGCCCGGTGCCGGCACCGCGCGGCACGATGGGGAGCCCGTGCCGCACCACGGCCTGCACGGTGCGGCGCACCTCTTCGGTCGTGCGCGGGAGGACCACGGCGCCCGGCCGGTGCCGGTACGCGGTCAGCGCGTCGGATTCGTAGACGAGGAGCCGGTCGCGGTCGACGATGACGGCATCGCGCCCGCATATCCGCGCCAGTTCCTTCGTGAGTCGTCCCGGTATCATGCGGGTCAAGCTATTCGGCGCCGGAGAGGTAGTCCAGAATGGCCTCGACGCTGGCGAGGGCCATCGCCTGCACCTCCCGGGGGAGGGCGCCGTAGACGTGCCGCATGATGGCGGCAGGGTCCGTGTGGCCCGCGTCGAGCGCGCCCCGGACCATCTCGATGCGGGACAGGCGGTGGCGGCGAAAGCGCTCGATGGCGGCCGCCGGATCGAGGATGTCCGGGCCGTGGGCCGGATGGATGACCCGGGGCCGGAGGGCTTCCAGGCGGTCCAGCGAGGCGAGGTACTGGGCCACGGCTCCGTGGTATTCCCCCACCCAGGTGGTGTCGCCTTCACCGAGGATCAGGTCGCCTGCGAAGGCCTCTCCGGTGCGCGGAAGGTGGAAGCAGAAGTGGCGGCGCGCGTGGCCCGGTGTGGAGACGGCGACCAGTTCGCCATCGCTGGTGGAGAACGTCCCGCCGTCGTCGATGGGGCGTTCTCCGCCCGGACCCCACACTTCTGCGCCGAGGGTGCGCGCCAGATCGGCCGCACCCGCACTGTGGTCGTCGTGCGCGTGGGTCAGGAGGATCGCGACCCTGGCCGCGGCGCTCACCGCATCGGCAAGCCTGGCCAGATGGGATTCGATGGCCGGGCCCGGGTCGATGATGGCCGCGGCTTCTCCGCCGACTATGTAGCTACGGGTGCCTGTGAGCGTTATCGGCCCGGGATTGGGCGCAAGAAAGGACTGAACGCCCAGTCAGCTGCGCTCGCGGGCGAGCTGTTCGGCCAGCTTGTCGGCAATCATCTGGATGGCCGCTTCGTCCAGGTCCGTGAACGCGTCGGCAACGTTCGAATCGATGTCGAACTGGCCGTAAATCTCGCCTCCCGCACGGATCAGGACCACCAGTTCCGATTTCACCGAGGGGCTGCAGGCAAGATACCCCGGAAACTCCGTCACGTCGGCCACGTTCTGGTTGGCGCCGTGCGCGACGGCCGTCCCGCAGACCCCCTCGCCCACCGGGATTCTGGCATGCTCGGTGGGCGCGCCGACGTAGTTGTGAAGCCAGAGTTCCAGCCTGTCGTCGCTGAGGAGGTAGACACCCACCCAGCTGTACCGTTCGTCGGACTTGTAGAGGCTTCGCACGGCGTATCGAAGGAGGGCGTCCGAGAGATGTCCGTCCTCCCTCATTTCCTGCAGTTCGGTGACAACGTAGCGGGCATCGATCATGTCGGGATCTTGTTTCCGGCGGCATTTGAGGGGTCAGGGAATGCGGGCGGTCGAGGGCCAGCCCTTAAGTATAGGCAAGGTAGGCGGTCGACGCAGAGCCTGCCCGCACGCAAACGCCCCGCGGACCTCAGCGCCGTCCGAAGTCGACCCCCTCGTCCAGTCGCTCCACGAACGCCGCAAGCAGGTGCGCGACATGAAAGAGATCCGATGTCGCGACCATCTCGCAGGGCGAGTGCATGTAGCGGTTCGGGACCGAAACGAGGCCGGTGGGGACGCCTCCCCGGGCGAGGTGGATCCCGTCCGCGTCGGTGGCGGTTCGCAGCGGCGCCGCCTGGATCGAGTACGGGATGTCGTTCGCCTCGGCGGTCTCCGCAAGGATTTCGAAGACGGCGGGGTGCGTCGACGAGCCGCGGGTCAGAACGGGCCCGCCGCCGAGCGAATGCTCGCCCACTTCGGTCTTCTCGACACCGGGAACATCGGTGGCGTGGGTGACGTCCACGACCAGCGCGACGTCCGGCGACAGATCGAAGGCGCTGGTTCGCGCCCCGCCCCCGGAATAGCCGATCTCTTCCTGGGCGGTCGCCACGGCCACCGCTCCGGCGCCGCCGTCCCCCCCGGCCAGCAGGCGAAGCGCTTCCAGCACCACGAACGCCCCAACCCGGTTGTCGATCGCGCGGCTCGCGACCCGGTCGCCGGCCAGCCTGACCATACCTCCATCCAGCACTGCGGGGTCGCCGACGCGCACGCCCAGCTCCCCGAGCTCGTCGCGCGACCCTGCGCCCACATCGATCCACAGCTTCTTCACCTTCACGGCCACATCGCGCTCCTTCGGCTCCATGAGGTGAATCGCCTTTCGCCCGATCACGCCGGGGACGTCGCCCCTGGCGCCGAGAATCCGGACGCGCTGGCCCACGAGCACCTGGGCGTCCCAGCCGCCGATCCCGGCAAAGTACAGCAGCCCGGACTTGTCGGCGTGCGTGACCTGCAGTCCGATTTCGTCGATGTGGCCCGCCATGAGCGCCAGCGGCCGCGCATCGCGCCGAACCGCCGCGTAGCTGTTGCCGACCACGTCGGACCACACCTTTGCGAAGGAAGCGGCCTCGTCGCGCCACACCCCCGCCGGCCGGGTTTCGAAGCCCGACGGCCCGGGAGCGTCGAGAAGACGTTCGAGAAAGGAGATGTCCTGGTTCATTCGCGATCCCTGTAGCGTGGCGGATGCGTGCCCACCTCCCGCGTGCCGACATCGCCCCGGCGCGTGCTGGAACCGCCCCCGGGAGTGAAGACCCTGAATTCGACGGTCCCCTCGCGCACGCGTCGTTCGAGCGTGCGGCGCAGCGCGCGTTGCAGCATGCGCCTGGAGAAGGGAACCAGGAGGCTGAACCCCGCGATATCGGTGAGGATGCCGGGGGTCAGCAGGAACGCACCGCCGACGAGAATGGACAGGCCGTCGAGGAGCGATCGCCCGGGAAGCCGGCCCTCGGCCAGTTCATCCTGCACGGAGAGGAAGGCCCGAAGCCCTTGGTTGCGCGCGAGCGCCGCGCCCGCGATGCCGGTGGTGACGACCAGCGCAACCGTGGGCAGCAGTCCGATCCACTGCGCCACCTGGAGCAGGATCGCCAGCTCCACCAGCGGAACGGTGACGAAAAGAAGGATCAGCCTGCTGAGCACGGATTCACGGCTCCTTGTCGGGATGTCGCCCTTGCGCGCAACGCGGTGTTATCCGGGTACGGCCAATGCAATGTATATTCATCGCCCGGGTTGGGAGGAACCATGAAAGACACATATTTCCGCAAGGGCTTCGGATTGAAGGCCGAGGTGAAGCCCATCATCGAGTCGGAATATCACTCGGCGCTCCTGGAGCGGGTCCGGTCGCGGGCCTACACCGACCGCTTCGGCGACATCACCGTACGCCTGGCGAAGGACTTCGGATTCTGCTACGGCGTCGATCGCGCGGTCGACTACGCCTACCAGACGCGCCACAAGTTCCCCGACAAGCGCGTCTATCTCGTGGGGGAGATCATCCACAACCCCCATGTGAACAAGCGACTGCAGGAAATGGGCATCGAGTTCATCTACCCGGACGACGCCGGCAGTTTCGACTTCCGCCGCGTCACCCCCGAGGACGTGGTGATCATCCCCGCATTCGGCGTCACGCTCAAGGACCTGAAGACGCTCCAGGCGATCGGCTCCGTTCTCGTCGACACCACCTGCGGCTCGGTGCTCCTGGTGTGGAAGCGCGTCGACGGCTACGCCCGCGACGGTTTCACGGCCGTGGTCCACGGCAAGTACAGGCACGAGGAGTCGCGCGCCACCGCAAGCCAGGTGGAACGCTACGAAGGGGGCAAATACATAGTCGTCCGGGACATGGGCGAGGCCGAGCTGGTCGGCGCCTACCTGACCGGACGCGAGGGGCGGCTCACCCGCGACGACTTCATGCGCCGTTTCGGCAAGTGCAGCTCCGAAGGCTTCGATCCCGACCTGCACCTCAGGAAGATCGGTGTCGCCAACCAGACCACCATGCTGGCCACTGAATCGCTGGCCATCGGCGCCCGCCTGCGCGAGATGATGGCCGAGTCCTTCGGAGAGGAACACGCGCAGGAGCACTTCCGCTCCTTCGGGACCATCTGCTCCGCCACCCAGGAGCGCCAGGACGCGGTCCTCGAGATGATGCAGGACCCCCCGGACGTGATGATTGTGATCGGCGGGTACAATTCGTCCAACACCAACCACCTCGCCCACCTCTGCCGCAGCTACACCAGGACTTTCCACATCGACAACGCGGCGTGCATCGACCTCGGCACCGGAGCGATCCACCACAAGCCCGAACTGGATCCGCACACCCCCGAGGCCGTCGACTGGGAGTGGCTCCCGGCCGGCCCCTTCCAGCTGGGGATCACCGCCGGCGCATCCACCCCCGACAACGAGATCGGCAGGACCCTGGCGCGGGTGCTGGAGCTGAAGGGGTTGGAGGTCGACCTGTAGGCTACATGCCCGGCGGCGTGAACCTCCCGTCGACGGCGGTCCAGCCGCCGTCCGCGAAGAGGACCGTCCCGGTCACGTAGCTGGCGGCGTCCGACGCGAGGAACACGGTCGGTCCGGCCATCTCCCGCGCGGTGCCCCAGCGGTTGAAGATGTTGCGCGCGGCGTAGGCTCCGTACCAGTCCGGGCTGTCCTTGATCGGGGCGGTGAGCGGCGTGTCGATCACGCCCGGCGCCACGGCGTTCACCCTCACCCCGTGCGGCCCGAGTTCCGCCGCCGCGGCTCGCACCATCTGGACGATCCCCGCCTTGGTCGCCGCGTACATGCTCTGGCCGGGCTCGACCACCACCGAACGGATCGAGCTGAAGAGGATGATCGAGCCGGACCCCTGGGTGCGCATGATCCGGCCCGCGGACTGGATGACGTGCGCGCCGCCCTTGAGGTTGAGCCCGAGGACGCGGTCGATCTCGTCGTCGGTGTAGTCGAGCAGCGGCTTGCGCACGTTCACGCCGGGCGTGCAGACCACGACGTCGAGGGAGCCGTGCGCGGTCGCGATGCCGCTGAAGGCGGCCGTGACGGCGGCTCCGTCGACGATGTCGAGCCGGGCCGAGGCGGCCTCTCCACCCGCCGCGCGGATGGTCGCGGCAGTGCGGGCCGCGGCCTCCGCGTCGATGTCGAGGCAGTGGACGCCGGCGCCCGCCTCCGCACACCCGATCGCGACGGCTTCGCCGATGCCGGAGCCGCCGCCCACGATCGCGGCGGTGCGGCCCTGAAGGCTGAACATGGAGGTCATCGGAGGTCGTCTCTCCCGGCTGGGTTTGCTTTGGGGCGTTCGTGCGGCAGAATGTAAGGGAAAGTTGCTCCCAGGCGTCCCCCCAAGCGACCCCGCGAGGCCAAGCCGTTGAGGCGCACCCGCACTGACAGCCGGACGGCCCGCGCCGACCACGTGATGGCCCAGGTGGAGGCGGCCCGCGACGAGATCGTGGCCTTCACGGTCGAGTTGATCCGGATCCCGACGGTCAACCCGCCGGGAGACTTCTACCGTGAATGCGCGGATCTGATCGGGCGGCGCCTGGCGGAGGCCGGATTGGCCGTGGAGTACGTCGAGGCGGAGGGCCGTCCGGAGCACACGGCCGGCCACCCGCGCGTGAATGTGGTGGGGCGCGGGAACCTGGGCGGAAGGGGTCCGAGGCTCCACCTCAACGGACACTTCGACGTGGTTCCCCCGGGCGAAGGGTGGACGGTGGACCCGTTCGAGGGACTTGTGCGGGACGGCCGCATTCTCGGGCGAGGCGCCTCGGACATGAAGTCGGGGATCGCCGCGGCAGTCTTCGCTGTCGAAGCGATCCGCCGGGCCGGGATCGAACTGGAAGGCGCCGTCGATATCAGCGCCACCGTCGACGAGGAGAGCGGCGGGTTCGCCGGGGTGGCGCACCTGTGCCACGAGGGCATCATCTCGGCCCGCGATGTCGACTACGCGATCATCCCGGAGCCGTTCGGACCGGACCGTGTTTGCGTGGGGCACAGGGGCGTCTACTGGTTCGATATCGTGGCGCACGGCCACGTGGCTCACGGCAGCATGAGCCACCTCGGTCGCAGCGCGATCGCTGACATGGGCGCGCTCCTCGAGACGTTTCGGAGGCGGCTGGGGCCGGCCCTGGCGACGCGGCGCTCAGAGCTTCCCGTGGTCCCGGCGCCCTCGCGGCTGCCGTCGCTCAACGTCAACGCCATCACGGGCGGCCAGGCGGGTGCGGACACCCAGTCTCCCTGCGTGGCCGACCGTTGCGTGGCCACCTTCGACCGCCGCTTCATTCCCGAAGAGCCGTTCGAGGAGGTCCGGGCCGAGATCGCGGCGCTCGTCGGCGCGGTCGAGCGCGAAGATCCGGGGCGCCGCTTCACGATCGAGGACCGGATGGTGGTGCACCCGGTCGCGGCGCCTCCGGAATCGCCGCTCGTACGGGCCCTTTCCAGCGCGGTGCGCGAGGTCCGCGGCCGCGATGCGGAACTCGTGGCAAGCCCCGGCACCTACGACCAGAAACACTTTGCCCGGATCGCCGGTGTCGAGCACTGTGTGGCGTACGGCCCCGGCCCTCTCGAGGAGGCTCACCAACCGGACGAATCCTGCTCCGTGGACGACCTGGTGTCGTGCACGCAGGTGCTGGCGCTCGCGGCGCTGGAGCTTGCAGGCCCGGGTCAGGCGCCGGTCGGCGGATCCCGCTTGCAGAATGGATGACCGGGGTGCGCGTGCCGGCCATCCGTTGATGTGGCGAGCCACGAGTCCGTTACTGACGACGTTCCTGCTGGCAACGTGCGCGTCCCCCGATTGCGCGACCTGGAATACCGAAGCTTTCTTCAAGTCGGCAACTCCCGGCGATACCAGGGCCTGCGTGCAAGCGGGGACGGATGTGATGGTCCGGGATTCGGCCGGCCTGACTCCCCTTCATCTCGCTGCGGCCTGGAGCGAGCACCCAGGCGTGGTGGAAGCGGTTGTCGAAGCCGGGGCCGACATCGGCGCCATGGACAGCTACTTCGGCACAAGCGGCATGAATCGGGCACCCCTGGACATGGCAGCGCGGTACAACGGGAACCCCCAGGTGGCTCTTCTTCTTCTCGGGGCCGGCGCACGCGCCGAAGTCCGGCACCTGCTCGGCGCCGCAATATTCAACGAGAATCCGGAGGTAGCCTTGACGTTCGTCCGCGCCGGAGTGGACGTGGACGCCGCGAACCCGGAAGGATCAACAGCCCTTTCGCTCGCGGCACGGTCGAACGAGAACCCGGAGATGGTTGTGGCTCTCATGCGGGCCGGAGCTGACCTCGACGCTCGTGCGGGCCGCCTCGACGAGGCACCACTCCACCTGGCGGCGGCGAACAACGAGAACCCCGAGGTAGCGTTGGCTCTCATTAACGGGGGATCCGACGTGAACGTCGAAAACGGGCATGGAGATACCCCTCTCCTGAGGGCGTTGTATGCCAACTGGAACCCGGAAGTGGCGCTTGCCCTTATCGAAGCCGGGGCGGAGGTGAACGCCCGGGAGTTGGCAACGTCCGGAACACCCCTGCACAGCGCGGCGTCCTTCAACCATGGCCCCGAGGTCGCCACGGCGCTCATACAGGCCGGGGCCGACGTGAACGCCAGGAACGCGACGGGTGCGACACCCTTGCATTTGGCGGCGAATGCGGAGAACGCGGACATCCTGAACGTCCTGCTCAAGGCCGGCGCTGACGTGTCGGTGCGTGACTACGACGGTCGCACGCCTCTGGAAGCAGCAGAGGATGCCGGGAGTTCAAGGGCGGCCACCCTGCTCCGTCGAGCGAGCGTCCAGGGGGGTTAGATGTGCAGCGGCCTCCCGAGCGCACCGAGCGCGCCTTCCGCCACCGCCTCGGAAAGCGTGGGGTGCGGGTGCATGGCCAGGTCGATCTCTTCGACGGTCGATTCGAGGTGGCGAGCCATTACGAATTCGGCGATGAGTTCGGTGGCGTGGGGACCGACGATGTGCGCGCCGACGACCTCGGAGTAGCGCTTGTCGCGGATGACCTTCACGAATCCGGTGGAGTCGCCGGCGGCCAGGGCGCGGCCGTTGCCCGCCCACGGGAACTTGCCGACCTCGATGTCGAGGCCCTTTTCGCGGGCCTGGTCCTCGGTCAGCCCCACCGATGCGACCTCGGGGTGGCAGTAGGTGCAGTTCGGCACGTTGGCGTAGTCCACGGTGTGGTGGCCTACCCCGGCGATGTGCTCGGCGGCCACGACGCCCTCGTGCATGCCCTTGTGTGCCAGGAGCTGCTGGCCCGCGCAGTCGCCCACCGCCCAGATGCCCGGGACGTTCGTGCGCATGGCTTCGTCCACCGCGACGAAGTTGCCCCGTTCGGTGACCTTCACGCCCGCCGCTTCAAGCCCGATGTCCTCGGTGTTGGGAATCCGCCCCACGGCCGACAGCACGTAGTCGACTTCGAGCCGGTGGGCCTTGCCGCGCTTGTCGGTGAAAGAGATGACGACGCCGTCGTCCACGACTTCCGTGCTCTCCACGCGGGCGCTCGTGAAGATGTCCATCTTCCGCTTCTTGAAGGCCGTGGCCACGGTGCGCGAGCAGTCCTTGTCCTCGAGCGGCAGGACCCGGTCGAGCGCCTCGATAACCGTGACTTTGGTGCCGTAGGCGTTGTAGATGTCCGCGAACTCCATACCGACCGCGCCGGCGCCGACGACCACGAGCGTTTCGGGCGCCTCGTCCTGGAAGAGTGCTCCCGTGGAAGACCAGATACGTTCTTCGTCGATCTGCAGGAAGGGCAGGCTGCGCGGTCGTGAACCCGTGGCGATGATGATGTCGCGGGCGCTGATGACCTGCTTCTCGCCGTTGTTGTCGACTTCGACCCTTCCACCCCCCAGAAGACGTCCGTAGCCCTCGATGTGGGCGACCTTGTTCTTCCTGAGGAGGAAGCTGACGCCGTTCGAGAGCTTTGCGGCCACCGACCGGCTGCGCTTCTGCGCGGGGCCGAGGTCGGCCGTGAATCCGTCGAAGGTGATGCCGTGCCCGCCGGCGTGCTTGAGCTCGTTGACCATGAGCGCGCTGCTGAGGAGGGCCTTGGTCGGGATGCACCCGATGTTGAGGCACACGCCGCCCAGCTTGTCCGCCTCGATGCACGCGGTCCTGAGGCCGAGCTGGCCGGCACGGATCGCGGCGACGTAGCCCCCCGGTCCGCCGCCGACCACGACGACATCGAAATCCGTTTTGCTCTGTCGATCTCCTGCCAAGGGAAGCCTCTCGCTGGGGTGAAACGGGTGTGGCCTCTGGACGGGCCGTGAAAAGCTAACGTCGCGGCGCCAGGTCGTCCCGGTGGATCTCGCCGCCCTTCATGACCCAGATGACGCGTTCGAGGGCGGTGATGTCGTCGAGCGGGTTGCCGGGCACCGCGATGACGTCGGCGTACTTGCCCGGCTCGAGCGACCCGACGTCGGACTCCCAGCCCATGATCATGGCCGAGATGCTGGTGGCCGAGGTGATCGCGTCCATTTCGCTCTCGCCGATCTCGACCCGGACCTGGAACTCGCGGGCGTTGTGGCCGTGTTCGAAGACGCCTGCGTCGGTGCCGAACCCGATCGTCAGCCCGGCCTCGAGGGCGCGGCGAAAGGTCGAGTTGCGGTGGCGCATCATCTCGGTGGAGCGCTGGATCAGCGGCTCGGGGATGCCCAGCGCCGCGCCGTCCCGCGGGACGATCACGCCGACGTACAGGGTGGGGACGAAGTAGGTGTGGTCGCTCTGCCGGAGCATGGCGATGGCTTCGTCGTCGAGCATGGAGCCGTGGTCGATCGTGCGCACGCCCGCCCGGATCGCGGCCTTGATGCCTTCGGTGCCGTGCGCGTGCGCGGCGGTGAAGCGTCCCCAGCGGTTCGTCTCCTCGACGGCGACCGCGATTTCCTCGTCGGAGTACTGCTGCGCGCCCGGAGACAGGCCCTGGGAGAGGACCGCGCCGGTGGCCAGGATCTTGGTGAAGTCGGCGCCGTGCTTGTGGTTGGTGCGCACCGCGGCCCGCACCGCGTCGACGCCGTCGGCGAGGTTCCGGACGGCGGGCACGTCGACGTAGATGGAGAACTGGCGGGCGTCGCCCGCGCCACCCGTCGACGAGACGTAGTTGCCGGCGACCTGCATGCGGGGTCCCGGGATCACGCCGGCGTCGATGATGTCGCGCAGTTCAACATCGGTGTAGGGCCAGGTGGGGCCCATGTCGCGGACCGTGGTGAAGCCGGCTCGCAGGGTGGTGAGCGCATTCGCCGCGCCGTAGAGCGCCGCCTGCGCGGGTGTGGTGGTGGTGAGCACCTCCTCCCAGTGCACGCCGACCTTGTCGGTGAGGTGCGTGTGAAGGTCGATCAGGCCGGGAAGGAGGGTGGCGTCGCCGAGGTCGATGGTGCGGTCGGCAGGGTGGGAAAGCGCGGCCGCGCCGACCGCTTCGATGCGCTCGCCCGCGACGAGGACGGCGCCGGGGGACACGAGGGCGCCGTTGCCGTCAATGAGGCGGCCGGCGCGGATCAGGGTGGTGGCGTCCTGGGCGTGGAGCGCGGGCGAAAGGATGGGGATCGTCGCCGCGATCAGCGTCAATAGCCCGTTGCGCGCCCCGGTGTGTGTCATGTTGACATTACATTTTGTCATGTTGACATTACTCTTTCCATCGCCGGCCCGGCTCCGCGTGGACACAGCCTGCTAGATCAGGATCGCCGCCGGCTCCTCCAGGAACGACTTCAGCGTGGCCAGGAAGCGTGCGCCCTGGGCGCCGTCGATGACGCGATGGTCGCAGCTCATCGTGATCCGCATGCGCGGCTGCACGACGACCTCGCCGCCAACCACGACCGGCCGCTCCTCCACCGCGCCCACGGCGATGATTCCGGCTTCCGGCGGGTTGATCACCGCCGTGAACTCCTCGATCCCGAACATGCCGAGGTTCGAGATCGAAAAGGTCGAGCCGGTGTACTCGTGCGGCTGAAGTTTCTTCTCGCGGGCGCGCCCGGCGAGTTCGCGAACCTCGGTGCTGATCTGTCCCAGCCCCTTGGCGTGGGCGTCGGTGACGACGGGCGTGATCAGGCCGTCGGGCACCGCCACAGCCACACCGATGTGCACGCGGCTGAAGCGACGGATCGAGTCGCCCTGCCACCACGCATTGCAATCCGGGTGGTGGGTGAGCGCGACCGCGGCGGCCTTGATGACCATGTCGTTGAGCGACGCCCTGGCGCCCTGCGCGGCCAGCAGTTCGTTGACACGCACACGCGCCGCCAGCGCGCGCGTCATGTCCACGTCGACCGTCAGGAAGAAGTGCGGCACCGGCCCGAGCGATTCGGCCAGGCGGCGAGCCACGGTCTTGCGCATCTGGGACAGGGGAATGTCCACGAAATCTTCGCCGGGGGCGGGCGCGGGGACGGTGACCGCGGGTGGCACAGCTGGTGCGACGGGTGGCGCCGAAGCGGCAGCCGCGGCAGCCGCTTCGATGTCGCGCCGGATGACGCGGCCGGCCGGGCCGGACCCCTGAACGGTGCGGATGTCCAGGCCGAGCTCGCTCGCCAGCCGCTTTGCCAGCGGAGACGCCTTGACCCGTCCGGCGGCCACGGGAGCAGTCGCGGGAATGGTGGACGCGGCGGCCTCGGGAGCCGTGGCAGCCGCCGAGACCCGCGCCGAACCGGCGGCGGCGCCAGCGGTCTCCGAGCTCTGCCCTGCGCCCGCTTCCCCCGCAGGCACGGCCGCCCCGCCATTCGTCGCCGCGCTCCCGCTGCCGAGCCCCGCCAACAGCCCGGCGATGTCCTCGTCGCCGGCGGCGATGATCGCGATGACGTCGCCCACCGGAGCCGCGACGCCCTCGGCCACCAGGATCTTCCTGAGCACGCCGTCGCCGCGCGCTACCAGCTCCATCGTGGCCTTGTCGGTCTCTATCTCCGCGAGGATGTCTCCCTGCGTGACCGCGTCGCCCTCATCCTTCAACCACTTCACGACCTGGCCCTCTTCCATCGTGGGCGAGAGCGCTTCCATGTGGACCTTGGTTGCCATTTCTTCGCTTGTCCGGGGTTACGCCGGCAGGTACATCACCTTCCTGCAGGCTTCCAATACGCCCTTCACGCCGGGCTTGGCGATCTGCTCGAGGTTCTTCGCGTACGGCATCGGCACGTCGGCCTGGGTCACCCGCACGACCGGCGCGTCGAGATCGTCGAAGGCTTGCTCCTGAATCAGCGAGACGATCTGCGCGCCGACGCCCGCGAACGGCCACCCTTCCTCCAGATAGACCACGCGGTTGGTGCGCTCCACCGACTCCAGGATGGCGTCGACATCGAGGGGGCGGATCGAGCGCAGGTCGACCACATCGGCCTCGATCCCGTCGCGGGCAAGCGTGCGCGCCGCCTGCAGCGCCACATGCACCATCTTGCCGTGCGTGATGATGCTGACGTCGTCGCCCGAGCGCTTGACATCGGCCACGCCCAGCGGGATCACGTATTCGCCGTCGGGGACCTCGCCGCGGACGTTGTAGAGCAGCTCGCCCTCCATGACGGCAACGGGGTCGTCGTCGCGGATCGCCGCGGCCAGCAATCCCTTGGCGTCGGCGGGGGTTGCGGGCGTGACCAGCTTCACGCCGGGCGCGTGCACGTACCAGGTCTCGCAGGCCTGGGAGTGCTGCGCGGAGAGCTGCAGCGCCGCGCCGGTGGGGCCGCGGAAGACGATCGGGACCGGGATCTGCCCGTTGGTCATGTACAGCATCTTGGCCGCGCTGTTGATGACCTGGTCGAGGGCGAGGATGGAGAAGTTGAAGGTCATGAACTCGCAGATCGGGCGCAGTCCCGTCATCGCCGCGCCGACGCAGAGGCCTGTGAAGCCCAGTTCGCTGATCGGCGAGTCGACCACGCGGCGGTCCCCGTAGCGGGCCAGCATCCCGCGCGAAACCTTGTAGGCGCCGTCGTATTCGGCGACTTCCTCGCCCATGAGGAAGACCGAGTCGTCCCGGTCCATCTCCTGGCACATGGCCGCGTTGAGGGCCTCGCGGTAGGTCATCTCAGCCATGAGGGCTCCTCCCGTCCAGGAAAAGCCGACCGTGCGGGTTTATCTCCGCGTACACGTGATCGTAGAGCGTCGAGGGGTCGGGAAGCGGGGATGCGTCCGCAAAGTCCGCGGCATCTTCGCTCGCCGCTCGGGCGTCGGCGTCCATGGCCTCGAGTTCAGCCTGGGTCAGCAGGCCCGCGTTCATCATGCGGTCGCGCAGGATCGTGATCGGGTCCTGCTCCTCGACGTGCGATTCGACTTCTTCCTTCGACCGGTAGGTCCCGGACACCGGGTCCGACATCGAGTGTCCCCGGAAGCGGTAGGTCACGGCGTTCACGAACTGGGGTCCCGCCCCCGATCGCACATGCTCGGCGAGATCCTCGAAAAACCGGTAGGTCTCCAGCACGTCCTGCCCGTTGACGGTGTGCGCCGGGATTCCGTAGGCCCCCGAACGCGCCTGCATCTCGGTGGCGGAGACCCGTGAAAACGCGGTGCCCATCCCGTAGCCGTTGTTTTCCACGACGTAGATCACGGGCAACCGCCAGATCGCGGACATGTTGAGCGCCTCGAGAAAGGCGCCCTGGTTGACCGCCGCGTCGCCCATGAAACACACGCAGATCTGATCACCGCCGCGGTACTTGATGGCCCACGCGACGCCCGCACCGAGCGGAATCTGGCCACCCACGATTCCGTGCCCACCCAGGAAACCCACGGCGGTGTCGAAGAGGTGCATCGATCCGCCGCGTCCGCCCGAGCACCCGTCCGTCCGTCCATAGAGTTCGGCCATCACCGCCCGGGGCGTTATGCCCTTGGCGATGGCCTGCGTGTGTTCGCGGTACGCGGTGACGACCTGGTCGTCCTCGCGGAGAGGCTTGATCGCACCGGCCGCAAGTCCTTCCTGCCCGATGTGCAGGTGACAGAATCCGCCGATCTTGCCGATCGCATAGGCCTCCTCCGCCTTCTCCTCGAAGCGGCGATAGAGGAGCATCTCGGCGAGCAGGGCCTGCAGTTCGTCGCCGGAGAACCCCTCCAGGCTTGCGGCAGCCGCTTCGGTCTCGTCGTCGGCGGTCCCGATTCCGGTAATCGTCGCCACTGCTTCCTTCTCCTGTGTGCCGTGCGCCACGTTGCGTCAGCCGCCCGTGCCGGTGGCGCGTTTGGGCGGCCTCATCGACGTGCGGAGCTGGATGAGCTCCCGGCGCGCCGCGGGCTGCCCGGTCCCGTCCGTGCCCGCTGCAGGACTGCCCGGGTCGATCAGCTCGGCAGGCGCCGGTATGTCCGCCTCCATCACATCGCGTATCGAGCCCGGGCCCCCAGCCTCGACCTCGCGGGCCTGTTCCTTCGCGTGGTAGCTGGAGCGCACGAGCGGCCCGGACTCCACGTGACGGAACCCGTACTCCTCCTCGCCGATCCGCTTCCAGTCGCGGAACTCTCCGGGCGTCACCCAGCGGGCCACGGGAATGTGCTGGCGGGACGGGCGCAGGTACTGTCCCAGCGTGAGGATGTCGACCGCGGCTTCGCGCAGGTCGGCCATGGCCTGGCGGATCTCGCCGGCCTCCTCGCCCATCCCCAGGATGATGCCCGTCTTCGTGAGCATCGACGCGTCGATGCGCTTGGCGCTCCCCAGGTACGAGATCGAGCGCCAGTAGCGGCCGCCCGGCCGCACCTCGGGGTGGAGCCGCTCGACCGTCTCGAGGTTGTGGCCCAGGATTGCGGGCCGCGCGTCCATCACCGTGCGCAGCGCGTCCTCGTCGCCCTTGAAGTCGGGGATGAGCACCTCGACCGAGCAGTGCGGCAGCCGCGCGTGCACCTCGCGGATCGTCGCCGCGTAGATGCTTGCGCCGCCGTCGGCGAGCTCGTCCCTGTTGACGGAAGTGATGACGACGTGGTCGAGCCCCATCGCCTCGATCGTTTCGGCCACCCTCCCGGGCTCGTCGAGATCGAGTTCGGTGGGCATCCCATGCGCGACCGCGCAGTACTTGCAGGCGCGGGTGCATACATCGCCCAGGATCATGAAGGTGGCGGTGCCGGCCTCCCAGCACTCACCGATGTTGGGGCAGCCGGCCTCCTCGCAGACCGTGTGCAGCGACTGGCTGCGCATGAGCTGCTTGAGGCGCAGGTAGTTCGGCCCTCCGGGAGAGCGCACCTTGAGCCACGACGGCTTGCGCGAGGTGATCGGGATGGTGTCCACGCCGCAATGAGCCGGGATCCGGGACGTGCCTTTGGGCTTCACCCGGCCCGTATCCTTGCCTGCGGGCGCGTAGCCGCCCGGTCTATTCGTATCCCGCGGAATCACTTCCGGTAGTCTCCGATTGCGTCGAATGGGCGTCAATCATAAGAAAGTCGGACTTTCCGCACCATGGAAGCGGGGGGCGCAGCTCGCGGCGCGCCCGGTCGAGGACGAACCGGGTCCGACCGGCTACCGCAGCAGGTAGGCTACACCGAGGCCGAGGTAGGTGCCCACCGCGTAGCCGAAGAGCCCCATCACGACGCCCGGCAGCACGAGGTGGCGCCATTCGCGCGCGATAGCCACCGCGAGCGCGCTCGACGGGCCTCCGACGGCGGCCTGGGACGCCACGAAGAGGGTTCCGATGTCGAGGCGCAGCAGCTTGCCGACTCCCAGCACCCAGACCCCGTGAACGCCGACGACCGTGAGGGTGAAGAAGAAGACCTCGAAGCCCACCGCAGCGATCTCCGAGACTCGCGACAGGATGCCGATCAGCACGAAGAAGAAATGAAGGCCCACCGACCCGAGCTGCATCGCGCCGGGCGCTTCGCGGTAGAGGGGTGAGTGGCCCAGCACCAGGGCGAGGGTGGTGAGGATGAGTATTGCGGGTATGGCGGGATATAGCTGGTTGAGCCATTCGGACACGAAGACCAGGATCAGCCCGGCGGCGAACAGGTTCGCGATGCCGACGGCGGACAGACCCTCCCGGACGAAGTAGGGATGGTGACGCGAGCGCTCGTCGGAGTTCGTGGCGGCCTGGCCGGCGGACGCATCGTCGGCCCGCGCCGGCTTGGGCACCGGCGCATAGAACCGCGCGAGCCACAGGGGAAGTATGAGCGTCGCCCCCAGCCAGAGACCGGTCACCACGGCGTCCGCGGCGTTGAGTCCCGCGAAGAGTGTCCCCGAAAGGCCCAGTTCGCGGCCCACCGACACGAAGTTGACGGAGCCGCCGGAATAGGTGCCGGTCAGCGCCCCCGCGATTCGCCAGGTGTCCTCCGGGAATCGGTCGCTGTACAGGAGCGCCGCCACGAACGCCCCGATCACCGTGCCCACGACCGCGACCATGAACGCGCCGGTCATGCGCGGCCCCGCCTTCACCAGGTCGCGCAGATTCACCGACAGCAGCAGCCAGGCGATCGACACCGAGGTGACGGGACCGAGTACGGCGTCATAGACCGGCGACGCGACGGGCACGAGGCCGGTGTTGGACAGGATCGCCCCGAAGATGATGGCCATCATGGACGCGCCCACCTTGCCCAGCGCTGGAAAGCGGTAATCCAGCCAGAAGGCGAGCGCGGTGACGGCCGCGATGAGGGTCGCGAGGGCCAGGGGGGATTCGATCATGGTGGCTTTGCCCTATCCGGTGCCGGCGAGGTAGGTGGCGGCTTCGGCCTGGAGGGCCGGAAGGAGGTTGGCATGGCCTTCCGGCTGGGCGGCATACTCGTCGAGACCCGCACGGCTTTCTTCTTCGTACACGTCCACCAGCGTCTGGTAGTGCGCGCGGGCCGTCGCCGCGTCGCCCATCACCAGCGCCGCCTGGGCGGCTGCCCCGAGCAGGAGAATGTGCGTAGGCCTGACGGCCAGCCCGGCTTCGGCCGTCAGCAGGGCCGCTTCGCCGTTCCCGGCGGCCGCATATAGCAGCGACAGGTGAAAGCGGTCGTCCAGTGACAGAGCCGCGATCAGGTCGTACGACGCGATCGCCATGGGCAGGAACTGATTCGCCTCCGCCTGATTGCCCGCCTCCAGGGCCCTCATGACCCTGTCGAACAGCCTTGTGGCCGCGTCCCGCGGTGTCATCGAAGCAAGGTCCACCGCCGACGTCGGTCCCAGCGTCGTGGTGGTCGAGCCCTGGCCGCTTCCCGCACCGGCGGGCGGGGGCGACAGCGTGATCTCGCGCCCTCCGCCGCCTCGAAGCACCAGCACGAGCACCAGGCCCAGCGCCAGCATTCCCGCGACCGCCCAGGGAACGCGTGCGGCCGGCCCGCCGAAGCGCGCCCGCTCAGGTTGCAGGGCGGCACCGCACTGGGTGCAATAGCTGTCTCCCGCTTCCGACCGCGCACCGCACGACGGACAGGGCGGCCCGCGCAGGGCGCCGCCGCAGCGGGAGCAGAAGTTGGCTGCGGCGGAGTTCGCCCGATGCTGGCACCGGGGACATGGGACACGGACGGCCTGGGTCATCCAATGAGCCTCCCGCCCGCTATCGCGTTGAATATGAGCGGCCAGGTCACAATGCTCTGCCCACGATAGTTGGGCTGGAACCCGAAGAGAATCACCTCGCCGTCTCCGACGCGCGCGCGGAGCAGCGCAGGCTGTCCGGCCAGCCTTTCCGGCCCCAGGATCCAGCCCGCAATGGCCGGGTCTTCCTGCCCGTACGTCCCCAGGACCTCCACGCGGTCGTCGTCGACCGTGAACGCGCGGCTGCTGCGCCAGTACCACGCCGCGGTGGAACCATCGTAGCCGCTCGACAGGGGATCGGGCGTCAGGTCCACGCGCAGGATCGAGCCCGGCACGTAGAAATCGGTGTTGGACAGCCCCTCCACCGCATTCCCGATCCCGAGGCCGAACACGCTGGCGGCGAAGTCCGCCGCTTCCTCCATGACGATCAGGCGGCCCCCCGACTCGACGAAATCGCGCACCGCGGCGCGGCCGTCCTCGCCGAGGCCCCCGGTATACTCTTCGGGGAGGAAGCCGGCGGGATGGCCCTCGCTGATCGATCGGTCCGACTGGCTCTGGAAGATCAGCACATCGTAGTCGTCGGCCAGCGATCCGGCCCGGATACGCGCGTCGTGGAGCGAGTCGTACCGCATTCCGTGCCGGTCGAGCATCCAGCGCGTCCATCCGGCGATCATCGGCTCCTGGTGGCCCTTGTACATGCCGACGCGGGGGGCGGCGCTCCCGCTCAGGGCCTCGGGCAGCACATAGTCGACCGACTGGACGGGGATCGGGTCACCCAGTGCCACTTCGGGTGCAGCCTCGACAGCGTGCGCCTCAATCCCCATCAGGAGCGGAAGGGTGTGCGCGGTGACGTCGTAGGGGCGCTTCGGCGGGCCACCCGGGAATTCGCGCAGATCGGGGTATTCCTGCTCGACAAGCAGCGTCTGGGCAAAGGCGGCGTTCGGCTGCCGCATGGGGACGACCCAGGAGCCGGCCGGCCAGGTCGCGCCGTCCGCGGTGAAGGCGGTTTCCGCGCGGTGGACCTCCACGTCGCCCATGGTGAGGATGCGCAGGACGCTGCGGACGCCGACTTCGTTCTCCTGCCCGGCGGGAATCACCCACGCCGCGGGCCAGCTGTCCCACCCCGCCACCGCGCGCTCGTTCACCCGGTAGAAGTTCTCGAGCCAGAAGCGCCGGTTCCTTGCCGCGTTCGTCAGGAGCGCCATCGCCCCCGAGAACTGGTATTCGACGATGTCGGGCAGGCCCCACTCGCCGCCTCGCCAGGGCCAGGGGAAGTTCCACGCCGCCTGGCCCGCGTCGTACTCGCGGCCGCCCTGCACCACTTCGCGCGGCACGTTCACGCTGCTGGCCAGTTGTGCGGACGCGGTCTCGCTGAGGATTCGGGCTCCCCCGTGGTAGTGCATGTAGGCGCGCCCTGGATGAAAGCCGTCGTAGATGGCGTTGATGACGACGCCCTTCTTCCCCTGAGAAGTCAGTTCAGCGGCCATGTACGCCCCGAGCTGGTTGACGGCCGTCACGAGCCCGGGATCCACGTTGGGCTCGATCGGATCGATATAGGGGGGAAAGAAGATGCGCGCGCCCGAGCCGCCCATCTGGTGGATGTCGTGCACGATCTGGGGGTGCCATTCGTTCTGGGCGCGGACGGTGTGCTGCGTCTCGTTCTGGTAGAAGGTGTACCAGTCGCGGTTGTTGTCGTGACCGGTGTAGAAATGGTACAGCCACGGCGGTGCGCGGCCCTCGAAATCGGTGTCGACGTGTTCGTTGTAGAAGTCGTTGACCCACTGCGTGCCGTCGGGGTTGAGTGACGGGATCTGCAGCAGGATCACGTTGTCGAGAATATCGCGGACCCGCTCGTCCTGCGAGGAAGCGAGGTGGTGCGCGAGCCTGGCGGCCGACTGGGCGCTGCCGACCTCGGTCGAGTGGATGGCGTGGGTGATCATGACGATCGTGCGGCCCTCGGCCAGCAGGCGTTCGAGGTCGTCGTCGCCGGCGATGGTGCGCGGGTCGGAAAGCCGGCGCTGGATGCCGTGCAGCTCGGTCAGGCGCGCATGATTGGCCGGGCTGGTGATGGTGAGCATCACGAACGGGCGGCCCCGGGTCGTGGGCCCGAGGGTATCCACGGCCACGCGGTCGCTGGTGTGCGCGAGGACCTCGTAGTAGGCGGTGAGGTCGTCCCAGTTGGCGAGCCGCCGTTCGGCGCCCATCGGGAAGCCGAATTGGTCGGTGGGCGTCGGGACCTGCCCGCGCACGCCCTCGGTGGTGAGGCCGGCCTGGAGCGCCGCGCTGGCGGCGGCCGCCGCGATAGCCGAAAACAAACGTCGTGTTCCCCGGGGACTGCTCATCGGTTTCTCCAGTGGATGGTAGGCGGAGGCCTGCTCAGAGCCCTGTGGGCGAGTCTACGAAACGGCCCTCGATTCCGAAATGCCGAGTCAGCAGTTCGCACACCTGTTTCACGCCCCAGGTTTCCGTGGCGTAGTGGCCTCCGAGCAATATCGCAACCCCCGTTTCGGCAGCTTCGATGGCGTGATGATGCTGGGCTTCCCCGGTGACCAGGACGTCGAGTCCAAGCGCGGCTGCTTCGCCGAGGGCCGATGCTCCGGCACCGGTCACGATACCCACCCTGGATACCGAATCGGATCCCCCGGGCAAGGTCCTGACCTCGTTGCCGAGGACTGCCGACAGGGTGGCCGCAAAGTCGCTGAGGCTGGCGCCCGACCCGGCCAGCACTCCGTGCCAGCCGACCGGTGCCCCCCCGTACTCTCCGAAGGGCTCGAGGGAGGTCACACCCACCGCGCGTGCCAGGACCGCCGAGTTTCCGACCTCCGGGTGGGAATCCAGGGGAAGATGAGCGCTGTAGAGGGCGGTACCGCTCTCGATCAGTGCCCTCACGCGCCGGAAGTATGGCCCCGTCAGGGGTTGAAGGCCCGGCCAGAAGAGGCCGTGGTGGACGATCAGCAGGTCCGCCCAGTCCCGCGCGGCATGGATGACCGCCTCGCTCGAGTCCACCGAGACCGCGAACCGCTCCACGGGACCATCCGCTTCGACCTGCAGGCCATTGAGTGCGTTCGGATAGTCGACGACCGACGCGACTTCGAGGTAGCTGTCCAGGAAGGCGACGATCTCTCGGAGCGGTACGCCGCGCATTGGCGGGCTGCTTTGCCCTATTTGCGGCCGAGTCGCCTGCCGGCGGCGGCCGGCTGCGGTGGCGGGGCGTTCGTCCTCGTCCCCTGTCCGGTCGGGTCCGCGCCATCCTTCGGCGCCGCGCCTTGCGGACCGACGTGCAACGCGCCGCTGACCTTCCCGCCGTCGTCGAGCTGAACGCGTGCCGCTCGTATCTCACCGTCGATCACGCACGTTTCGCTCAGCTCGAGCCGGGACCGGACATTCAAGGTTCCCTTCACCGAGCCCGCGATTTTCGCGTCGGCCGTGGTGATGTCACCCGTCACGCGGCCTTCCTGGCCGATCACCACCGCCTTCTTCGCGGTGACGGATCCCTCGACGACACCCTCGATGCGGATGGTATCGCTCGTCTCGCAGTCGCCCTTCACGCGCATGCCCGGGCCGATGATCGACATGACCGTCTCGGGCGGAACCGGCACCACACGACCCTTCGCCATTTTTCTCGTCCTCATTGTCAGGTCATCTGGAATCTGTCGGACTTCAGGGCCGGCGAGGTCAGGGAGGCGTCACCATCGACAGGGGATCTACCGCGCGCCCGTTCCTTATGATTTCGAAATGAAGATGGGGGGCCGTGGACCTTCCGGTTGAGCCCGACAACGCGATGACTTCGCCGCGTTTTACACTCTGGCCTCGCTCAACCGTCAAATATATCGCGTGCCCGTACCGGGTCCAAACACCGTTCCCGTGATCAATCAGCACGAAGCGCCCATAGACCGGATCTTCGGCTGCCTCGATCACCTCGCCGCCGCCTGCCGCTCTGATGTACGAGCCGCGCGGGACCGCGATGTCGATCCCGGGATGATCCCCATCCTCTCCGGCAAGCAGAGACTGGGTCAAGAAGCCTCGCTCGGTCAGCGGCCACATCGTTGGAGCCGTGGCGGCATCGTCGGCCGCAGGATTCGAAGCCGAGGCTACCGCACGGGGAGCGCCGGACAGCCAAAGCGCCGAATCACGACTCCCTTCCAGGCCAGACAACACCCGCAGTTGCGTCTCTCTTGTCTCCAGCCCGGCGAGGCGCTCGGCCAGAATGGCCATGCTGTCCCTTCGCGCCAGGAGTGCGTCTCTCTCGATCCTGAGTTCGTCGGCGGTCGCGGCTCGCCGGGCCATGGAGATCCAGGTCGCGGCCACTACCAGCAATCCCGCCGCGACGAACGCCCCCAGCGCCCCCAGGATCCTTGCCCGCCGCCAGGTAATCTCGATGGTCCTTGGCGCCGGCCCCCAGTCCGGGAGCACGATGATCGACAGTTTCCGGTCGTCCTTTTCCAAGGTTCCGACGCCTATCCCTTCACGCGAGGATCGCCGCGGCTTCCCGGCCGGTCATCGCCGCGAAGACGCGCTCGAGATCGCGTGCGGATTGAAACGTGACGCGGATCGTGCCGCGACCCTGGCCCTTCCACTGAATCGCAACCCGCGTGTCGAAGTGGCCGGCAAGGGCTTCCTCGAGCGCGCATATGGCGGGATCCGGTTCTTTCGCGACCGCGCTGGTGGACGGCTCCGGCGATTCCTCCGATCCCTTCGACAATTCCCGTACCTTGCGTTCGGTTTCCCGCACGGACCACCCGCCCGCTACTGCGTCACGCGCCAGGTCCGCGGCTTTCAAGGGGTCTTCGACGGCCAGCAGTGCCCTTCCGTGCCCCATGGTGAGATCGCCCTCCACGAGCATGCGCCGGACGGACGGCGGCAGTTTTCTAAGGCGCAGCATGTTCGCGACCGCCGAGCGGCTCTTGCCGACGGCGCCAGCAATCTCCCTCTGCGTGTAACCGAACGTTTCCCGAAGTGTTTGATACCCATCGGCCTCCTCCAGCGGCCCCAGCTCCTCCCGCTGGAGATTCTCTACCAGGGCCAGTACGAGGAGCGTGCGATCGTCCACCTCGCGCACCAGGGCGGGGATTTCGGCCCAGCCGAGCTGTTTGACCGCCCTCAGGCGGCGTTCCCCCGCGACCAGGTCGTAGGTTCGTCCGGAGGCCGAGCGTCGGACCAGAATGGGCTGTAACAGCCCGTTGACCTCGATCGAGGATGCCAGTTCGGCCAGGTCGTCGGGATCGAACGAGCGCCTGGGCTGAAAGGGGTTCGGGGCTATGGCGCGAACCGGGAGTCCGCCGGGCGATGCGGTGTCGTCCCGCGTCGAATGGCCGGTCTCCATGTAGTCTCCGAGGAGCGCTCCGAGGCCTCTGCCCAATCGGTCGTTCTTGCTCATGGTTTGCCAACTCCATTGTGCGCCGGGGGTCTCCCGCCGTTGCTCGCGATCTCCCGTGCCAGAGCAGCATAACGGCGGGCGCCGGCGGAAGCCGGACTGTAGTCGCCGACCGGCAGGCCGAAGCTCGGCGCCTCGGCAATGCTCACATTCCTCGGTATGACCGTTTCGAAGACCCTCGATCCGAAGAAACGCTTGGCGTCGGTCGCGACCTGCCGCGAGAGGCTCAAGCGCTGATCGTACATCGTCAACAGCACTCCCTCGATGGACAGAGTGCGGTTCAACGCCCGCTGTACAAGCCGGACCGTGTTGAGCAGCTGGGACAGACCCTCGAGTGCATAGTACTCGCACTGGATGGGGATGAGCACCGATCCTGCGGCTGCCAGGGTGTTCAGGGTCAGAAGACCGAGAGAAGGCGGACAGTCGATCAGTACGAAATCACTGTCCCCTGCGATCGGAGCGAGCGCTTCCCTGAGAATGGTCTCCCGGTCGCGCACACCCACCAGTTCGACTTCGGCCCCGACGAGGTCCCGGTTTGCGGGCAGGAGCGACAGTGTCGGGTGGCACGCGGTCTTCTGGATGGCCCTGTATGCCGGGAGACCGCGGACGAGCACATCGTAGATCGTGTTGATGTTGTCCCTGTCGACCAGACCCAGCCCGCTGGACGCGTTTCCCTGCGGATCCATGTCGACGAGCAGTACCCTCGCACCCCGCTTGGCGAGGGCCGAACCCAGATTGACCGCGGTTGTGGTCTTGCCAACTCCGCCTTTCTGGTTTGCGACTGCGATGACCCGGGTCAAGCGAAGCGAATCCGTTTCTACGCCGGCCAGCGTGTTGGGGCAAGTTGCGGGTTTTTCGGAAGTTCTCGGATGATTCCCCGCGTTTCAGAAACCTAACACGGTGATGCAGCCCGTGTTTCACGTGAAACAGTCTCGCCCGTCCGCCTCCGGAGTTCCATCACAAGGTTTTGCAGATCTGCAGGAGATACGCCCGGGATTCTGCTCGCCTGGGCCACGTTGGCCGGCCGTATCCTGGCGAGCTTCTGACGGGCCTCGAACGAGAGCGTGGTCAGCTCGCCGAAGGGCGTGTCTTCCGGAATCACGAAGCCCGCCTGTGCCCTGAGCCTTGCCGCACGATCAAGCTCCCGCCGGACATACCCTTCATACTTCACGTCGATCTCAACGGTCGCCAGGATGTCGAGATCCACCTCCGGGGCCTCGTCCCCGGCCACGCGCAGTAGCGCACCGGCAGTGACTCCCGGCCGTTTGAGGAGGTTGCCGGCCCGCACCGGTCTCTGAACGGGGGCGCTGTTCACTTCCTCCAGCACCTTGTTGGCGTCCGCCGGCGCAAGCGTGTGTTCCCGAAACCAGACCATCGTGCGCGCCTCCTGAGCGAGACGCTCTCCGAGGGCCACCCGTTGCTCCGACGTCAGCAGCCCCACAGAACGTGCCAGCTTGCCCAGTCTTGCCGGTCCGTTGTCCTGTCTCAGCAGCAGGCGGAATTCCGCGCGGGATGTGAACAGGCGATAGGGCTCGTCCACGCCCTTTGTGACGAGATCGTCGATGAGCACGCCCATGTACCCCTGGTCTCTCTCCAGGACGAACGGGTCTCTGCCCCGTACGGCCAGCGCCGCATTCGCGCCCGCGACCAGACCCTGCCCCGCCGCCTCCTCATATCCGGTCGTGCCGTTGATCTGGCCAGCGAAGTAGAGACCGGGGACCTCACGCAGCTCCAGAGTGTGTCGAAGCTGATCGGGAGGAAAATAGTCGTACTCGATTGCATACCCAGGCTTGGTCATCCTCGCGTCTTCGAGCCCCGGGATCGACCTGACAAAATCGATCTGCACATCGGGAGGCAGTGACGTCGACAGCCCGTTTACGTACAGCTCGGTGGTTTCCAGCCCCTCGGGCTCAAGAAAGACCTGGTGCCGGGGCGCATCGGGGAATCTCTTCACCTTGTCCTCGATCGACGGACAGTAGCGCGGACCCTGCCCCGAAATCTCGCCACCGTAGAGGGCGCTGCGGGTCAGATTCGAGGAAACGATGGTCTTCAACGCCTCTCCCGCCCACGTGATCCAGCATGGCCGCTGCTCCAGGAACGGCTCCTTCGAGTAGTAGGAGAAGCGGAACGGTTCGCTGTCTCCTTCCTGGCGTTCACACTGCCCATAGTCGACCGATCTGCCGTCGATCCGCGGCGGCGTACCCGTCTTGAAGCGAGCGATTCTCAGTCCCTGCGCCTCCAGAGCCTCGGCGAGGGCAACCGACGGGCCTTCGCCCGCGCGGCCCGCACCGAGCGCCGCCGTTCCGCCGACATGGATCTTCCCACGGAGAAAAGTCCCCGCTGTCACCACGACCGCGTCGGCCTCGATCACGATGCCACCGCGCGTTTCAACTCCCTTCGCCCGGCCGTCGAAGTGCAACCCGGTCACCATTTCCTGAAACAGGTCGAGGTTGTCCAACTCGTCCAGTATCCGGCGAACCGCGATCGGGTAGCGCGCCCGGTCACACTGGGAGCGGGGGCCCCATACCGCAGGTCCCTTCGAACGGTTGAGCATTCGGAACTGGATGCTCGCCGCGTCGGTGGCACGAGCCATGACCCCGCCCAGCGCATCCACTTCGCGGGCCACCGTTCCCTTGGCCACACCCCCGATCGCCGGGTTGCAGCTCATCTGTCCGATCCTGGTGAGGTCCGGCGTGACCAGCACCGTCCTGGCTCCGATGCGAGCGGACGCCGCCGCCGCTTCAGCGCCCGCGTGACCCCCGCCGACCACGACGACATCGTAACGAAGCCTCATACCGCTCACTTCCCGATACAGAAGTCCCTGAATACCCGGTCCAGCACGTCGTCGGCGGCAACGACGCCGAGAATCTCTTCCAGCGCACTCTCGGCCGTCTTGAGATGCGCCGCCGCCACCTCCGGCGGGATCCTCCGCGCCAGCGCTTCGCCGAACCCGCCGACCTCCGCCCTGGCCTGCTTCAACAGATCTGCCTGACGACCATTCGTGACGACCGGAACCTCGTCACGGCCCTCGACGACCCCCTGGAAGACCAGATCGCGAAGCTTCTCCTTCAGGTCGCTCAATCCCTCGCCGGATACCACCGACACAGGCAATTCACCGTTCCCTGGCGCCGCGCTCCCGGGTACCAGATCCCACTTTGTGAATACTTTCACAATCGGGCAGAACAACGACCGGAGGAAAGCGGTTTCGTCGGCGCTGGGGGCCTCGCCCGTTTCCAGGCAATAGAGAACCACGTCCGCGCTCGCCAGGTAGCGCTGGGCAATCTCGATCCCGATCTGTTCCACTCTGCCGGCACCGTCCCGCAACCCGGCAGTATCGACCAGCCTGAACGGGAAACCGGCAATCGACACAACCGCTTCTATGGCGTCCCTGGTGGTGCCCTCCTCCTCGGTTACGATTGCCCGCTCCGTCCCCACTAAGGCGTTGAAAAGACTGGACTTACCGGAATTCGGACGGCCCGCGAGAACCGTCACCGCCCCGTGTCGCAGAAGTTCGCCGGCCGGAGCTGTCGCGAGCAGCCGATCCATCTCGCATTTCAGTTGCTCCGCCTGCGATACGATCGTCTCGATGGAAGTCGGCGCGTCGTCCTCTTCCGGGAAATCGATGTGTTGCACCAGCAGCGCCGACAGCCCGATCACCTCGCTGCGAAGGTGGGCGATCCGTTCGCCCAACCCTCTCTCCAGCTGATGCAGCGCGACTGCTCGCCGCTTCGGCGAAGTTGCGGCAACGAGGTCACCGACGGCTTCCGCCTGGGTAAGATCGAGCTTGCCGTTCAGGAAGGCGCGTTGTGTGAATTCGCCCGGTCGGGCCTCGCGCGCCCCGAGCGCGACGCACGCGTCCACCACGCCTGCCGGAATGGAAACGCCCCCGTGAGTCGATATCTCGACGAGGTCCTCACCGGTGTAGCTCCGCGGAGCCCGGAACAGCGTGAAGAGCGCACGATCCAGAACATCGTCGGATCCGGGACGATACAGCGACCGCAGCCGGCACCGACGTTCGGGCCACGCCATCGCCGGCTCCTCGTCATCGCTGGCCAGAGCGCTTGCGATCTCCTGCGCCCTCGGGCCGGAAAGCCGGATCAGCGCGACCGCGCCGACACCGGGAGGAGTCGCCAGTGCGACGATGGTATCCAGAAGCAAACCGGGCTCGGCCATGCCGCCACCGAAGTCACACGGGGCGTTTGAGCGGCCCGGCCGCCTGCATCCTCTTCCGCTCCCTGCCGATCAGGATCTGCTGCGGGATGGACGCCAGATTCATCGTGGCGTAGTACAGATTCAACCCGGACGGGAAGCGCCAGAACAGGACCGTCAGGAGGATGGGCATCATGTACAACATCATCTTCATCTGCGGATTCCCGGCGCTCCCGGAGATCCTCATGGTGAGCAGCTGGGTCAGGTAGAGGCTCGCACCCATGAAGACCGGCAGGATGTAGAAGGGGTCCGGGGCCGAGAGGTCCGGAAGCCACATGAACGGAACGCCCCGCATTTCGATCGTGTTCTGGAAGACGAAGAACAGGGCGATCAGCACCGGCATCGGGATCATCATCGGGAGACACCCTGCCAGCGGGTTGACTCCGTGTTCCTTGTAGAGCTTCAGCGTTTCCTGCTGCATCCGCTGCGGGTCGTTCCCGTACTTGCGCTTGATCTCCTCAGCCAGCGGCTGTACCGCCATCGTCTTGACCTGGGAGAGCATCATCTTGCGGTTGAGCGGCCACATCACGACACGGATCCCGATCCCGATGACGATCAGAACCCAGCCGTAGGAAAGGAAAAGGCTCTCGTGCAGGAACCTCACCAGCCACAGGACGATGCCGACGAAGGGACGCACAATCGGCCGGAATACCCGCCAGCCGTAAGGGTTGACCTCCTCGAGGTCGTCCCCGATGGCGATGAGGCGCTCCCGCTCGATGGGCCCGAGGTAGGCTCTGTAGGCATAGCCGCCGGCTTCGCTCACGGGGGTGCCGACCCTGATCCGCAGCGGGCCGCCGACAACCGGGCCCTCCTCGGCCCGGATCCCCGCCAGGAAGTCCGTCCCGCCCGATTGTCTCCCCGGCAGAATGACTTCGACGAAGTACTTGCTCTTGACCGCCGCCCAGCGCAGCGGGCCATCCAGCGATTCGGGCTCGTCCACGCGTGCCAGCGGTCTGGACGTGATCCCGTCGTCGATGTGGTTCCCGGCGAAGGCCATCATCCTGCGGTCGTCCGCCTCGCGCAGCTCGTTGATCTCCAGACCCGGCCCCAGATCCACGAATAGCGAGGCCCTCTCGATGGCCGGCAGATCCCCTTCGACGACCACGATGTACGAATCCGGCGAGAAGGTGTACCGGATCTCGCTGAAGAACTGTCCGCCGGGGTAGTCGTATCGGAAGGTAAGTGTCTGCGGCCCATCGCCTTCCGTGATCCGGACGCCCTCCGCCGGGGTGACCGTGTGGGCGTAGCGTGACAGGTCGAACGCATCTCCCCCGACCCCGGCGACCCAGATTCCACCCAGTATTTGCTGTCCCTCGGGGACCAGTTCCACGGGCCCCTCACGGGTGAAGGACTCATACCCCAGCAGCTGGATGGACCGTGCGACGCCGCCGTAGCTGGAAAAGGTCATCCGGTAGAGGGGTGTTTCCACGGTGACCAGCCGTTCCGCGGCTTCCTGGTCCTGTTCAGGTTCCTCGACGACCGGCGTCTGCCCGGGCGGCTCGGGCGGAGTGACGACTTCGGCGGCGGGCGGCTCGACCGATTCGACCGCTCCCTCTTCGAGCGGAGGCGCTTCCGGCCGGATGGGAGGGAAGAGCATTTCGGTAAGCACGAAGACGCCGATCATCAGCGTCAACGCCAGGAAGAACCGGAACTCGGGCCTCATCCTTCGCCCCTCCCGGGCACCGGGTCAAAACCGCGTCCGCCCCATGGATGACAGCGTCCAATGCGCTTCATGCCCAGCCAGACGCCCCGCGCAACGCCGTGCGTCTCGATCGCGAGACGGGTGTATTCGGAGCAGGTGGGCAGGAACCGGCAGGACGGTGGCAGGTGCACCGAGATGTACATCTGATAGAACCGGATTGTCGCGGTCGTCACGTATCTGAGCACGCGGCCTCCACACCCTCCAGAATCGCCAACTCGAGTTCCGAATACGCGGCCCGATACGCGGGCCTTCGGATCCTGATCAGAATGTCGAACTCCGGCCCGTGTTGCCGGAGCCTCGGGAGCAGCTTGCTCCGCCCGATTTCCCTCACCCGCCGCTTGATCCGGTTTCGGTCAACGATCCGGTAGCCCAGCTTCGGAACTACCAGTCCCATTCGCGGAAGCGGTTCCACCGATCTGCGCCAGTAGAGATCGACCAGGCGCGTCCTTTGCCGGGCTCCCTCCCTGAGCATTGACCGGATTTCCGCTCCCCGGCTGATCCGTGCCGCTCTCGGCAACCGATGCGGCCCGGGCTGCCGGCGCCCGTCCTGGCCTGGCACCTCCGGACCGCTAGCGACCGTTCTTGGATCCGGTCCGCACCACAAGCGCCCACCGTCCGCGACGGCGACGCCGGTTGAGTGTCGCACGTCCGGCCTTCGTGCTCATCCGCGCACGGAAACCATGCTTGTTGACCCGTTTGCGGTTCCGCGGCCTGTATGTCGGTTTCATCTCTTTCCGGTCCCCGTCCTGAAGGCGGGCCGCGCGCACCTGCACCCGGCCAGATCGCTGACAGCCCTGTAAGCTATCTGCTCGGCATTTGACCGGTCAACCGCCACCGATCGGTCCTTCGACCGACCCACCGACCGGCCCCGTCCCCCGCGTTTGACTTCCGCATGGCCAGCTTCTAGCTTCGCCCACCTTTTCCCTTCGAACGAGGCGCGAATGGAACCAGCTGTGGCGGAACTCTGGGAACAGATCCTCGAGCAGGCCAGAATCACTCTACCCGAGCAGAGCTTCAATACGTGGCTGGCCGCCGCTGACGTGGACTCCTGGGAGGAGGGGGTTCTTCACATTGTCGCCCCAAGCCGCTTTCACGCCGAGTGGCTCGAAGACAAGTACGGAGGGATGCTCGGCGAAATCGCCGGGAGCATCGTCGGACATGCGGTCACGATCAGCGTCACCGCCGCCGGCTCGGCTCCGAACCGCAGCACACCGGAACTCTCCGTGGCCCCGGTCGTGGAGTCGCCGACGGCGCCCGCGAATCCGCTGCCCGCGTCCGCGAGCGGGCAGGATCGCGTATCGGGGCTCAACCATCGGTACACCTTCGCCCGTTTCATCGTCGGCGAACACAGTCGCCTGGCGCAGGCGGCAAGCCGGTCGGTCGCGGAACGCCCTGCGCGCAGCTACAACCCGCTGTTTCTCTACGGTGCGACCGGACTGGGGAAGACGCATCTCATGCATGCGATCGCCAACTGGATGCTGGAACTGCGGACACACGCGAGCGTCTGCTACCTGCCGGCGGAGCAATTCGTCAACGAGATGGTGACCGCGATCTACCAGAACCGGACCGATGCGTTCCGCGCTCGCTACCGTTCCTACGACCTCCTTCTGGTGGACGACGTACAGTTCCTGAGGGGCAAGGAGCACACCCAGGAGGAGTTCTTCCACACGTTCAACGTGCTTTACAACAGTGACCGGCAGATCGTCCTGACCAGCGACAGGCATCCCAAGGATCTCGAGGGACTCGAAGAACGTCTCGTCTCGCGCTTCGAATGGGGCCTCGTGGCCGAAATCAGCCAGCCGGACTACGAGACGCGGGTCGCGATTCTCCGCAAGAAGGCCGATGAAGAGAACGTGAACCTGTCCCTCGAGGTCCTCGACCTAGTGGCCCGCTTCTGCACATCTTCGGTTCGCGAGCTCGAGGGAGCCATCATAAAGCTGCTCGCGCTCTCTTCAGTGACCGAAAGGGAAGTCACCCCAGGTCTGGCTCGAGCGGCTCTTGCGGGCGTCGCATCCCTGCGGGAACACCCGCCACTGGGGCCGGAACTCATCCGCGAAGAGGTAGCAGCAGCCTGGGGCGCCACGACCGGGGCACTCGTTTCCGCTCGCCGTTCCCGCAATATCGTGGTCCCGCGCCAGGTCGCCATGTTCCTCATGCGAGAGTTGCTCGACCTGTCGCTCACGCAAATCGGGAAGTACTTCGGAGATCGCGACCACTCCACCGTAATCCACTCGATCCGGAAGGTGGAGCAGCAACTCGGGAAGGACGAGGATCTCCAGGATCGTGTCGATTCACTTCGGAAGCGGTTGAGCGCCATCCCCGCGTGATCGCGTTGTCCCCCGCAGCTGGCGTTTTCCACGACCGGATTCCGGCTGGCCAATCGAGAACCTTGTCCCAAGTCCTTGCCAACACGGTGCGCCGGCATGTGGAAAACCATGTGGACAACCTCTTGAAGTCCGGCACTATTCCACAGTGCACCCGTTTTCGCTGGTATAACCGCCCGTGTTTCCAGATATTTCCACAATCGTTCGGACTATCCGTTTCGCCTTTCAGCAGTAGGCTTCAGAGGTCGCGGGACCGCTGTTCTCCCACTTTTCCACATGCACTATGATGACGACTTTCTGTTTCTCTATTACTAATTCAACAGAGGACCACAGGGGTCCGTGGATTTCCGTCGGTTTACCCAACACGCCTGCGCCATGATACTGAAAATCACACGCAAGAACCTCCACTCCGGCCTGGCTGCCGTCTCGGCGAGCATCCCGACCAAGACCACGCTTCCCGTTCTGTCCAACGTGCTCATCGAGGCCGACGGCAAATCGGTCTGGATCAGCGGCACCGATCTCGACGTATCGCTGCGGGTGAAGGTACCAGCCGAGGTAGCCCAGGGGGGTGGGATCACCGTGCCTGGCCGCAAACTCCAGGAAATCACGCGCGAACTCCCCGACGAACCGGTGGAGATGCGTGTACGGGGGCACCAGTTGGAGATCGGCTGCGGGAACAGCCGTTTCAAGCTCAACGGGCTCGCGAGCGAGGAGTTCCCCAACTTCCCGGCCATCGATTTCGAGGAGGGATGGACGGTATCCGAAGCGTCGCTGCGCATGCTGATCCAGGCCACGGCGTTCGCGGTCTCGAACGAGGAAAGCAGACCCATCCTGAATGGTGTCCTGTGGGAGATCGAGGAGTCGCGGATGAGCATGGTGGCGACCAACGGCCATCGTCTCGCGAAGATGGGAGTGAAATCGGGGTCGGGTGGCACGGGAACCGCCGAGTTCATCGTGCCTCCTTCGGCTCTGAACCAGGTGGAACGCCTCTTCGACGGAGAAGGCGAGCTGACCGTGGCGCGGGCAGCGAACCATCTGGGATTCCGTTCGGATACCAGGGAAGTGTACACACGCCTCATCGACGGGAAGTACCCGAACTACGAACAGGTCATCCCGAAGGACAACGACAAGCTGGCCACGGTGGACAAGAGTGCCATGGAGGCAGCAGTGCGCCGCACGGCTGTGGTCGCCAGCACCCAGACCCACAAGATCAAGCTTGCCTTCGAGCCCGACACGCTACACCTCGAAGCGATAACTCCGGACCTCGGCGAAGCGCGCGACGAACTGCAGCTCCAGTACGAAGGCGGCGAACTGCAGATCGCCTTCAACGCCAACTATCTGCTCGAAGTCCTCCGCAACATGCCGGCGGGCGAGGTCCGGATGAGTTTCAAGACGGCCGAACGGGCTACAACCATTCAGCCGACCGACGCGGAGCTGGATTACCTGTGTCTCATCATGCCGTTGCGTCTCGTCGACTGATCGACCGCGGCCTCGCCATGGTCCCGGCGCGGACCGGATCGTTACTCCGGTCAGCAGAGGTCTTTGGCGCGGAACACGGAATGCAGGTCGTAGCCTGCGTCGGCCAGAAGCTGCCGTGCTCCTTCGTCCCGGTCGACGAGCGCGACGACACCCACCACGATGGCCCCATGGCCGAGCACGACGCGCACGGCCTCGAGCAGACTGCCACCCGATGTGACCGTGTCGTCCACGACCACGACTCTGGCCCCGGCCGGAAGGCCTCCTTCGATCTGCCTCCCGGTCCCGTGGCCTTTCGGGCGCTTGCGCACCGTGAAGGCATCGAGCCTCCGGCCCGAGCGGGTAGCGTGATTCGCGATCGCGTACGCAACGGGATCGGCTCCCAGGGTCATCCCACCCACGAACTCGGGGTCCCAGCCGGCCTCCACCAGTGCATTCCAGCAAACCTCGCCGACGAGCACCTGGCCTTCGCCGCACATCGTCGTAAGGCGAGCATCGACGTAGTAATTTGAACGTCGCCCGCTGGCGAGCGTGAAGTCGCCCGACTTCACGCTTCGCTCGGCGAGCAGTTTTCCGAGGCGGGAGATGGAGGACATGCTGATGGAAAGATACACCGCGCGGAGAGACGGGAAAAGGGGGCGGCGTCACGCGCCATTCCATGTAACCGTAAGTCTGACCATCAGTTACCTGCTTGTTCCAGGTTGCGGTGTCACCAATCCAGGCAATGGAGTGCCGTTTGGACGGTCCGGAGAGATCCACGTCACCGTGGAGACGCCGCTGCACCTGGGGCTCGGCTGGCTCAGGCAGGAGATCGAATGGGCATCGGGTGGCGGCTGGACGATGTATGAGGAAATCGGCTACAGGGACGTCGTGGGGGAACAGGAGGGAAGGCGAAACCCCGGATTGCCGCTGCAGTATGCAGACAACTATTCCCGGGTCATCCAGGCGCTCGACAAGGATCCGAACTTCCAGCTCGCCGAGGTCCCGCCGCTCGAACTCACGGAATGCGAGGGCGACAACAGCAGGATAACTCTGCGAATCATCGATGCCCCCAGCGCGCAAAACAGGGTGTGGGTCCGTTGCGCGTCAGGAACGCTGGCCACCCTCGTCACGGCCGGATCCGGTCCCGACGTGGACGCGGCGAAGGTGGTCCAGTTCGTTCAGATGGTGCGGACGCAAACGGTGGGAACGGCCTTCCGGTCAGCGTATGTCGGCAGCCTGCCCTTTGGAACCGTAGCGAAGGGGACCGACACCGGCTGGGACACGCACACGACCTTCGTCTTCCGCACGCCCGACGAGGGAGACACGAAGGAGACGCAGGCGGCGTGGGACGAATTCTGGAGAGAGCACAACCATGGCGCGCGCACCCTTCCCCCCGGCGTGGACTGGGAAACCGACATGGTCCTCGCAGGTTTCCTGGGCGTGCGCGAAGAGGTTGGGGACTCGGCCGAGATACGCAGTGTGATCACGATCGCCGCCGGTACGAAGGTGGAGTGGGTGGAGCGCATACCGGGCGACTTCTGTGTTCCCGCGCACCGCATTGTCCGTCCGTTCCACATCGTGTTCGCACCGAGGGCGCCCGCGCCGGTCGAGTTCTCGGAGGTCAGACTGGACCCGGTCACATGCGGAACGTAGCAGCCCGCTCGCGCGGATTCACCCACGGGCTGCCGAGGGCCGGTCGGTGAGTCTGCGGAACCGCTTCACCGTGCTGTTCGTCGCGTTCGCGATTCTCGCGACGGCGCTCGAGGGGGTGCTGGCGTGGAACGCGGCCAGCAGACAACTGGAGGAATCGCTGGAGCACCGGTTGCTGGACGTGGCCGGGGTGGCGCACGAACTGGTATTGGGGGTGGACGAGGCCCTCCTCCTGCTGGAGCCCGGTGCCGAGGACACCGACGAGTGGAGGGACATTCAGAGCGCGCTTCAGAGACTCGTGACCGGCTTCGTTGACGGCGCCGACGTGTTCCGCTGGATGCCCGGCGATCGCGTGGCGAGAGTGGTAGCGACGCCGGCACCGGCAGACTCGGTCGGAATTGGCCAGGAACTCAGCTGGGTGCAGCCCTACGTCTTTGTCGAGGTGCCGGAGGCCTATCGGAACGGATTCGCCACTACCACCTTGGCCCCCGCTGCCGACGGGCAGGTCTACAAGTACGGAATCCGGAGGATTGCGGATGGCGCGTTCCTGGGAGTACGCATGCGCGCTGACTACCTGGAGACGCTCGATACCCTCAGGTGGACTATCGTTGGCCTCTCACTGGGTGCTGCAGCGCTCGCCGCGCTATTCGGGTGGCGCCTGGCCGGCGGGATCGTCGGGCGCCTGGAGACCTTGAGCAGAGCGGCCCTGCGGATCCAGCGGGGCTGGATGGACCGCCCGGTGACCCTGGACGGTGAGGACGAGCTCTCACGCCTCGCTCGCGCCATGGAGCGGATGCGCTCGGGGATTCAGCGAAGAGACGAGCAGATGCGCCTGATGCTGTCCCAGGTCGCCCACGAGATCCGCAACCCGCTCGGGGGACTGGAGCTGTTCTCCGCCGCGGCGATCGAAACCGAGGACCGCGAGGAGCGGCGACGGATTCTCGAAAGGGTGCGAAAAGAGGTCGTTGGCCTGAATGGCGTCATCAACGAGTTTCTGGGCTACGCTCGTCCCGGCGAGAGCAAGGTGGTGCTGCACGACGTGCGCGAGCCGGTGCGCGAGGCCGTTGCCCTGGCCGAGCTCGAGCTGGACAGAAAGGGCGGCGAGCTCCATCTCGGCCTGCCGGCCACGCCGGTCGTCGCATCGGCCGACCCGCAGCAGGTGAAGCGCCTCGTGCTCAATCTGCTGCGCAACGCCGCCCAGGCCGGCACCACGGTGTGGGTGGATGTCGCCAGGCGGCGCGGAGAAGTGCGAGTCTCGGTTCGCGACGACGGGCCGGGAGTCCCGGAAGAGCTGCGAGAGCGAATCTTCGAACCCTTCGTCGGCGACAAGGAGCAGGGCGCGGGGTTGGGGCTGGCCATCGTCAGGAAGCTCGTCGAGGCCAACTACGGTCGGGTGGAGCTGATGCCGCAACCCACCGGACCGGAGTCGATTGGGAAGGGTGCGGAGTTCCACGTATACTTGAGAGGCTCCGAGGATCTGCCCGCCGCCGATGTCCAGCGGCAGGGCCCCCGGGGAGGGAGGAAATAGATGGACGCTTCCAGGCGCGTGCTCATCATCGACGATCACGACTCGATGAGGGAAGGGCTGGAATTGCTGATGCGCCGTCGCGGCCACAAGACCCTCTCCGCACGCGGCGGGCGGGAGGGCCTCCGGCTGTTGCATGACGAGGGCGCCGACCTGGTCATCACCGATCTCAAGATGGCCAGGGTCGATGGAATGAAGGTGCTCGAAGAGGTCAAGAAGACCGCTCCCGATACGGACGTCCTGCTCATCACCGGCTACGGCACCATCGAGAAGGCGGTCGAGGCCATGAAGATGGGCGCCTGCGACTTCATCTCGAAGGACTTCTCGTCGGAAGAGTTCGCGATCAAGGTGGATCGCATCCTCAGGGAGCGTGACGAGCGGTTGCGTCTGCAGCGCGAGAATCTGGCGCTGCGGGTCGAGAACACCTACCTGCGGAGCGAGGGCGACGACGAGCCCGACGTGCCGTACGGCGAGATGGTCGGCGAGTCCGAGGCGATCAGGAAGGTCAAGCGTCTGTTGGCGCGGGTGGCCCGGTCGGACTCGACGGTGATGGTCTACGGGGAGTCGGGAACGGGCAAGGAGCTGGTGGCACGGGCCATCCACGCGCGGTCCGCGCGCCACAAGGGCCCCTTTGTCCGCGTGAACTGCGGCGCCCTTCCCGAGGGCCTGCTCGACTCCGAACTGTTCGGACACGAACGGGGCGCCTTCACCGGTGCCGAAAGGAAGCGCCGTGGACGCTTCGAGCTCGCAGACGGAGGCACGCTGTTTCTGGACGAGATCTCGACCATGGCCCCGGCCACGCAGGTGCGTCTTCTGCGCGTCCTGCAGGAGCGGGAGCTCGAACGCCTGGGGGGCGAGGAGACCATCGCCGTCGATGTGCGGATCGTCGCGGCCAGCAACACCCCCGCCCAGGAGCTGCTCACCGGCGACGACTTCCGCGAAGACCTGTACTACCGGCTGCACGTTGTCGCGATGGAGGTTCCTCCGCTTCGGCAGCGCAAGGACGACATCGGGCTGCTGGCCGAGCACTTCATAGGGAAGCTGCAGGCACGCACCCGCTCCGACGTGACGGCGCTGGACCCGGTGGCCCTGCAGCGGCTGGAGGAATACGACTGGCCCGGCAACGTGCGCGAACTGGAGAACGTGATCGAACGTGCTCTCGTACTGGCCGAGGGTGACACGCTGACTGAGGACGACCTTCCGTTCCTGGCCAACCTCGGCGGTACCCTTGACCTGCAATTGGCCGGGGGTGCCCTGGGAGACGGCAAGGATCTGCGCCGTACCATGGAAGGGATCGAGGAGCGGCTGGTTCGGCAGGCGCTTGCCCGCACGGGAGGCGTAAAGGCCGAGGCCGCCCGGCTCCTGGGGATCAACAAGAGCACGCTCGAGTACAAGACGAAGAAGTACGGGATCTAGCGATGAGGGCCTTTCTCCTGCTGACTGCCGCCGCTGTGGCGGCAACGCTCGCGCCCTCCCGTGCGGGTGCGCAGGAGGTTGGCCGGAGTCCCCTCGAGCTCGTCGAGTACTGGAATGGCGTCTACGACGCCGCCTACCGCAGATACGAGGCCGCAGCGGCGGAATTCCGCGTTCTGGAAGAGAATTGGAACAGGCTGATCGACGAGCGCCTGCAGCAGGTTGAAAGCAATCCGGCGCGAGCCGAGCGGATCCTCGGCGAGATCCTGTCGCTCTCGACCGAGAGAACCATAGCCCAGGGCCAGGTCCGAGTGGAAACGGAAGAATGGGAGCAGGTGGGTGATTCGTTCATCGGCGCGCTGGACAACTACCTGGAGATACTCAACAACACCATCCGGGGTACGCCGCTGGGGGACTCGCTCGATGAGTCGATTTCGCTGTACAACTTCTGGCACGAGCGTCTGGAGGAGGTGGAGCGCCAGCTTGCCCCCAATCTGCTTCTGGTGCTGGAACCCATGCCCGAAGTGGTCGCCCGCGACGACGACACGGCCGAGGATCTCGAGCGGAAGGCCACGCTGCTGGAAAACCGTGCGCTTCGTGACAGCGCGGGGGTCGTGGAGATCGAGGAGAAGATCGCGACCGACAGACGGCGGCTGGAACGTGACCGGAGCACTGCCGACCTCAGTGCGAGGATCAGGCGCTTCGGCGACATGACCATCCCCGTCGTGCCCACAACCGAGGGCGGCCCGGAGATCGTTGGCGATACCACGGCAGCGGATCGCACGCAGACCCCCGAACAGCGGATCGAACTCATGGAGGCGTACAGGGACGAGATGATCGCGCGTGTTGAACTGTTGCTGGAGAGGGCGCGGGAGCTGCGCGCAGAAGCGGCGAGGAGGCGAATGTGAACCGCAACGGCATGGTGATGCTCGGCGTTCTGGCCCTGGCCCTGGGAGGCGGGACCGCGTCCGGTCAGGTCCGGCTGGAGAATGTGTCCATCACCATGGGCGTGGGCGGCGAGGTGTACGGGAGCGACGGGAATTTCCTGTCCATAGCCGTGCCCCAGGTCGATTCCACCGACAGCGCGCTCGGTGCGTCCGGCGAGATGGGAGCAAACGGCAGGCTGATCTTCATGGCGGGCAACGGGCGATCGCTGAGCACGGATTTCGATTTCGGAATGCGCCAGTTCTGGACCGACGGTTTTCAGGCGCGCAACTATGCGCCGCGCGAACTCTCCGGAAGGGTGCAGGCCGACTACCGGCAGCGGCTCGGCGGGGGCACGCTGCTCATCGTCCCCTCTCTGGACTCAAGGCATATTGCGGACCGGCCGCCGCTGCCCCTCTATCTGGCGCCCGGGTACAGTGCGGGGGCCGTCGTTGCGAACTACTCCAGAGCCTTGGCCACGGACATGGCCTTCTATGGCCAGCTGACCGGCGAGACCAAGGACTACACGGCCGACCTGCCGGCCCTGGACGATCTCGACCGCCGCTCGGCAGGTCTTGAAGCGGGTGTTCAGATGTTCTTCCGGGGCCGTCCGGAAACCCGTGACCCGGAGATCCGCGACCAGTCGACCCTGCGATTCTTCGGGACGTATCTCCATCACAGCTACCCGAAGCAGGGCGAAGGACTGCTCCGCAGGGACAATGCAGCACGAATCGGCGGCGAATTCACCCTGGACCGGCGCGACACACAAGGGTTCCAGCTGGCACTCCGGGCCCACGGTACGCGGAGCCGGTCGAATTCCAGACGGGTCGACTACAACGCCGGCAGGATCGAGGTCGAGGGCAGCGTGGAACTGGGCGAAGACACGCAACTCGACCTGCAGGGGCTGTGGGCCGTGAAGAGGTATATCAACCAGCAGGATTTCCTGATCCCGGGCGAGGAAGCGGACAATGCGACCATCGTCTTCGCCCAGGTGACGCGTTTTCTCCGCGACGGAGTGCGCGCAGGGATCGGAGGCGGCTGGAGGAGGGCCGAGACCAACTTCAGCGGTGCCTACTACCAGCGCTTCTCGATGTCGTTCAGTCTGACGGTCAGTCCGAGGTTCTGACCCCGCCCGTCCTCAGGAGGACCCCGAGCGCCGGTGGAAGACCTGCCGCGACGATCGCCGCACTCGCCCGGTCCAGATCATAGGCAACCCTGGGGAACCGGATGTCCGTCCCGTCGGCGCCCAGGTCGACCACGGCATATGACCCTCGGGGATCGCCGTCCTTGGGCCGCCCCACCGAACCGGTGTTGACCAGAGTCCGTCCGTCGACGACGCGGGACCACGGCTTGTGGGTGTGTCCGAAGAGAACCACGTCCCCCGCCTTTGCGCCAAGACGCGCGATCATCTTCCTGCAGAAGCTCTCCGTGCGATCCTCGCGCCAGTAGACGGTGTTCAGGGTGGCGGCGCCGTGCACGATGATCACGGCGGGTCCCGCCTCGTGGCCCCCGAATGGGCGCAGGTCGAGGCGGAAGGGCAGGCTGGCGAGGAAGCGCTTGTTCCCGGGCGACACCTTCGCCGCGGTCCACCGGTAGCTCTCGACGGAGAGGGCTTTCCGGACCGGGTCGTCGTGCTGGCAGCCGCAGGTATCGTGTCCGAGCGCGACGGTCGTGTCGTAGTTGCCCGCTATCCCGGCGATCCCCCGGGCGCGTATCCGGTCGATGACCTCGTTGGGCCAGGGGCCGTATCCCACGAGGTCGCCCAGGTGGTAGGTGGCGTCGACTTCCCGCAGCGAGATGTCGGCCAGGACGGCGTCCAGCGCGGGCAGGTTGCCGTGGATGTCGGAGATGAAGGCGAGCCGCATCACACGCCCGCGGCTCAACCGGCGGCGCGGGCCTCCGACAACGCCGCAAGCACGTAATCGATCCCGGCTTCGGTGTGGTCGGCGTTGATCTGGAAGCGGATCGACTCGTCGCCGCGCGGCACCACGGGGTAGGCGAGGCCCGTCGCCAGCACCCCGGCGTCGAAGAGGGCCGCAACCAGGCGGCGCGTCTCGTCGGTGTTCCGCACCATGATCGGCACGATGGGGTGATCGCCGGGGATGATTTCGAAGCCGCGCTCGAGGAGTCCGGACTCGAAGCGCTTCGTAAGGGCCCGCAGGTGGCGGAGCCGGCCCTCTCCCTCCGGGCCGGTGAGGATCTCCAGGGACTTCATTGCCGCCGCCGCCTCGCCCGCGGTGATCGGGTTGGAATAGATGTACAGCGGCGACGATTCGCGCAGGAACCGGATCACCGGGGAATCCGACACCACGTAGCCCCCGTTGACCCCGAACGCCTTGCCGAGCGTCCCGACCAGCAGGTCGCAGGGCGGGCTGCCCGTGTACTCCTCCGTGCCGCGGCCGGTGGCGCCGAACGCGCCCACGCCGTGGGAGTCGTCCACCAGGACCACCACGTTCTCGGGGAAGGCGTCGTCGTGGCGCGCCACGATCTCCATGATCTCGTCCACCGGCGCATGGTCCCCGCGCATCGAGAAGATGCCGTCGGTGACCACGATCGCGCGGCGCGCCTTCCCCTTGACGGCTTCGAGCTGGCGGTCGAGCGCACCCATGTCGAGGTGAGGATAGATCGCCTTGCCCGCCGGACGCGACATCCGGATCGCCATGATGATGCAGTTGTGATTGAGTTCGTCGGAGAGCACGAACGTGGTCTTGTCGGTGAGGGAGACCAGAGCGCTCACCACCGCCGCATACGCCGACGAGAAGATCATCCCCTCCTCGCGCCCGTGAAACGCGGCCAGCGCACGCTCCAGCGCCACGTGCTGCGAGTGGGTGCCGGCAATGAAGCGTACTGCCCCGGGCCCCGCGCCCATCGAGCGCGCCGTGACCTCCTCGGCCTCGATGACCTCGGGGTGGAGGCTGAGCCCGAGGTAGGAGTTCGCGTTCATGCGGATGAACGGCTTGTCGCCCTGGGCTTCCAGCAGGAAGCGCGGGCCCTGGCCGCCCTGCGGCGGCACCACCTCGCGGACTACGTTCTCGGCGCCCTTCGCGGTGCCCTGCTGCTCCATTCCGGCCACAAGCCCCTCGACCACGGGGATCAGGCGATCCATCGGCATAGTCCGCGCTACCTCCCGGCGGCACCCGCTTCGATGCGGGCCGTCTGTGAATCCAACCCCCTGAACATGTCCGCCACCATGTCCGGAAGTTCGTAGCGGTGCCTCCAGCCCCATTGTTCCCGCGCCTCGGAATCGTCCAGCCGCGCGGGCCAGGAGTCGGCGATGGACTGGCGCACGGGATCGGGGCTGTAGTCGATCAGAAAAGCCGGCATATGCCGCTGAATCTCGGCGGCGAGTTCGGCCGGCGTGAACTGCATGGCCGTGACGTTGTAGGCGTTTCGGTGCGTGAGTGCATCGGGCGGCGCCTCCATTAACTCGATCACCGCGCGGATGGCGTCGGGCATGTACATCATGTCCATCCGCGTGTCGGCCTTCAGGAAGCAGGTGTAGCGCGCCTCGCGCAGCGCGGCGTGAAAGATATCGACCGCGTAGTCGGTCGTCCCTCCTCCGGGAGGAGCGGTGTACGAGATCAGCCCCGGAAAGCGCAGTCCCCGGGCATCGACGCCAAAGCGGCTGTGGTAGTAGTCGCAGAGCAGCTCACCTGCCACCTTGGTGACCCCGTACATGGTGGTGGGACGCTGCACGGTGGACTGCGGCGCGGGGTCCCGTGGAGTTTCGGGCCCGAAAGCGGCGATCGAACTGGGCGTGAAGACGCGGCAACCGGTCTCGGCCGCCACGTGCAGCACGTTCACGAGGCCGTTCATGTTGATCCGGTAGGCCCTCAGGGGATCGGCTTCGGCCGCCGCGGACAGGACCGCCGCCAGATGGAAGACCGCATCCGCGCCGAAGCGGACGACGGTGTGTCGCACGGCCTCGAGGTCCATGCAATCGAGCTGCTCGGCCTGCCCGCCGTTCTGCCACTCGGCCGGATCACGGACATCCGTGGCCAGGACGGCGGCGCTTCCGTATCGGTCTGCGAGGTTCGCTGCCAGTTCGGTACCGATCTGCCCGGCGGCGCCGGTAATCACAATGCGCTTCATGTAGCGGGTCTCGTCGACCTCCCTGGAGGGTCAACCGGCTCCGGCGTGAATCCCCAGCCGGTTCAGCACCGAGGCAGGAGACAAGATGCCGTCAAAAGATCCTGAGGCAAGTGCATGGGACCGGCTGCAAGCCGCCCGGAAACGCTGGAGGCGGCCGTCAGCCGCGGTGTCGCCCGCGAACCTTGCTCAGCGCGTTCGCCCGCCGCGTCCGCGCGTCGGCCCGCCCCCCCGGCGTCTGAAGCGCTCACGATCATGCCTCAGGTAGTCGCGGAACGATTCGCGCTGTTCCTCCGTGAGGATTCCCTCGATTTCGGCGTTGAGCGAGTCCATCTGGGTCTGGAGCGTCGGAAGGACCCGGTTCATGGCCTCCTCGGCCGCGGCGCGTCTGCGATCGAAGGCGTCCTCGATTCGGCTGCGCTGGTCATCGGTCAGGCCCAGCGTTTCGGTCATGTGCTCGGTGACTCGCGTCCGCGCCAGTTCCGTGAACGACGATCCGCCCGGGAAGTCGCGCGATCCGATGGCCCGGCCCCGAGGCTGTTCCCCGCGCCAGAACGCGGCGGGAGGGGGTCCGAACCCGGGCTCTCCCCGCCGTTCGGCGACGCGCAGGAGCGCCAGGGTGGTGGCCGCGCCGGCGAAGAAGACGGCGGCGAGCACGGCGATTGCGGATGATCTGCGGCTCATGGTGCGTACTCCTCGACGGCCTGTACGAGCTCTTCCACGGTGGGGGCATAGCTCCCGTCCATCCAGGCCGCGACGGACCAGGGTACCATGGCTTCGGCGAAGGTGGTCTCGACGGGATCGCCGTCATCCACCGGGAGCAGGAACAACACGGCGACCGCGGCGGCGGCAAGGGTGGCCGAGGCGGTCAACACCGGCCTCCTCCAACCCATCAGGGTCCCCGAGACCGTCTCCCGGCGGCGCGCCTCGAGAAGCGGCCGTGCCCGCTCGTTGATCCGTTCGACCAGCGTCTCCCAGCGGGAGGGATTCCTCTCCGGCGAGAGTTCGAACACGCTGCTCCGGGATTCGGGCCCGGCCCGGGCGGATCTTCGGTCGTGACTGTCAGGCGAGTTTGTCATTTTCTTCGTCCTTCTCAAAGACTCCCGTAAGCCAGGTCGCGCGACAGGCGCTTGCGCATGGCCTTCCGGGCAACATGGAGATGAACCCGTGAAGAGCCGGCCGATATGCCTAGCTCACGGGCGATTTCGCCGTGTTTCCATCCCTCCAGGTCGTAGAGAACAAGCACCCTCCTCTGCAACTCCGTCAGGTGCTGCATTGCTTCGCTCAGGCGGCTTCGCAGTTCGGAGTTCCGCGTGTCCGCGAATGGGTCGTCGCGTGATGCGGCGGACACGACGGTCTCGATCGGCGTCGCCGCCCTCAGCCGTTCGTATTGTCGCTGGTTGTGGGCCGTGTTGCGGACGATGGCGAGCAGCCACCCGCGGAACCCCGCCGGATTGCGGCAGTCGTCGATCCGCTCCAGTGCCTTGATGAACGCTTCCTGGCACACGTCGTCGGCGTCGGCGGGGTTGTCCAGCCGGGCCCGGGCGACCGCGTGGGCGGTCCGCAGGTGCCGGCGGACGAGCAGGTCGAAGGCTCGGCTGTCACCTCGCCGAACGCGCGCCACCAGGATCGCATCCGTGTCGCCGTTGTCCATAACAGTCCAGACAGGGGAGCAGGCAGTTGTGTTATGTCGTCGGACGCGTCGGAGGACTGCCGGATGCCGGCGCTGCCCTGCCGGATCCCGGCGCCGCCTTCGGCGTCCAGCGCCCGGCGTCGCGGGCTTCGTACTTGTCCATGACCCGGTCGAAGGCGCGCTCCAGGTCGACTCCCTGCTGGTTGGCCAGCGAAATGATCACAAAGAGCACGTCCGCAATCTCCAGCTCCAGCTCGGCCGGCGTTTCGTCGTCGCGCTTGGGCTTCGAGCCGAATCGGTGGTTGACCTCGCGGGAAAGCTCGCCGACTTCCTCCATGAGGCGCGCCAGAATCGCCAGCGGGGGCCAATAGCCCTCCTCGAAGCGGGCGATCCAGCGGTCGACCCGCTCCTGCGCGTCGCGGATCCTCACCTGAACGCGCCCGGTGCGGAACGGGGGTTGTCCACGGGCGGCTACGCCTCCAGTCCCGGCCTGAGCACGATCTTGCCGAAGACGTCGCCGGCCTCGAGGAGTTCGTGGGCCCGGCGGACCCGGTCGAGTGGCAGGATGTCGTGGATCGGCGGGGCGACGGTGCCGTTGAAGACCAGGTGCATCGCCTCGCGGAACTCGGCCGGCGTGCCCATCGTCGACCCCATGATCGTGAGCTGCCGCCAGAAGACCAGGCGGATGTCGACGGCCCCGGTGGCACCGGTGGTGGCGCCGAAGGAAACCAGCCGTCCGCCGACCGCCAGCGCGCGGACGAGATCCCGCCAGACGGCCTCCCCGACCGAATCCAGACACACGTCCACTCCGCGCTTGCCGGTGGCCCTGAAGACCTCCCTGGGCCAGTGCGTCGCCGTGCGGTCGAAGACGTGGTGGGCGCCGAGTGCCGCAACGCGCTCCGCCCGCTCCCCGCTCGAGGTGACCGCGAAAACCTCGGCTCCGGCGGCCCTGGCGTACTGCACCGCCATCGTCGAGACGCCTCCGCTCGCTCCCGTGACCAGCACGCGTTCGCCGGGCCGCAGCCGTCCGCGCGAGAAGAGTCCGTGCCACGCGGTGACGCCCACCAGCGCCGCCGCGGCCGCCACTTCCGAGGAAACGCCTTCGGGTATCTCCACGAGGTTCGCCGCGGGGGCCACCGCGTACTCGGCAAACCCACCCTGCGTGTGTTCGCCGATGATCTCGAGCGGCGGGCAGTGGCCGTGCGGCGCCCGCGCGAGTTCGTACCAGTCGTAGTTCAGAGACGGATCCACGACCACGCGCTTGCCGAGCCAGGAGTCGTGCACTCCGGGGCCCAGCTCGTCCACGGTCCCCGCGATATCCGACCCCCCGATGTGGGGCATGGGAATCTCGATCGGCAGCCCGCGCCGCATCCACAGGTCCAGGTGGTTCAGCGAGGAGGCCTGGACTCTGATCCGGACCTCTCCCGGCGCCGGTACCGGCGTCGGCATGTCTTCGACAGCCAGAACCTCGGGACCGCCGTTCTCGTGAAAGACCGCAGCTTTCAAGATCGGTTCGCTTTCGTGTCAGGGGTTGGAAGTGTGGAGGGCCCCGGGAAGATGTAGCTTTCGGGGCCGGGCGGCGAGGGTGTCGAGGCGGCACGGCGGGCACGCACACAACAGGACACCACAGGCGATTCGACATGGCAGGAGCGGAACAGCAACCGGCCGACGCCGTGAAGCCGGGCGAGAGCGAGGACGATCATACCCTCGGCGGCTACTTCTCGGTCCACAACAGGCCCCCGGCCTTCGAGGCCTGCGACGGATGCCCCTACACGGTGTCGATCGAGACGGAGCGTTCGGGCGATCTGCGCGCGCCGGTCGCCGCGTACCTGGTGTTTCCGCGCTGGGCCGAGACCGGGCTGGGGATCGTGGGCCACGTCGAGACGCCGCTTCTCTGGCAGGGGCCTACGCGAGAGGCGGTCATGGACCAGGCAGGGGCCCTGGGGTTGCACGAGGTTCAGCGCCTGCTGAACGAGGCCGTCGTGCGCAAGGCGTCGGGCGGCCACAACGGTGAGCCTGCATGAGGGTCGACCGGGATCGCACGCGCTCGGTTCGCGTGACCGAGATCTTCCACTCCATCCAGGGAGAATCGACCTGGGCGGGCCTTCCCTGCACCTTCGTGCGCCTCACCGGGTGTCCGCTGCGGTGCGTATGGTGCGACACGGCCTACGCCTTCCACGGCGGCACCCGCATGGAGATCGGCGAGGTCCTCGACGCCGTGCGGGCCCACGGGTGTCGGCTGGTCGAGATCACCGGCGGCGAGCCCCTGGTGCAGCCGGGCGCCGCCACCCTCGCCGCGGCGCTGCTGGACGAGGGGTGCACGGTTCTGGTGGAGACGTCGGGCGCACTGGACATCGGCGTTCTCGATCCGCGCGCGCACCGGATCATGGACCTCAAGTGCCCGGGCTCGGGGGAAGAGCACCGCAACCTGTGGTCCAACCTCGACCACCTGACGGGCCGTGACGAGGTCAAGTTCGTCGTGGACGGCCCTGACGACTTCGAGTGGGCGGCAGGTGCGATACGGCGCCATGGCCTCGATGAGCGGGTGCGGGACGGGTCTCTCGGCGCGCTGCTCGTCTCCCCGGTGTGGGGGTCGCCCGGGCTGGAGGAGCTTGCCGCGCAGATCCTGGCGAGCGGGCTGCCGGTGCGGTTCCAGACACAGCTGCACAAGCACATCTGGGGCCCGGACCGCGCTGGCGTGTAGCCGCGCGGGAGTAATCACTCATGGCCAGTCCCACCGGCGCGTGCCTTCGGCTCTCCACCCTGCCGCGAACGCTCGCCGCGAAGTTCGGGCCGGTCGAGTCGGCGGTGCCGGATCCGCGCCGGAAGAACGCCGCCGTGGCGCTGATCCTGCGTCCGCCCGCGGGCAGCCACGATCCCGCGGTGCGGCGGTGCGACTTCCTGGCGATCAGGCGCGCGGACTCGGACGGGGATCCCTGGTCGGGGCAGATGGCCCTGCCCGGCGGCCGCCTCGACGAGGCCGACCCGGGGCTGCTCGGCGCGGCGATTCGGGAGACCTGCGAGGAGACGGGAGTCGACCTGAACGGGGTGGGGACAGTGCTGGGGCGACTCGAAGCGCTTCGCCCCATGGCCGTGAGGATTCCGCCGCTCACCATCTGGCCCTTTGCGTTTCGGGTCGAGGCCGGGCGCGTGGCGCGGGTCGCCAGCCGCGAGGTCGCCTCCGTGCACTGGTTCCCCGTGGAAGCGCTGGAGGATCCGGCCAACCAGGGCAGCTACCCGTGGAAGTACCACGGCCTGGTGCGGCATTTCCCGTGTGTGCGCGTCGAGGGCCAGGTGATCTGGGGGCTGACCTACCGGGTGCTCACCCGCTTTCTGGAAGCGATGTAAAGCGCACTTTACAGAATGTAATGTTGCGATTACGTCGAGTCGCGCCAATCTACCAGAAACAGGTTGGTGTTGCCTTCGTGCGCCATGTTGCGGTTGGAGCCGAAGACCAGCTGCGAGCCGTCGGGGTGGAAGACGGGGAAGCCGTCGAAGCCTTCCGACCACGTGACACGCTCCAGCCCGGTCCCGTCGACGTTGATCAGGTAGAGCTCGAAGTCACGCCCCTGCGGGTCGTCCATGTTCGACGAGAAGATGATCTGCTCGCCGGACGGGTGCCAGTAGGGAGCGAAGTTCGCCGCCCCGTTGTCGGTGATCCGGCGCGGGTTCGATCCGTCGGCGTCGGCCACGTAGATCTCGAGGGCGGATGGGCGTATGAGGCCTTCGGCGAGCAGCGACAGATAGTCCTCGCGTTCCTGCTCGGTCTCGGGGTAGTGCGCGCGCCATACGATCTTCGTGCCGTCGGGGCTGTAGAAGGCGCCGCCGTCGTAGCCGAGCCGGTCGGTGAGGCGCCGCACGTCGGAGCCGTCCGGGAGCATCGAGTAGAGGTCGAGATCCCCGTCGCGCGTGGAGGTGAAGACGATGCGGTGGCCGGTGGGCGAGACGGTCGCTTCGGCGTCGTAGCCGAAAGAGGTGGTGAGCTGGCGGAGGTTCGATCCGTCGGCGTCGGCCGCGAAGATGTCGAAGCTCGGGTAGACCGCCCAGACGTAGCCTCGGGAGAAGTCGGGCGCGGCCGGACAGGCGCGGTTGAAGTGGTGGGTGGATGAATAGAGGATGCGGTCGCCGCCGGGGTAGAAGTACGAGCACGTCGTGCGGCCGTCGCCGGTGCTGACCAGTTCGGTATCGCCGGTCTCGGGATCGAGGATGTAGATCTGGTCGCACCCTTCGCCGGGTGTGGGGGTGGACTGGAAGATCAGCCGGGATCCGTCGAAGGCCCAGTAGGCCTCCGCGTTCTCTCCCTGGAAGGTCAACTGCCTGATCTCGCCGAACCGTCCTTCCCTGGGATTCGTAAGCGACTGCGCGGGCAGGGAGGGGGCGAGGAAGAGGAAGAGGAGCAGGATCGGCAGCGCGGCAATGGTTCCAGCCCACCCGTGCGGATGGGAGAGCGCAGGCGTTTCGGGGCCTCGTTCGTCGGTGTGTTGAGACATGGTCATGGTGATCCTCGGAGCGCCGGCGGCTGGCCGGCGGGTTGGGGTTCGGACTTGCGAGTGCTGGTGGTCTGTTCGACGTCGATGCTGCGGCGTCGAAGTTGATCGATGTACGGGCCGGGCGGAACGACTTGGTCGGGGGTGCCAACGCCGGGGCGTATGTGGCCGCGGGTCTGCATGAGCGCGGTGATCGCGAGCGAGAAGCCGGTGGTCCTCGCCATGGCGCTCAGCCCGGTGGCCGGGTCGTGACGGTCAAGGAGGTGGTAGCGGATCCGCTCCGCATGACCGTTCCTGTGGCCGGCAACGTCGACCCGCACGACCACGATGTCCCCGCCGCCATCCCCCGAAAGCAAGGGTTTCACCTGCTCGATGAAGAACTTGCGCGGATTCACCCGGCTGCCGTTGTGTACCACCTCGCGGTCGCTGAGCAGGCCGAGCTCGCGTATGGCGTGCATGATCCCGGCGTGGCCCGGATACCTGAGCGTCTTGTATTCGATGGTGTCGACCCGTCCCTCGTAGCGAAACGGCAACGCCGAAGTACCTCCGCCGGTGAAGAAGGCCTCAAGGCGGCCCACCGGATCCGGAAACTCCAGGTGCTCGAGTCCGGACAGGGCTTCGACCCGGGTCAGCCTTCCGTTCCGGAGGATCGTCGCAGGGGTGACGTAGTAGTCGAGCATGCCCTCGAGGGAGTACACGATCTGGTAGTTCAGAGGAGGCTTCGGGTTCCGGGGCAGGCCGCCCACCCACAGACGGACGGCGTCCACCCGGTCGAGAGCGTTGATCCCGGCCTCTGCGAGAATGTTGACCATCCCGGGTGCCAACCCCGTGTCCGGCACGACGGAAATCCCGCGCTCCCGCGCCTGGCGGTCCAGCTCCCGCTGCCGCCCCACGATCGCCGTGTTGCCACCCAGGTCCGTGAAATGGACCCCCGCCGCAACCGCCAGCCGCGCCATCGGGAGGTTGAAGTGGTACGGGAGCGCGCAGAGCACGCCATCCATGCCCTTCATGGCTGCGGCGACGTCGTCCCGCGAGGCGGCGTCGACCTCGAGCAGCGTCAGGCCGTCGTCAAGGTAGGGGCGCAGGCAGGGATGCAGGTTGTCAGTCGCAAGATCCGCGACCACCACTTCGTCGGCCGTGCCGGAATGCAGTAGATCGAACGCGGCGGCCGTGCCCTGGGCGCCGCCGCCCAGAACGAGGAATCTCACCGGCGCGGACCGGAGCCCAGCAGGTCGAGTTGAAGCGTGTCGTCAGCCGTGCCGGGATCCCCGTGCACCCGCGTGACCTCCGTGACGCTGTCACCCCTGCCCGGATCCACCACAGGCTTGCCGGCGACATTGCGGCGCTGCAGATCGACGTCGGCGACCGCCAGCCCGGTCATCGCCCCGCCGGCGGAGACGAGCATGACGTTGTCGTCATCGAGCGCCTCGAGGGCGGCGACGAGGTGGCCGCCGGCGTCGGACGCGGGCATGACCGTCACACCGAGTCCGCCCCGGCCGTGCAGGGGAAACTCGGCGACCGGCGTCCGCTTGGCGGTCCCGCCAGCGGTGACGGCCAGCACCGAAGCCTCTCTCTTCACGACCATGAGTGCGATCACCTTGTCTCCATCTCTGAGCCCGATTCCCTTGACCCCCTGGGCCACGCGCCCCGTCACCGGCACCTGTTCCTCGGCGAACCTCACGGCGCGGCCCGCTCGGCTGAACAGCAGGAACTCGTTGTCGCCCGTGGTCAGCGCCACGTCCAGGACCGAGTCGCCAGGACGGACGCGAGCCGCGATCAGGCCCCCGGCCTTGGGGTTGGAAAACTCGTTCAGCCGGGTCCTCTTGATCAACCCCAGCCGCGTCGCGGACACCACATAGCGGTCTTCCTCGAGATCGTCCACGGACCGGATGGCGACGATGGTATCGTGCTGGTCCACTCCGAGAAGGGCCCAGACGGACCGGCCCCGGGCGGCCCGCGTGCTCTCGGGGATGTCCTCGACCTTCAGGAAGTGCACATGGCCCCGACTGGTGAAGCAAAGCAGCCAGCCCCGATTGCGCGCAACCATGAGGCGCTCGAGGTAGTCGCCGGCGTAGCGCTTCATGTCCGCGAGCTCGGTGCCCGCCGCCACGCGCCGCTTGTGGAGGTGCATGGGGACGCGCTTGACGTATCCCTGTCGCGACAGGGTGACCACGACGTCTTCGTCGGCCGCGCTCGATTCCACGTAGGTGAAGTCGGTCTTGCTCGTGCGCGGCAGGATGACCGTGCGGCGATCGTCGCCGAAGCGCTCAACGACACGGTCGAGTTCCCCGAGCATCGTCGCGAGCTGGAGCGAATCGTCGTGCAGGAGCGCGCGGAGGTCCCGGATGGTCGCGCGCAGACCATTCTCCCGCGCACGGAGCTGATCGCCCTCCAGTGCGGTCAGGCGCGCCAGGCGCATCTTCAGGATCGCGTCGGCCTGCACCTCGCTCAGCCCGAAGCGGTGCTGTAGCCTCTTCGACGCTTCGGCTCGGTCTGCGGAAGCCCTGATCTCGGCAATCACGTCGTCCATATGAGCCAGAGCCAGGAGGAGACCCAGGGTCACGTGCAGCTCGGCCTCCGCCTTTTCCAGTTCGAACCGCGAGCGCCTGCGAATCACCTCGATCCGGTGGTCCCGGTAGCGGGAGAGGAGATCCTTGAGGGTGAATTCGCCGGGCTGCTTGCCGCCGTCGAGCGCGAGCAGGATCGCGCCGAAGGTGCACTGGAGCGCCGTCTTCTTGAAGAGAAGCGCGATCATCCGGTCGGCGTCGGTGCCCCGTTTGAGCTCCACGACGAGGCGGATGCCCTCGCGGTCGGACTCGTCCCGCAGGTCGGCCACCTCCGGGATCGTCCCCTTGCGTGAAAGGGCAGCGATCTGGGCGATGATCCGCGCCTTGGAGACGGCGTAGGGAAGCTCCGTGACGACAAGTTGCCTGCGGCCGCCGCGCAGAGTCTCGGTCACCACGCGGGCACGCATGATCATCCGGCCCCGGCCGGTCTCGTACATGCTGCGGATGCCGTCCGACCCCAGGATGAAGCCACCCGTCGGGAAATCGGGCCCGGGGACGTCCTGCATGAGCTCGGCGTTGGTGCATTCAGGGTTTGCCACCAGCGTGCGCAGCGCGGCTGCCACTTCGCCAAGGTTGTGCGGGGGCACGTTGGTGCTCATCCCCACCGCGATTCCGGAGCTGCCGTTGACCAGCAGGTTCGGGAAGCGGGCCGGCAGGACGGTGGGCTCCTTGAGCCGGTCGTCGAAGTTGTTCTCCCAGGCGACGGTGTCCTTCTCGATCTCGTCGAGGAGCTCGGCGGCGACCGGGGCGAGGCGAGCCTCGGTGTAGCGGTACGCCGCGGCAGAGTCGCCGTCGATGGACCCGAAGTTGCCCTGGCCATCGACGAGGGGGTACCTGAGCGAGAAGTCCTGGACCATCCGCACGAGTGCATCGTAGACGGCGGAGTCGCCGTGGGGATGGTATTTGCCGAGAACTTCGCCGACGACGGTCGCGCACTTCTTGTGGTTGCGGTCGGGCTGGAGGCCAAGACCGTGCATCGCGAAGACGATCCGCCGGTGCACGGGCTTGAGGCCGTCGCGCACGTCGGGGAGCGCCCGCTGCACGATCACGCTCATCGAGTAGTCGAGGAAGGAGTGCCGCATCTCCTCCTCGATGAAACGGGGGAGCACGCGATTACGCATCTGGGCTACCGACATTCGCACCTACCTGGCTTGGATGCGTCACAACGGAGCGGCCGGACCTCTCGCTCCGAAATGTAACCGAACAGGCACGAATTCGGTTCAGAGCGCCCCGCGCACGATGCCGTGGTCCAGGACCTCCACGGAGTCCCCCAGCGAAACCCGCCCGGTACCGTGGTGGACCACGTTGAGCCCGAAGTAGACGAGGCTCTCGATGCGGCGGTAGCGCGCGAGCGTTCGCAGCGGTTCGCGGTCGGAGTCCCGGGTGCCGGAGTCCTGGTCGATGGTCGTGACCTTGCAGCGGGCACAGAGCTTCACGCCGCTGAAGCGCAGGTCTCCGATCGTGAAGCCGCGCCAGAAGTCCTCCTCGTGGGGACGGTCGCCGCTGACGACGATGTTCGGGCGGAAGCGCTCGACTGGGATATCGCGCCCGGCCCGCCGCGCCAGCTCTGCGACGGAGCCCCGGGTGACCAGAAGAGCCGGATAGCCGTCGGCGAAGGAGACCCGGTGACCGTCGGCATAGGCCGGGTCGGTGTTGCGAACATCCTGGTCGCTCATGAAGACGAGACGGTGGGCACCTCCGAGGACGGTGGACAGCCAGCCGTCCGCCTCCGGCGAAACGGTGCGGACCTCCAGCTCGGAACTCCATACGGTGATCCGGACAGGATCCCCCTGCGGAGCGATGGGCAGCTTCAGGGCCTCGATTCCCGGCGCGGCCAGGGTCAGGGAGCGTTCGTCCACCTTCGGGCGCACGGTTGCCAGCCGGGGCGTGGAGCGCTGCGACACGAAGGTGCCGTCGGGTCCGACCACCATCCAGCGGCGGTCGAACCGCGGTCCGAACGCGTCGAAATCCACGGACTGCACGTCCAGGCCGCGCGCCCCCTTCACAGGATGGATGCGCAGTCGGGCCACCGTGCGCGTCATGCCATCCTGCTCCGCTTTGCGATCGTAAGCGGCAGGGTGGCCTTGTGGCGCCCGTTCACGACGACGTCGAAGGTATGGATGCCCTGCTCCTTGAAGACGATTCCGTCGAGGTTGATCACGTGGGGCACACGGATGCCCGTCTGCAGGCTGCCCCGTCCCGGCCTGACGTTCAGTTCGCCGTTGAGCGAGAGGAGCTGCTCCCCGCCCGGGCTGGCGAGTGTGATGCTCAGGTTGTGCGTACCGGCGTCGCCGGCACCCCCCAGGAAGCGCAGCACCAGGGCCAGGCGACCGTGTCGCGCAGGAAACTGCTGCACGCTGATCTGGTCGAAGATCCCCAGCAGGTTGAGCTTGCCCGATCCGTCGATCGTGGCCGCGTCCGCCGTGAGGGCCAGGTCTATTTCCACAACACTCCTCCAAGTAGAGATCGGCGCAGAACCAGTCCGAACAGGAGATTCAGCGCGGTATGCGCCAGGATCGCGGGCCACAGGCTCCCGGTCCAGGCGACGCCCAGGGCCAGAATCAGGCCGGTGACACCGGCCCGCGCCATGCCGTGCGGCCCCTGGTACCCGTGAAGCATACCGAATGCCGCGCTGACCGGCAGGGCGGCGAGCAGGCTGGAACCGAACCATGGGACCAGAAACGCGGTCAGGAACCCGCGGAAGACGAGCTCTTCGCCGAAACCGGCGGCGAGTGCAAGCACCGCAAACAACCCCTTTTCCACTGGTGTGGCCGGCATGATCGCACGGACGGTCTCCGTCTCCTGCCAGCCGAAGAACGCGGAGAGTCCCCGGAAAAGATATGCGACCGCCAGTCCGCAAACCGTCAGCAAACCGGCGGCACCGAGCAGGAACGGCGTTGGGGCGTCCCATTCCAGCCAGATCCCGGCGCCGTCTCGCAACTCCGACGACAGCAGCAGCGTCACTCCTCCCGCCAGGACAAGCACCAGGGCCGAACTGAGATACACGGCCAGGCGCTGGGCGCGCAGGGCTTCCGCGGACGGCAATTCCTGCCCCGCCACCAGCGCGGGGACCAGGGCCAGCCATGCGGCCGCAACCACCGAACGAAGCGGATCCCCCAGTCCGGAGGCCGAGAAGACGACCGCCAGGACCGCCGTGATGCCTGCCCACACCCAGGGCTTCACGCCCGGGCTCTCCCGGGAACCCGGCGGCCCGGCTCGGGACTGCTCGGGCCAGCGGGTTCGCTGTAGTCGGCGCACAGACGCCGGCCCGCTTCGACGATCCTGTCGAGAGTGCGCTCGAGGTCTTCCCGCGTCGTCCTGTAGTTGAGGACGCAGAAGCGCAGGGAAAAACACTCCCGTATTCGCGTCGAGGACATCATCGCAAAGCCTGAGTTCACGATGTCCCTCTGGATGCGCCTGTTGAGATCGTCGAGGCTCCCCAGCGGCACGGACCCGTCACCCCGGTAGCGGAAGCAGACCACCCCGAGACTCTGCGGCGAGAGAAGCTCCAGTTCCTCCTCGGAGTGCACCCTGGCCTCGGCAACACGCGCCAGCGCGATCGCCCGGGCGATCTCCTTCCTGTGGGCCGCCAGTCCGTATCTCTGAATCGAGAGCCATACGCGCAGGGCTCGGAACGTCCTGGTGAGCTGGAGTCCCCGGTCGCAGAAATTGACGTGACTGGGGCCCCATTCCGCGTCCTGCAGATAGTCCGGCATGATCCGGAATGCCGAAGCAAGGCGGCTGACGTCGCGGGCGATGAGGCACCCGGTCTCGTACGGCTGGAAGAGCCACTTGTGGGGATCGAGGGTGACGCTGTCGGACAGTTCGATCCCGTCGAGCAGGGGCCGTGTCGAGGAATCCAGCACCGCGAACCCTCCGTAGGCTCCGTCGACGTGATACCACAGGCCTTCGGACCGCGCGATTTCCGACAGTTCGGCCAGGGGATCAATGCTGCCCGTGTTGGTCGTTCCCGCGTTGGCCACCAGACAGAACGGCTCAAGCCCGTCGGCGCGATCCCGCTCCACGGCGGCCGCAAGGTGCCGGGGGGACAGGCGGAAGGATCCATCGACGGGTACGGCGCGGAACAGAGCCGGATCGATCCCCGCAATCCTGGCCGCCCGCCCCACCGAAGCGTGGGCCTGTTCCGACATGTAGACGGTCCCGCGCGCCGGATTGCCGGCCGCTTCACGGGCGGCGACGATCGCGATCAGGTTTGCCGCGGACCCGCCGCTCGTGAGCAGTCCCCCACCGCTTTCGGGGTAGCCCATCCACTCGCGGAACCAGTCGGTCACCGTGACCTCGATCTGCGATGGACCGCCGGACTCCAGCCAGGTGCCCTGGAAGACGTTGTACCCGTTGACGAGGAAGCTGGCCAGAACCGAAGCCCATGTCGGACTCGAGGGGATGAAGGCGAGGAAGCGGGGGTGGTCGATCCGGCCCGCCAGCGGCATGATGTCGCCTGCGATCTCCCGCAGCAACGGGTCGAGATCGCGGCCCTCTTCAGGAGGCGGGCCGTGGAGCAGCGGCTCGGTCACATCCCGGGTCGCCCCCCGCCAGGCCGCGCCGTCCCTCAGATTCGTCCAGCGATCCAGGATGGCGTCCACGACGGCGTAGCCGGAACGCCGCATCTCCTCGGGATCTTCCAGAAAGGAACCGGGGACGAGGTCGCGCTCGGGAGGTGTGTCGGTCATCCGTTGACGCTTGGGCCAGGGGGGTTCTAGTGTACTGCGTCCGGATTTGGCGGCGCTTCAGCCGGCGGCGGCACTTGCCATCCCACAGAGTAGATGACCGTGATTGATTCGACGCAAGCCAAGGCGGTTTTTGCCGTCATCGACGCCTACGATCACCCGCACGGCGGCCGCATCCTCCGCCTGCGCCTGAGGAGGGGCGAAGCGCCCGCGATAAAGGAACTGAAGTCCGGCACCCTGGTTGCAGGGACCGGCGACGGGCCGGAAACGCGCATCCAGGTCGACGGGTTCGCGCTCTTCGGCGGTCGCGTGAGCGATGCGCGCCTGGCGCGTACCGGGCGAGTCGATGTCCACGTCCGGGACGAGGCCGCCCGCGATGTCGCCACGGGATGGTCCCTCAGATTGCCCTCGTAGGCGGCAAGCCCGGTTTCAGGCCCGGTCGGCGCTACTGTGACCCCCGGCTCCACCCGGGCGGGTCGCGCTCGAAGGTCCGCTGGAACCATTCCACGTACGCGGCGTTGCCGTCGGGGTTCTCAGCCAGCCAGTCCCTCCGCGCCTCCACGAACGATCCGGGGCGAGCGGTCAGTATGAACTCGTCGAGGAAGCCGTTCTCGCTGGCGTAGGTGATTTCGTCCAGGATGCTGTAGGGACGCGCGTCGAAGATCGACCGCTGGTATAGCCAAACTTCCGCAACCTGTCGCAGGATCGCCTTCTCGAGCTCGAAGTCGTCGGCGCCGACGGCCTCCGGCAGCCAGCGGTCCAGCCGGTTCTGCGCCGCCATGAGGTGGAGGTGCGCGTAGATGAGGTACGCTCCCCGCCGGAGACCCCCGCCGGGCTGATAGCTCAGGTTGGCGGTGTCCCCCACGGCATTGAGCCGCATTTGTTCCCAGGGATAGACCGGGCCCTCCTGCGGCTGGGTGATGATCATGAATGACGGATCGAGGGTGATGCTGTCCATCTGCTCCCGAACCCGTGCGTCCACCTCTTCCATTCGCTCCTTTTCAGGAGTGAGGCGCGCGCCGGAATAGATGACCAGGCGCCGGGGATTGGGCAGCTCGAGCTGTCCGGAAGCACAGGCCAGGACGGGCAGCACGAACAGGAAGCAGAGGATGAGCAGGGCGGCGCTCTCCGGTGCCGCAAGCGATCGGTACGGTGGTCGGTTGTTCGAACGGGACATGGGCAGGCTCGACTGCTCCTTCCTGCGTGGTGACTGAACGCCTGGCAACTTTACTCAACCCCCGGGCGCGGGTCCATGTTCCCGGGATCCCCGGTCGCCGCGACCCTCGGCGCCGCTGCCGAGGGGTCGCGCCAGCGCAGGAACTCGAAGGGGCTGCGGCAGTCCGCGCACCAGCAGGTGGTCAGCGATGCGTGGCTTCCGAACAGTGACATGATCTCGGTGCGCGTGCCGGCGCAAAAGGGGCACGGCGGCGCATCCGGGAGCGATGGCGAGGGTGAGTTCGATGCCACGGCGCCGCTACTCCACGAACAGCGCGCGGTTGCGGTCGCCGCGCGCGCGCTCCACCGCTTCTTCGGCCGGCGCGCCAGGGCCACGGCGCCGCTCCGGGTCCCACCCCGCACGGGCAGGCTCGATGTCCGCCAGAGCCACTCCGGCCGCCGCCAGCGTGGCGCCGATCCGGGCCTCGCACGCCTCGCGCACACGGGCGCCGGCCCATATCGCACCCTCCTCGACAAGCGTCCCGTTGAGATCGTCGTCCGGGAGGAGCCAGGCCAGAGTGGACGGCAGCATCGCGAGGGCCGCGGCCCGCACACGCGCGGCGCCTTCTCCGCCCGAGCCGGCAAGGCGGGTGAACCAGGCCGCGCCGAACTGCCGGTGGTACTCCTCTTCGGCCAGCATCTTCGGCACGCGGGACCGGGCCAGCGCGAAGTTCCCGCCGCCGAAGCTCTCGAGCGCGACGGCCAGCGCGCCGTCGACGACGACCGTGGCCGCGACGAAGTCGGCCCAGTCCTCGAAGGGGTCGTCCAGTGCGGGGGCCGAGTAGTAGCGGTCGGCGGGACGCTCGTGCTCCACCTCGAAGGGATCGAATCCCAGACGCTTGAGCATCGAGTACAGCAGGCGCGCATGCCCCCACTCGTCCTGGGCCATCGAAGACGCTGCGATCCCGGTTTCGATCGACGGGCTCCCCAGAATCCAGTCGCTGTAGCGGATACCCAGAAGCCGCTTCGTGTCCGCCAGACTGAGTATGTGGCGGGCGAGAGGGTCCGGCGCGCTCACCCGGCGCCGTCCTTCCTTCCGGGCCGGTTCGCGGCCCAGGGGCCGTCCGTCCGGTTCACCGGCATCACGGCGCCTCGGGGGACCACGCACATCTCGAACCAGTTCTCCTCGTCGTAGGTCTTCCACGCGTAGACCCGCGCCAGCTCGTCGCCCGGCGCGTCGATGTAGCCGATGTGCCGGAGCGGCTCGCCCCGGGTCTTGCGCGCGAAGACCTCGTACACGGATTCGGCCAGGCCACCCCGCGCGCCGCTCATGCGCCCACCCCGAGCCGCCCCAGCTTCCGGCGGCCCTCTTCGCTGATCCGCGCGGTCGTCCAGGGAGGATCCCACACTTCGTTGATCTCGACCGAGCGCACCCAGGGCTCCCTCTCGATCCGGTCGGTGACGTCCTGCCTGATGAAATCCATGCAGGGACAGGCGGTGGCCGTGAAGGTCAGGTCGACCGTAGCCCTCCCATCCCGGAAGTCGACCCCGTAGACCAGGCCCAGTTCGACGACCGAAATGGGGAGTTCGGGGTCGAGGACTTCGTCCAGGACGGCCAGCAGCGCAGCGTTCCCGTCGACCGGAACCTCCGCGAGCGGGGCCGACCACCGGTCGCGTCCGCCCGACGCGTGGAGCTGCACCAGCGGCCGCTCGGCCAGCAGCGTCTTCAGCGGGCGCCGGCGACGGATGCCCGGCGATTGCGGCGCCAGCGTGGCGGTGCCTAGTTCAGCCACGAGGAGACCGCGCCACGCGACCGCCGCACGGACTCGACGTACCGCTCGTTCATCGGCCCGCGCCCCTTCCAGCGCTCGAAGACGGCACTCCACGAGATCTTGCCGTCTTCGAAGAGCCAGCGCTTCTCCTCCGGGTCATACTCACACGGGAAGGGATAGTCGAGCACGTATTCCTCGGCGGCCGCGTCGTAGTGCGCCGGCACCGACAGCCCCAGGCTCTCGCACAGCGGAACGGTCGACGACATCCACAGCTGGCGGAGTTCGTCGTTGGTGAGTCCCTTGAGCTTGTAGTCGAGCTGTCCGCTGTGGCGCTTCAGGTCGTCCGGCAGCCCGAACCACTCGATGGTCATCGGGAACATCCAGTCGACGCAGCGCTGCAACAGCTCCGTCGCCGCCCCTCCCGCGCGGGCCAGCCGGCGCATCCACACCTCTCCGTGGCGCAGGTGGAAGGTCTCCTCCATGTCCACCTTGATCAGCGCCCGCTTGAGGGGACCGTAGGAGGTGTTGCGGTGAACGTCCCCGAGCAGGCAGATGCCGGCCCGGTCGAAGAAACCGTTGGCCACGACCAGTTCGGCCCAGTTGTCGAGCGGCTGGTCGAAGCCGTAGGGGTGCTTGAACTCATTCGGCTCGCGGCCGTAAACCAGGTGCTCCTTCGACACGCCCATGTCCTCGAGCAGCCGGTAGGCGATGTTGGCGTGCGCCAGTTCGTCCTGGATGATCGCGTGCGCGCTGACCTGCGTGTTGGTGGACGGTGCATGCCGTGCCGCCAGCCAGTAGGCCGGGGCGCTCATCAGTTCGGTGTCCGCCTGCACGGTGAGCTGGACGATGATCGCCTTCCTGTACCCGGGCGTCATCTCCTCGGGAGACTCGAGGATGTACCCCTTTCGGATCTTCTGCTTCAGTTCGTCTTCGGCGCGCTGTGACATCGCTTCGTTCCGTCAGTGTCGGTCATGCGTCAGATCCCCAGGGACGACCGGATCAGGGGGCTGATCCGCTCCGGCGTCCAGGGCGGCTCGAAGGTGAGGTCGACCTCCGCCTCCTCGACGCCCTCGACACTCGCGACCGCCGCCTTCGCGTCCTCGAGGATCTGTCCCGCAGCGGGGCACATCGGCGTCGTCAGCGAGATCGTGGCCTTCGCGGTCGAACCATCGACCTCGATGTCGTACACCAGCCCCAGCACCACGAGGTCCAGGTTCAGCTCCGGGTCCTTCACGGTCCTGAGCGCGTTGCGCACGGCTTTTTCGGTTACGGGCACTTGCTTGCGAACCTCCGGAGACAGGGCGGTGCGGCCGGTCGGGTCCAAGATGCCGAACGCGGCGGCGATCCTGCAAATCTAGCAAATCCCCGATCCAACTTGCGCGCCCACCGCGCACCGGGGACACTGGACACATGCGAATCGCCATCAACACCGGGGGCGGCGACGCGCCCGGCCTGAACGCCGTCATCCGCGCGGCCGTTCTGTCGGCGCACGGGCGGGGCTGGGACGTGGTCGGCATACGCCGCGGCTACGAGGGGCTTTTCCGCTCCCACGGCATCGTCCCGCTCGACGAACGGTCGGTGAAGGGGATCACCCACATCGGCGGCACGATCCTGGGGACCACCAACCGCGGCAACCCCTTCGCATTTCGGGTCGCGCGGCCAGACGGCGGCGTGGAGATGGTCGACCGCTCGGGGGAGGTCGTTCAGCGCGTGAAAGACCTGGGGATCGACTGCATGATCGCGGTCGGCGGCGACGGATCGCTCAGGATCGCCAGCGAGCTGGCCGGGAAGGGCCTCAAGGTGATCGGCGTGCCCAAGACCATCGACAACGACCTGGCCGCCACGGCGGTCACCTTCGGCTTTCACACCGCCGTGCAGACCGCCACCGACGCCATCGGCAAGCTGCATTCGACCGCCGAAGCGCACCAGCGGGTGATGGTGGTGGAGCTGATGGGCCGCCACGCCGGATGGATCGCCCTCTTCGCCGGCTTCGCATCCACCGCCGATGTAATCCTGATCCTCGAGATTCCGTACGATCTGGGCAGAGTGGCCGAGAAGATCGAGGACAGGTGGGCGCGTGGTTCCGAGTTCGCGATTGTCGTGGTCGCCGAGGGGGCGGTGCCGAAGGGCGGGGGGGCTTCCTACCTCGACCGGCCCTCGCTGTGCGGCGGACGGCGTCTCGGGGGCGCGGCCAAGCGCATCGCACGCAGACTCGAGGAGATCACCGGACACGAAACCCGCAGCCTGGTGCTCGGACACCTTCAGCGCGGGGGGCAACCCATCGCCTTCGACCGGGTGTTATCGCTGAGATTCGGCACCGCGGCCGTAAAGCTGGCCGCCGAGGGACACTTCGGGTGCATGGTGGCGCTCGACCCGCCGCACATGAAGCCCGTCCCCCTCGCAGAGGCGGTCAGCAGGCGGAAGACGGTGCCGCCGGAACACGAGCTGATCCGGTCCGGCAGGGCCATGGGCATATCGTTCGGGGACTGAAAAGCAGGCAGAACAGAGGTTTGAAGATGAAGGACGGCGTTGTGCGGCACGGCAAGATGATCGCGCGGACGGCGGCGCGTGTCGGGCGTCGGGGGGTTCATGCCCTCCTCCTGTGCGCGGCGGCCCTCGCGTCCCCTGTTGCCCTGGCCGCCCAGGACGAGGACGATAGCGGCGGCATCACGGCGGAAGGCGAAGTGCTCGACAACGTGTACGGCCTGCCCGTCGCTGTGGCGATCGTGGCCATCCCCGCGCTGAACCGGAGCACGGTCACCGACGAGCTCGGCTACTTCCGCTTCGAGGACATCCCGGCGGGATACTACCCGATCCGCGTGATGCGCCTGGGCTACGAGAACCTCGAGGCCGAGGTGCCGATCAACGGGCAGGAGGTGCTCGCGCTCTACCTGACCCCGGGTCCGGTCTCGATCGAGGGGATCGAGGTGGAGGTGATCGGCCGTGAGGACATCGCCAACAGGGCGATGGGAATCTCGACGCGCGGCACGATCGGTCCGGTCGAGATGGACGAACTGCGCGAGCGCTACTTCAGCCTCGACCAGGTGCTCATCAGCCGGTACATGCCGCGCTCACGCTTCAGGCACGGCCGCGACCCGGGCGACCCGGGTTGCCTGATGGTCTCCAACCTGAGCCTTCGGGGGCGGAGCTGCGCGGCCGTAGTGGTGGACGGCGTGCTCATGAGCGCCAGCGCGTCCGACTGGGTCTACCGGATGAGCACTCACGACATCTTCTCGGTGCAATTCCTCTACGGGCCCGCGGCGTCGCTCCGCTACGGCCACCGGGGAAGCGACGGCGTGCTCTTCATCGAGACCCGGGCGGGCCGCTGACAGCCGTGGTTGGCGGCGCTCAGCTGACCGGCCGGGCCCGCCTCCAGTCCTCGGCGCGCATCGACACCAGGTTCGCGAACAGCCGGTAGGCGCCGGGCACGCCCGCGGGGAACTGCCGGAAGAAGGCCAGCCCGGTGTAGATGTAGAGGCCGTCGCCCACCTCGGCCACGAGAAGGCCCCCGCGCTTCGGCTCCTCGCCCGGGTCGGCCATCTCCATCACGGGCGTGAAGCGGTCGTCCCACTCTCCCGCGAAGTAGAGCCCCCGTTCCTGCACCCACCCCTCGAAGTCGGCGGGCCCCACGGGATTCGGTGCGGTGAAGACGGGCGACGCGGGCGCCAGCATCGTCACCGATGCGTTTTCGTCGGTGACGCGATCGTGGGGCCGGTTGATCGTCAGCGGGTAGGGCGCAAACCCGCCCGCCGAGAACTCGTACCTGTTGTACTGTGCGACCACGGTGCCACCGCCGCGCGCGAAGTCGAGGAGCGCCGCGTTTGCGGCAGCGAGATCGGGCCGCGTCTCGTAGGCGCGGACTCCCAGCACGATCACGTCGAATCCGGCAAAGCCGCCGCTCCGCACGCGCTCCTCGTCCAGCTCGACCACCTCCATGCCCATCTGCCTCAGCGCCGCGGGGCCGTCGTCGCCGGACCCCATGACGTACCCGACCCGCAGCTCGGTGTCCGCCGCGACGGGGAAGACGGGAACGCGGACCGTGGCGTCCCGCGCCATCAGCGTCCTGGGGATGTGGGGGTGGTCGACGATGTCGAACTGCGTGTCGAACTCGCCGCCGGCACCGCGCGCGATTGCTCGGAAGACGTGCGCGCCATCCGCGACCGCGCCCCGGGGCGTCACCGCAAAGGTGAACGAAGCGCTTGCGCCGTTCGGCTCCAGGGCGAAGGGTGCGCTGGCGGGCTCGACCGCCCAGCCGTCCGGCGCTTCGAGCCGCAACGCGCCCGACCGTGCCGTCGTCGACGTGTTGGTCAGCACCACGTCGATCTCCCGCACCCCGTCGGTCCCGCTCGGCCACACCATTGCCGGCGGGTCCACCTCGACGTTGATCGCCGGCAGGACCAGGACCGACTCCCGGTACTCGCCGGCGGCCTGGTCGACCCCGACGTACTCGCCCCGGCGCTCCACCGCCAGCTCGACCGCGCCCACCGACCCGTTGCCCGGGGCAAGCGCCATCCCGACATGCGCCACGATGGTCGGCGGATCAAAGGGCAGCGCCCACAGCGCCCCGTCGTCCGGCCACACGTGCATGGCGCCGTCGCGGGGCACGCGCAGGTAGTACGGCGCCGACGATGGCGCATCGTCCGGCACGGCGACCCGCCAGCTCCAACGCGCGATCTCGCCGCCCCGAATGCGTCCATCGGCGGACGTCGGGGGCACAGGCGTCCGGAAGAAGGGCGAGCCGGACGGCGCCACCGACGACTCCTCGGTGGGCGAGGCCTGCCATCCGGGCGGCAGCAGCAAGCGCGGGTCCACGCCCGACACGTCGAACCCGCCGCCGTTCCACACGTTCACATCGACCACGACCGATTCGCCGGGGGTGAGCAGTTCGCGCCCCACGCGGACGTCGGTCACGACGCCGGCCGCCGCCAGAAGCGCCTCCGAGAGCTGGCCGAGACGGTGCTCCAGAAGGCGCTTCCCGTCGCCTCCGGGGGCGTCGTCCAGGAGGCCGTGCAGGATCGCGGCCGCAACGGCCAGGCCCGCCACGGCTCCGTCGGGCCGAAGCGCCGATAACCCGCGCTCCGCATCGGCAAGGGCGCCACGGTACCGCTCGATCCGCTGTTCGGTGTCGGCGGGCCATCCCGCAGGCAGCGGTGTGCCGAACTGTCCGATGAGCGTGGTGTCGACGCCCGCGAAGATGCCGTCGTCCTCCAGCCCCTCCACCTCCGACGCCACCAGCATGAGCGAACTCGACCGCGGGCCCGGGTACTCGCCCGAACCCATGTCCTGGGAGCGGTGCTGGCTGCGGCTCTCCATGGCCAGTTGGAAGTGAGACCGGCCCAGCAGGGGGTCGAAGGCGCCCGTCGGCACGCTCACCGTCGCGCCCTGAGGAAGGAAGCGCATCGAGGTGTAAAGCTTGCTCGGCTGCCACGGAGTGACGCCCTGCGCGGCCAGTTCGGGGTAGCGGCTCGGGTCGCCGGCGGCCGAGAAGGCCTCGTGCGCGGCCCGGCCGGCGAGCTGGTGCTGGCCATGTCCGTCGCGGGGCGTCCCCGAAAAGACCGAGACGATAACGTGCGGCCGAAACTCGCGCACTACGAAGACCACGTCGCGCAACACCTCTTCGAAGGGCCACAGGCCCAGCGTCTCCTCGATGGTCTTGGAGAAGCCGAAGTCGAAGGCGCGGGTGAAGTACTGCTCGCCGCCGTCGAGGGCGCGGGCGGCAAGGAGTTCGCCGGTGCGGATCACGCCCAGCCCCTCGTGCAGCCGGGGGCCGATCAGGTTCTGCCCTCCTTCGCCGCGTGTGAGCGACAGGTAGGCCGTCTCCGCCCCCATTCCCCGCGCGAGGGCGGCGAGCAGGCTGGTGTCCTCGTCGTCGGGGTGGGCGGCGATCATCAGTACGCGTTTCACGCCGTCGAGCTGGCGCAGGTGCAGACCGGCCCCCACGACTCCCTGGTCCTGCTGGGCGGTGAGCAGCGTGCCCGCAGGTGCAGCGACCCACCCGGCCAGGGCGGTGAGGGCCGCCGCGGTCACAATCTTGCCGTACTTCATTCCGGGAAGGTAACTATCCACGATGGACATCGCCGCCACGCTGCGCAGCTACGACGGGAAGCGCGTCGCACCCTTCCGCGCGGTGGCGGAGGCCGTGCGGGATGCGCCGGAAAGCGCGGTCGACCTGCTCGTGGACATCGCCGCCTCGGACGAGATGGAACTCCAGGTGGGCGCCACGTGGGTGCTCAAGCACCTTGCGGAGCAGGGTGTGGCGCCACGCGGGCGGAATGCGGCGGCACTTCTGGGCCTGTTGGGCCGGCCGATCGCCCCCGACGCCCTGTTGCACATCCTGCAGACCCTGCCGCACATGCACCTCGATGCCGACGGGCTGGGCGGCCTGCGCGACGCATTACTGACGCTGACAGGGTCGAAGCGCACGTTCATCCGTACGTGGGCCTACAACGGCCTCGGGGTGTTGGCTGCCCGCGACCCCTCGTTGCGACCCGAGGTCGAGCGCCTGTTCGACCAGGCGGTGAAGACCGACTCCGCCGCCGTGAAGGTGCGCATACGCCACGCCCGCTCCGCGATGGCCCGGTGCCGTCGCGGCCAGGCCGACGCCAGTCCGGAAGAGATTCCCGGCCGCAGTGGGCGTTGACAGCGTCTCGGCTTCAGGTAGATTAGGCGCAACTAAACCTCAGGATTAGGCAAGCCTAAATTCGGAATCCGGGTTCAAGTCGTCCATCAATGAGCATGTCCAGCCGTCCAGTCCGCCAGCGCCGTGCAGGCGCATCCGGCCTGGCGTGCGCGCTCTTCGCGGTCGCGTCAACACTCGTCGCGCTGGCTTTGGCCGTGCCCACCGCTGCCCAGACCCCGCCCAGTGCAGCCGATCCGATTCCGGCGGATGATGACGTTGCGCTGACCATCCAGGGTCGCATCGTCGACGAATCGGGCCGGGCCATCCCTTACGCCGACGTGGCGCCGGCGGGATCTCCGCGCAGTGTCCGGGCCGACGCCGACGGCCGTTTCCGGCTTGCCGGCCTCGAAGCCGGCGTGGTGACCATCATCGTCTCCGCCCACGGGTACGGCGCGGTAGAGGTCGAAATCGAGGCGGGCGCGGAAGCCCCGCCACTGGCGATCACGCTGGCCCTCGACCCGGTGGCCCTCGACGCCATCACGGTCACCGGGACGATGAAGGCTGCAAGCGTCTCCGCTTCGCCGGTGAAGGTGAACGTGGTGCCCCAGTCCGTCCTGCAACGCAACGCGACGAACAACCTGGTCGAGGCCATCAGTTACGTGAACGGTCTCTACCAGCAGGTCGACTGCGGGGTCTGCTACACCAACAACCTCCGCATCAACGGAATGGAGGGACCGTACACGGCGGTGCTCATCGACGGCATGCCGATCATGAGCTCTCTCGCGTCTGTTTACGGTCTGAACGGGATCAATCCGGCGCTGATCCAGCAGGTGGAGATCATCAAGGGCCCTTCGTCGACGCTCTACGGCTCTGAAGCCATGGCCGGGGTGATCAACGTCATCACGAAGGACCCGCGTTTTACCCCGCGCCTCGCGCTCGACGCCTCGGGGACCTCCGATGCGGAAGGGAACGTCGACTTCGCCTTCTCGACCGAACCGGGCGACGTGAGCGGGTTCATTTCGGGCAACGTGGCGTACAATTCCCGCTTCGTGGACGACAACGGCGACGGCTTCACCGACTTCCCGCTCAACCGGCGCGGGGTCGTCTTCGCGAAGATGGATTGGAGCCCCGAGGGCCGGAGGCGGACGTCCCTCACCACCCGATACCTCCACGAGGACCGCTTCGGCGGGGTCGAGGCCTGGACCGCTGCCGATCGCGGGAGCAGCAACGTCTACGGCGAGTCGATCCGCACGAATCGGCTCGAAGTGCTCGGCGCGTATCTCCCGAGCTGGTCAGCCGACATCCGTTTCGAGGGCTCCTACGCGTGGCACGACCAGGACTCCTGGTACGGCGATTCCAGCTACGATGCCAGTCAGCACATAGCCTTCGCGAACGCTCTCTGGGGCCGGATGGTCGGCCGGCAGGATCTGTTGATCGGCGCCACGGCCCGATACCAGACCTACGACGACAACACCCCGGCCACGGTCCGCGCCGACCGACGATTCATCCCCGGTATCCTCGCGCAGAACGAGGTCCGCCTGGCGGATGGTGCGCTGACGGCCCTCGGTGGACTCCGTGCCGACCATCACGACAAACACGGAGTGATCGCTTCCCCGCGCATCGCCCTCAAGTGGGACGCGACCGGGCACACCGCGATCCGCCTCAACGCCGGGACGGGCTTCCGCGTCGTCAACCTCTTCACCGAGGACCACGCCGCGCTCACCGGCGCGCGCGACGTCGTGATCGCGTCGGAGCTGGCGCCGGAGCGCTCGTGGAGCGTCACGCTGAACCTGAACCGGATCGTCGAGTTCGGGCCCAGCCCGATGATGATCGACCTGGACCTGTTTCACACCCGTTTCTCGAACAGGATCCGCCCCGACTACGACGTCGACCCCAACCTGATCGTCTTTGACAACCTCAGCGGTCACGCCGTGAGCCGGGGCATCTCCCTGGCCTTCAACCAGAACGTCAACTTCGACCGCCTGCTGTACTCCGCCGGGGTCACCTTGCAGGACGTGTACCTCATGGACGCGGAGGGCGCCCGCGAAGAGGACTTCTTCGCCCCGAGGGTGCGCGGAGTGTTCAGCGCCAGCTACAACATGCGGTCCCTCCCGCTGACCGTGGACTACACCGGCAGCGTGACCGGTCCGATGCGGCTTCCGAGCTACGACGAGCCCTTCGCCCGGCCCGACCGCTCGCCGGTCTACTCAGTTCACAACACGCAAGCGACGTGGCGTCTGGAAGACGGCGCGGCGCTCTACCTGTCGGTGAAGAACCTCTTCAACTTCACGCAGCCCAGTCCGCTCATAGATCCGGCCAACCCATTCGGAGACGCGTTCGACACGGCATACGTGTATGGCCCGATGCGGGGCCGGCACGTCATGCTCGGGTTTCGCTACGGAGCAAGCCGGTGACCGCGCGCCTGGCCTCGCGCACCGCCCTGGCGGCAATCCTGGTCGCACCGGGATACGCACCCGCCGCGGCCCAACGCGCGACTGTGGACAACCTCCCGGCCGAGAATGGCCTCGCGATCCACGGGCACGCGGACTACGACTGGACGATTCGTCCACTCGACGGCGAACCGGTCGAGCTCGCAGCGTTCCGCGGAAGCGTCCTCTTCATCAACCTCTGGGCGTCCTGGTGCACACCGTGCATTCGGGAGATGGAGACGATCGAGCGACTCGGCGAGCGCCTATCCGACACCGATGTCAGCTTCCTGATCGTGGCCGCCGAGGGCGAAAGGGCGGTACGACGCCACCTGCGGCTCCATTCCCACGACCTGCCGATCTACCTCGAGATCGATCCGATGCCGGCCGCGTTTGCGCTCCGGGGACTGCCGACTTCCTGGATCGTGGACCGGGAGGGGCAGATACTGGTCCTCCGCCATGGCGAGGCGGTGTGGGATACGGACGAAGTCGAGCGTTTCATGAGGTCGTTGCTGTCCACCGCGGACGAAGCCGGAGCCGAAGCTGCTACCCCGGGTGCCTCCCCGGCCAGGCCGACCCCAGCCCCTCGGGTGCCTGCGACCTCCCGAACCAGCCCGCCAGCGCCGCCAGGCTGAGTACGTAGGGCAGCGCAAGGAATAGCGGATACGGCAGGTCGGCATCCACCGCCTGCAGGGCGAACTGCAGCGCCTCCGCCCCGCCGAAGAAGAGCGCCGCCGCGATCACCCACTTCGGGTTCCAGCGTCCCAGCACCACCACCGCGATCGCAATGAACCCCTTCCCGGCCGACATGTTCTCGGCGAAGGTCCCCGTGTGCACCAGGCTCAGATGCGCGCCCGCCAGCCCCGCGGCCAGCCCCGCGAAGACGACCGCCAGCATGCGCGTCCGCACCACCGGCACCCCGGCCGCGTGTGCCGCTTCCGGCGATTCGCCGACCGCCCGCAGCGCCAGCCCCCGGCGCGTGCGGAAGAGGAACCAGCCCAGCACCGGGACCAGCAGATACGCCAGGTACGCGGTCACCGCCTGATCGAAGAACGCTGGCCCCACCGCCGGGATCCGCGCCAGCAGCGGCACCTCCCACGCTGGCACCGTCGGCAACTCGAGTGCCAGCCCGGTCGCGCCGAAACGGCTCTGAAAGACCGCTCCCGTGAACCCCAGGCTGCCGATGGTGACCGCCGTGCCCGTAATGATCTGGTCGGTATTCAGCCACACCGCGAACGCGGCGAAGACGAACGCGGCCATCCCTCCCGCGAGCACCCCCGCCGCCCATCCCCCGTAGGGCCCCAGCGGGGGGTCTTATAGACATATGCGCGC
>VXQO01000074.1 GCA_009838975.1 Gemmatimonadota bacterium | reverse complement strand
ACCCCCGACCCCGACGCGGTCCCCGTGATCGCACACGGCGAAGCCCTCTTCACGGCCATCGGCTGCGCGGCCTGCCACACTCCCTACGTCACCACCGGCCCCTCCCGGCTCGCCCCTCTCGACCGCGTGCGCGCTCCCCTGTACTCGGACCTCCTCCTCCACGATCTCGGCCCGGCGCTGGCCAGCACCTGCGCGCCCGGCGCGACCGAGACCGAATACCGCACAACACCGCTTCTCGGCCTCGGCGCACGGCGACCCTACCTGCACGACCTCCGGGCCTTCAACATCGAACGCGCCATCGAATTGCACGGCGGCGAGGCCGAATCCGCGCGGGATGCGTTCGGGGCGCTGCCAATCGTCGAGCGCCAGGCGCTGCTTCGCTTTCTGCGGTCGCTGTAGCAGCCCGCGGACAAGCCTATTGGGGCTCCTCGCGCTCCGACCGAAACAACTTGTCCGCGACGGTAGCCACCAGAGGCACGGCAAGGGTGAGCGTCACCACGCTCAGACCCTCAAGGAAATCCGTTTCGTCACGCTGGCCGGCAATCCCGAATGTGTAGCCCGGGATGAGCGCAACCGCCGCGCCGATTACGGCTGCGCCGAACGTCCCGCGCGAGCGATCGGTCTCGCCCCCGATACGAGCGCCCAGCGCCGATCCCAGCGCCGGAAGAGCCACCGCGGCAGCGGCGGCGGCAATGGTGGCGGTCCCGCCGCAGTCGGAGAAGATCGCGTCGTCGTCCGGACCCCGGAACCCTATGCACCGACTCGCGATCGCAACTCCGGCGGCCAACCCCGCGGCGTTGCCCACCGCCGACCCCAGAAACACGGAGCCAGTCGCGTGTGACGCGGTCTCCAGGTTCCAGTCGTACCTCTGCGGGCCCCTGCGCCAGGAGTAGGGCCGGTCGTCCAGATTGCGTCCGGGTCTTCTGGTCTCGATGATCAACGCGCCCCACAACGATCCTGTCCCGAAGCGCGCCCCGGCCTCCGACGGCTGCACCACCTCGATGTTCTCGATGGTCTCGATCGGCAGGGTGGCGTAGAGGGTGGCCGGGTTGTGCACGAGCACGCCGTCGAGGTAGACCTCCGGCGAATTGCAACCGGGGTCGCTGCTGCTCAGTCCGCGGATGAAGTTCCCCGAACGCGCGCCGCGAAACTCCAGACAGGTGGGTTGCCCGACGACGCCGCTGCGAGTGATCCGGACCCCGGGCACGCGGGCGGTAAGGAGTTCGACGAGGCTCATCGCCGTATCTTCGTATCCCCGGATTTCTTCGCGCGAAATCCGGTTCAACTGGCGGCCGGCCCCCCGACGCTCCCGCTCCGCCCGACTCACGCCTTCGACCACGATTGGAGCCAGGCTGATTTCCGTTTGGGCAACGGAGATCGTCAGACGAAGTGGCTCGGCCCCCACCTCGACCTCCTGCCAGTGCGCTCCGTACGCGATATGACGTATCGTGAGCACCCAGTTGCCGAGGGGTACGCTCGCAAAAGCAAAGTGTCCCGTGGAATCGGTGAACTGCGTGCCCACGCCATCGATCCAGACCTCCACGTCCGCCACGGCACCGCCCGTCGCCTGATCCACAACCTGCCCGGTCAGTGACGTTCCGGTTTGGGCCGTGCCGATGGACGGGGCCCCAAGGATGGTAACGAGCGCGGCAACGGTGACCAGCCGCGTTAGGGTGCGCCAAGTCGACTTCACTGGGATACCTCCGACTTCAAGGTGAATCCTCCGCAGTCATGTACGCAATACTCGCCAGCGCGTTGCGTAGATGGTATTGTGGTGGCATGCCCCAGTGTGCAGTGCGTTGGGGTTGATGTCCATCCCGGAGTGTGTGCACTCCGGAATTCACATCCTGGTCCAGAGGAGGACGCCATGGAACGAAGAAAGGGTAGGAGACCGCGTCATGGGGGAGGAGTCGTCGCTTTGGCGGCGATTGTCCTCTCTCTCCCCTCCGCTCTCGAAGCACAGACAGGCTCGATTCGAGGGCAGGTGGTGGACGCAATCACTCAGAGGGCGATTGGTGGCGCCCAGATCGAGATTGTGGGTACCGTCCGGGGTGGCCTGACCAACACCGCGGGGCAGTACCTGCTTCTCAATGTGCCCGTGGGCGACCACGAGGTGCAGGTACAGTTCATCGGGTTCGGCACCCTGACGCAGAGCGTGACGGTCGTCAGCGGCGAGACCGCGCAGCTCGACTTCCAACTCGCTCAGGCGGCGCTCCAGCTCGACCAGATCGTGGTCACGGGAACGGCGCAGGAGACGCAGGCGAGGTCGAATCGGCAACACGGTTTCGACCATCGACGCAGCCGAGATCGTGGAGATCGCGCCGATCAGCACCGTCCAGGAACTGCTCACCGCCCGGACTCCCGGATTGACGCTGATGAAGAATTCCGGCCAGGCGGGGTCCAGCTCCAAGCTTCGCATCCGCGGAGCGGGATCGCTGGCCGCGGGATTGCAACCCGTCGTCTATGTCGACGGCGTTCGCATGAAGTCGGGAACGCAGGGCGGGCAGGACGTCGGCTGGGGCGGTGCTCAAGGCACGGACGCCCTCGACTTCCTGAACCCCAACGACATCGAGTCGGTCGAGACGATCAAGGGCCCTGCGGCATCCACCCTCTACGGGGCCGATGCGGCTGGCGGCGTCATTCAGATCATCACCAAGAAGGGCCGCGCCGGATCCGGACTGGTGTGGAATGCTTCCTTCGAGACCGGCTACAGCGAGTGGGCGCTCGACACCCCGACGAACTACTGGAGGTGCACCGCTTCGAACATCTCCAACCCGAACGTCTACCCGGGGTGCTCGGGGGTCGCGGAGAACACGGTGCTGATGGATGATCCCGTGAAGCGTCATCCCATGGCTCTTCGCCAGAACGACGGCGGGCCCGACAGCTATGCCGATCTCAACACCTTCAACCTCTCTGCGCGCGGCGGCGGCGAAGCCTTCAACTACTACCTCTCTTTCGAAAGGGGCGGCGAAGAGGGCGTCTACTACAACAACTTCTCCAACCGGACCTCGGGGCGCGCGAACTTCGGCTTCACTCCCACCGAGAGGTTCTCGGCGGCGGTCAACGTCGGGTACGCGCGTACACACGTGCAGATGCCGTTCGCGAACAACTCCTCGAACTCGATTCTGCGGAACGGATTCAGGGGAAGGCCCGGGTCGTCCGCACCATGGGAGGAAGGTTTCCGGGGGTTCGGACCCAACCTCTCCAACGAGTATGACAATCAGACCGAGGCCGAGCGCACGACGATCGCCATGACGATCAACTACCAGCCATGGGACTGGTTTACGAACCGTCTGACCCTGGGGATGGACAAGCAGGACCGGAACAACTCCGAGGTCAACATGATCGACACCACCGGTCTCCAACCATGGGGGGCCACCTCCTCCGGCGGCCGCGTTCAGCGCTTCCTGCCCGTCGATCACTCGTGGACGGCCGACTACGCCGGCACCATTGGAACCGATTTAACCGATGACGTCACTTCGTCCCTTTCCTTCGGGGCACAGTTGGTAAGGGAACAGTTCTCGTCCCACTTCGTTGATGGACAAGGCTTCGTGGCCAACAACCTGAACCTCATCGGAACCGCCGCAGTTACGTCGGCTTCGGAGGGATTCGTCGAGCAGACCTCCCTCGGCGTGTATCTGCAGGAGCAGGCGGCCTGGCGGGATCGCCTGTACGGCACGGTGGCCGTCCGGGTCGACGACAACTCGGCGTTCGGCAACGACTTCTCGCTGGTCGTCTACCCGAAGGCCTCGGTTTCCTACATCATCTCGGACGAGGACTTCTTCAGCCTGCCCTACGTGGACGAGATGAAGCTCCGGGGCGCATGGGGGCAGGCCGGGAAGGCACCGGCTCCCTTCACGGCGGACCGGGCATTTGCGCCGGACGTCACCGTGGTCGGTGATGTGGCCGTCAACCAGCTTTCCACGGCCTCGTACGGCAATCCCGACTTGAAAGCCGAGACTGGTACCGAAATCGAACTCGGCTTTGACGCGTCGTTCATTGACGGCCGCGCCGCTCTTGAAGTCACGTACTACAACCAGCGCACGACCGATGCGCTGATCTCGGTGCCCGATCCGCCGTCGAGCGGGTTCAGCGGAAGCCACTTCGTCAATATCGGCGAGATCGCGAATAGCGGTTTCGAGCTGCTGCTGACCGGATCCCCGATCTACACGCGCAATCTCCAATGGGACGCGAGCGTGTCGCTCTACACCAACTCGAACGAACTCGTCTCCTTCGGTGGCGCCCTGGAGGATATCTCCTTCGGTGCGTTCGCGCAGGTACACAAGCACATCGAGGGCTACCCGCTGGGCGGGTACTGGTCTGTCGATGTCGTACGGGATCCGAGCGGCAACCCCGTTCTCACTCCCAGCGGAGGCGTGACCGTCGACTACGACAACGAGGAGTTCGTGGGACCTCAGCTGCCCACGCGGGAGATTGCGTTCTCCAACACCTTTACGCTCCTCGGCAACCTCCGGGTCTTTGCCCAGTTCGACTACAAGGGCGGCCACCACCAGTGGTGCGCGATCTGCTCGATCCGGAACCGGATCGATCGCAACAGCTGGGAGGTGAACAACCCAGACGCCGATCCGGTCGAGGTGCTCGTGTGGCGCAGCCGCCAGACCAAGACACACCTGTTCCCGGCGGACTTCCTGAAATTCCGGGAGCTCGCTGTGAGCTACACGTTGCCAACCGACCTGAGCAACGCCTTCCGTGCGGACCGTGCCACGGTGACGCTATCGGGCCGCAACATATGGATGTGGACCAAGTACGGAGGAACCTCCGATCCGGAAGTCACCTTCTACAGTACGCGCGAGTTCAGTGAGCTCGACTACGCGTCCACGCCGATGACCCGCAGGGTGTCGGCATCGATCGCCCTGCAGTTCTGAGAGGAGGAAGCAAATGACTCGATTCAGCAAGACGCTGCGGCTCGCTGCCGTACTGGCCGTTCTGGGTCCGGTCGCGGCATGCGACACCCTCGACGAGCTTCTGATAGCGAACAACCCCGAGCGCATCTCCGAGGACGCGCTCAACGACGTACTCCTGGTCGACGTGCTCACGAATAGCGTCATCGGGGAATTCTCGGCCATGTTCGACGACCCGTTCATCTGGCGGGGCAGCATGTTCACCGACGAGCAGATCACCGGGATCAACTGGGAATCGACCGCGCGGCTGAGCCAGAGGCTGGTCCGGTTCGACGAGGGCGACCCCGACAACATGTTCTCGCAAATCAGCGCCGCCCGGGTTATGGCGGACAGCGCCGCCGGACGGTTCCGCACGCTGATCGACAACCCGGCGGCCGATGAGCGGATGGCGACCGCACTGATCTACGCCGGCTATTCCCACATCATCCTCGGCGACGCCATGTGCGAGGCCGTTTTCAACGTGGGAGAGACCATCGCGTCACAGGCGCAGATCTACGAGCGCGGCCTGTCGCGATTCGAGGAGGGCATGCAGGTCGCCGGAGCCGCCGGGCGCGACGACCTCGTGAACCTCGCCCGTACCGGGCTCGCCCGTGCTCATCTCAACCTCGGCAATCACAGCCAGGTGATGCAGTACGCCGGCGATGTGCCCGCCGATTTCGTCCATTGGGTCGAATACGAGCAGACGTCCGATGGCGGGACCGACCTCGTGCTCTGGGGACGCATCAACGGCGGTAATCACTCGCTCGGCGTACACCCGAACTTTCTGGGCGGCGCATTCGGAGATCAGGACATCATAGCCGGTCAGACCGACCCGCGGGTGCAGCACACGCCCAGCTGGTCGCTCGGTCACAATCGCCTGACGCGCCTCTACAAGCCGTATCAATCGCTGCCCTTCAGCGGATACAACGGCGAAGCGATCGCCGACGGCGGATCGCCCCCCTTCTACGAAAGGGGAACGGATATCAAGATGGCATCCGGGCTCGAAGCGATGCATCACTACTACGAGGCGGCGGGGCCCGGCGGGATGGGTCCGGCCGGGTCGACGCTCGACTTCGTGAACGCTCGCCGGGCGGCCGGCAATCAGGATCCGGTGGACCTCTCCGGGGCGGATCTGATGGCCGAACTGCGTCAACAGCGCGGCCGGGACATGTACCTGGGTGGTTTCCGCCTGGGCGACCTGCGCCGCTGGAAAAGCCAGGGAGCGGGCGACTTCTTCCCCAGCGGGGTCCACCCGACTACGGAGTGGGGCATGTACGGAGACGCCACGTGCTTCCCGCTCCCGCTGGAGGAGTACGAAGGCAACCCCAACCTGACCAAGCCTTCCTGACGGTCGGCGAACAGGTAAGGGGGCGTGAATACGCACTTTGAGCGGGGGGGTGCGGCGGCACACGCGGCCGTCACACCCCCTCGCGCGCGCGTCCCGGCCCCGGGGCGGCGCTACGAACGGTTTGGTCTTGGGCGTGGGATCCTTGCGACGTTGGCGCTGCTGGCGGCCGCGGCCGCGTGCGACCTGCTGGACGACGATCAGGAGTACCCGAGCGTCGCTCGTGTGGAAATCACCGGGACTGCACCAGTACCGCTTGAATTGGTCGTCTCCGACGACTTCCAAAGGGTAGCCAACGTCGATCAGGGAGAGCGTTACACCGTGCTGGTCCACGCCGACACGTCTCAGGTGGAGCTCGACTTCGTCAAGGAATACGACATCGAGCTCGCACGACGCTTCTTCGTGCGGCTGACCAATCATTCGGCCGAGGTGGCGAGCATAGTCCTGTCGGTCGCCTTTGACGGCGAGATCGGCTATACACAGCGGGCCAACATTTCCGAGGGTGGAGCGCTGGAGTTCAGCGAGATCTTCTTCGGTACCTGACCGATCGCACGGGAGGCAGTTCGTGAGACCATGCCGGCGTCGGTCGTGCTCACTCACGTCGGCGCCCTTTGCAGTCCTGCCCGCCGCCGCGCTCCTCTCCCTCGCGTCATGCGCCGGCGACGCAACCACCCCCGTCGAGGCGCCGTCCGACCCCGACCCTCCTCCCGTCCCCGCGGAGGCAACGGCGTGGATCGAGCGTAACGCGATCCCGTTCGAAGGCTCGCACCTCTCCCTCCCCAACTCCGACATCGGCTTCCTGCGTGACATCGTCGGCGATGCGCGGGTCGTGTCGCTGGGCGAGAACACCCACGGCACCCGCGACTTCTTCGAGATGAAAGCGCGCATTCTGCGGTTTCTGGTCGAGGAGATGGGGTTCGACGCGTTCGCGATCGAGGCCACCTGGCCCGAGGCCAACCGGCTCGACGACTACGTGCGGCGAGGCGAGGGAGACGCCGCCGAGCTGCTGTCGGGCCTGTATTTCTGGACGTGGAACACAGAGTCGGTGCTGGAGATGATCGAGTGGATGCGCGCGCACAACGCGGCGGGCAGCGACCTGGGCTTCTACGGGTTCGACATGCAGTACCCCGGCATGGCGCTGCACAACGTGCTGGAGTACTTGGCGGTGGTCGACCCCGACCGGGTCGACGCTGCGGCGTCCCGGCTCGAATGCCTCGTGCGCGTCGCCAACAACCCTTCCGGCCGCTTCCCAGAGACCCGCTACGCCGACCAGACTGCGGACTACCGCGCGGCTTGCGGCACGTCGCTCGGCGATGTCCGCGATTCGCTCGTGGCGCACAGGGCCGACTACGAAGCGACCGGTGGAGAGGACGCCTTCGCGCTCGCGCTGCAGAGCATGCGTGTCGCCATCCAGTACCACCTGATGATCACCGGCGACCAGAGCCGCGACCAGTCCATGGCGGAGAACACGGTGTGGCTTCACCGGCGGCTGGGACCTGAAAGCCGAATCGTCCTGTGGGCCCACAACTTCCACGTGTCGACCCAGCCCGGCGCGCAGGGCTGGTACCTCCGCAGTAGTTATGGCGACGCGATGGTCATCCTCGGCTTCAGTCACGAGTCCGGAACCTTCACCGGGGTGCGCCAGCGGGGATCCAGCTATTTCGGCCTCGACCAGATGGTCCTCGACGCGGTGCGGCCGCTCTCATACGAGCACCACCTTTCGACCGCCGCGGCCCCCCGCTACTTCCTGGACCTTCGCAACGGGGAAGTCGGCGCTGCAGGCACCGCGTGGCTGTCGAATCCGCGGCTCTTCCGCACGATCGGCTGCTGCTACAACCCCGACTCGCCCTCCAGCTACTGGAACCAGCACCCCGTCGCCGAGTGGTACGACGTGCTGATCCACTACGGGGTCACGCGGCCGACCGTCGTGTTGCCGTCGCGGTATCCCGACTCGTTCTGAGTCCGATCCCGAGGGGGGCGTGTCTGTCCGCTATCCGCGCAACGCCCGCCGGAACCTGAGGAAGCGACGTAGCCGGCGCACCGCCAGGGAGAGTCCGGTCCACACCATCAGCACGGCCGCCAGCGAAAAAAGTCCCGCCAATAGCTGCCCCGCCAGTCCCCAGTACTCCCCGGTGTGCGCGTAGCGCAGGAATTGTTGGGCGCGGCGGCTCGGAGTGTCGTCTGCGAAGGACTCCCATTCGAGGGCGGCGCCGGTGACCGCGTCCACGATGAGCATGCCGGCCCTCTGGGGCTGGCCGGCACGTCCACCCTGCACCCCGACGCGGACCTCGCTGTCCGTCGGGCGGGGCACGTTCAGGGTCAGCGTCCGCCACCCGGGCGCCCATGCCTTGGCGGTTGCAAGCACGGCCGCCAGGTCCGTTTCCGGCGCGCGTGGAGAGTCGTCCGAGCCCTCCATCTCCCCGAGTACCACCGGCCCCGGCCACGCCGCGTCGGGCACCACCGTCGCCACCACCGGATAGACACGATCTCCCACGGCCGGGTACGACGTGGTGACCCCCGTCGCCGCGATCACCGCCAGCGGCAGGACCGACCAGATTCCCACCACCTGGTGCCAGTTGAGGTCGCGCCAGGCACCCCTCGCCCCGCGGCGAAGCAGGATCACGTTGGCGAGCGACCGCCGGGTCACCGGCCGCGGGATCCACAGGATCGGCCCCGTCAGCAGGAGGAAGAGGAAGGCCGCGTTGACGGCGCCGGTCACCGCCCGCGCCCGCCGCACCGAGCCTCCAGAGACATTGAACCAGCGGTGCCAGTTGTGCACGCCTTCGAAGAACCGCTCGAGCCCGTCCGGCCCGATTCCGAGCACCGCCCCCGTGTAGGGGTCGATGCGAGCATATCGATCGCGCCCCTCGTAGACGCGGACCGGCGCACGCGCATCCGCGCGATATCGCAGCGAAGTCGCCGCAAACCCCGCCGCCGCAGCCATCGCCTCCGGACCCAACCGCTCCGCACCTTCCACGCCGGCCACGAAGTACCGCCGCTCGGCGAGCCCCGTCCCCGTCTCCTCCAGCGACAGGATGGCACCGGTCGCGGCCAGCATGAAAACGACCGCCCCGGCGGCCACGGCCACCGACAGGTGCAGCCGGAAGATGACCGCCCGGATCATCGCATTGCCGCCGCCGGGGCCAGGCAACCCGCGCGCCGCCCGGCCACGCGACCCGCTAGTTCAGCGTCACGTAGCGCTCGAACCGCGCGACCTCGTCCTCGTCCACGTACTTCCCGATCTCCATGCGGAACTGGTCCAGATCGGTGTACGGACGGTACTCCTCGAACTCGTGCGCCATGCGCTCGCTCATGCCGGGAACCGCCATGATCTCCTCGCGGGTGGCGCTGTTCAGGTCGATCGGGACGTAAACGTACCCCGCAAGCCGCTCGACCTCGTCCTCGTCCACGTACTTGCCGATCTCCATGCGGAACTCGCCCATATCGACGTACGGGCGGTACTCCTCGAACTCGTGCGCCATCCGATCGCCCACGCCGGGGATCAGCAGAATCTCGTCGTTCGTCACGTCGTTGAGGTTGATCGGCAGCCAGAGCGATCCGTACGCCGCCTGCGCCGCCTCGTCGCCGATCGCCCCCGACAGCACCGCGTGCAGATCCGCCGCGCGCAGATAGGGCCTTCCGCCGACAACTGCCCCGGCAGCCTCCGCCGTGATCCCCGGCACACTCGTCAGTTCGTCTTCGGTAGCGAGGTTGGGGTTGAGGAGGGCGCCCATGGCCTCGGCGGCACCCATCTCACCCATGGCCTCCGTGGACTCCGCGGCGGCGGGTTCAGACTCGCCCGCATCGCCGCCCCCGCCGCAGCCGGCCAGTAGCACCGGAATCATCACGAGGGCGAGTGGTACGGTGTGATTGCGGAACATCTTTCCCTCCTGCGATATGTGGTCCAGTATATGAATCGTGTCGCGTCTTGCGGTTTGGACAGCCGACGGGGAGACAACGTAACGTCGCGAGACCACGGGACAATGGCCGCGCGCCCAACGAACACCCCGCCCAAGGTGTCTTTTCCCTTAGGACCGGACCGCTCCGTTGGGCCGGACCAACCGTGCATCCGGCCCTGGGCCAAGGAAGCGGAACGCGAATGAAGCCACTGCTGACGCATACACCGGGGCTCGCGGCCTCGACTCTCTTTTCTCTCGCCCTCTGGGCGCCGAGCGACCTGGCGGCCCAGTCATCCAACGGCGACAACGGCGCGGCGGTCGTACTCGAAGCCGTCGTTCTCCCCGCGGCGGCGGACATCGACCTCGACGGGCGCATCGACGAGGACATCTGGAGCACCGCGACGCCGATCACCGACTTCACCCAGCAGGAGCCGGTCGAAGGGGGCGTCCCTTCCGAGCGGACCGAAGTCCGCGTCGTCTTCGACGAGGACAACCTCTACATCAGCGCCGTCCTCTACGGCGACCCCGCGGATATCCTGGCGTACCAGCGGCAGCGGGACGCCAGTCTGCGGACCGACGACCGCTTCATGTGGATCCTCGACACGTTCCTGGACGGGCGCACCGGGTACTTCTTCGAGATCAACCCGGCCGGACTGATGGGAGACGGGATTCTGACGGGCAGCGGCGGTGGCTGGGGC
>VXQO01000032.1 GCA_009838975.1 Gemmatimonadota bacterium | reverse complement strand
CGCCCGCCCCGCTCCCGCACCGTCCCGGCTCCCGCGACCTCGTCCTCGGCGTAGTCTCCCCCCTTCACAAGCACGTCGGGCTGCAGCTCGGCGATGAGTTCGCGGGGCGTGTCCTCGTCGAACAGGGTCACGATGTCCACGCATTCGAGCGCAGCCACCACCTCCGCCCGGCTCCGCTCGTCGACCAAAGGGCGCCCCGGCCCCTTCCCCAGCCGCCGCACCGACGCGTCCGTGTTGATCGCCACCAGGAGCGCATCACCCAGCCGCCTGGCCTCCGTGAGGCACTCCACGTGCCCCCTGTGCAGCACGTCGAAGCAGCCGTTCGTGAAGACCAGGCGGAACGACCGGCCCGGTCCCGCAACTCTCACGGCATCATGCCGCTCGAGCAACTTCGAGGCCGGCGTGCGCACATGCCGGGGAGACCTCACCACGGCACCAGACCGATCAGAAGAGCTGGAAGAGGAGGAAGGCGCTCAGCAGGATCGACACCCAGAGCACCATGCTGCCCGCCGGCCAGGTGCGCGCCAGAACCCCGCGCGGTCCGGATGCCCGGAAGGCGCCGCGCATGGTTCGGCGCACCGCACCGAGGAAAGCGGTGCGCAACGCGCCGTCCGCCGCGCCCACCACCGAACCGACAAACCCCGTCACCTTCCCCGCGGCGCGCCGGTAGACCCAGTCCACGTCCAGGTTCACCGACGGGATCTCGGCGGGGTAGATCTTCCACAGGTGGAAGGCGGCCACCGCCGCAATGGCGAAACACAGGAGCTGGATCTGGGTGAGTATGTGAGTATATGAGTAGGCGTGGTAGTCAACCTCACCCGGGAGCAGGCCGTACAGCAGGTGGGGCTGCACTCCGATCAGAATGCACATCGCCGCCCCGATCCCCATCGCCACCAGCATGTTGCGCGGAGGCTCCCGCGTGCGAATCCCGGAGTCGTGCGCGAAGAAGGCGAAGTAGGGGATCTTGATCCCGGCGTGCTCGACCACACCGGCCGACGCGAAGAGCATGACCGGCCAGATCCAGTAGTGGTGCTCGTACAGCAGCGCCGACATGATCATGCTCTTCGACACGAAGGCGTTGAACAGGGGCACGGCCGAGATCGATAGTGCGCCAACCACACAGAGGGCCGTCGTCCAAGGCATCGTCTTGTAGAGCCCGCCCAGTTCGGACGCCTTCGTCTTCCCCGTCATGTACATGACCGCACCCATCGACATGAAGAGGAGCCCCTTGAAGAGGACGTCGTTGAAGGCGTGCGCGACGGCGCCGTTCACCGCCAACGTGGTCCCGATCCCGATGCCACAGACCATGAACCCGATCTGGTTCATCATGGAGTAGCTGAGCGTGCGCCTGAGGTCGTTCTCGATCACCGCGTAGAAGATCGGGAAGCAGGCCATGAAGGCGCCGATGTAGATCAGCACCTCCTCGCCCGCGAACCCGCGCGCCAGCGCGTACACGGCGACCTTCGTGGTGAAGGCGCTGAGGAAGACGGTGCCCGTGGGGGTCCCCTCGGGATAGGCGTCGATCAGCCAGCTGTGAGCGAGCGGGAACGCCGCCTTCACCCCGACCGCGAGGAAGACCAGCCACGCGGCCAGCCCTTCCAGCCCCATGGGCCCGAAGTCCAGGCTGCCGGTCTGGTGCGCGTGCACCATGGCGCCGGCCAGCAGCGTGACGCCCGAGACGACATGCACCAGCAGGTATCGCATCCCCGCCGAGATCGCTGCCGGGGTGCGCCGGGTCCAGATGAGGAAGACGGAGCTGATCGCGAGCAGCTCCCAGAATACGAAGAGGGTGATGAAGTCGCCCGCGAAGACGGCCCCCAGGGCGCTCCCGGCGTACACCACGGCCGAGGTGTGCTGCACGGTGGGGCTGTCGCCCTTCTTCAGGTGCAGCGAGTAGATGATCGCAATGAAGGCGCCCAGGTGGAACAGGTAGCCGAAGAGAAGGCTGAGCCGGTCGGCACGCACCGGGGTCAGGGTGTACCCGAGCAGCTGGACCTGGAGTTCGAAGCCCTCCTGCAGGCCCCATACGTTCAGCGCACCCACCACCGGGATCAGCACCAGCCAGACCGCGCGCAGTCGGGGGGCGTCCCTCAGGAAGGGCACCAGCAGCGCCCCGACGAAGAAGACCAGGAACGGAGGGATGCTACTCGGCATCGTAGTAGTCCTCCGAGCGCATCACGACGCGCCTCAGCCCCTTGGCCGCGAGGATCAGCAGGGCGATCCCGAAGAAGCCGAAGAACGGGTACATGACCGGCCATTCCTCGAGGGGATGGTACTTCTCGGGCCGTCCGAAGAAGTCCATCGCAAGGACGATCCCGCAGAGCGTGAAGAACCCGACGAGGATTCTGCCCCACCAGGGCTGCGGCACGCTGTTGGGCTTGTGTTCGCTCATGGTCCCGTCACCATCGTCATGAGCCGGTAGAACGGCTCGGGATACACGAAGAGCACCAGGCACGCCGTCGCCGTCACCACGATCGCGGCCACGGACCACTTCGGCGCCCCATGGTGGCCGTGTCCGCCGTGGTCGTCGTCACCGCTCCCGTGCCCCGCCCCGGCGGGTTTCCCGAAGAAGCCCTTCAGCGGGATCTCCATCAGGTAGGCCAGCGACAGCAGCGAACTGAGCATCAGGATCGCCACCAGCCCCACCTGCCCCGCCTCGAGCGATCCCAGCCCGAGGAACCACTTGCTCCACGCGCCCCCCGTCGGAGGCAGCCCCACGATCGACAGCGTCCCGATCAGGAATGCAGCGAAGACCACCGGCATCTCGCGCCCCAGTCCGCCCAGCTGGCTCACCTCGGACTTGTGGGCGCCCACCATGATCGCCCCGGCGCAGAAGAACAGCGTGATCTTCCCGAAGGCGTGCATCGCGATGTGCATGCCGCTGCCGATCACCCCCAGGCTGTTGGCGAGCATCGCGCCCAGCACCACGTAGGAAAGCTGGCTCACCGTCGAGTACGCCAGTCGCGCTTTGAGGTTGTCCTTCGTGAACGCCACCAGCGAACCCAGGATGATCGTCGCCGCCGCGATCCACATAAGCCAGTTGGAGGCCCCCAGTTCGGCGACGAAGTCGATGCCGAAGACGTACACCGTCACCTTCAGCACGGCGAAGACCCCCGCCTTCACCACCGCCACCGCGTGGAGCAGCGCGCTCACCGGCGTCGGCGCCACCATGGCGGCCGGAAGCCAGCGGTGGAAGGGCATCACGGCAGCCTTGCCGATCCCGAAGACGAACAGCGCAAGCAGCACCGGCACCGTCCCCGCCGCGACGTTTCCGCGCAGTATCCCGCCGGCGGCGAAGTCCAGGGTGCCGGCCGCGGCGTACACCCAGATGATCCCCAGCAGCTGGAACACGATCGAGGTCGAGAAGAGGATCCCCAGGTACACACGTCCCGCCCGCCGCGCGGCCTCGGTGCCCGCGTGGGTGACCAGCGGGAATGTCGTCAGCGACAGCACCTCGTAGAAGACGAACAGTGTGAAGAGATTGCCCGCGAAGGCCACACCCATCACCGAGGCGATCGCGAAGGCGAAGAAGAAGTAGAAGCGCGTCTGGTTCTTCTCGTGGTGGCCCCGCATGTACCCGATCGAATAGGCGGTGGTCACGATCCAGAGGAACGAGGCGATCAGGGCGAACAGGACGCCCAGCGGCTCGGCCTCCAGCGCGATCGGGATGCCGGGGAACGGTTCCACCAGGATCACCTCGGGACGGGCGCCGTCGCTCACCGCGCCGTAGATGCGCAGCACGATCGCAAAAAGCACACCGGCGGTCACCAGGCTGGCCGCTTCGCGCAGGTTGGGGTTCCGCCGCAGGAGCACGATCAGCGCGGATCCCGCCACCGGAACCAGAAGCGAGAGGATCAGGTGCGCGGTCATTGCCCGATCCCCGTCATCAGCACTTCGGCCGCCTGCCGCGCGATCCCCGCCGTCCGTCCGGCGTCGATCCCGAAGTAGAGGTTTAGCACGACCAGTGCCCACGTCGGCCAGAGCAGCGTCCACGGCGCCTCGCGCGTCCGCTCATCACCGGTGAACTCGCGGAAGTAGGCGACCTCCACCACCCGCCAGATGTAGACCAGCGCCATCAGCGAGGCCAGCAGCACCAGCACCGCGACCGGCCACCACCCGCGTTCGAGCGCGCCGAGGATCAGGTACCACTTGCTCACGAATCCCACCGTGAGCGGTACGCCGACCAGGCTGAGCCCGCCCGCCACGAACGCCGCCATGGTCGCCGGCATGCGCCGCCCCAACCCCGCCATCGCGTCGATGTGCACCGACCCGATGCGGTACATCACGCATCCCATCGCCATGAAGAGGGCGCCCTTCATCAGCGCGTGGTTGAAGAGGTGCAGCAGCGTCGCGGTCAGCCCGGTCACCGTGGCGAACGAGAGTCCGAGGATCATGTACCCGATCTGGGCCACCGACGAATAGGCCAGCAGGCGCTTGACGTTCACCTGGAAGATCGCCACCAGCGACATGCTCACGACCGCCACCAGCGCCAGCGGGAGCAGCACCCGGTCAAGCGCCATCACGTCGAAGGAGAAGGCTGCGCCGAAGACGGTGAGGAAGAACCGCAGCAGCATGTACACGGCAACCTTGGTCGCGGTGGATGCCATGAAGGCCGTGACCGGCGACGGCGCGTAGGTGTACGCGTTCGGCAGCCACAGGTGCAGCGGGAAGAGCGCCAGCTTGAGGCAGAACCCCACCGCCAGGAACCCGTACGCCACCTTGACGGTCCGCGACTCCCACACGCCCGGGAGCAACTGCGCCAGATCCGCCATGTTCAGCGAACCGGTCATCGAGTACAGCAGCCCGATCCCGATCACGATGAAGGTGGCCCCGACCGACCCCGCCACCAGGTAGCGGAATGCCGAGGTCAGCGCGCGCCGGTCCTGCCCCAGCGCGATCAGCGCGTAGGCCGAGAGCGACGAGATCTCGAGGAAGACGAAGACGTTGAAGACGTCGCCGGTGATGGTGATTCCGAGCAGCCCCGAGAGGCAGAGCAGGTAGGCGGTATAGAAGAGGGGGATGCGCCGCGCCCCGATTTCGCGCTCCACGCTGGTCAGCGCATAGGGGGCCACCAGCGCGCCGATGGTGGAGACGATCACGAGGACCCACGCATTCACGACGTCGACGCGGTACTCGATGCCGATCGGCGGCGCCCAGCCCCCGAGGGCATACGAGATCACGCCCGACGACGTCACCTGGCTCAGGAGCACCAGCGAGATCCCCAGCGCCGACCAGCTCGCCAGTACCGCCAGGCCCCACGCGGCGCGTCCGTTCCGCACGAAGAGGCACAGCGGCGCCGCCAGCAGGGGCACCACCACCTGGAGGGCCGGGTAGTGTTCCGCCATCAACCGGCCGCCTCGCCAGCCGGCTCGATCCCGGCTTCGATCCCCGTGATCTCGTCCTCCTCCAGCGTCCCGTACGCCTCCTTGATGCGCACGGCCAGCGCCAGCCCCACCGAAGTCGTCGCGATCCCGACCACGATCGCGGTCAGGATCAGCACGTGGGGCAGCGGGTTCGAGTACACGACGTCGGCGTCTCCGTACCCGTCCACCAGGATCGGCGGCGTCCCCTCCGTGACCTTGCCCAGGCTGATGTACAACATGAATACGGAGGTCTGAAATACATTCAGGCCAACGATTTTCTTGATCAGGTTGCCCCTCGAAATGAGGATGTAGAACCCGACCATCATCAGGAAGATGACGACCCAGTAGTTGTAGTGGGTGAGGAGCAGGTCGAGGGTCATGGCGCCTGCCCCTTCCGCCCCGCGAAGAGGTAGAAGACGGTGGCCATCACGCCGAAGACCGTCACCAGCACGCCCAGCTCCACCAGCAGGATGCCGTAGTGCTGTCCGTGTTCCGGGTGCGTGGGATCGGGAGCCAGCGCGTTGTAGGCAAGGTAGTTGTGGCCCAACAGCATCGTGACCACGCCGACGCCCGCGAAGATGACCACGCCCAGCGCGGCGCACCCGCGCACGAACCACGGCGGCAACACCCGCTGCACCTCCTCGAGCCCATAGACCAGCGCCAGCAGCGCGAAGGCGGCCGCCAGGATCACGCCCGCCTGAAAGCCGCCGCCCGGGCTGTAGTCGCCGTGGAAGTGGACGTAGAGCGCGAACATGATGATGAAGGGGGCGAGCACCTTGGCGCCCACGCGCACGATGATCTCTTCCCTCATCCCTCACCCCCTCCCCGGGCGCGCCGTGCCCTCGCACCACCCACCAGCAGGATCAAGACGCCCACCGCGGCCGCGAAGACCACCGTCGTCTCGCCCATGGTGTCGTAGCCCCGGTAGGACGCGAGTACCGAGGTCACCACGTTGGGAATGCCGATCTCGCCGTAGCTCTCCTCCAGGTAGTGGTCGGCCACATGGTGGTGCACCGGATTGGAGGCTTCGCCGAAGCCCGGCATGTCCATGGTCCCGTATACGAGGGCGGCACCGGTCAGGCAGACCACAAAGAGCGGCAGCAGCGGCGTGTGGCCGGGCTTGCTCTCGTGGTGGCCGCAGAGCGCCAGCGCGCCCAGGAAGAGCACGGTGGAGATCCCCGCCCCCACCGCCGCCTCGGTGAAGGCCACGTCCACCGCGTCCATCACGGTGAAAAGCCCCGCCGACAGGAGCGAGTAGACCCCGGCCAGCATCACCACGGCGAAGAGGTTGCGGATCCGGAGAAGCGCGAACCCGGTCGCCGCCAGCAGCGTCAGCAGCACGATGTCGATGACGGTTACGATGGGACGCCTCCTTCCGCGCTCTCGGCGCCGTCGTCGCGCGCTCCGCCGCCACCGTCGGCCGCCGCGCCCACCCCGCCCAGCGTATACGGCCGCAGTCCGCCCGACAGCGCGGCCTTGGCGACCGCGTGGGTCGCGATCGGGCTCGTGAACCAGAGGAAGGCCAGGATCAGCAGCAGGCGCACGGTGACCAGGTCGGCGCCGTTGTAGACGGCCAGCCCCACCACGATCATCCCCGCGCCCATCGTGTCGGTCATCCCCGCCGCATGCATGCGGGTGAACACGTCCGGCAGCCGCACCATCCCCAGCGAGCCGGTCAGGAGGAAGAAGGCGCCGCCAAGGAGCAGCGCCCAGCTCAGGACCGTCACGGTCTGCTCCATCAGGTCGCCCCCCGGTCGGGGAGGGAGCCGTCGGACCGCGCGCCGGGGCGGAACCCTTCGGGGACGGCGCCGTCGGGGCGCGAATCCGCCCCCAGGTCGCCGTATTCGATGTACTTCAGTACCGCGATCGTCCCTATGAAGTTGATCAGCGCATACGCAAGCGCGAGATCGAGAAACTCGGGCCGCCCATTGAGAAAGCCGAGGACCGCGATGAGTACGACGGTCTTCGTCCCAATATTGTTCAGCGCCAGAACCCGGTCGTACGCCGTCGGGCCGAGGAGCGCCCGGCACATGACCAGCCCCATCCCGACCAGCAGCGCGGCCGAGGTCACCACGAACATCACGGCGCCGCCTCGCCTTCCAGCCAGGTTACGCGGCGGTTCATGTCGTTCTCCTCCGAGCCGTCGATCTCGGACTGAACGATGGCGTGGACCTCGAAATCGTCGCCGACGATCCCGGTCGTTACCGTGCCCGGCGTGAGCGTGATCGAGTTGGCGTAGATGAAGCGGCCGAGATCGGTCCGCTGCGACGCGAAGAAGTGCACGATGGAGGGGTCGACCCGAAGCCGCGGCGCGAGGATCAGCCTCGCCACGCGCACGTTCGACTTGAAGATCTCCCACACCAGCCAGGGGACGTACGCGAAGGCCCGCAGGATCAGGTGAACGGGGACCGATTCACGGTCCAGCGTCCCCATGCGCATCGCCACCCACACGGCGATGACGCAGGTCGCCACGCCAAAGCCGAGGAGGAGGGTGGTGAAGTGCCACGAAAGCACCACCCACAGCGCGAACAGGATCCCCCAGAGCCAGACTGCCCGGTTCACCGTAGAAGGCGGTTCAAGTCGGCGTGCTCCCGGGGTGCACGGGTTGGCGTGATCTCGACGTGTCCAGCAACGGGCGAATCTACCAGTTGGACTGCGCTCCGTCCACTATCTCCTGCACGAGCAGCTCGATCGCCTCCGTCCGCCCCACGTCCTCGGTCTCGCTCGCGTCCAGATACTGTCCCACCACGCGCAGCTGCTGCTGGTCCCACAGGATCGTGTAGTTCTCGCGGTCGAGCACCTCGACCCGCACGACCAGGACGACCTCGCGCTGCAGAACCTGCACGGTCTCCGCCTGCTGCCCCCGCCTGTAGAGCGGCGCCGTCAGTTCGTAGCGCAGGATCGTCCCGGTCACGACCGCGTCCGCCGCCTCCTCGCCCGCCGTCGTCAGCCCCAGCGAGCGCGGCAACTGGCGCAGCAACGCCTCGTGCACCTCCTGCGTGAGCTCGAAACGGTTGGTGTCGTTTTCGAAGGGAACAACGGCGATGGTGCGGATGTGGTCGGGGAATCCGGCGCCCGCGGTGAACGAATACATGCAGGCCGCGAGGGAAAGGGTGACCGCCGCGGGCACGGCTGCCAGGCATGCCGATGGCGTCGGCCCCCGCCCGGCGCGACGCCCCGGCCTCCGGCTATGGCCCGCGCGGCGTCCAGATGTCCCTGGGAAACGAGTCCACATGCTCCACCGATTCCAGTCTCAGTTCGAGTTCGCGATAGTCGGCCAGGTTGCGGTAGGTCGCTTCGGCGGGGAAGGCCAGCTCCCCGCCGGACCCCGAAACGAAGACACGCTGGACTGTCGATCCCCGCTCCAGCAACTCCGCGTCCAGCAGCGCGCCGTCGCGGAGGAGGAAACGGACCCGGCGGCCCGAGGGCAGCCGATACTCGACCTCCGTCGTGCTCCGATCGACGGACCCCTGCAACATCTCCGCGCCGCCGCCGGGGCGGAAGACCCCCAGCACGGCCCAGAGCAGCGGGGCGGGCGGAACCAGCTCGGTGGGCAGCGATGCCGGGATCCGCAGTTCGTCGTCGACCAGCGCAGCGATCGCGGCGGTCTCGCCGTTGTCCAGGAAGAGGTCCAGCCGCGCGCGGTAGGGCGGCTCGATCCGCGCCACCCCGAACCCCGAATCCCGGAAGTCGGGCTCGCGGGCCCTCCAGCGGAAGTCGAGCCGGGTGGGGTGCGCGGGGCGTGTTCGCTCCGCGGCCTCGAGCGCAGCCGCACGGACTTCGGCCAGCTGGCCGGGATCCCGCCGCGCTGCAGCGGACCCCGGCTCGCCAGCCGGCCGGACCTGCCCCGCGGAGGCACAGGCGGTGGCCAGGACCACTGCCATCCCTACCCCGATCCGCAGCGTTCGCGTAGCTTCGGCCGACATGCCCTCCAAACCGGTCTTCATTGTCTCCGACGTGCACTTGGGCGCGGTCCCGCCGGAAACCGAACAGGCGTTCCGGCGCTGGCTCCTCCATGTAAAGGAATCGGGTAGCCGCCTGATCATCAATGGGGACCTCTTCGATTTCTGGTTCGAGTACCGCCACGTGGTTCTCGCCGAGCACGTCAGGGTCCTCGCCCAGCTCGCGGAGCTGGTGGAGTCGGGTGTGCCCGTGCTGCTAGTCGGCGGAAACCACGACTGGTGGGGCGGCAGCTTCCTGCGCGAACGCGTCGGCGTCGACTTCCGCCAGGAACCGGTCACGATGCGGCTTCACGGCAAGACCATCCTGCTGGCTCACGGCGACGGATTGGGCGCCGGGGACCTTGGCTACCGTTGCCTGAGGCTGATCCTGCGCGGCCGCCTGACCCGCTGGCTCTTCCGCTGGCTTCACCCCGACCTGGGCGCGCGCCTGGCGAACCGCGTGTCCGGCACGACGAGAGCGCCGGCCGGCGGAACCGCGGCACGCGTTGCAGCGAAGGACCGGCTGGCGTTCCTGACCGCGTGGGCCCGGGAGCGGTTCGAGGCCGACGCGGGCCTCGACATCGTGGCCACGGGGCACGCCCACCGCCCGGCCATCCTCGAGCTGGCGCCAGGACGATACTACGTGAATTCGGGCGACTGGCTGGTGCACCGCAGCTATGCGACGCTGGGAGAGTCGGGGATCCCGGTACTGCACGAGTGGGAAAAGTAAAATCCAGATTACATAATGTAATGTTGACTTTACTACAGTGCGTTCACCCCACCGGAATCCGCACCGCCAGTTCGACCGTGCCCCCCGATGGGTCCCCCTCGATGGTGAGAGGCTCGGGGAACTCGCTCAGGTGGGCGGAGACGAACGCATCCACGCCCGAGAGCAGCAGCGTGAACAGGGCGACGGCCACCCAGTCCTCACGCTGTTCCTCGCGGGCATCGACCAGTCCGCGGAAGCGCGCCACCTGGTCGTGCTGCTCGAGCGCCGCCTCCACCTGATCCGGCTCCGTGACACCCATCGCGGCCAGCTCCGCTGTCGCGAGCTCTTCCCAGACCGCCGCCTGGTCGCGCGCCACGCCGAGCCGCCGCTGGGTCTTGTAGACCATCCACCCCGCCAGCGCCTCGACGCTGAAGTAGAAGGCCCCGCGCGTCATCGATCCCGTGGTCGTGTGCCCCCACCCGGGGATGAGCGCGCCCCGCAGAAACGCGCCCGCCGGGCTGATCCCGGTCGCCGAGTCGGCCGCGAGCGAGTCGGCCACCTGCACGGCGGCAGCCGTCCCGGCCGAGTCGGGTGGGGGCGGATCCTGGGCGCTGGCGGGGCCGGACGTCCAGAAGAGGAGCCCGCCAATCAGCACAATGGCCTTGCGCATGGACCTGCACTCCCCCGCTGCCGTGGCGTGTTCGACCTGCACGGTCTGCGATGGGCCGACGGCGAAATGGGGTTGGCTCTGCATGGCCCGAAAGATAGGCAATCGCGGCGGGGGGGTGGAGCGACCTGCACGGGTGGCGGGGGCGTGTGGGAATCGAACCCACCCACCCGGGTTTTAGCCGGGCACACTGGTTTTGAAGACCAGACGGGACACCAGCCCCGATC
>VXQO01000147.1 GCA_009838975.1 Gemmatimonadota bacterium | reverse complement strand
CCCACCCCGCCACCCCCCCCGATGACCGGTCGCGGGGGCTGGTTCATGTTTAAACCAGACCGGGCGGGGGCTGGGGACGGCGGCGCAATTCCTGGGCGACCGACTATCCCAAGGCCGACATCCAGTTCCTGACCGTGCTGCAGAGGCTGACCAACCTGGATGCCTTCAGTGACGAGAACGCGGTCCTGCTGACCGACGAGAACATCCGGCGGTATCCGTTCCTCTACGCGCTCGAGGTCGGGTACATGAACCTGTCCGAAGCGGAGGTCGAGGGGCTGCGCGAGTACCTGATGGCCGGCGGGTTCCTGGTCATCGACGACTTCTGGGGATCGTACGAGTGGCAGGTCTTCGAGTGGAACATCAAGCGGGTTTTCCCGAATCTGCCGATCATCGACCTGGACCTCGAGCACCCCGTCTTCAGCACCTTCTACGACATCGACGAGATCCTGCAGGTACCGGCGTACGGGCGCTTCTGGGGGGGTGCGACCTGGGAGCGCGACGGGTACACGCCGTACGTGAAGGGCATCGAGGACGAGGAGGGGCGGCTGATGGTCATCATCAACTGGAACACCGATCTGGGCGACGCGTGGGAGTGGGCGGAGCAACCCGACTACCCGCTGCAGTACTCCACCTTTGCGTTCCAGATGGGCGTCAACATGATCATCTACGCGATGAGCCACTGAGCATATGAGCAGCCTTTTCGAGTTCCTCTTCAAGTATCGGCCGGTCCTGTTCCAGGAGGGCGACCTGTCGTTCCTGTCGCCGTGGCCGGTGACGATGGTTGCGGCGGCGGCGGTGCTGCTCGGCGTGCCGGCGGTGCTGACGTATGCCCTGGCGCGGGGGCGGAGCCGGCGCCTCGACCGGTGGGTGCTGGGCGGATTGCGCGCGGCGCTTTTCCTGGTGCTATTCTTCATCGTCATGCAGCCGGCGCTGGTGCTGACCTCGGTGGTGCCGCAGCGGAACTTCCTCGCCGTGCTGGTCGACGACTCGCGAAGCATGACCATCGACGACCGCGACGGGACCTCGCGCGCGGCGAAGGCGGCCGCGCTGCTCGACCCGGAGGGTGACCTGGTCGGCGCGCTCGAGGAGAGGTTCGCGCTGCGTTACTTCCGCTTCTCGGCGTCGGCGGGGCGGGTCGACGGGGTGGGCGGGCTCGGTTTCGACGGGAGCCGCACCCGGATCGGCGGCGCGCTCGCCCATGCGCGCGACGAGCTGCAGGGGGTGCCGCTCTCCGGGATCGTGGTCGTGTCGGACGGGGGCGACAACACCGATGAGGCGATCGGAGACGCGCTGCTTCCCTTGCGGGCGGCTTCGGTTCCGGTCTTCACCGTCGGGGTGGGCGACGAGGAGATGGAGGCCGACGTGCAGGCCAGCCGGGTCGACGTGCCCGAGACGGCGCTGACCGGCACCTCGATGGTGGTCAACGTGATGGTCGACTCGCGCGGCTACGCCGGCAGGACGGTGCCGATCGTGGTCGAGGACATGGGGCGGATCGTCACGACCGAAATGGTGGAGCTGCCGGCAGACGGGCAGCCGCTGGTGGCACCGGTGGCGATCACGCTCGAGACGCCCGGCGCGCGCGAACTCGCCTTCCGCATCCCCGGACAGTCGGGTGAGCGGGTGCTGGAGAACAACGTGCTGCACTCGGTGGTACAGGTGCGCGACCGCACCGAGAAGATCCTGTACTTCGAGGGGGAGCCGCGCCACGAGGTCGCCTTCATGCTGCGGGCCGTGCGCGCGGACGAGAACCTGCAGGTGGTGCTGCTGCAGCGCACCGCCGAGAACAAGTTCTTCCGGCGCAACCTCGACGACCCGCTCGAACTGGTCGAGGGCTTTCCCACGACCCGCGAGGACCTCTACCGGTACCGCGCGCTCGTCCTGGGCTCGATCGAGGCCAGCTTCTTCACGCACGACCAGCTCGACATGATGGCCGACTTCGTGAGCGAGCGCGGGGGCACGCTCCTCATGCTGGGAGGCCGGCGCGCGCTGGCGGAGGGCGGCTACAAGGGCACGCCCCTGGAGGATGTTCTGCCCGTCGTGCTGGACGAGCCCACGGGGTCGACGCCCACCGAGCGGCTAGCGTTCGTGAAGGTGTCGCCGACCCCTGGCGGCACGAACCACCCGATCACGCGGATCGAGGGCACCGTCGAGGAGTCGGCCGCCCGCTGGGACTCGCTGCCCCCGGTTTCCACCACCAATCTGATCACCGAGCTCAAGCCGGGCGCGACCGAGCTGCTGCAGGGCGTCGTGGTGGAGAGCCCCGGGGCCGCTCCGGGCGCGGTGGACGCGGCCGAGGATGCTGCGGGCCTGGAGAGCACGGGCGACGCCGATGACCGCGTGGTCATGGCGTTCCAGCGCTACGGCAGGGGCCGCTCGATGGTCCTGGCCGTCCAGGACACCTGGCTCTGGCAGATGGACTCGACGGTGCCGCTCGAAGACCTGAGCCACGAGAACTTCTGGCGGCAGCTGATGCGCTGGCTCGTCGCGGAGACACCCGACCCGGTGGAGGCCGCTCCCGCGCAGGTCACGGTCGAGGCCGGCGAGCCCGTCACCCTCGAAGCGACGGTGCTGGACGCCGGGTTCGTGGAGGTCAACGGCGCCGCGGTCAACGCCCGCGTCACGCTGCCGACCGGCGAGACGCGCGACGTCCCCATGGAGTGGTCGGTCTCCGAGGACGGCCGCTACACCGCCGACTTCACCCCCGACATGGACGGGATCTTCGAGGTCGCGGTCGATGCGGGCCGCGACACCGTCACCTTCGGCAACGCCGCGACGAGCGTGCGGGTGGCCCCGGGCACCGAGGAGTTCCGGGATCCCCGCCAGCGCGTGAGCCTGATGGAGCGCATCGCCGAGGAGACGGGAGGCCGCTACTACACGCCCGAGACCGCGGCCAACCTGCCCGAGGACCTGCAGTTCACCGGCGGTGGCGTGACCGTGACGGAGGAGCGCGACCTCTGGGACATGCCGATCCTGTTCCTGCTGCTGGCCGGGCTGATGGGAGGCGAGTGGATGTACCGGCGGAAGAGGGGGCTGGCTTGAAGGGTGGGGCGGGAACGCCGCCGGGTCTGGCTGCGGTGGCCGCGGTGGCCGTCGCCGCCCTTCTTCCGCCCACAGTCTCGGCCCAGAACACGCACATCCTGCTGATCTCGGGGCTCGGGGGCGATCCCGAATACACGGAGGCCTTTCACGGGTGGCTGAGCCGGTTTGCCGATGCGGCGACCGAGAAGTACGGCGTCCCGGCCGAGCGGATCACGTATCTGGGCGAGAGGACCGAGCTGGACCCGACGCGGATTCGCGCGCGGTCGACGGCCGACAACATCCGCGCGGCCTTCGTCGAGATCGGCGCGGCGATGGCGCCCGCCGACGAACTGGTCGTGGTGCTGGCCGGGCACGGGACGTTCCGCAACAACGAGGCCAGGTTCAACATCCCGGGTCCGGATCTGTCGCCCGCGGACATCGACGGGCTCCTCGACGGGCTGGGTCAGCGCCGCATCACCTTCGTCAACACCGCGACGGCGTCGGGGCCCTTCGTGCCCGCTCTGTCGGCACCCAACCGGGCGATCATCACCGCCACCCGGAGCGGACGCGAGCGCAACATGACCCGCTTCGGGCTGTACTTCGTGGACGCGTTCGCCGACGAGGGCGCCGATGTGGACAAGGACGCACGCGTCTCGATGCTGGAGGCCTTCGGCTATGCGGTGCGCGAGGTGGAGCGCGAGTACGAAGGCGACAACCTGCTGCTGACCGAGCACGCGGTCCTGGACGACAACGGCGACGGCGAGGGGAGCCGCGAGCTGGACGACCTGGCGGGCGACGGCGCGCTGGCGCGGACCGTCTTCCTGGGCTCTGTCGGGGGCGCGGCGGGTGGAGGAGCCGTGTCGCCGGAGCTGCGGGCTCTCTACGATGAGAAGGCCGAGATCGAGGGTCGCATCGCCGATCTGAGGCGGGTGAAGGCGCAGCTGCCGCTCGAGCGCTACGAGAACGAGCTCGAGGAGCTGCTGATCGAGCTGGCGCTCAAGAACAGGGAGATCCGGGCGGCGGGCGGGAGCGGCGGATCCGCCTAGCCCGGGACGCTCCGATACTCCACCCTCTCCAATCCGTTGAAGTCGGAGTCCTGCGTCCAGAGCACTGCCTCGTGGGCGCGTGCGGTGGCCAGGATGATGCCGTGCGCCATGGGCAGGCCGGATTCGGCGCTCAACTCCGCCGCGGCGATCGCCAGGTTGGCGTCGAGATCGATGACCTTGCCACGCTGCATTTGCGCCACGGCGTACAGGGCCGAGTCGAGGTCCCGCTGGCCCCGGATCCTCTTGAAGACCTCGAAGAGCGTGACGCTCGGCACGATCAGGCGCTCGGTTTCGAAGATGACTTCGGCGAACTCGCCCGCGTTGGGCCCATCGGCGAAGTATTCAAGCCAGGCGGACGAGTCGACGACGTTCACACCCGGTCTCCCTCGCGTGGAACCGTGGTGTCGATGCCCCGAACGAACCCGCGCGCGGCCTCGATCGGCTCGAGGGGTATCAGCTCCACACGTCCCTTGAACGGGAGCGCCTGCACCTTTTGACCCGGGCGGAGGTCGAGCTGTTCGCGCACGTCGCGCGGGATCACGACCTGGTAGCGGGAAGAAATGGTTACGACGGACATGAGGTCTCCAGGCGGGAACCGGTCACGGATGCGGGCAGCCTGCTGCAGCACGATATGCAGTTGAACTGTCGAATGCAAGACGGATCAGTTATCGATACAACAATCGCAAGACGAATATATGAACGATGGCTATAGTGCAAGACAAGCATCCCCGCGAGGTCCTGGGCGAGTCAACGGTACGAAGCCTCAGGTGGTAGCGACCAGACCCCTCCCGTCACACCTTATCCCTATGTCTGGAATCCAGATCGGTCCGTTCCGCGACCGCGAGCCGTTCCGTGGTCGTGGCCAACGTCTCGTTTCGGTTGTGATCCCCGCGCTGGCAATCCTGTTGGGCGCCTTGCCGGGCACCGTCGTGCTCGCTCAGGACGCCGACGGCTTTGCCGCACTCCGTGCCGGGGACTACGACGAAGCCGTGCGGGCGCTGCGGGGCTCGGCTCTCGACGGTGACGCCGCCGCGCTGTCCGGGTGGGTGACCGCGCTGCGCGAGACCGGGGACTACGGCGGCGCGGCAGAGGCAGCCGAGAGGGGGGTGGAGCGCGGGGTGCGGGGTGCGCGGGCGCTGCTGGGAGCCGCGCTCATGGACGTCGGCCGTCTGGACGAGGCGCAGGCCGTGCTCGAGGAGGGGTCGGGGGAGGGCGGCGCGGCCGGTGCGGCGGCGCGGGTGGAACTGGGCATCCTGCTCTACCGCTACGGCGACCGGGAGAGGGCCCGCGGGATCTTCGACGGCTTCATCGACTACTACAACACCGCGTCGAACCTCTCGGCGGCGGAACTCACGGCGGTGGGGAGGGCGCTCCTCCAACTTTCCCGCTGGAACTACGAGTACGCCCACGACGCGCAGCTCGCCCTCGACGAGGCCGTCGAGGCGGGCCCGGTGGACCACGCCGCCCGCCTGGCGATCGGCGAGCTCTTCCTCGAACGCTACGACGCGCGCGAGGCCGCGGCCGCCTTCAGCGAGATTCTTCGGCAGAACCCGTCGCACGCGGGGGCCCGCCTGGGTCTGGCCCGGGTCGCGCGCCTGGAGGGCGGCGGCGACGCGGAAGCCGACCTCGAGGCCGCGCTGGCCACCAACCCCAACCTGGCCGCGGCCCGGACCCTGCTGTCGCGGATCCGCCTGATGCACGGCAACCGCGAAGCGGCGCTGGAGGAAGTGGACAGGGTCCTCGAGGTCAACGGCAGCGACCTGGGGGCGCTCGGCACCAAGGCCGCGATCCTACACCTGTCGGGCGACGCCGCCGGATTCCAAGCCGTCATGCAGCAGGTGCGCTCCCTCACCGCGATGCCCACGACCCCGCTGGTGCTCCTGGCCGAGCTCGCCGCCGACCACCGCAAATACGGCGAAGCGCTGTCCTTCGCGCGTCAGGCGACCGAGGCCGATCCCGGCAGCTGGACCGGGTGGGGGCTCATGGGGCTGAACCAGGTACGGCTGGGCCAGGTCGACGAAGGGCGCGTGAACCTGGAGCGGGCCTTCGCCGGCGATCCCTTCAACCTCTGGTTCAAGAACACCCTCGACCTGCTTGACACCTTCGTGGAGTACCGAGTGGTCTCGACGCTGAACTTCGACCTCGTGCTGCACGAGTCCGAGGCTGATCTGCTGGCGCCGTACATGGAGCCGATCGCCGAACGCGCCTTCGCCGAGATGTCCCGGCGGTACGGGGAAGCGCCCGCCGGACCCATCCGGGTCGAGGTCTACCCGCGCCACGCCGACTTCTCGGTCCGCACGGTCGGCCTGGTGGGGATCGGGGCGCTGGGCGTGAGCTTCGGGCCCGCGCTCGCCATCGACTCGCCGGCGGCGCGCGGCCGGGGCGAATTCAACTGGGCGTCGACGCTGTGGCACGAAATCGCGCACTCGTTCCACCTGGCGGTGTCCGAAAACGAGGTGCCGCGGTGGTTCTCGGAGGGGCTGGCCGTGCACGAACAGCGCAAGGGCAATCCCGGCTGGGGCCATCAGCCGGGCGTGGGGTTCATCCGGTCGCTGGCCCTGGACGAGCTGCGTCCGGTGAGCGAACTCGACCGGGGATTCTCCAGTCCGCGCCATCCGGGCGAGGTGATCGACAGCTACTACCAGGCGTCGCTCGTCTTCGAAGTCATCGAGGAGCAGCACGGATTCCCCGCGATCGTCGAGATGCTCCGCGCCTACCGCGACGGGGCCACGAACGAAGAGGCGTTCGAGCGCGCGCTGGGGGTTCGATTGGAGGATTTTGACAGCGAGTTCGAGGCCTTCCTCAACGACCGCTTCGCTGCGGCGGTGCAATCGGTGAGCGGTGAGCCTGCGGGGATGGTGACGCCGGCCGAAGTGTTGGGGACGCCGGACGTGGCCACCCTCGAGGCCGAGGTGGCCCGGAACCCGCGCCGGTTCGGCCCCCGCATGGCGCTCGGCGACGCCCTGTTCGACGAAGGCCGCACGGCCGAGGCGGCGGAGCACTACGAGGTCGCCCTCGAGCTCTTCCCGCAATACGGCGGCCCCGACGGCGCGCACTGGTTCCTTGGCCGGATCCGGCAGGAAGAGGGCGACGCGGCGGCGGCCATCCGGCACTACCGCGCCCTGCTGCGCCTCAACGAGAGCCACTACGACGCCCGCCGCGCACTCGCCCAGGTGCTGTACGACTCGGGCGACCAGGCGGGCGCAGCCGATGTGCTCCGCGACCTCGCGCACGTCCACCCCTACGAGATCGAGGATCACGAGCGCGTGGCGCTGCTGATGGAGGCGGCCGGCGACCTCGAGGCCGCGGCCCTCGAACGGCGCGCCGTGATCGCGCTCGACCCGGTCGACCGCGCCACGGCCCACTACGAACTGGCCCGTGTCCTGCACTTGAAGGGAGATCGCGCGGCGGCGCGAAGCGCGGTTCTCGCGGCGCTGGAGATCGCGCCGAACTACGAGGAAGCCCTCGACCTGCTGCTTGAACTGCGCCGCGAGGGGCCGGACCGGTGAGGCGAACGCCCCCCGCCGTGCCCCGCGTTTCAGCTGGAACGTTTTCCCGGGCCGGAGCGGCAGCCACGCTCGGGATCGCCGCCGCGACGACCGTGGCGACCCTTTCCCTCGCCGCCGGGAAGAAGTCCACCACCGACGCTGAAGGACTCGGTGCCGCGCCGGAGCCGTCGCTCTCCTCCCCACCCCCTCAGGTCTTCCTCAACGTCCCCTACGACGCCACGTACACCTTCGTCCGCGTGCGCTTCAACGGGTTTCGCGGCAGGGGCTTCGGACGGGGATTCGGGCGCGGCGGCGGACCGGGGTGGGCGCACGACTATCCGTACGCCGACCAGAACTTCATCAAGATCCTGGACGAGGTGACGCTGCTGGGGCCCAACACCACCGGCACCAACATCATCGACGCCGACGATCCCGAGTTGCACCGGTACCCGATCGCGTACGTCTCCGAGCCGGGGGAATGGGCGCCGACACAGGAGGAAGTCGACAACGTCGCGGAATACCTGCTGAAGGGAGGGTTCCTGATCCTCGACGACTTCCGGAGCGACCGGGAGTGGCGCAACGTGGAGGCGATCTTCAACGCGATCCTTCCGGGCCACCGCTTCCGGCTGCTGGAGCTCGAGGAGCCGGTCTTCAACTCCTTCTTCCAGATCGAGACGCTGGATCTGCCGCCGCCCACCTTCGGACAGTATCGTCCCGTTTTTCTGGGGCTCCACGAGAACGACGACCCCGAGGGACGGCTGATGGTGGTCGCCAACTTCAACAACGACATCGGCGACTACTGGGAGTACTCGGACCTGGGGTATTTTCCTATCGACCTGTCTAACGAAGCCTATAAGTTCGGTGTCAACTACGTGATCTACGCGCTGAACCGATAAGCGCCGGCGACGACCGGCGAGAAGAGGTGAGACTTTGGCCACGCAAACCGCCACGCAAACCCTGACTTCCCCCCAAACCGAACCCGTCGCCGACGTCGCCCTCGCAGAGAGCATCCAGGAGGGGCGCGAGAAGATCCTCTCCGAGGTCCGCAAGATCATCATCGGGCAGGACGAGGCCGTCGAGCACGTCCTGCTGACCCTCCTGGTGGGCGGCAACAGCCTGATCGTGGGGGTGCCGGGCCTCGCCAAGACGCTGCTGATCCACTCGATCGCGCAGGTGCTGGACCTGAATTTCTCGCGCATCCAGTTCACGCCGGACCTGATGCCGTCGGACATCACGGGGACCGACATTATCCAGCAGCGCGAGGATGGGAGCCGCAGCCTGGAGTTCGCGCCCGGGCCGATCTTCGCGAACGTGGTGCTCGCCGACGAGATCAACCGCACGCCGCCGAAGACGCAGGCCGCGCTGCTCGAGGCGATGCAGGAGCACCGGGTCACCGTGCAGGCCAACACCTACGAGCTGGATCCGCCCTTCTACGTCTTCGCGACCCAGAACCCGATCGAGCTGGAAGGCACCTACCCGCTGCCCGAGGCCCAGCTGGACCGCTTCATGTTCCACATCCGCATGGAGCACCTCGAGGAGGAAGAGGAGATGGAGGTGGTGCGGGAGACCACAGACGAGGTGGAGCCCGAGCTGAATCCGGTCGTGTCGCGGGCGGACATGATCGCCTTTCAGGATCTGGTGCGCCGGGTGCCGGTGGCCGAGCCGGTTATGCGGTACGCGGTGAACCTGGTGCGGGCGAGCCGGCCGAACCCGAACGGAAGCCTCGACTTCGTGAAGAAGTGGGTTGCGCACGGGGCGAGCGTCCGCGCGGCGCAGTACCTGATCCTGGGAGGCAAGGCGCGCGCGCTCACGCAGGGGCGGCTGACCGTGAGCTTCGATGACATCCGCGAGCTGGCGGCGCCGGTGATGCGACACCGCATCATCACGAACTTCCACGCCGAGTCGGAGGGACGCACCACCGACGAGCTGGTGGACATGCTGCTGAAATCGGTGGCGGTTCCGAAGTCGGGGATGTAGGGGCGCCGGATGGCGACCTCCGCGCCAGCCGCGCGCGCGTCGTTCCTCGACCCCGTCATCCTGGCGAGGATCGACAATCTGCAGCTGCTCGCGCGCACCGTGGTGGAGGGATTCATGCAGGGGATCCACCGCTCGCCGTTCCTGGGGGTCAGCATGGACTTCGCCGAGCATCGTCCCTACATGCCGGGCGACGACATCCGCAGGATCGACTGGCGGCTCTACGCCCGCACCGACCGCTTCTACATCAAGCAGTTCGAAGCCGAGACCAACGCCGACGTGGCGTTCCTCCTGGACACCTCGGCTTCGATGGGATACGGGTCCGGCGACATCACCAAGCTCGACTACGGCCGCTTTCTTACCGCGAGCCTGGCCTGGTTCTCGGCCGGGCAGAAGGACCGGGTCGGACTCTATGCGTTCGACAGCGACGTGGTGGAGCACGTGCGGCCATCGGTCGCGCACCTCGAAAAGGTGCTGCACGCGGTGGCGCGGGTCAGGGCTCAGCGGGAAGGCGGCTGGGACCGGCCGCTGGACAGGGTGGGGAGCACCTTCCGCCGCCGCGGGATCCTGGTGGTCGTGTCGGACTTCTATCACGACCCCGATGAAATCTCGGAGAGGCTGGGCTTCTTCCGGGCCCAGGGACACGACGTGGTGGCCTTCCACATCCTGGATCCCGCCGAGATCGACTTCCCGTTCGTGCAGGCCGCCAACTTCCAGGACCTGGAGACGCGGGAACTGCTTCCGGTGAAGCCCGAGAAGCTGGTCGGCGCATACCGGAAACAGGTAGGGGCGCACATCGACGCGCTCGGCAAGCTGTTTGGCAAGCAGCAGGTCGATTATGTGCTCCTCAACTCGGCCGAGCCGTTGGACGAGGCGCTGTACGCGTATCTCGTGTTCCGGCAGCACCGGCGCGGCGGTTCCGACCCGGCGCGGATGGCGCTGGGCGGGAGCGTGGGCGGATAGGCAGGCCGTGAACTTCCTGGCCCCGCTGTTCCTGATCGCGCTGGCCGGTCTCGTGGGACCGATCCTGCTGCACCTGACGCGGCAGGAGCGCGGCAGGCCGATCCGGTTCCCCTCGCTCATGTTCCTGGAGAAGATCCCGTTCCAGGAGAAGTCGCGGCGCCGGATCCGCCACTGGGTCCTGCTGATCATGCGGCTGGCGGCGCTGGCGCTCGTGATCGCGGCCTTTGCGCGCCCCTTCGTGCGTGGGGGCCGCCTCGCGTCGGTGGGGGGGCCCGCGGCCGAGGAGGTGGTCGTTATGCTCGACCGCTCCTGGTCGATGGAGATGGGTGACAACTGGGAAGAGGCGGTGTCCCGTGCACGCTCGGTGGTGAGTGCGCTGAGGCCCCGCGACAGGGCGTCGCTCATCGTCTTCTCCGAGACACCGGCGCTGCTGCACCGTTCGATCAACGAGCCCGCGCGGATCCTCGCCGCCCTCGATACCCTCACCACCACCTCCCTCGCGACACGCCTCGCACCGGCGGTGAAGCTGGCCGCGTCCACGCTGGCCGCGTCGAATCTGTCCCGGCAGCGGGTCGTGCTGATCAGCGACTTCCAGCGCACGGGGTGGCGGCCCGACCCGGATGCGACGCTGCCCGAAGGTGTGGTCGTCGAGAGCGTGGTGATCGGTGGCGACGAGGCGGCGAACCTCGCGCTGGCGGACCTGGAACTGGGG
>VXQO01000012.1 GCA_009838975.1 Gemmatimonadota bacterium | reverse complement strand
GCGTCAGAAGCGATTTCTGTTCTCGGATGTCCTCACTTCTGACGACCAGTACTACGCCGCACCGGAGTAACCCTCAGTTGACGGTTCGGGCGACGCGAAACCCCAGCGCGAAGTTTCGGAAGTCTGCCGCAGATCCACGACGGTAGGCCGAACGCAATTCGGTCGGATCGTGTAGCCATGAGCCGCCACGGGTGACACGACGAGTACAATCTCCCCTGTACCACGAACTGCCGTCTGTCGGAGCACCCTCATAGCTCCCATTGGTGCAGTCATCTACCCATTCCCGCACATTACCCAGGATATCGAACACTCCAAGCCCGTTCGGCGGGAAAGATCCTACGGGTGCAGTGTGAGGCTGCCGATCACGACAACCAACCATGTCCCTGTCGAATCCGTACTCGGCGTGTCCATTGGCATCGTATCCGTTGGCATATTGACACTGCTCCCGATCCGTTTCTCCCCAATACCGTGCCGTGAGAGTCCCTGCCCGCGCCACATACTCCCACTCCGACTCACTGAGGAGCCGGTACTGCTCTCCCGTTTGCTCCGTCAGCCAGTCGGCATACAGCCACGCATCCTCCCAATTCACCCAAACCACGGGCCGCCTACCTCTACCCCATCCCTGGTCAGATGGTTCGTACGCCCCACATCCGTCTCCCCGCACGCACGCATCCCACTGGTCGAAGGTCACTTCGTACACCCCGACGGCGAACGCGTAGCCGATCGTGACCTCGTGTTGCGGGCCTTCGTCAGCATACCGCCCTTCTTCCATGTCCGGCGAGCCCATTACGAAGCTGCCGGGCCGGACGACCACCATCTCGGGACAGACAGTGCAGTCGCGGAAAATCTCGCCGACTTCCTGGGCCATGGTTGCACGAGTTGATGTCACCATCGAGGCGATCCATAGTAGGAAAGCAATCGGCTTGGAGCCGAGCCACCAGATTCGGCAGACTGTCTTCATGGTTGATTCGCCCTTTCAGTCCAGCTAGATGAATTGAAGAAACTACGCCCCTCCGAGTTTGCTTCGGCGCCACCGTGCCATGACGCCACCCTCAAGGATCGATGTGAACCAATTCGCCATGTATCATGCCTCCTCAGTTTGGCGACTCGGTTCACCTGGCAGCGCCCACAGGACGGCTGCAACAAGCAATAGCAGAAGGAGGAACGGCCAAAGTGGCAGGGATGGCAGGATACAGATTGTCCATGGGCAGGCGCTGCGAAGCAACGGCGCTCCGCCGAAAACGATGCCGAGAGCGCCCAACACTCCGGCCAATATCACGAGCACGCGCGCCAACCGGATTCTCCAGTTGCGCGGACAGCTCTTGGACTGGTCGGCCTTATCCGTATACGCCCGTGCGTCTCGCCTCCTAAAGGCCCACCACCCAAAGAGCCGTAGGGCAAACCAACCGAGCCAAGCTTGGTACCGCCATGCCCGGCGATCTCCAGAGAGGGCGATCCAGCGCCAGATTCGGTCGGATTGGCCTTTGGGGTACGTGTCGCGTACCTTCCCTCCGCACCGGTACAGGTAGTCGTGGACCACCCCGGCAACGTCCACGCGTGACCAATGCACTAGCCAGCGCGTGCCCCAAGGAAGCGAACTGTAGTCCGTGACGAAGTCCCTCGGGATGTCTACGATGTCACTGCCGTCTACGTCCCTGCTGACATCCACGCGAAGATCGCGAACCAACTGTCGCCGTCCGTCCGGCAGGCGCTCCACCCGAAGAGCACCCGGGTGGGGTTGAACTCTCGTCGGCGTCATCAGTTCACCGTATGGTCCGGGCGACGCGGAGTCCGACTCCGTAACCTCGGTATGCGGACGCGTTGCAGATACGGAGCGTTGAGCGGAGAAGCCTCGGTCCACTCTCCGAGTCGCCGCACAACATGCAACGAGAACACTCGCCTAAGTGCCATGGACTCCCGTCCGATGGAGAACCTCGTAGCCTTACCGGTGCCGTATGTTCCTGTCGGTCCCGACAGCCGACGCTGTTGTCGCCGTTGGCATACTGGCACTGCTCGCGCGTCCCATCCCCCCAATACCCAGCCGTTCGAGTTCCCGCCCGCGCCACGGACTCCCACTCGGCTTCACTCGGCAGTCGGTACTCCTCTCCCGTGTGTTCCGTCAAACAATCCACATACTGCCACGCATCCTCCCATCGCACTTCAGACACGGGACGCCTGCCGCGGCCGTTCGGGTCGACACCCACGGCCAGCAGAGCCTCCAGCACTCGCGGATTCGTCGTGTTCTCGCCGGCTTGATGCAACGGCGTCACCGATCGCCAGGATCCATTGGCCTTGCCCTCCTGGGCCAGCGCCACATGCAGGTCGATGTCCCGCTCCACCAGTTCCTGCAGGTCGCGCTCGTTGCAATAGCCCGTGTGCGCCAGCACGTTTTTCACAGTCTCCAGCCAAACTCTCCAATCGACGGCGCTCTCGGCAGAGGCAATCCGGCTGGTGGCGGCTGCTCTACCCCGACTGAGCAAGGCGAAACGGTGGGATCATGCGAGACGGTAATCTCAACTCGTCGATTATGTCTCCTTTCGCCGCCCAAAGGCAGACTCTCTCCGTAGGACACCACCGCAAAGCGTGACGGGTCGATTCCTCTTTGAGAAAAGAACTCGACCACCGACTTCGCCCGTCTCGTTCCTAGCCCGCAGTTGTAGTCCTCGGTCCCAAAGTCATCCGCGTGACCCAGAATGCTGATCCCCACGCCGGTGCTATTCCTGAGTACTGTAGCCGCTTCCGCGAGTTTGCACTGATGGTCTAGCGCTATGTCGTCGCTCGCAAAACCGAAATAGACCGTGTCTTCCAAAGCCTTCAGGTCCGCGCCGGATAGAACGCCGGCACCCTCGCTCCCTCGGCCACCATACCTCGTCAGAGCCCGAACGTCCACCCTTGCATACCGAACATCAACGACGAACTGATCCGGTACTGCAAACCCACTCGGCACTAGCTGTCTCCACTCCTCGGCCACTGCACCGCCGTACCGTCGCACCATCTCCACCTCTAGGTCCACGCCCCGCAACTCCAAGTCAAGTTGCCCGCGATCGTTCACGAACCACCACAAGTCCCCTTTGCGACGGGGCAACCACAACTGCGTCGGCAACTGTGTCGGCGCGTCCGCGTGCCCCAAGACTCCAATACTCAGTCCCGCACGTCCCAACACACCGACCTCCAGGAGGTCTTCATCGGCTACAATCCGTACTCGCCTACTGCATGCATTCGCCGCGTCATTGGACATCCCCTCTCCTGGTACCGGTACTACCCCGTCCAGCTGTGGTATCGCCGGATAGCCCGCTGTCCGGTCGCCACCTCCAATCGAGTCAAGACTAGTACTGGTCTTCCATTCCCTTATGCCTTCCTTCTCCACCATCCAAGTGACGTGGTGGATCTCTGGGGCTGCATCCCAGCCAGCACTAACCGACACACCCAAAACCCGACCCAGACTATTCCCGCCCGTCTCAATTCCCCAAATCAGGCTCGAACCCGCCACCGCAGCCAGCACGACAGTCGGCGTCATCGTGTTCATCTTCTTCCTTCCTGCTTCACCGTGTGTTACGTTCTCTTTCATATTCGCCGCTTCTTCCTCTGACTTCAACAAAGTGAACCACGGTGTCCTCTTCTCCGCGGTAGTGTCCTGTCGCCATGCGACCGACAACAGGACAACTGCTGGAAGGAGCAGCGCAACCAAAACGACGGCCGTCACTGTACCTAGACCCATTGGCTGTTCGCCAGAGATGATCCGCCATAGCGAACCACCGATTGTGTTGTACGTCAACAGTCCAAAAAGCAACACGAGGGTATAGATGTAGCGCCTCTCTCGTCTCCGCCCAGACCTAATGGACTTTTGCACCAAGCGTTCCAGGTCCTCATCTAGTTCACCAGTTTCAAATCCGTATCCAACGCGAAACCGCCGTGGGCTCTCGATTGCTGCATGTAGACTCAGCAACAACGCCACACAACCAAACATCGGCCCCACTACCTGCGAATCAAAAAGGTCCCCGATGCTCCCATTAGTCACGCCGTCATGCAACGGGCTCAGTTCGACGCTGTCGAGGCCAACAAAACAGATGAGAGTGATTCCGCCGGCGAACGCCCATGGAGCACCTCGGGCATAGATGCTTCCCAAGAACAGCGTCATCGACACAACAAACAGTGTTTCCCACAACCCTGACTCGACTGGCAACAATCGTTGCAACTGGAGAACATCGCGCTCCACTTCATAAGCCAACCAAAACGCTAGGCTGATGAACACCACCCCCGACAAGAATGCATAAATACCCTTTCTGTCTCCAACAGATTGCGACAGGTTACTCCAGATGTCTCTTCCCAGGTTGCCCAATCGCTTCCTGGCTCCTTCCCTGTACACCTCGCAACTATTGCGTAGCCGGAGAGGCCTGTTGATGTCATTGTCGGCCTGCTCTAGCTGCCACTGCAGTCCTTTCTTCATTGTTGAGACCTTGCCAGTGAGTACCTGTCTAGCCCGTGATGTCCATCGGGACACTAGGCCGCCCTTCTTATCGCTCTTGTCACCTGATACCGCTTCTTCACGCTCCGCGTGGTTCGGTGCGGGCCCCTTTGGTCGATTCTTCCGAGACACAAGTGCCGCCTCTGCCCGACCGAGATGCGTAAGCTTTCTCTTCAACTGTTTACGCGAATGCACAGCACGCCGCACACTTCTATCAGTGACCTCCACCATAGTAGTGGACTCTGCCATTACGACTAGAACAGACAACCCAAGAATGCACACCGGAATGAAAACGGCGCAAAGCCAGTAGAACCACTTGTTCTCGTAGGTAGCATAGTATACTGATTGCCAGTGTATTGGCAGGCGAGAGATCCGAGGAGGGGAATCGACAACTGACTGCAGTTGGCGCACAAGTGTATTGCGCATTCCAGTTATGTTGCTAAACTCTTGATCAGTTTGGGGCCAATAATGGGCATGAACGGTGAATTGGGCTGAATAATCGACTGAGATAGGAGGATGAGACCCCCTTGCCGGCGTGCCCAGGTCACCTTGCCCTTCGTCAAGCTGATTCCTTGGCGTCGATGAGGCTGTGGGGCTCAACGGCCGGCCTGTACCTATCACCCAACCAGGTCTTCCGAGCAACGGAGGGATGTAAGGCAGCGTTTCGTCGTATGAGTCTACCAAGGTAGTATACGATTCATCGCCACCTGACTGACTAGCGGGTAGCGGGAAGGGAGGCCCGATTCCCCATTCATACGCCCTAGCAACAGAGACCACTAAGCTCCTGTCCATGTCAGCCACTGTACGGAGAAGAGCTGGAATGGCCTCCAAGCCCGCCACTAAGGGAGCGAGGGCAGCGCTGTCCCCCGCCGAGTGCTGGGGATTCCGCCTAGCATAAGAGAAGGCGATCCACACCACATTGCTGTGAGCCCGTCGGTTATCCCAGAACACCACTTGGCGCTGCGCGTATACTGATGTTGCCGAGTCCGCGAGCACCGCACGAATCGCCCTCTCCGCGCACGAGAACCCCAAGTCTCGACGGAGTAACAATGCTATGTGACCTTCAACAGATCCGGGGCTATTGTCACAGGACACCTGGTTAGGTTCATGAGGTTGTTTGATTGGGATATTGGCTAGTTGCAGCAATAGGGAATCGGCGGCCATCGGCGAGAGTGTCGAGTTGCGGATTGATTCACAGCCGCTGACAAATAGTGATGCCAGCAGAAAAGCTACAATTGCTGCAGCTTTGAATCCAGCGGAGTTCACTTGCCACTTCGAGCGCATTTGGAAGACCTCCCACAACCAAAGGAAAAACGGTCAGTTCAAGGTCCGGGCTACCCGGACTCCGCGGAAACCGTAACGGTCACGGGCACCGGCCATCACTCGGTCGGCCGAACGCAGTCTGTTTGGACCGTCGAGGAAGTCACCACCCCGCGTCACGCGATAGCTACAATCCCCCGCGTACGACGAGCGCCCATCGGTCGGAGCATCTTCATACTCTCCGTAGCAGTCATCCACCCACTCGCCCACATTCCCCAGCACATCGTGCAACCCGAACGCATTCGGTCGGTACGATCCGACTGGCGCCGTACTCTCCTGCCGGTCCCGACAGCCGACACTGCTATCTCCGTTGGCATACTGGCACTGTTCGCGCGTCGCATCCCCCCAGTACCGCGCCGTTCGAGTCCCGGCCCGCGCGACGTATTCCCACTCCGCTTCGCTCAACAGCCGGTATTCCTGCCCGGTTTGTTGGGTGAGCCAATCCGCATACTGCCACGCGTCCTCCCAGTGAACGGCGCGCACGGGAAACCGTCCTGTACCCTGCGTGTCCGGCTCGCCGCATCCACCCCCCCGTACGCATGCTTCCCACTCATCGAACGTGACCTCGTACACCCCGACTGCGAATGCGTAGCCAATGGTGACTCGGCGCTGAGGCCCTTCGTGGAAGCGCCGTCCCACCTCCGTTTCCGGCGAGCCCATCATGAAGCTGCCCGCCGGCACCACGACCATCTCGGGACATCCGTCACAGTCCCTGAACACCTCGCCGACTTGCTGCGCGGCAGAGGGCGCTGCCGCTGATGCCGCGATGGTCAGGGACGCCAGCTTGAGCAGAGATCCGTTCATGCCTTCCTCCCTAATCGGAGCCGTTCGACGCACGGTTCGGTCGCGCACCCGTACCCAATAGCAATCTCCGACTCACCCCGCAAGCCCGCGATGACGTGCTAACGTGTTGACTGTCATCGAGTTACCACCACGATGACAGCTATTGTAGTCATATGGATTCGTTGTGCGCGTTATTGTCGGCATATGGGCCTCACGCGCGCTCAATCGCGTATCTGCCAACGAGCGCGCCACCAGCGCCAACGGGGACCACGGGGACCACTACGGAGGCCGTCACGCTGGCAAATGCGGGAATCCGTGCAGGCCGTGATCCCCTACCCGGCCCCTCGATCGAAGTCGCTACCTGCCGATCGACCGACCCACCAGATCGCAGTCATTCACGCTCACGCCACTGCTGCGCATCGCATCGTACCACGACGACTGTACAATCCTGGAGATCCGGTCGAAGATGGCTTCGGCCGCTGCCCGGTCCAGCAGAAACCGTCCTGCACCCGCCAGGATGTTCTCGCGATTCGGCGAACGGCCGGCCGGACCGCAGATCATGGTGAAGTCGCCGCGCTTGCCTTCGGCCAACGGTGTTGGCGCAGGCGAAGAGGCGGGGGCGAGACGCCAGCCGGTGCCCTTCGCGACCATAATGGGATGACGCGGATCGTCCGTCAGATACGAGATGGCCGCGTTGAAGCACAGGCGCCCGAAGAGCTCGCGCAGATCCTCTCTGGGATGTGAACTCGCACGGCGAACCTGGTCGGCCAACGTCAGGTATGACCAGTCATGCTCCGCAGTCGGCGTATCCCCCGTGCCGAGCAGGGTAAAGCCGCTGATCAGGCGGCTGCAGGCATAGCCATCGCCCACCCAGGCTCGGTCGTAGCGTCGCACCAACAGGACATCTTCGCCGCGAACGACCTCGATTCGGCTGGGAACGGCGTCAAGGCCGCAGTTGCGTGCAAGCTGCAGTGTCGCGTGGCGGACCCGCGTCTGGTTCCATATCATGCCGTCCTGCGGGAACTTCGCTATCCAGAGCGTGCGGCCGTCTTCCACTATCACCCTGGGTGCGCTTGCTTCAACAGGCCTTCGACCCTGAGGCAGTGTTTCCCACAGAGGCGCATCTCGCTGTTCTTCCGGCGCGGCCGCGTCAAGTGCAGCCTTGATCCGGACCAGATCGCCAACGGCGTTGTAGCGGCGTTTGGGAGCAGGAGCCTCGAGTCCACGAGCGAAAGCGAGTGCACCGCCGTAGTCGGTCGTACTCTGGACCAGATACTCGGCGCCGTCCTGCCTTCCTTTCACGAACCGGCCCCACGAAGAGGCCCTGGCGTCTCGAATTGCGCCGAATAGACCGTCAACGCTTCCTTTGCGAACGCGCCCACTGAGTGTGAGGTGGACAGGGTCAAGTTCAACCGCGTCGGTCCGGCTCAGGTAGCTGTGGCCGTAGATGAACTCTCCCATCGGCGGGTCGCCGGACATACGGAAGCGGCCTGCCACCACATACTCGCTCCGTCCGGGAAGAGCGACAAAGACAAACCGGTCATAGTCAGAAGTCATCGCGAAGCGGTTGGAGGCGTGGGGCCTGGCTCGGGAGGCGGGCCAACTGTCGGGTCTTGCCCTCTTCGTCACCATCCGGGTCGGCCAGGGAATCCGCGTCGTCAAGCAGACCCAGTGACCACAGAACACCGAAGTACGCGGCTCCTGACACGCCGGGCTTCCCATTCTCCACGTTGGTGACCGTGGAGCGGGAAGCGCCTATCCGATCGGCAATGTCCTGGATCCGCAACCGTCGCCGCAAGCGGGCGGTCCGGAGGTTTTTGCCAAAGCGCCGGAGGACGTCCGAGACGTCGTCCGGTGGGCTATTGGTGATCGTGGCGCGAGGTGGGATGCGCCCGGGCTTCATGTGGGCTTCCTCCCTTTCGGGGGTTGGTGGTACCCACCGCGGTCGGTGGCGCGTTTCCACTCCGGTGCAATGTATGTGGCGCCAGCATCTGGATACCAGATTGCACTTTTCCATGGCCTTGGAGAGCGTGTTGCCGATCTGCCGTCCACCCCATCGCAGTCGTCGCATATTGACCCCGGGGCCGTAGGGAGACCAGGAGATCGCTCACCAATCCAGCCGAACCACCTTCAGCCCGTTACGCCGCAGGTCCTTCACCCCTGAAAGTGCAAGGAACTGCCCTGCTGTCGTGCTTGACCACCTGCGTTGAGTGCAATAAACTATACTTATAATACATGCTACGCATACTGAACTAATCATGCCAAATCGAAGCGCCATCACACGGTCTCCCCCCGCCGCCGTCGCGCAGGCCCTCACGCGGCTGGGCCGCAACCTCCGCACCGCACGCCTGCGACGGCAACTGCGCCTTCAGGATGTTGCCGACCGCCTCGGCGTTTCCCGGCTCACGATCGCCGATCTGGAGAAGGGCAAGCCCAGCGCCTCGGCCGCCGCGTACCTCGGGGCTCTATGGTCGCTCGGACTACTGAGCCAGGCGGACAACCTGGGTGACCCCGACCTCGACGAGGAGGGCAGGATTCTGGAGAGCATCCGGCGACCGCAGCAAGCCCGCCGTCGCCGCCGACGGCTCGACAATGACTTCTAAACGCGAGTGCTTCGTCTTCGTCGTCCTGCCCGGCGCGACCGACTTCGTGGTTGCCGGTCGCTTTCGCGTGTCCAGGACTCCGGATGGCGTTGCGTTGGGCGAGTTCGTGTACGGGCGCAGCTACCTGAGCCGTCCCGACGCGGGCGAGCTGGATCCGGTCGAATTGCGGCTCACGGAACGCTTGTACCAGACAACCCGGATGGGCGGCTTCTTCGGCGCAATCCGGGACTCCATGCCGGACTACTGGGGACGCCTGCTCATCGAACGACGCTTCGGGGCAGCCCGGCTCGAGGAGTTCGACTACCTGCTCGAAGGGCCGGACGACCGGGCCGGTGCGCTCGGGTTCGCCACGGACCTCGAACCGCCCCGCCCGCGGAACCTCTTCAACGCCGTCCTCGACCTGGGAGAGCTGCAGGCTGCAGCCGATTCCGTGCTTGCGGGCGAACGTGGCCGACAGCTAACGGTCGCTGGGCGTGCACGGGAGTTGCTGCTCGAGGGTACGTCAATGGGTGGTGCGCGCCCGAAGGCCGTCGTGGAGGATGGCGGCGCTCTCTGGGTTGCGAAGTTCGGCCGGGATGAGGACCGCTGGAACGACCCCCTCGTCGAACACTCGGTCCTGCAACTGGCGCGGAAATGCGGCCTCAACGTGGCGTCCAGCCGTGTCGAGCGCATCGGCAACCGCGACGTGTTGCTCGTGCGCCGCTTCGACCGCGAGCTGCACGGTACGGGCTATGCGCGTAGCCGCATGGTGAGTGCGCTCACGCTGCTTCGAGCGGATGACCAAGTGACGAACCGGCGGCGCTGGTCATACCTGGCGCTGGCGGATGAATTGCGGCGCGCGAGCTCGAACCCGAGAGAGGATCTGCGCGAGCTGTTTGCGCGCATCTGTTTCAATGCCGCGATCTCGAATCTCGACGATCACCCGCGAAATCACGCCATCGTCGCCCACGGTCGCGAGTGGCGGCTGAGCCCGGCCTACGACCTCACTCCGGTCCCCGCGATTTCCGTCACGCGACGTGACCTGGCGATGACCTGCGGACCAGCCGGCCGCTGGGCCAACCGGGCCAACCTGCTCGGCGCGGCCGGCCGATTCCTTCTGCGTAGCGACGAAGCGGAGGCCATCTTCGATCGCATCACCGCGACGATCCGGTCGTCGTGGCTCGCAACAATGCGCGACAACGGTGTGAGCGAGAGAGACTGCGACGTGATCCGGCACGCAATCCTCTACGACGGACTCTTCTACGACGTGTGAGAAGCTCGCTGGTGGGACGCACCGTAGTTGGTCAGGGAAGATCCAGCACGGGGATGCCGAGCGCGCCGGCAGCGTCCGCCATTCGATAGTCGTAGCTGGCGATTTCGACGCGCTGGCCCCGGTCCCGTAGAAACTGGCATGATGCGAGGTGGAGTGCGTCGAGGGTGCGTACGGACACCGGGAACGGGTCGAGGGCGCGGGCCAATACCAGAGGAGCCAGCTCCAGCAACGAGATGCGAGCGATCACTTCCCGCGCGGCCTCGGCGCGCGACGCCGTTGCTGAGCGAGCGTTCAGGCGCGTCCAGAGTTCGTACTCGAGCAGACGGCTTGAAACGAGGGTTTCGGTCCAGAACGAAGCCGGGGGTCGCCGGTCTTCCGCGAACAAGTGGGCCAGCACGACCGAGGTGTCGACGTAGATCACCGGTCGCTTCGGTCCCCTTCCAGTTCGCTGAGCAACACGGACAGTGTAGCCTCCGGAGGCCCGCCCCGGGGGGGCTCCGATCCCGGAGAGAGTGCGGGTGTCAACCAACCCTTCCGCACCGCATCGGCAAGCATGGCGTCCGCCAGGATGGGACTCCTCTCCGCTCGCGGAGGCCCCATTTCGGCTACGACACGCCCCCGGTCCGTGACGAGAACGGTCTCACCGCCAGCCGCCAGGCGCACGTACTCGCTGAGCCTGCTGTTCAACGCCCTGATTCCGATGGATCTCATGAGAGCAACGTAGCTACATGTAGCTACTGCCGTCAACGGGCCTCGGCGGCCGGCTGGTCGCGCCCCCCCTTACCCCCCCCGCCGCAAAGCCCCCCCCAGCCCGGGGGGGAATACGAAACGGGACGTCGCGCG
>VXQO01000125.1 GCA_009838975.1 Gemmatimonadota bacterium | reverse complement strand
CCACCACCCGATCCACCCCCCGCAGCATCTCCTCCCGGTGCGTGATCAGCACGGTCGTCCTCCCCCTCATCACCTCCCGGTACGCGCCCACCACGTGCGCCTCGGCGGCCGCGTCCAGCGCGCTCGTCGCCTCGTCCAGCACCAGCACGGCCGGATCGGCCAGCAGCGCCCGCGCGATCGCCACGCGCTGACGCTCCCCCGCCGAGAGCTGCCGGCCGTCCTCGCCGACCACCGTGCCGAGCCCGTCGGGAAGCCCCGCCACGAACTCGCCCAGCCCCGCGCGCTCCACGGCCCGCATCACCGCCGCCTCGTCCGCATCCGGGCGCGCGTACCGCACGTTCTCCAGGATCGAGGTGTTGAAGATGAACGCGCCCTGGTCGACCAGGGCGACATTCGCGCGCAGCTCCACCAGGCCGATGTCTCGCACGTCCCTCCCGTCCAGCAACACACGCCCGGAATCGGGGTCGATGTGGCGGACAATCAGGTCGGCCACCGTCGACTTTCCACCCCCTGAAGGACCCACCAGAGCCACCACCTCACCCGGCGCGACCCTCATCCCGAACCCCTCCAGCACCGCGCCGCCACGGCCGTGCCCGCACGACACGTCCTCGAACACCAGCTCCCCGCGCACGGGTCCCAGCGCGGCCGGCGACTCGGCGTCGACCACCTCGATCGGCTCGTCGAGCAGTTCGTGCACGCGGCGCAGCGAGACCCGGGCCGTGGCGAGTCCCGTGTACAGCCCCATCAGACCCTGCACCGGACCGATCAGTCGCATCTGGTAGGCCATGAACGCGGTGAAGGTGCCCAGGGTGATCACGTCGTCGATCACGCGCGACCCGCCGTAGAGGAACACGACCGCCGTGCTGGCCGACAGCAGCAGCCCCGGCAGGCCTCCGGACAGGTAGCGCAGCCGCTGCATCTTCATGAGCGAGTCCACGAACGCGTCGTTGTGGCCGCGGAATCGCGCGGCTTCCCGTTCGGCGGCGTTCGAGGCGGCGATCAGGCGCACCCCGCGCAGCGTCTCGATCAGGAAGGCGCCGATGCTCGCGCTCCGCTCGCGCATGATCCGCACCCGCACCTCCAGCCGCCGCCGGTAGCGCACCAGCGCCCAGATCGCCGGCGGCAGGAGCGCCGCGGCCGCCAGGAACAGCCGCCAGTCCAGCCACAGCAGCATGCCCACGGTTCCCACCAGGAATGCCACGTTTCCCACCCACGCGAGCAGCGTGTCCGCGAGCACGCGCTGGATCTCGCTCACGTCGTTGTTGATCCGCGACATGATCTCGCCGAGCGGCGTGCGCGCGAAGAACCGGGGCGACAGCCGCTGCAGGTGCCGGTAGACCGCGAGCCGCATGTCGAACAGGATCTCGGCCGACACCTTCGTGTACCGCATCCCGCTGGCGAAGTTGAGCACGAAGCTGGCCGCGGTGACGCCGACGAAGAGGACGACCACCCGCACCAGCGCGTCGAGGTCCCTGCCCAGAAGGCCGTCGTCGACCAGGGTCCGCGTGAGGTAGGGGACGTAGAGCGCCAGCCCGGTCCCGGCCAGGTTGAGCGCGAGGATGACCGCGAGCCGTGCGCGGTAGGGGACTACGTAGGCGAGTCCGCGGCGTAGTTCGGCGTCCAGGATCGCCATCAGGGCGCCTCCGAAGCCGGCCCCCTTCGCCGGCGTGTGGACCGGTCAGTCATCCTGCCGCAACACGACGCATCCAACCCGATCAATCCGGGCGAAGTGAGTATCGCAGGTCAACACGACGCTGGAGGTGCGCGCAGCGCAGGCCGCGATCCAGATGTCGTTGGCCGGAAGCGGTTTGCCGATCCTCCTGAGTCCGGCCACCAGTTGCCCGTATTCATGTGCAACTTCATCGTCGACCGGAATGGTCTCGACGACCGGGTGAGCCAGAAAGTCCCTCAGGCGTGCCGCGTCACGCTCGTGTCTGGAGACCAGCGAAAACCCCGTGTACAGCTCTCCCAGCGCAATCGTCGGGAAGCCGATCCAGGCAGCGCTATCGATCGCGTCGACGGCGTCGGCGTCTCCCCGGAGAAACTGGATGTACGCCGAGGTGTCCAGGCAGTACCGGCTCACTTCCACATCTCGGGATCGATGTCCCCGAACGGAGCGAGCATGCACGCGAACTCCCGTGCCTGCTCATCGCTCCACTGACCCGCCAGCCGGCCCAGTCCGTTCGAGCGCCGCTCCCCGACCCCCAGGCTCTGTTTGAGCAGATCGATCGCCGTCCGATTCAGGGAAAGTCCCCGCCGCTTCTTCTCCCGATCGAGAGCCTCCGCGAGGTCCGGCGGCACGTTGCGAAGCGTGATTGCTTTCATCGAATGACTCCATGTGATGCTACGGACTGACATCACATTATGGCATCACTTGCGAGAGCGTCAAGGCCCAACGGATAGAAGAAGGAGAGGAAAGCGCTTCCTTCAGCCTCCCGCCCGCGGCCCAGTCCCCTCCGGGATCATCACGAAGCTGGTCATGTCCGCGTCGAAGGTCACGGTCCGGATGAACTCGTAGCTGTCGGCGTCGTACACGTCGATCGTGGATCCCGCGTTGTAGACGTAGAGCAGTTCCCCGTTCGAGCTGATCTCCAGGCTCATGCGCGGGCGGCCCGCGAAGCGCTGGCGGTTCTCGACGCGCCGGCCCTCGAGGTCGAAGGTCCAGAACTCGTAGTTGCCGATCTGCTGCACCAGGCCGTACGCCTTCCGGCCGCCGGGCGCGAGGCGGAAACTGACCCCTTGGCTCGGACCCAGCGTGAAGAAGTCGACGTCCCGCTCCGCCAGGTTGACCCGCGCGATCCCCATCATGCGCCGGTTCTGCACGGGATCGGTGAAGTTGAAGAGCCCGGTGTGAAAGCCCTCGTCGTCGTGGGGACTCGTCGGAAACCCGAAGCTGAAGCGCCCGAGTCCCTCTTCGAGCGGACGCGACAGATCCCAGCGGTCCACCTCGGTGAAGCCCTCGGTCTCCAGCACGAGGATGTTGCCGCGACTGAAGAAGTAGAGGTACTCCCCCTCGGGCGAGAACATCATCCGCGCCCGGCGCCCGCCCTCGCCCTCCGGCCAGGGAATCGTGTCGGTGACCCGCTTGTCCTGCAGGTCGTACTTGAGCAGCACCGCTTCGTCGATCTCCCAGCGGTCGATGCGCTTCGTGTACCGCATGGTGTTGAGGATGACGAACTCCTCCGCCGGATCGACCTCCATCCCCCAGATCCGCACCCTCGAACTGCCGCGGCTCAGCGTGAAGCTGTCGAGGGACTGGCGCGTCGCCACGTCGAAGATCTCGATCTCCTCGAACTCGGCGTCGCGCACGTAGATGCGCTCGTGGTCGGCCGAAAGCGTCAGCCCGATCGGGATCCCGATCGATGTCTCGAACTCGTCCACGATCTCGAGCGAGTTCTCGTCGATGACCTTGATCGAATGGTCGTACGCCGCCATGTAGATGACGCCGTTGCCGCCGCTCTGGGCGTGCGCCGCGGAGGGAGCGCCCGAAAGCGCCAGCAGCCCCGCACCGAGAAGCGCCCCGATGCGCATCACGGGAAGATCAGGTCGATCTTGCGCCAGTCCTTCTGCGCCGCCGCACACTTGCCCGTCCAGTCCGGCGCGTGGTTGAGCTGGTCCGGCACGTGGGCGGGCCAGAAGCAGGCCAGGTGGCAGTCGAAGAGGTCGCGTTCGACGGGTTGACAGAGTCCGGCCGTCCCGCCCGTCGAGTCCACTTCCCAACCGGGAGCGAACACGAGAGAGCACCCCAGCGGGATGTGCGGCCCCTGGCGGCTTTCCAGGCCGACGACATCGAGGGCGTCGGGATCGCTGGCGGCGGCGCTTGCGGGCGCGTCGGCCGTGCCGTCGTTCGCGGCCACCGGCGCGCCGACATGCGCCTGAATACGCCGCGCCTTCTGGTTGATGGCTTTCAGGTGGTCCACTTGTCCGCCTCCTTTGTCATCCTCAGATCGCCGTCGATCATGCCTCGAACTGCTCCAGGTATCCCGGGTTCCGGACCGCGATCTCGCCGTAGACCTCCAGGCAGGTGTTGGTCCAGCTCCGGATCCAGTCGCAGTAGTGCAGGTTCGCCACGCCCGTGTCGCCGTAGCGCACGTGCGCCTCGTGATAGCACCCGCCGGCGCATAGCGGCCTCGCCCAGCAGGTGCTGCAATCGGTCTTGTTCGCCACGTGGTGATGGCCGAGGAACTCGAACTGGCGCTTGCGGTCGAGTCCGGTGTGCACCGAGCCGATGCTGTGGTCGTCCGACCCGGCGAAGCGGTGGCAGAGCGCCACGTCACCGTCGGTCGCCACGCCCATCAGCCCCAGCCCCGCGCCGCAGGGGAAGGCCTTGCTCACGCCCTTGTGGATCTCCTCGATCGTGTCCTTGACGTTCGAGAACCCGTGGTGCCTGTCCTCGACCGCGAAGTCCAGGAACTCCTGAGCGAGTTCGTTGAACTGGTCCAGCATGTGGTCGAAGCCGGCGTCCTCGATCGCGTATCCGCGCTGGTCGGCGGTCGTGACCGGGGCGAAGCCGACCTCCCAGAACCCGATTTCGTTGCGCAGGTGGTGGAAGATGCGCTTCACGCTCAGCGTCTGGCGCGTGAGCGTCACGCGGGCCCCGATTGGACGCGTGTTGTGGCGCTCCAGCAGGCGCTTGATCTTCGGCATCGCGTAGTCGTAGCTGCCCATGCCGTTCTTGAAGACGCGGAACTTGTCCTGCATCTCCTTCGGCCCGTCGATGCTGACCGTGACCCCGATCCGGTTTTCGGCCAGCCAGTCGATCACCTTGTCCCGCAGCAGCGTGCCGTTCGTGGTCAGCGAGAAGTCGACGTCCTTGCCCAGCTCCCTGGCGCGCTCGCGGGCGTAAGCCACCGTCTTCTGCAGAACCTTGAAGTTGAGCAGCGTCTCGCCGCCGAAGAAGGTGAGGTGCGCCACCGGCAGATCGCCCGACTGCTCGAACATGAAGTCGACGCTCTGCCGCGCGGTCTCCTCGCTCATGTAGTTGGGCGCGGGGTCGCAGGTGGTGTCGACGATCTTGTCCTCGCCGTACTCGTAGCAGTACGTGCACGCCAGGTTGCACTTGTTGGTGACGTTGAGGACCATCGTGGTCAGCGGGAAGTCCGCCTGCGGGAGCACGCGCGGGAAGGTCTCCTTCGGGGCGGTGGTCAGGCCGATCGCCTGCACCCGCATCAGCTCGGCGAGGCTCCTGCGCACGGCGGTCTCGCCGAGGCGGGGCGCCAGCGCGGTGACGAGCGCGTCCTCGCTCGCGGCGCCCGCGTCCAGCGCCTGCAGCACGGCGAGCGAGGGCTCGTCCAGATGGAAGACCGCCGCCGAGGGCACCAGGTAGAGGAAGGTCTCGCCGCCCGCCTCGAAGGGGTGGAACTCGCGCTGGGCGAGGAACGTGGGCTCGTGGGCGACGGTGGTGCTCATCTCTCGTGCCTCATCTCTCGCTCCCCGTGTCCGAGGTCCTCCGCGGCACGCCCGGAACCATCTGCACGCGCCACGGCTCCCACCGCATGTAGAGCGGCACCGTGACGATCAGGTGGGCCCGCCCCCGCACCTCCTCGCCATCCGGGCCGCGCCAGGTCGCCACCGTCCATACGTCGCCAACGTTGTTGCGAAGGCCCTGACGGTCCGGGTTGGGGCCGTCCAGCGCCGGGTCGAAGAGACCGTCGGCGCCGAGCGTGCCCACGTACCCGATGTCGTCGTCGTCAAAGACGGCCGAGTACTCCTCCATCGACCACTCGACGTCGACGAAGCCGAGGTCGAGGTCGTCGTCCGTCTCGGGCTCGCCGTCGGGGCCGTTGCTGTATGCGGTGGCCTCGAACTGGGCGTAGCCTTTGGGGAAGGCGCCGCCGCCGAGCCGCGACATTCCGGCCTCGGGGGTGACCAGGATCCGGTCGACGGTCTCGTAGACGGTCAACTGCCCCGGCACGGGACGGCCCGCCAGGAACACGTCGCGCGCGCCGGCCGCCGCATCGCCGCTCGCGGTGACCTGCGCCGCCACCACCTCGGAATCGCTGCGGGTCACGCTCACGACCTCGACGCCCGGGCCCAGGTCCAGGTCGGCGGCGCCCAGTCCGGTGGGCAGGTTCACGCCGTGCACCGTGACCGTCCCGCTGTCGCCCGAGCGGAGCGCGACGGGGTGCAGACCGAGAACCACCGGCCCGTCGGCGCGCAGGAGGGTCACGTCGGGCCCGAACTCGTCGTACGCGCCAGCGAACCAGCGGCCGTTGATCTCGTTCCAGCCGCGCTCGACCATCATGACTTCGCGGAGCGAGGTGTCCTCGTCGCCGCCCACGAACGACCGGCCGCGCCACTGGTAGCCCGTGTACACGATCGCGCGGCCCTCGCGCTCGACCTGTTCGCCGGTGCGCGCGTACCCGTACCGGACACGGGTCGTGAAGTTCGCCGCGTCGGCGTCTTCCGTGATCTCCACCGTGCCGTAGATGGGCCCGCGACCCGGATCGTGACCCTTCAGCGCCCACGTGCCAGCCAGCCGCGGCGGCCGCATCGTCGCCGACCAGGAACTCCACTCGGCGGTGGTCAGCGGGAACTTGCCCGACAGCTCGGCCACGGCCTTGTCCATCGGATGCCGCGTATCGGTCGCGTCCGGGGCGGGCGGCCCGAAGCGCCGGAACCCCTGCGTGTCGGAGAGCGGGTAATAGCCGCGGTGCGTGGCCATGAGGAGATCCCACTCCTCCCTCGTCCTGCGCTGGGTGACGACCCGTCCCATCGAGTGACAGCTGCTGCACACGCGATCGACGTCCTCATCCCCCTCATGCGAAGCTTCGTACGACCAGTCGATCAGCCGGCGCTCCACCTCGAAGCGGGCGGGCCGGAGTTCCTCGGGCGCGATTCCGTGGTGGTCGGAGAGGTAACGGACAATGTCCCGCGCGATCTCCGGCTCCAGCTCCACCTCGTTGAGGGTGACCATGCGCCGGATCGACTGCTGCCACCCCTCGGGCGTCTTCCGCATGTACGAAACGCGCGTCATCATCCCGTCGTCGTCGACGGCGTGACAGCGGACGCAGGTGTCGATGACGAGCTGGTCGGTGACGGGGATGCCGGTGGTTTCCTCTGCCTCTTGCGCCTGTCCGGCGGCGGCCATGAGGAGCACGGCGGCCAGTGCGGCGGGCGCCTGGATGGTGAGAGGTTTCATCCGGTGGGTTCTGCTTCGGCTGTGAGCATCGTTGATCTGCGCCTGGTTTGCCCTGCGACCCATTGATTTAGCACCCGGCCCCGGCGCGCGTCAAAGATTGCCGCGTCATCGGGCCGGGACAGCCCCTGGCCCCACCCCCGGCACCAGCACGCCGTCGGCGATCATCAGCGCCACCACGCCGATGAAGTTGGCCAGGTCGACCGGCGGCAGATCCTCGCGCGCCGCCCACTCGGAGTACGCTTCGTAGAGTGCGCCGGGATTCACCGACCCCGTTGCCAGGTGCACGACACGGAGCAGGTCCACGTCGCGGAAGTAACGCACGCCGGCGGGGAAGCGCGGGGTGACCAGCGCGGGCGCCAGGCGGATCCGGTTCCCGATCACCAGGGGCCGGTCGATGGTATCGCGGCGCCCGACGCGGAGCCGTCCCGAACCCAGCCGCAGTGCGTGGAAGGCGGCCCGGACATCGGGGTCGTCGCGGAGCGCTTCGGCGGAGGGGCCGTCGGGCGAGTTCGCGTCGGTGGCGGCCTCGGGTCGGTCGGCCAGCCAGCGGGCGCGCCGGTCCCAGAAGGCGTCTTCGGGCGCGGCGGTGCCGGGCCCTGCGGTTGCCGATTCCCCGGTATCCACGGTGCCCTCGCCCCCCAACCCGGTCTCCGCCACCTGCGTCGCCAGCCCTTCCCGCAGCGACCCGTACATTGCCTGCTCCCGGCGGCCATAGAAGTCGGCTGCGGTCTCCGCCAACTCCGGCGTGCAGATCGCGGTGTTGACCGTGACGGCGGCCAGCCACGCCGAGGCCAGCGCCTTCTTCACCCCGTACGACGACATCGGGTCGGCGAACGAGGCGGCGTCTCCCACGAGCAGCGCGCGCCCCGACGCGAACCGGGACGACGTGTACATCGACGCGGTCACCGCCCAGGCGTCGCCGACGGGCACTGCGGGCGTTGTGATGGAGTGCATGAGGGCGGTGTTGGCGATCTCGGCCTCCAAGGCAGCTGAAAGATCCGCGGCCCCCTCCATCACGGCATTGAGTTGAGGGTCCAGCATGACCGCGACATGACGCTCGGTCTCCGAGGTGGGCACCGACCAAGCCCAGCCACGCCCGAAGCTCTCCACGAGGGCGTGGGTGGCAATCACATTCTCCCACCCGCTGTCGTTGCGGTACCGCCGCACCACCGCCAGGGTCGGCGCTTCCGCCTCCAGGACCCGGTAGCGGCGGCCCAGCAGCCCCGCCCTGCCGGTGCAGTCGAGTATCCAGCCCGGTTGGACCCCGACGCGCTGCCCCCCGTCCAGGACGACCTCGACCCGCCACCCCTCCCCGTCAGCGCCCCGTTCCGGCAACCTGGTCACGCCCGTCACGATCTCGGCCCCGGCTTCCGCCGCCGCCCCGCGCAGCAGGGCATCGAAACGCGACCGCAGGATGTGGAATCCGGCGGCGCCCCCCGCGAAGTCGTCGCGGCGGCCCTCGCCGCCCCACAGCGCGGTGTTACCGCTGTTCGCGAGGAATCCCCCCGCTTCCACCACCCCCAGCAGGCCTGTTGCGGCCAGCACCTTGCGCGCGCTGGGGGGCAGCGATTCGGCAAGGGACGGCGCGGCCCGGTCAGGGTCCGGCGACCGCTCGACGACCACGGCCTCCAGGCCCCACCGGGCGAGGAGACGGGCGGCCGCGGTGCCGGCAGGGCCACCGCCGAGAATGAGGACCTGGGGGGTTGGGTTCACTGGTGGGGTGTTTCGCCTGGTGTCTGGCTCGTTGTTGTCCGATCCGTCTTGCAACGCGGCGGACGCGTGCGATGGCAGCCAGGGGCAACCGACGCGCCCGCGTCCGTGCGTGGCTCCTAATCTGTCGCCTGAAGCACGAAACGCGAGGGGCCGCGTGGGCGCCTTGACCGCGTGTCATGATCGGACTAGTCCTATAACTAGTCAGTTGGATCGCGAGCCAGGAGGACCGTGTGCCAAGAGTCTGGCAGGTACAGGAAGCCAAGGCGCGCTTCAGCGAGATGCTCGAGTCGAGCGTGTCCGACGGCCCGCAGCTGGTCACAAAGCGAGGAGTGGAAGCGGCGGTGCTGGTGTCGATCGACGAGTGGCGTCGGATGAAGCGCATGGCGCGGCGAGACCTCAAGGAACTCTTGCTGGCTCCCGAGGCCCGCACCGAGGAGTTGACGCCTCCCCGTGCGGCGCACCGGAATCGCGAACCCCCACCGCTCGCGTAGGCCCGTGTACCTGCTGGACACCAACGTCGTGTCGGAGCTCCGCCGCCCGAGGCCCCACCGGTCCGTGCTGCGATGGATTGCCCGGGTGCCGTCCGATCAGCTCTTTCTGTCCGCCGTCACCGTGGGCGAGATCCAGGCCGGCATCGAGAACGCCCGTGAAAGGGATGCTCACAAAGCCCGGGAACTGGAGCTCTGGCTGGAGCAGGTGATCGGCTCATTCGGCGTGCTGCCCATGGATGCGGCTGCGTTTCGGGAGTGGGCGCGATTGAAGCAACGTCGGTCGCGGACTCGGCTGGAGGACGTGATGATCGCGGCCACGGCCACAGTCCACCGGCTGACAGTGGTGACTCGGAACGTCCGTGACTTCCGTGCGCTGGGTGTTCGGTTGCTGAATCCGTTCGGGGTGTGAGACGCGACGGGTTCTCGTACTTGAGCCGTCCGTCGATTCGCTTTAGCTTATCTGCCCCTCGCATCCGGCTTCATGCAAGACTCGCCGGAAGCGGGCACGGACGCCCCCATCGTCTAGTGGACTAGGATACCTGGTTCTCAGCCAGGAGACCGGGGTTCGATTCCCCGTGGGGGTACTCAAGGTCGCTTAGCTCAGTCGGTAGAGCACTACGCTCACATCGTAGGGGTCGCTGGTTCGAGTCCAGCAGCGACCATTCCGGTCAATTGGCGCGCGCGCCGGCCGTCATCCCATCCGGCCCCTCACCTTCGCAGCCGGTCCAGGCACGCGCTCGCGTGCTTCGTGATCCCCTTCTTGAGCCTCTCGACGACCGGGTGATCCAGTCCTTCCGACCGGGCGGCCGCAACCAAATCGGCAAAGCGGTCGGGCGTCTCGGTGGCCACGGATTCGCAGATCCCGAGCACCTCTTCCGGCGGCAGCCCCACCTGGGCAGCGAACCGCTCCCAGTGTCTGACCTGGATGTACCCTAGCCGCGATTCGCCGCCGATCTTCATGGCGAGCTTGCGTCTCGGCGGGTGGCGGCCGGGATAGGGCAGCGTGCTCGCCACGTCATAGAGCGGGGCGAGGGCCGCCCGCCCGCGAGCGCCGATCAGGAACGAGAAGTTCTTTGCGTGCGCGTCCGTTCCGCCGACGATCCAGTTGAAAGCCATGGCTCTGGCAAACGAGCGAAGATCCTCACCCGGACGTCGGCCATGCGTCCGGATCGCCTGCGCGATGTCTCGGCACCCGGGGCCCCCTTCACCTTCGTACTTGCGCGCCGGGAACACTCCAATCCTTCCGACCCCGGTTTGGAGAAGCGGGCCTTTGCCATCGTAGAACAACTCGTCCGCGACGAACTTCACGACCGCCAGCCATGATCGACTACGACCTGGTCCGCGCATACTACTTCGACCCGCCTCCACGGGATCCCGAGCGCGTCCCCAGCGACGAGGAGCTCATCGCCCGCTACGAACGCCGCCGCGTCGAGGACTGCATCCGCCGTGGCGGCGACCCCGCGCCCGAAGGCCTTGGGCCGCATGGCTCCATGATCGGCGGGCCCGGCAAACCCACGACCGTCCACTACTGCCGGGCGGAACGGACCACACCCCTCGACCCTCTTCCGCTCCACTGGTGGGACTACCCCCGCGCACGGATGCGCATCCTCCCGCCGGGGGGCCAGCAAGCCGCCCACGACTTCCTTGCCGATCTCTCCGGCCTGCACCTCGCGGGCATTGCGAACCGCCCCAGCGGCCCGGCCCTCTCGCGCCTGTTCCGTGCCGCCCGCTGACGGACGCCGATCGTGCCATCCTCGCGCATCTATTCGGCGCGGTCACCGCCTCCCGTTTCAAGGACCTTCGCACCCAGGGTGGCATCTCGCTGTACGAGATCGCCCGCGCGCTCCATGCCACCGGCACGAAGCGCCCTGATCTGGTCCGTTGGATCAACCGGTTTGCGGTCCGGCCGAAGCCGAACGACTAGACTGGTAGACCGCGTGCCTGGCGTGACGTCTCACCCCTACGCCAGCACCGGCACCCTCGGCGCACCCGCCCCCACCCGCTGAAGTAAAAACAAAAACGCGCACACCAAAACGGTCTAAAAATCGTATTGCGGAGAAACGTGTGAAAAAAAAAAAGTGGTGGG
>VXQO01000086.1 GCA_009838975.1 Gemmatimonadota bacterium | reverse complement strand
ACTTCATGGACGCCTATGGATGATACTGGATTATCGATGTCCGCTCCCATGGCTGGATGGGACGGCCGGCCGGGCTGGTCCCGGCGACCGCCAAGAGCTAGAGATTGGGTGCGTTGGGGCGCAGATCGAGGGTGACCTCGGCCGCCACGTGGCCGATGTCCGCGCGTTCCTTGATGGCGTCCCGCAGCCGCGGCTCGATCTTGCGATAGGCGGCGAGGACGCCATCGCGCAGCCGCAGCCGCAGAACCTTGATGGCGTTCACGTCGGGCCGGCTGGTCCGCGTGACCTTTTTCGCCTCCTCGAGGTCGTGCGGAGTCACGCCGAACGGCACCACGCCCACATCATCGTGGCGTTCCGCATCCAGGTAGTGAATCGAGACGCTGACATCGCCGCGGGCAGTCTGGTGCGATATGTCGCCGATGGCTCGGAAGCGCGCGGCCAAAGGGCCGATCTCCGTGTTCTGTGCCGCTCTGCGATAGCCGGATTCAACCAGCGTGAACAAGCGTCGGAGACGCTCTGGAGTTGTCGAGTCGCCGTCCGGGATATCGGTATCCAGCTCCTTGCCCCTTGCCTGGCGGTCGTTCAGCGACAGCGCCCGCTCCATGTCGCGGCTGCGGGCCCTGTCGATGTTCTCGAGTATCCTGTCCGGGTTGGTCCTGTAGCTCATCTCACCTCACGGAAGTCCGTCCTGCCGTTTTCCTGAAGGGCCGAGAACGATAACGCCATCCGGTTTGCCCGGCCAGAATCGGAAAGGTAGCTTGGTGCGGCTGTCGACGCGCGGACCTCTTCCAGGCTGCCCTTGCCGACACGAGCAGAGGAGTTCTTTGGATGGCGCCAGGAATCACCGTGGCCGCAATGGTCATCCTCATGGCTGCTTCGGGACCGCCGCTGGCGGCGCAAGCTGGCGCTCCGGCGCTGGCCTACCGCATTCCCGCCGCCGCGACCGTCACCTACCACGCCACGGACACCCTCGCGCAGACGTTCAGCGGACCGGGCGGGACGGCAACCTTCACCCTGGCCACGGGCCTGGCGCTCGCCACGACATTCGAGGACGATCCGGACGGTGTCCGCGTCACGGCCGATGTCGAGAGCGTCAGCGCGACGATGGCGGCTCCGATGGGAACCGACGCGTTGCCCGTGGAAGTGACCGGCGCCTACGTCTTCGTGCTGCGGCCGGATGGAGCGGTGGACGTGGTATCGGGACCCGAAATCCCCGGGCCCGCCGAAGCGGCAACGCCCCTGGCCGGCCTCCACCACGAGTGGTTCCCCCTTCTCCCGGGCGCGGCGGCCGAACCGGGGGACAGTTGGTCCGGTACGGTGACCTGGTCCCACGAAGGGTCCACGAGCAGCACGTCCAGTTCCACCGTATTCGACTACACCCTGGTCGGCGACACGACGGTTGCAGGCAGCACTCTGTGGAAGATCTTGCTTGCCGGCCAGGCGGAGTTGACATCGCGGACGAACCAGAACGGCACGGACCTGACGACGAATCTGGCAGGCGCCAACTCCGGTGTCGCCCTTTGGGACGATGACCGGGGCCTGCTTCATTCCATCCGAGTCACATTCGACTACAGCGGGACGATGAACACGCCCATGGGAGATCTTCCGATTTCCGTCCAGGGATCGTCGAGCCGCTGGCTGGAGAACTGAAATGGCGGACGACTACACCCATTCCTACTCGGCGCTCGGAGCCGAGCCTCCACCCCCTCCCCCGCGGCCCCCGTTCTTCCACAGGTCGTGGATGGTGTTCGCGCAGCCCGGCGAACTCTTCAAGGCGCTGGCACTCAATCCGGCGTGGTTTCCGATTGCGGTTCTCGTGGCCCTGATCACCGCGGCGATAATGTGGATCCTGCCCGCGGAGCTGTTCCTGGAGGCGGCGATCGACCGCATCCCGCCCGATCAGGCCGAGGACGCGGCCGCACAGATGGCACAGATGCCCGACATCGTCTTCAAGGGGTTTGCAATGGGAGGCGCGGCCCTCGTCACCTTCCTCTTCCCCGTCATTCTGAGCGTGGTCACCTACGTGATCTTCGTCTTCATCCGGGGTGACAACTCCACATATCGGCAACACATCTGCGTGGTGGCGCACACCGGTGTGATCACCGCCGTCGGCACCGCCCTGAACGCGTTCGTGCAGCTGCGGAGCGGCGATCTGACCAGAACGCTCTCGGTAGGGACGTTCTTCCCCTTTCTGCCCGACGGCTACTTCGCGGAGTTCCTGCTCGCACTCGACCTGTTCTACCTCTGGGCGGCCGTCGTCGCCGGGATCGGGCTCGCCGCGGCCGCCCCCGGACGGAAGACCGGCTCGACCGCCGGGGTGCTCATCGGGATGGTGGTCGTCTCCGCGCTGATAAGAGCGGCCTTCTAGGCGGGCTTCCCGAATGCAGCGGGAACCCGTTCCGCGGCCTGCCGAGGTGGCCTCCGCCTCGAAAGGCCAGGTCTGGCGGCGCCGCGCCATCCTCTTCATCGCCGCGCTGGCCGCGCTGTTCCACCTGTACGGCGCCGGCTTCTCGCCCTTTACGGCCCTGGTCCAGCGCCCCATCCACCTGGCCCTCATGGGGACGCTGGCCTTTCTCGGGATCGGGGTCCGCGTAAGGCCGAAGTCACGCCTGGGTTGGGGCGTCAACTTCTCTTTCGCCGCGGTGCTCGTCGTCTGCGCGCTCTACCTCGTCTCCGAGAACGAGGCGCTGGTGGCCCGCTCGGCGACCCCGACCGGGCTGGACCTGGCTGCGGGCGCGGTCGTTGTGGGCGCGGTTCTGCTGCTGGCCAGGCGGGCCACGGGGTGGGGCCTGGTCGTGGTCGCCACGGCGGCCCTGCTCTACGCGCTCGCCGGGCCCTGGCTGCCCGGCATCCTGGCGCACCGCGGCTACGGCCCCTCCCGCCTGATCGAACAGCTCTTCCTCTCCACCGAGGGCATCTGGGGCGTCCCGCTCGGCGTCTCGGCGGACTTCGTGTACCTCTTCGTCCTCTTCGGCGCCTTTCTGGACGTCGCGGGAGGGGGCGCGCTGCTCATCGCGCTGGCGGACCGCGTCGCCGGGCGCACCCGCGGCGGCCCCGCCAAGACCGCCGCCGTGGCCAGCGCCTTCATGGGATCGCTTTCGGGAAGCGCCGTCGCCAACGTGGTCACCACCGGCGCCTTCACCATCCCCCTGATGCGCCGCTCCGGCTTCCGCCGCTTCTTCTCCGGCGCCATCGAGGCCGCGGCCAGCACCGGCGGCCAGCTCATGCCGCCCGTCATGGGTGCCGGCGCCTTCATCCTCGCCACCTGGACCAACATCCCGTACGCGCGCGTCGCCCTCGCGGCGGCCATCCCCGCGCTGCTCTACTACGCCGCGCTCCTCTGGGCCATCCACTTCCGCGCGTGCAAGATGGGTCTCGCGGGGTCGCCCGACGCGCGCGGCGAGCCCGTGCTGGGACGCATCCACCTCCTGCTCCCCGTGCTGATCATCGTCGTCATGCTGGCGATGGGGCGCTCCCCGATGCGCGCCGCCTTCTGGGGGGTGGTGATCTCGGTGCTCGCCGCCTACGCGGTCCCCGCCACCCGCCCCGCCGTCGCCGACCTCGTGAAGGCGCTTCGCAAGGGAGCCTCGGGCGCCGTACAGGTGGCGGCGGCTTGCGCCGCGGCCGGGATCGTGGTCGGGGTGGCGTCCCTGACCGGCATCGGGCTCCGCATGTCCGAGCTGATCGTGGTCATCTCGCAGGGCAATCTGCTCGTCGCGCTCATCCTCACCGCGATGGGATCCATCGTGCTGGGCATGGGTCTCCCCACCACGGCGGCCTACGTGGTGCTCGCCGCCCTCGGCGCGCCGGCCCTGGTCGAGCTGGGCGTACCCCTTCTCGGCGCGCATCTCTTCATCTTCTACTTCGGCTGTATCTCCAACGTCACGCCGCCGGTGTCGCTGGCCGCCTACGCCGCCGCCGGGATCGCCGACTCTCCCCCCCTCAAGACCGCCTGGACGGCGATGGGTCTCGCCTCCGCGGGCTTCCTCGTGCCGTTCATGTTCGTCTACGCGCCTCCGCTGATCCTCTCGGGGACCGCGGCCCAGATCGCGACCACCACGCTGACCGCCATGATCGGCGTGATCGCGCTCGCGGGCGCGGTGATCGGCTACGTGCGCGCGCCGGTCGGCCCATGGCGAAGGGTCGTGCTGATGGGCGCCGCGCTCGCGCTGATCACCCCGGGCCTCGTATGGGACGGCGTCGGGTTGGCGCTATTATTGTTGGCCGGTTTCACAGGCCAGGGCCGGGCGCCGGCCGCACCCGCCGCGCCCGCCTGAACCGCGATCGGCACCGGCTCACGGACCGGCACCGATCCGCACGGAACAGCACGACGAGGGGTCACCATAATGACGTCACGCAGCCTCCGCCTCGCCGCAACCGCCACGCTCGCCGCCGCGGCCGCAACGGCCTCCTGCGACGCGCCGCAGGAGTTCCTCAGCCTCGGAACCGCCGGCACGGGCGGCATCTACTATCCGCTCGGCGGCGCCATGGCTGCCCGCATGTCCCTCAACGATCCGCTCCGGCAGTACACCGCCGAGGTCAGCGGCGGCTCGGTCGAGAACGTGAACCGCCTGCGCGCGCGGCAGACCGACCTGGCGTTCGCCACCGGCAACACGGTCTTCGAGGCGGCCACCGGCGGCCAGGACTACGCCGAAGCGGTCGAGGACCTGCGGATTCTGGCCCCTCTCTACCCCAACATGACGCACATCCTGGTGTCGCGCGGCTCGACCGCCACCTCGGTGTCGGACCTTGCCGGCGCGAGGGTGTCGGTGGGCGCGGCGGGCAGCGGCACCGAGCAGATGTCACGTCAGATCCTCGAGGCGTACGGTTTCAGCTACGACGACGTGCGGCCCCAGTTCCTCACCTTCAACGAGTCGGCCACCGCTCTCAAGGACGGCGCGATCGACGCGGCCATCATCTCGGTAGGCTACCCCGCCGCCGCCGTGCTGGAAGCGACCACGACCGGCGGCGCCCGCCTCCTCGCCATGGAGCCGGACCGAATCCAGTTCCTGCGCGAGCGCTACCCGTACTTCATCACGGGCGAAATCCCCGGAGGGATCTACCCCGGCGCCGACGAGCCCCTCGAGACCGCCGCGATCATGAACTGGGTCGTCGGGATGGCCGACCTCCCGGAGCAGGTGGTGGACGGTGTGCTGCGTCTCCTGACCGACGACCGCGAGGCGCTGGCCCAGGTCCACGAAATGGTCGACCAGATCGACATTGCCCGACTGCGCGAAGCGCCCATCCGCCTGCACCCGATCACGCAGAACTGGGTTGACCTGAACCTCGAGCAGCAATGACCCCCGGGCTCCCCTGCCAGCGCGGCCACTTCTCGATCCCGGACGACTTCCACTACCTCAACTGCGCCTACATGGGGCCGCTGCCGCTGGCCGCCGAACGCGCCGGAATCGCCGGCCTGCGCGCCAAGCGCTTTCCGCAAGCCATTGCCCCACAGGACTTTTTCCGCCCGGTCGATGAAGTCCGCGAGCGTTTCGCCCGCCTGATCGGAGCGCCGAATCCCGACCGCGTCGCCACCGTGCCCTCGGTCTCGTACGCCGTCTCCACGATCACCCGAAACACATACCCCCCCGGGGGATCCAACATCGTCATCGTCCACGAGCAGTTTCCGGGCAACGTGTACCCGTGGAGGCGTCTGGTGGGGGAAAAGGGCGGCGATCTCCGCGTGGTGACGCCCCCACGCGACGGTGGGCGTGGCGCCCGATGGAGCGAGCGGATACTCGACCATATCGACGCGGCCACGGTGGCCGTCGCAATGGGTACCGTGCACTGGACGGACGGCACCCGGTTCGACCTCGCCGCGATCCGCGAGCGCACCCGCGAGGTCGGGGCCGCCCTCGTCCTCGACGGCACGCAGACCGTCGGCGCCGCACCGATCGACGTCGTCGCGCTCGACCCCGACGCCCTCATCGTCGCCGGCTACAAGTGGCTGCTCGGTCCCTACTCGCTCTCGCTCGCGTGGTTCGGCGACCGCTACATGGACGGCATCCCGCTCGAAGAGACCTGGATCGGCCGGCGCGGCTCCGAGAACTTCGCGGGACTGGTCGACTACGCCGACGACTACCAGCCGGGCGCGCTGCGCTTCGACGTCGGCCAGCGCAGCAACTTCGCCCTCGTCCCCGCGCTGTCGGCCTCGCTGGAACTCATCCTCGAGTGGCGCCCCGAACGTGTCGCGGCCTACTGCACCGCGCTCATGGACGGAGCCTTCGATCGGCTCCGCGCCCTCGGCCTGCGCGTCGAGGAGACGCCCTGGCGCAGCCCGCACCTCTTCGGCCTCGGCCTCCCGCCCGGCGCCGACCTCGAACGCCTCAAGCGGGCGCTCGCACGGCACCGGGTCGGCGTGTCCTTCCGGGGAAGCAGCGTGCGCGTGTCCCCCAACGTCTACAACACCCGCGACGACGTCGAGGCGCTGATCGCGGCGTTCACCGAAGCGCTGGCGGGCTGAGTCAGCGCACCACGAGCCCCGGCCCGAACACCACCTGCGCCTCGGCCCCGGCCTCGATCCCGTTCTCGGCGAACCATCCCTGCCGCACCTCGAGCACCAGCTTCGTCGCGATCTCCGAGTCGACCAGCGTCTCGTCGAGCGGCTCCATCTGCTTGATCACGCCGATCCGGTTGCTGTCGTCGAAGAAGGCGGCGTCGAGCGGCACGTAGGTGTTCCTCATCCAGAGGTAGCGCTCTTCGCTGCGTCGAAACACGAAGAGCATGCCGGTTCCGTCGGGCACCGCGTCCCGGTCCATGAGCCCCTTCTCCCGCTGCTCCGGCGTGCCGGCCACCTCGGCCACGACGGTGTCGGCACCGAAGATCACCCAGGCGGTACCGGGGTTCGGAAGCCGGGCGGCCTGACCGTGCGCGCCGGCGGGGGCGGCGAGAATGGCCGCGAGCGCTGCCGCCAACACCGGACCTGTCGATGCGGAACTCCTGCCCATTGCGCACACCCTCCGCCTCGTTCCTGTTGATGGCGGCCTTCCCGCGCGACCGCGCCACAGGGTAGTTTACTGCCCCGAACGGCTCCACGACCATTCAGCGCCCGAGGACCCGCCGTGCCCATCGACCCCGAACTCCTCGAAATCCTCGTCTGCCCCGAGACCAAACAGCCGCTCACCGTGGCCGGCACGGAGCTGCTGGAGCACGTCAACGCCGCCGTCGCGGACGGGAGCGCAGTGACCCGCGGAGGCGAAGCCGTCCCGGAACCCGTGACCGAAGGGCTGCTGCGCGAGGACGGCCGCGTCCTCTATCCGATCCGCCAGGGCATTCCGATCATGCTGATCGACGAGTCGATCGAGGTGGGGGCGGCGTAAGCGGTCCGGCTTCCGCCCGCCGCCGCTATTGTAATGCCAACATGTCAATATGTAATGTTGACATTACAGTGTGCCGCCCACAATATGCCCCCTGGCCACCGTGACCGCCTGGCCGACCAGCTCCACGCGGTCGCCCAGGTCCCGGACCGTGAGCGCTCCGCCCCGCGCCGACCGCTGCCGCGCCGACATCTCGGCCCTGCCGAGCAAGCGTGACCACCAGGGCGTCAGCGTGGTATGGGCCACGCCCGTGACGGGATCCTCGTCGACGCCGACCCACGGCGCGAAGAACCGGGACACGAAGTCGACATCGGGGTCGGCGCCCGGGGCGGTGGCCGCGACACCCATGACACCCCCGGGCAGGACCACCCTGGCCAGCGCTCCGAAGTCGGGCCGCAACGCCAGCACCTCCGCCTCGGTGCCGACAACCACGAGCGCAACCTTGCCGGAGACCGCGAAGGCCGCCCCGCCAGCATCCCCGCCTGCGCCGACCCCGAGCGCTTCGGCCAATCCCGCCGGCATGGGCGCCTCCACAGCCGGATTCGCGGGAAAATCGAGCCGCAGCCGATCGCCCTCCACATGCACGGCCAGCGGGCCCGACAGCGAATGGAAGCGCACCGGGCCGGGCATCCCCACCTCGCGCAGCAGCACATGGGCGCTGGCCAGCGTCGCGTGACCGCACAGGGGCACCTCGACGGCGGGCGTGAACCAGCGCAGCCGCCGCGCTCCCTCCTCACCAGCCCGGTAAACGAAGGCGGTCTCGGACAGATTCATCTCGCGCGCGACGTTCGCCATGGCCCGGTCGGGCAGCGTGTCGATCTCCAGGCAGACCGCCGCCGGGTTGCCCGAAAACGGGGTATCGGTGAAGGCGTCTACGGTATAGAATGGAATTCCTTGTCCGGTCATGGTTTCCAGGGGGTTCCGAGGGGCCGGCATCCAGGGCCGGAGGGCCGGTGAAACAGATCATGGAATCTACAGTCGCGACCGCTGCCACAGTCCCCGCACGGGCCTGTACCGGATGAGAGAGGGCGAGTCGCTCATCACGGCGGGCGGCTTCGCCCGCTTCTACACGCCCCTGGCGGCAACCAGCCTCCTTCTCACAGCGACCAACCCCATCCTCGCGGCGGCGCTGGCGCGCTCCGTGGATCCCATCACGGCGCTGGCCGGCTACCAGGTCGCCTTCGCGGTCTGCGGCGTCCTCTACGCGCCGCTCCTGGTCGTGCAGCAGGTCGCCGCGGCACGCCTCCTCGCGGGCGGCTCGTTTTCGCCCGTCTGCCGTTTCGCCTACCTGGTCGGCGCCCTCCTATCGCTGATCGGCGCGCTCATCGCCTACACGACAGTCGGCGACCTCTTCTTTGCGAACGTCATCGGCGTCGGCCCCGCGGTGCTCGACGAAGCCGTGCGCGCCATGCAGTGGCTCTGGCCGGTCCCGTTCCTCACCGCCCTGCGCGCCGCCCACCAGGGCCGGCTGGTGGCGGGTCATCGCACCGTGCCGATAGCCGGCGCCACCGGGGGCCGCACCGGAATCCTCGCCATCGTCGCATTCGCACTGCTCGCGACCGGCGGCGGCGCCTGGCTCGGGGCGGCCGCCTTCACCGCCGGCATGATCGTCGAGACGCTGGTCGTGATGATCGCCCGCACGCCGGGGCTGCAGCTGGAGCAGGAGGACTGCGAAGTCGACAACGAGAACATCGCGCGCTTCTCGGCCCCGCTGATGCTCAACGTCCTGCTCTGGTGGGCCACGCCGCTGATCATCAACGCCGTGCTCGCGCGCACCGCCAACCCGGACACCGCGCTCGCCGCCTTCGCGGTCGTCGAAGCCGTGGCGTGGTTCATCGCCGCCCCGGTCGGACAGCTGCAGCACGCGAGCATCGCGCTGGTGAAGTGCTCCGAGACCCACCGCCGCGTCTGCACCTGGGGCGCCGTCGTCGCCTTCGCGATGCTCGGTCTGCTCCTCCTCATCTCGATCCCGTCGCTGCGCGAGCCGCTTCTCGGCTACCTCTTCGCGCTCGAAGCCGACCTGATCGCCGTGGCGGGCCCCGCGCTGCCCATCGCTGCCGCCTACCCGCTGCTGTACGGCATCCGCCAGTACTACCAGGGCCTCTTCGTCCGCTCGGGAAGGCCCGTCATGGTCGGCGCCGGAGCCGTGTTGCGCGTGACGACCATCCTCGTCGCCGCGGTGCTGGTCCAGGATGCGGGGGTGGGCGGCGCCGTACTGGGGGTCGGGCTGGCCGTCTTCGGCCTCGCCTTCGAAGGACTCTTCCTGATCCGGTATTCCCGCAGGGACGTGATGCCGGAGCTGCGCGCGAAACGCGCCGCTGCTATCAACCCGGAGGCGTTCGAGGGCGTTTCGGAGTAGCGGGCGCGCTCGCCCCCCCGCTTCAGGCCACGCGCCGCTTCCGCTTCAGGAAGTCGTGCATGATGTACTGCCCCAGCGTCATCGTCGACGTGAAGTACGCCTTGCCGCGGGCGATCTTCGTGAGCTGTCTCACAAACCGCACCAGGTACGGATCCCGAGCCAGCATGAAGACGTTGATCGGAATCCCAGCGCGCCTGCACGCCGAGGCCTCCCGGTACGTCGCCCGCAGGATATTCCGGTCCAGCCCCGCCGAGTTCTTGTAGATCTTCCCCCGCTTGAGCGTGACCGCGCTCGGCTTGCCGTCGGTGATCATGATGATCTGCCGCATGTCCTTCTTCTGCGCCCGCAGGAGCCGCCGCGCCACCTCCAGCCCCTCGGCGGTATTGGTGTGGAAGGGCCCCACCTGCGCCCTCGCCAGCCGCGCGAGCGGGATCTCCTCGGCTCGGTCGCCGAAGGTCACGACCCGCAGCGAATCGCCCGGGAACTCGGTGCGGATCAGGTGCGAAAGCGCGAGCGCGACCTTCTTGGCCGGCGAGAAGCGATCCTCGCCGTAGAGGATCATCGAGTGCGAGATGTCCAGCATCAGCACCGTCGCGCACGACGACCGGTAGTCGGTCTGGTGCACCATCAGGTCCTCGTAGTCGAGGTCGATCGGCACCTGCAGCCCGTCGCGCGCGATCGCGTTCTTCAGCGTCTCCGGGATGTCCAGATTGAGCGTGTCGCCGAACTCGTACGGCCTGCTCCCCGCGTCGGCCTCGACACCGGTCGCGTACTCGGTGGTCTCGTGCGACCCGACGCTCGACCGCCCCAGCGAACCCAGCAGATTGCGCAGCGCGCGGTAGCCGAGAAAGTCGAGGCCGCGCCGGGTAAGGTTGAACTGCACCTGCCCCGCGGCCTCGCGCGCGTCGTCCACATATCCCTCGCCGATGGCTTCGGCAGTCGCACCGCCCGGCGCCGGCTTGCCGTCCAGCGTGATGTATCCCTCCTCCACCATCTTCTCTATCAACTGATCCAGAAGCTCCGCGATCTCCCGCTGCACCTCCGGGTTGCCGGGCCCTTCGCCGCGCAGCTCGTCGACCATCTCACGAGTCAGCTGGCCGCTCTCCATGAGCGCGCGCAGGAGTGCCTGTTTGAGCGCGTCGAGCGAGGACGTATCCTCAACACCGGACCAGCCCCAGTACGGGTGGAAGTGCGGCCCGCCTGCGAACCCTCCGTCGAGCAGGAACTCGGAGAGCATCTCCATGAGGCCCTCCAGGTTGAGGGCGTCGAGGAGCCCCTTCCGGTATTTGGTATAGGTGGTGAAGCGCATGGATGAAGAGTACGGACCGGCCACGCGGCCCGCCAAGCGGCGCCCGATCGACGCGGCGGTGTTCCGGTCAGCGCTGCTGGCCCACTTCGATCGTCACCGCCGCCCCCTGCCCTGGCGCGCCGACCGGAACCCGTACCGCGTCACGGTCTCGGAGTTCATGCTGCAGCAGACCCGTGTCGAGACCGTTGGACCGTACTACGCGCGCTGGCTGCAAAGGTTTCCCGACTGGGACGCCCTCGCCGCGGCGCCGCTGGACGACGTGCTCCTCGAGTGGGAAGGCCTCGGTTACTATTCGCGCGCCCGGAACCTGCACCGGACGGCGCGGGCGGTGCGGGAGCGGTACGGCGGCGAGTTGCCGGCCGACCCCGCTGCGCTCAGGACCCTTCCCGGGGTCGGCGAATACACCGCGGGCGCAGTGGCCAGCATCGCCTTCGGCCGGCCGGTGCCCGCCGTGGACGGCAATGTGCGGCGCGTCCTGGCGCGGCTCCTGGATCTTGCCCGGCCCACCCC
>VXQO01000006.1 GCA_009838975.1 Gemmatimonadota bacterium | reverse complement strand
CCCCCCCCCCCCCCCCCTTTTTTTTACCACTCCCAAGACGGCATCGGACACCTAGTAGGGTCGCGTGGGCTCGTAGAGGTTTATAAGAGCCAGGGGCGGTGAGGGGGCCCGCGGCCAAAAGAAAGGCGGCGAGCGTCGTCAGGATCACCGCCGTGAGGGTAGCGGTGCGTGCGATCTGCGGCATCCCGGCGGGGATTGACTGTGCCTGCCCGGTCCCGGCGTTCATGCGTGTCCTGTCGTTGAGCGGAGTGGTCGGCCGAATATCGGGTCAAGTTGTTCTCAACCGGAATCAGGGCCAAGACGCTCGGAGCGACACATGCACGATCCCAGGAAAACACCTGACCCCGCCAGAGCGAGCAGCCTTTTGTGGCAATCTCTGATTGTCAATTTGCCGTGGAGATTTGGAGTGCCCATAACTCGCACGCATCTCGCAATATAGGATTTTTCACAACGACTTGGCAAATCACTCCCCTTGCCGATCGTGCGTCTGCGGTGTCCCATGCCGGCCGTTGCCGGGCCCGGTCGGACGGTGCCACCACTCCGATTCCTCCGCTGGTTCGTCCCGCATGGCCCGTGTGAGGAGATTTCACCGGCTGGTCGAGACCATTCGGTTTCATCTCACCACGCGCGAACATCGCAGCTTCACAGCTTGCGGGGGCACAGGGCGCGAACCAATAGTAAGCGCATGAGGACGGCAATCTCAGTGGCAATTCTGGGGCTCGGTCTCACCGCTCTTGGAGAGTCGGCGGGACCGGAGGCCCGGGTGCGCTCGGGTGCCGAGGTGGCAAGCCTCCGGCCGGGCATGGTGGTGTTTGACGCCGCCGAACCGCGGAACGGCACCGACGTCAACTACCCGGTCCTGAACGACGTTGTCCAGCGCTATTGCGCGCGCTGTCACAATGATCGGCAACTGAGGGGCAACCTGACCCTGGAGGGCTTCGATGTAGCCGCCGCGAACGAAAGGGCGCCTACGGCCGAGAAGATGATTCGCAAGCTGCGCGCCGGCATGATGCCGCCCCCGGGTCAGCGCAGACCGGGCGGTGATACGCTGACGGCGCTGGTCGAGACGCTCGAGGAGGTGGTCGACGCCGCCGCGGCGCGAGATCCCGACCCGGGCACACGGAGGTTCCAGCGTCTCAATCGCGCCGAGTACGAGCGCGTCATCCGCGACCTTCTCGCCCTGGACGTCGACGCTGGCCGCTGGCTCCCCGCGGACACCTACCTCGGTGCCTTCGACAACATGTCGGATGCCCAGGGGCTCTCCACCACACTGCTCGAGGCATACCTGAGGGCTGCGACCGAGGTGAGCCGCCTGGCCGTTGGCAACCCCGCGGCCCCGTCCCGCTCGATGAAGTACACCAACCCGATCGAGGTTTCCCAGCACGCGTGGGACCACATCGACGGCACGCCCTACGGGACCCGCGGCGGGATGGTCGTGACGCACGACTTCCCGGCGGACGGAGACTACGTCTTCACCGTTGGCACGCTCTTCGGCCAGGGTACCGGGTATCACGATGTCGATCTTTCCGTGGACGGCGAAGGCGTCGCCCTGCTCGGCCTGGAGCACAACGGACGCTCGACCGTGCCGATCCGCACGGCTCCCATCTTCGTCCGTGCCGGCCAGCGACAGGTGGCCGCGGCCTTTGTGCGGACCATGGAGGGGCCCTACGACGACCGACTGCAGACTCCGGGCTGGTCGTTCGTGGGCGGCGAGGATTCCCGGGCCTGGGCCAACTATGGGATCACGGCCCTTCCCCACTTGAGCGAGTTGACGATCACCGGCCCGAGCGAGGCGGTCGGAGTGTCCGAGACACCGAGTCGTCGAGCCCTCTTCCACTGCCGTCCAGGCCCCGACTCCGCACCCGGCGACGCGCGGGCGTGCGCCCGGGAGATCGTGGAACGGCTGGCGGCAAGGGCATACCGCCGCCCCGTAACCGACGAAGACCTGGCCGGTCCGATGGCGTTCTACGATGCGGCAGTCCGGGCGGACGGCTTCGAGGTGGGTGTACGCATGGCTCTGCAGGCGATCCTCGCCAGCCCTTCGTTCATCTTCCGTCTGGAACGGGTGCCGGGCAACGCCGAACCCGGCGCGAGCTACCGCCTGTCCGACATGGATCTCGCTTCGCGGCTCTCCTTCTTTCTGTGGGCGACCGTCCCGGACGCGGAGCTGCTCGACGCGGCCCGTACAGGTCGGCTTTCGGACCCCCGGGTGCTGGAGGCGCAGGTTCGGCGCATGCTTGCGGATCCCCGGGCAGAAGCTCTGTCCACGCGTTTCGCCTCCCAGTGGCTCAGGCTTCAGGATGCGGAAGACAACCAGCCGGAACCGTACCTGTACCCGGATTTCACCGGACAGCTGCGCGACGACATGGTTGCCGAAACCCGCCTGTTCTTCGATCACCTGGTGCGTGAGGACCGCAGCCTCCTCGAGCTTTTCACGGCGGATTACACGTTTCTGAACGGCCGGCTGGCCCGGCACTACGGTATCCCGGGCATCTCTGGGGACCAATTCCGCCGAGTGCGGTATCCGGACGCCAGCCGCCGCGGCGTCCTCGGCCACGGGAGCGTGCTGCTGCTTACGTCGATGTCCGCGCGCACCTCGCCGGTGCTGCGCGGCAAGTGGGTGATGGAGGTCCTCATGGGGACGCCGCCGCCCCCTCCGCCACCCGACATACCCGAACTGGAAGCCACGGAGGCGGCCTCGGATGGCAGGCTGCTCACCACTCGCGAACGGCTTGCGCTGCACAGCAGCAATCCGACCTGCAACGCGTGCCACCGGTTCATGGATCCGATAGGGCTCGCACTGGACGGGTACGATGTCACGGGCCGCGTGCGCCTGCGCGAGAACGGCGCGCCGCTGGACACGCGCGGCACCTTCTACGACGGCACCGCGGTCAGCACCCCGGCCGATCTGGTGAACGTGCTCATGAAGCGCCCACTCCCACTGGTGCGCAACTTCGCGTCGCACCTCCTGGCGTATTCGATCGGGCGCCGCGCGGAGTACTTCGACGGGCCCTCGATACGCGAAATCGCACTCAAGGCCGAATCCGACGGGTATCGGATGTCGGCGTTCATTCTGGGTGTCGTGCAGAGCAACGCTTTCCGGATGGCCCGACCGCGGCCGGCACCGGTACAGCAGACAGGAAGCATCCCATGAATTTCATCACCGGAACCCATCTGTCGCGCCGCACCTTCCTGCGGGGAGCGGGCACCAGCCTGGCGCTCCCTCTCCTCGATGCGATGGTGCCCGCCGGCAGGAGGTGGACCGATCCCATGCGGCGGTCCGAATTCACCCGCCTCGTCTGCGTCGAAGAATCGATGGGCGTAGCGGGATCGAGCGACTGGGGGGCGGCCCGGCACCTGTTCGCGCCTGCGCAGGCGGGCAGGGACTTTGAACTGGTCGCCGACAGTCAGCTCAAGCCGCTGGAGTCCTTCCGCGACTACATGACGATCGTGAGCAACACCGATTGCCGGGCGGCCGAAGCCAAGCGGGCCGAGGAGATCGGAGGCGATCACGACCGTTCCACCGCGGTGTTCCTGACTCAGGCCCATCCGAGGCAGACACAGGGGTCGGACATCTTCCTGGGGACTTCGCTGGACCAGCTGCACGCCCAGCGCTTCGGGCGTGACACGGCGCTGCCGTCGCTCGAAATGTGCATCGAGGGGATCGACAGGGGCGGCGGGTGCGCCTACAACTACCACTGCGCCTACACGACCTCGCTGGCGTGGGCGTCACCGAACCAGCCACTGCCCGCCATTCGCGAACCCCGCGTGGTTTTCGAGCGACTCTTCGGCGCCGGTGACTCGGCCGAGGACCGCGCCGCCCGTCGCCGGGCCGACCGCAGCATGATCGACTGGATCACCACCGAGGTGGCCCGTCTGCGACGCGACCTGGGAGCGGTGGACCGCGTCGCGCTGGACGAGTACGTCGATCACATCCGCGAGATCGAGCGCCGCATCCAGCTCGTGGAGGCCCGCCACGCGACCGGCGAGGAGCGGGCCATGCCTGAGGCCCCGTCGGGAGTCCCCGATTCGTTCGAGGAGCACATACGGCTCATGTTCGACCTGCAGCTGATCGCACTGCAGGCCGACCTGACCCGCGTCATCACCTTCAAGACCGGGTTTGACCAGTCGAACCGGACCTTCCCCGGCAGCGGCACGACCAGGTCCATCCATGGGGCGTCGCACCACGGCAACGCCCCCGACCACCTCATGGACTACCACAGGATCAACACCTACCGGCTCTCGCAACTCGGCTATTTGCTCGACAAGCTGCGCTCGACCACGGAGGGCGACCGTTCCCTGCTGGACAAGACCGCGGTCATCTGGGGCTCGCCGATGGCGGACGGGAACCTTCACAACCATCGGAGGGCTCCCCTTCTGATGTTCGGCCGTGCCAACGGGGCGCTGGAAGGCGGGACTCACGTGAAGGCGCCGGAAGGCACGCCGATGGCCAACGCCTTCCTGACGCTGATGCGGAACATCGGTCACCCCGAAATGGACACCTTCGGCGACAGCGACGGCGCGCTGCCGCTGGACTTTCCCGGCCAGGCGTCGCCCGCGCGAGGTGGGCCGTGAGTCCGCGCCTCGGAGGTCGCCACGGGCTGCTTGCACGGGCCGGGCTGGCGTGTGTGTGCGTCGCGCCGCTCGGGATCGCGGACGGTGCGGGGGCACAGGGTGAAGAGCAGCCGTCGATGGCCGTACCCGCGGCCGCCGAGGGACGCTCGCTCGGGAACGACCTGTTGGAGGCCGCCAGGACTGGCGACGCGGCGGCGGTTCGGGCGCTGTTGCAGACCGGCGCGGAAGTCAATGCGGCCCGGGGTGACGGGATCACCGCCCTGCATCTGGCCGCCGAACATGGCCACGCCGAAGCGGCGCGCACCCTGCTCGACGCCGGAGCGGCGGTAGAGCGCGGCACGAGGATTGGACACTACACGCCACTGCATCTCGCCGCCCGCGGCGGGCACGGCGACGTGGTGGCCCTGCTGCTGGACGCCGGCGCGGATCCACTCGCGTCGACGACCAACAGCCATGCGACCGCCCTCCACCTGGCCGCGGCGGCGGTGGGTGGGCAGCGTGCCGTTGCCGCCCTGCTGGACCACGGTGCAGACCCCGACGCCCGGGAGGCGTCCGCCGGTCAGACGCCCCTCATCTTCGCGGCGGCTGCAAACCGGGCGGAGGCGATTGCGGTCCTTCTTGATGAAGGAGCCGACCCGGGCCTCACCACGGACGAAGTCGATGTGCTCCGCAGTCTGGCACTGGACCGCGAAGCGAGTCGGCGATTCCGCGAGTGGCTCAGGCAGCCGCCCGAGACGGTCGGCCCCTACGGTCCCGAACCCGGTGTCCGCGCCGACGGGTCCGGCGAGCCCGGCCCCGCCGCGGTCCAGGCCGCGATCCGCGCCCAGCGCGAGTTCCTGCGGTCCGGCCACGATGTCGGCCCCGTCGATGCGCGCTCCCTGGGCCGCGTCGGGCCAGACTACCCGGGCGGGCCCGACGTCGTCCGGCCGCCGTACCGCGAGTCGCTCGTCGGACGTACCGGCGGCATGACCGCGCTCCACTACGCCGCCCGCGAGGGCAACCAGGAGGCTGCGGTTGCGCTGCTGGAGGGCGGAGCCGACATCGACCACCGCAGTGCGGACGGTACCAGCGCCCTCCTGATGACCCTGCTCAACGGCCACTTCGACCTCGCCCTTGAACTGATCGCGCGCGGCGCCGATCCCGATCCGACCGCGTTCACGGACGGTGCCACGCCCCTTTTCGCAACGCTTCAGACGCAGTGGGCACCGAAGTCCAACTATCCCCAGCCGCGTGCCCAGGACCGCCAGCAGGCCGGACACATCGAGGTGCTGCGAGCCCTGCTCGAGGCGGGAGCCGATCCCGACCCGCGGCTCCACACGCATCTGTGGTACTGGGAATTCGGCCTCACCAAGATGGGGATCGACCTCACCGGAGCCACGCCGTTCTGGCGCGCCGCCTTCGCCCAGGATGTCGAAGCCATGAGGCTCCTGATCGCCTACGGCGCCGATCCGAACATCCCCACCCGCTGGCCGGACGTGGGCATGCGGGAGCGCCGCCAGCAGGACGGTCGCCAGCAGGAGGACTCCGGGCTGCCGCACATTCCCGCGGGCGCGCCGAACGCGTGGCCCATTCACGCGGCCAGCGGGGGAGGCTACCTGGGCCTGGGGGCGTTCAGCGTGCGCAACAGACCCCGCCAGTTCATGGCTGCCGTGCGGTATCTCGTGGAGGAACTCGGGGCCGACGTCAATCACCGCGACTCGTGGCTGTATACGCCGCTCCACTACGCCGCCTCCCGGGGCGACAACGAACTTATCGAGTACCTGGTGTCGCGCGGCGCCGATGTGAAGGCGATCACCCGCCTCGGCCAATCCACCGCCGACATGGCGCGCGGCGGGAGGGCGGGGTTCTTCACGCGCGTTCCATTCCCCGAGACCCTCGATCTGTTGACGAAGCTGGGTTCGACGCTCGAGTGTCTGCACACGCACTTTCTGGACACGGGCGACTTCTGTCCCGGCGCCGGAGTTGACGACCCCTGGGCGCCACGCCCCCGGACGGAGGGCAGGAAGTGACCTCGCGCATAATCGGCCGGAAGACCGCTCGCCAAAGCCCCTTCAACGGACTGCTCGCCGCGGTGCTGCTCGCCGCGCTCGGCGCGTGGGGATGCGCCCCCGCCGCGGGCGATCCGGACGGCGGAACGGAGCCGAGCCGCGAGGATGCCACGATCGCCAAGGGCGGCGACGACCGCACCGGACCGTACGATCCCGTGCCCGGCTGGTGGAAGCCCGCGCCCAACCACGACGACGAGTGGGGCTGGGGGCAGGTGGCCGGGGTGGCCGTCGATCACGCCGACCGGATTATCGTGGTGACGAGGGGCGACTGGCCCGCCGACCGGTCGCAGCCGCGCGAGGGCCGGCTTCGCCGCACCAACTTCATCGTCGTGGCGAACGGCAACGGCGAGATCGTGGAGCAGTGGACGCAGTGGGACTCGATCCTGACGCTGCCCCACCAGGCCTACATCAACCCGTACGACCCGGAACGCCACGTGTGGGTCGTGGACAGCGGGGGCGGGGCCGGCCACATGCAGGTGATCAAGTTCTCGAACGACGGCAGCCGCATCGTCATGCGGCTGGGGGAACGCGACCACCCGAAGACCCGCGCCGCCGCGCGCGCCCGCGACGACTGGGGTCCCCACACCTACGGCTGGCCGTCGAAGCTGGCCTTCCTGCCCGATGGGAGCTTTCTGCTCGCCGACGGCTACTGGAACTCGCGCATCGTCAAGTACACCGAGGACGGCGAGTTCATCATGCAGTGGGGCGCCCTCGGCGACGGCCCCGGCGAGTTCGATCTCCTGCACGGCCTCGCGGTCGACGAGGACCGGGTCTACGTCGGGGACCGCCAGAACGAGCGCCTGCAGCTGTTCACGCACGACGGCGAGTTCATCGAGGAATGGCCCGGCATCTTCGACCCCGTAAACATCTGGATCGACCGGAACCGGTCCGTATGGGTGCTCGATGCAAGCCTGAACCGCGTCCTCAAGTACGACCGCGAGGGCCGCCTGCAGGACTACTGGGGCGCGTACGGCAGCGCGGGCGCAATCGGGCGCGGCACCTGGCCGGGCGGGCTTTCGCTTCCCCACCAGATGGACCAGGACGAGGACGGCAACCTCTACATCGCGTCGTACAGCGGCGGCTGGATCAACAAGTTCACGCCGAAGCCTGACGCCCCGCCGGAGCGGCTGATCGGGCCGCGCCTCCTGCTCCCGGGGGAGTGACGGGCCACGGCGCCTGGCACCGCCAGAGCTTTCTGGCGCCGCCGAGCCTGCTGGCGCGCACCTGACTCCCGGCGCCGCACCTACTCCCGGGGCCGCACCTCCTCGCCCGGTCGATACCGGCTGATCGTAGCGCGCCCGATGTCCTCCGCCGTCCACGCCACCCGCTTCATCTCGCCGCGCGCGAACATCGCGGCCTGATCCGCGAAGTGGGGCGACTCGGTCCGCGCGGTCTGCCCGTACGACAGCACCGTGTATGCGCTGGGGATGTCGCCGAACTCCACCAGCAGGACCCAGGCGTCGCCGCGATTGGCGGCCCGCCGCCCGTCGGCAAGCGTCTCGAAGGACAGCGTGCGGAAGCACCCCAGCGTGGACGGGCAGCCGGAGACGGGGACGTCCACATCCCCGCGCACGACCCGGTGCACGTCGCCCCAGGCCACGTCCAGCGCAATGCCGTCGTCCGCCAGCGAGGCCACGGCCGCACCCAGCGCATCCCTGGCCGCCGCCGGATCGCCCAGGCCGAGCGGCGTCTCCGCGGGCCGCTCGGGATCCCAGCGCTCGCCCCACCTGAGCGAGTCCGGCCCACCGCCGAAGTACTCGCCCGCCCAACGCTCGAAGAGCACGCCGCCGCGACTCGCCGCCGCTGCCGTGCGGTCCCACGCAGCGAGCACCGCAGCCGCTTCGGCCAAACCGGCATCTTCCCCCGCCGCCGCGACCAGATCGTCGACCGTCCGCTCGGCCATCAGCATCCGCGGCGAGTGCTTCATCCTCATCACCCCCTCCAGACTCAGCCGCTCGCCTCCGCCGGCCGCCAGATCGAGGGAAAGCTGGCTGCGCAGGCGCAACCGCGGCTCGGGCAGGTTGGGAGGCACGGTGTCGCGGTCGAGGGGCACGTTCAGGTTGGTGTAGTCGGGAGGATCGTTGGCCTGCTGCACGTAGCCGCCTGGCGGATTCAGGTAGAGCGGCAGCTCCTCCCAGCGTACCAGTTCCGACCAGATGTCGGCGGCCGACGACGCATGCGCGGCGGTGTCGCCGGTGACCGGGTTAGGCAGGCGTGGCAGACGCGCGTTGTAGTAGTGCGCGATGTTCCCGTCCCGGTCGGCGTAGGTGAAGTTCGACGTCGGGTGCGCGCGCATCCGCATCACCTCGAGCCACTCGTCGAGGCTTGACGCCATCATCATGCGCAGGAACTGCTCACCGCGCCGGAACTCGCCGTCGCGCGGATCCTTGAGCACGTAGACGTGGTCGTCGGTGCGGTGGATGACCGGCCCGTGTGGCGTGCGCCAGGACGTGCGCGTCTCCACCTCGATGCCGCCGTCGGCCGTCCGGTAGTCGACGGTGGCGTCGCGCCGGGCCAGTGGCAGCGGCAGCCCGTCAAGCACCGCATGGTCCGTGAGCGTCGGGTGCGCCGCCAGCCGGTAGACCTGCGACAGCGTCGGATAGTTGTTGGTAGTGGCCCACCCCAGGCTCGGGTTGAAGCCGCCGATGATCCCGAACGCAGTGCCGATCCGGAAGTCCCCGTAGAAGTTGATCACCCCCGGCACGCGCACGTGTGCTTCGAAATAGGTCAGCCCGGAGGGGCGCTTGAGCAGATCGTGGTCTCCGTCCCAGCGTAGGTGGGGGTTGCGAAGGAGGATCGGCCGCCCCGACTCGGTGCGGCTCCCGTGAAACGCCCACGCATTGGATCCGTCGAGGAGGAAATGGTCGGGGTCTTCATGCGGCGCGCTGCCTTCGCGATCCTCCCCGTCGGCACCGCCCCCCGCTTCGGCGGCGCGCAGTCGTGCCACGAATCGGGCCGCGTCCCCCCGGCTCCAGCCCTGCACGTCGCGCGCGAGGGCATCGACGCCGGTGAAGTCTGGCTCCACCCACGGCGGGTACTCGTCCGGGTGCAGGCGGATGTAGTGGTTCACGCCCTCCGCAAAGCCGAGGTAGACCTGCCGCGCGTCCGGGTCCAGCCGGTGGAAGGTCTCGACGGCGCGCGCGTGCGTCTCGCGGGCCGCGAAGTCGGCGTCCAGCTCCTCGGCCCCCAGGTGGCGTGAGAGGACGCCGCGGCTGGCCATCATGGCAATGGCGATCGAGGCGCTGTATGCCTCGGACTGCACGTAGCCGAGCCCGAACCCCATCGCCTTGAGGTCCTCGGCCACGATGTGCGGGACGCCGTACTCGGTGCGGTGGATCTCGACGCGCTGCACCAGGGCGGCAGCCGTGTCGGCGGCGGTATCCCGGGGGGGTGCGGCCGCTCCTGCGCCCAGGATCGACCAGAATGTAAAGGTGAGTTTACAAAATGTCATGTGTCGTTTACCTTGGCACCACTTCGGCGCGCTCGATGACGGCGCCCTCCTGTACGGCGTCGACGATCTCCATTCCCTCCACCACCACACCGTAGATCGTGTAGTTGAAGTCCAGGCGCAGATTGTCCGCCAGATTGACGAAGATCTGCCCGTCGCCGGTGTCGCGGCCGCGGGTCGACAGGCCGACGGTGCCCCGCCAGTGCGGCTGGCTGCTGATCTCGTCGCGGCTGTAGGGACCTTCGCCGGAGTACTCGTTGGCGTTGGGGCTGCCGCCCTGGATCACGAAGTTGGGTTCGACGCGGTGGAAGGTGCGGCCGTCGAGCCCGTCGGTGGCGGCGAGCCGGGCGAACCGGTCGGCGTTGGTGGCGCCGAGGTCGGGACGGAGCGCGACGACGATGGGGCCGAGGCCGGCCATGTGGAGCACGACGGCGGAGCGCTCGAGCTCGGCGAGGCGCTCGGCGTCCGGAGTGGGGGTGCGGGGGAGTGGTTGCGGCACGGCTGTGTGCGCGCTGCCGGTGGCCTCGGTAAGGAGCGCGGCGGCGCGATCGGCCACCGCCGGGTCGAAGTCGGTGAGGTATGGGGTGAGGGCGTCGCTCTCGAAGCCTCCCACGGCGCCGACCGCCTCGAGGAGGGCGACGCGGACGTCCCGTTCGGTCTCGCGCTGCCGGGCGGTGAAACGGGCCAGCGCGGCGAGGAGCGCGTCGACGGGGGTGTTGGCGGCGGCGTGTTCGACGAGTTGCCGCGTCGCTGTCATGACCAGCTGCGGGTCGTCGGCGTCGAGCTGGGCGAGGTAGATGTCGCGGGCGCGTGCACCCGCCACCACCCCCAGCCCCCGCAGCGCGGCCTCCCGCACATTGGGCACGGGGTCGCCGGCCAGCTCCGCCAGCACCGTCTCGCCGCCGGCCTCTGCCGCCGCCCGCGTTGCCCACCCCCTCACGAAGGGGTTGGCGTGGGCCGCGAAGGCACGTACCTCGTCCCCCACCTCACCCGGCGCGATCGCCGCGAGTGCGTGGAGCGCCCGGGACGGCCCCCGCCAATCGGCCCCCGCGTCCCCCATCTCCGCGATCTTCGCCCGCAACGCCTGCCGTTGCGCATCGACATCGGGGCACGGGCGGGCGGCCAGGCCGATCGCGGCGGCGACCACGTCCGGGTCCGGATCGCTCATCGCGGCTATGATCGCAGCGCATCCCATGCCTGGCCGCAGCTGGCGGTCGTACGCGGCCAGCGCCTCGACGCGCACGCGCGGGTCGGGATCGGCGAGAGCGGCGGGGACGATCGTCTCGGCTCCCACCCCGTGGCGGGTCGCCGCGGCGACCACCTGGCGCCGGACGCCCCAGTCCTCGTCGTGCATGAGTGATTGCGCGGCCTCCGCGCCCAGCTGGTCGCCGTGCACCAGCGCGGCTACCGCCAGCCGGCGGACGCGCGCGGCCGCGGTCCCGGCCCCGTCGGCCCCCCCCGCCCCCGGGGGGTTTAAAAAAGAGCCAGCCCCC
>VXQO01000090.1 GCA_009838975.1 Gemmatimonadota bacterium | reverse complement strand
CGACCCCCCCGCCCCCCCCCCCCCCCCCCCCCCCCCCCCCCCCGGATCGACGCCGTCCGGCAGGGGAGCCCCGTTGGGTCCGCGCTCACGGGAGTGCACACTGGTGGTAATTCCCATCTCGTTGAAGAGCGCGAGATGGGTGAAGTCGTGCAGCGAGGCCACGTCGGCCTTGCGTCCGAAGCGCCCCACACGCCCGTCGGGAGTGCGGCCCACCCTGCCTGAAATGCCATCGCCGTTCCGGTCATCCGGATCCGCGGCGTCGTGAAGCGCCTGCTCCGAGACCAGGTCGGCCGCCCCAAGGCCGAAAAGGAACGGGACCGCGAAGGTTGCGATGTCCGCGATGGCCGAAGGCAGCGTGTCGCGCTCGATGCCAAGCCGCGCGAGGGCAGGGGTGGCTTGCCGGCGCAGGTTCTCTCCGCCCTCGCTGGCCAGGATGTCGCAGCTGCCGTCCGGAAGCCGCCGTGTCGCCTTTATGACCAGTTGCTCGCCCGTGCCTCCGGGCGCCGGGAAGGTGTGACAGGCGCTGCACTGATTCTCGTTGAAGAGCGGCCCCGTGCCTTCGTCCACCGAAAACACGCGGTCGAAGAGTGCGCGTCCGGCTTCGAAGCGCGCCAGCTCCCCGTCGCTCAGACCGGGAAGCGGATCCCCGACCTGCTCGGCGTAGGGCAAGGTCCGGGTACAGGCCGTAGCAGCCGCGACAGCCGCCGCAACCAGCAGCCCCGGGCCAACTGCGGAACCGGTCACTCGAAGGAGCCGAAGGGCATCAGCCGCATCCGCGAATCGTTCAGGCGTTCGATGAAGGACCTGGTGTAGACATATAGTCCCTTGCCGGGCACCCAGTCCATCGAGTGAATGTGGTCCGCCGGAAACATCTGCAGTTCCATCAAGCCGCCGAGTAGTGGTGCATCGTCGAGCAGGACCCTCATCCCCCTGACGCGTCCCCTCCGGTCGTAGCAGCCAAACGGCATGTCAGTCGGACCCCAATAGCATGACTGCAGGGACACCCTGGTGTTCCGGCTGAAGATCACGACTGGATCGGGATTGATCGCGTTGGCAATGTCCTGCGGCGAGATATGGTCGACGCGATAGGGATAGCGGCGGCGCCTCCGCTCGAGCAGCCCATCGGCCCGCGATTGCACGCGCAACCCCTCCAGCGCAACGGGATCCGGGTTCAGCCGCAGCACGAGCCCATTTCGCTCGGCGACCGTAAACGATCCCTCCAGAGTGTGGTATCCGAGCATTTCCACGACGATTTCCCACGTTCCAACGGGAAACTCGGGGACCGCAAAACGCCCGTTCACGTCGGAAAACACGAAGCGCTGGAGTTCGGGCAGCTTGACCACGGCCGAGATCACGGGCTGTTCGTTGAGCGCATCGACGATCTGGCCGGTCAGAGTGAAGGTCGAAGGCGCTACAATGCTGTCCTGGCCGACCGCGCCCCGCCACGGTGCCAAACCCGCGAGCAGGACCAGCGTGACCAGCCGCGCTGCGCCTGGAGTCCTCACCACGGTGCCTCCCTGGTTAGCCTATCGGCCACTTGAACGGCGCCAGTCTCGTTCCTGAAGTGTTGAGTCGCTCGATGAACCAATGCGTGTAGACACGAAGTTCGCCGATATCCTTGAGCCAGTCCATCGAGTGGATGTCCTGGGCCGGGAACATCGACAGTTCGTTCATCCCGCCCACCAGTTCCCCCTCGTTGAGGAAGACCTTGATCTGCGTCTTCCGGGCTCTCCTGTAGTAGCAGGCTCCCAGTGTCAGAAAGCCGGAACCGTCGATGCACGAAGTCACCATCGAGTTCGCGTTCCGCCTGAAGATCGCAGCCGGATCGGCATTGATGGTCTCGGCGATCTTCTGAGGCGAGATCGTGGTCACGCGGAACGGGTAGCGGCGCCTCCGGCGATCTAGCAGCGCCGCGGAACGCGTCCGGACCTCCAGTCCCTCCAGGGCGACCGGGTCCGGGTTCAAGCGCAGCAGCAGACCGTTCCCCTCGGAAACGGTGATCGGTCCGTCCAGAGTCTGGTATCCCAGCATCTCGACCACGATCTCCCAGGTCCCTTCCGGAAACCCGGCGAAGGAAAAGCGCCCATTCACGTCGGAGAAGACGTAGCGTCTGAGTTCGGGGACCTTGATGACCGCGGAGATGATCGGCCGCTCGTTCAAGGCGTCGACAATCCGGCCTGCGAGGGTGAATGTCGGCACCGGCGGAATCGTCTCCTGGCTGGCCGCGACAGGGGCCAACGTGGCGGTGGCCAAAACGGCAATCCACACTGCCCGCGAACCTGGCCGCACCCTCATACGATGGTTCTCCGTGTTCCGTGGCCGCTCTTCCCGCGCTCGGTTCCGCATACGCCGACCGGGTGTGCCCGCTTACGGATACACCAGCGGCGACAGGCTGATTCGCGTGTTGTCCAGCCGTTCGATGAAGTGCCGGGTGTAGATGCGGAGTTCCCCCATCTCCGGGATCCAGTCCATGGAATGAATGTCCTCCTTCGGGAGCATCGCGAGTTCAACCATGCCCGACTCCAGCCGCCCCTCGTCCAGGAAGACCGTGATCTTCGCGGGTCTGCCTCGGCGCCAGTAGCAGCTCGGCGCCATCTGCTCGCCGGCGTCTTCAGCGGTCTCGGCGCAGGGCAGGATGTACGAGCGCGAGTTGCGCCGGAAGATCGCGGTGGGGTCGGGGTTGATGCTGTTCGCGAAGATGCCGGTCGAGATGGTCGTGACACGGTACGGAATGCGGCGTCTGCGGTCGGACAGCAGGCGTTCCGAGCGCGTCCGCACCCGAAGCTCCTCGAGCGCGACAGGGTCGGGGTTGAGGCGCAGGAGGAGCCCGTTTCCTTCCGCAACCGAGACCGACCCGTCCAATGTGTGGTAGCCGAGCATCTCGACCACGATGTCCCACGTCCCTTGGGGGAAGGCGGCGAAGCTGAACCGCCCGTTCACATCCGAGAAGGCGTAACGTCGGAGCTCCGGCACCTTGATGACGGCAGAGACCACGGGTGCCGCGTTCAGCGCGTCAAGGATCTGTCCGGTGAGGATAAACGTCGGCACGTCCTGGGCGGCCGCGCGGGGTAGTGCGACCGGCCCGACCCCCAACAGCGCCGCCACCAACGCGCTGACAACCGCCACCCACCACGCCGACCGGACGCTCACAGGCTCCCTGGTTCTACATCGAGCCCATCGCCGCCCGGATCTGCCGTACGGCCGCGTCCACCCGCATCTCCATCCCGACCCGGCCGTACTCGGCCGACGCACGCGTCGGGTCGCCCGACACGCCGCTGTCCTCGAAACCGCCGCCCGGCGCCAGCTGGTCCCGGCGGATGTGCCGAGGGTCCGTGTACAGCAGGATCGAGGTGTCGGAGATGCCGGCGTGGCGCCCGATAGTCTCATCCGTCTCGCCCTGCTCGAGGAGCCATTCGCGGAAGCCGTTGTTCGCGTAGTAGTCGCCGATGAAGTGCACGGTAGCGCCGTCGCCGCCCCACTCGTCGTTCAGCTGGGCCGCGACCGCCTCCATGCCCCTCTGGTTCCCGCCGCTGTCGCCGATGAACACGATGTCGGTGAAGCCGTGGGCGCGGAAACTGCGAGCGGCGTACTCGACCAGCTTCATGAAGAACTCGTTCGGGAGCGTGATGGTCCCGGCGTACCGCATGTGACTCGTGGGAGGATCGACATCACCCTCGGGCACATACGTTACGGCGGGCGCGACCAGGGCGTTACCGAGCTCGCGCGCGATCCGGTCGCTGGCCTCTTCGATGATGTAGCGGTGCTTGCCCATCACCATGTGGGGCCCGTTCTGCTCGGTCCCGGCGGTGGGCAGGATGACCGTTGTCTTGCCCGCGTCGATGGCGTCCCGGATCTCCGTCCAGGTCATCTCCTCGATGAAGACGGTGTTGACCTGCCGGGGCTCGGCGAGCTCGCCGGTCGACGCGGGGTCAGCCTCCGTCGCGTCCTGAGCTGTGCACGCCGCGAGCGCGAGCGCGACCGGCAGCGCCGGCGCCAGGCGCATCAACTGCCCGCCGCGAAACAGTAGTAGAAGCCGTTGCCGCCGGTGCCCTGCAGATTCTCCTGGCTGCAGCCGCGCGAAGCGTGGGCCGAGTTCCACGAGGTCGGGTTCTGGCCGCCGCCGATCCGGTCGTGGTGACCCACCGCCGTGCTCCCGTCTTCGCCGTTGCTCATCCAGTTGCCGCAGTTGTCGTAGTCCTCGCCGGTGTAGGCGGTCCCGTCCATGTTCGAACCGGTCAGGATGTCGTGCATGTTGGGATCGTCGCCACGCCCGTTCACCATGTCGCCGTTCTCGGTCAGGATCGACTCCTTGGTGAGGTTCGCCGCTTCGGAGTGGAGCTCGTCGACGTCGTTTGCGATCAGCGCGCCGGCCTGGTTATGCCACGGACCCATGCCGATTCGGTCGCGCGCATTCACCGCCGCGCTTCCGTCCTCGTCGATCGTGCTGAGATACGCCATCCAGCCCATTCCGCCCGCACCCACAGCCGAAGCCAGCGTCTCGCAGTGCGCGTCCGCACCCTCGAGTCCGCCCAGGTTGGCGCCGTCTCCGGGCCCGGCGCTGGTGATGAAGAAGGTCATGGGACCCATTTCGGCTTCCGCCGTCATTTCGGCGTCGGCCTCGGCCTCCGGCGCATCGCCGCTCGGCGAACAGGCCCCAACGAAGAGTGCGCCGGCAAACAGTGCGCAGGTTGCAAGTGGGAAGGTCTTCATCGTGTCACCGCTCCTTCTATTGGTGTCCGGTGTTGCTCCATCTCAATTCCCCGTCGGCCAGGGCGCCCCCTGATGCTCCGCCGTCACGGGGCCCATTCCCATGTAGACGAACTTCTGGACGCGCTTCCCCTCATAGGTCTCGGTCGTAAAGACGTTGCCCTGCGAGTCGGTCGCGATCGAGTGGACCGCGAAGAAGAGCCCCGGCTGGCGCCCGCCGTCGCCAAAGCTGGTCAGCACTTCCAGGTTCAGCCGGTCCAGGATGTAAACCCGCATGTTCTTCCCGTCCGCCACGTACATGTACTGCTGCTCGGGGTCGCGCGAGAACGCCACGTCCCACGTCGAGCCGTCCCCCAGCGTCCGTGGCGCGAGCTGCACCTCGTCCACGAAGGTCCCGTCCGTGGTGAACACCTGCACGCGGTTGTTGGGACGGTCGCATACGTAGACGTGCCCGTCGCGCGACGGATCGGCGCAGTGCACGGGGGTGCGGAACTGCTGGATCAGCGGCGCGTCCGGGTCATACGGCGCCGTCCGCGTGTCGTCCGGCTCGTTGCCGTAGGCACCCCAATACCGTTTGAACTCGCCGGTCGACGCGTCCAGAACCGCCACCCGGCGTCCCCCATACCCGTCCGCCAGGTAGGCCTCGTTCGCCTCGGCGTCGAACGCCAGCTTGGCGACCCGGTTGAAGCGCGTGGTGCTGCGACTGTCGGTCGGCCCGGCCTCCGGCTCTCCGTACGAAGCCAGGAACTGGCCGTCGCGCGAGAACTTCAGCACGTGCGTGTCGTTCGGCCCGTTCCCGCCGATCCAGATGTTGTCCATGTGGTCGACCGTGAGCCCGTGGTTCGACGCAGGCCACACATAGTCGTCCGACGGCCCGCCCCACGCGTTCACCAGGTTCCCCTCGGGATCGAATTCGAGTACCGGCGGCGCGGCCCGGCAGCACTCGCCGATCGGCGGATCCGCGTCCGCGCCACCCTCCGTCCGTTCGGTCAGGTTCCCGCGGTGCACGATGAACACGTGGTCGCGCGAGTCCACGCCAACCCCGATCGCCGACCCCAGCACCATGTGATCGGGCAGCGGCTTGGGCCAGAACGGATCGACCTCGAACATCGGGGCCATTGCGCCGTCCGACGCCGCGGTCTGTTCGGCACTGTCCTGGGCCACGCACGCGACGACGACGGCAACGACCATGGCGGCAACGAGAAGCAGCTTGCGCTTCATGACGAGTCTCCCTTGGTGGGGCGGAGAGTTTGGGGAAGGGGGGCAAAGTACGGCATCAGTCGCTTGTCAGCCAAGGGTCCAGGGTCGACCGTTGATGTGGTCCCCGGCTCCGCCGGGTAGAGCGACCCTGTCGGAGACGGCGAAATGATGCGTTCCAAAACGTCAGGTCTTGTAGCGCTGGCAGTGGGGATGGTCACCCTGGCGGGCTCGTCAAGGGCGGCTGCCGAAGTGGCTCCCGGTGTGTCGCGGTCCACGCCGGCCACGGCCTCCGCGCCTCACGAACCTGCGGCGGCTGCGCCCCGTTCAGCCCCCGTCCCCCACGAGATCCCCGCCGACGTGGTCGTGCGCGCCTTCGTCAAGGCCGACGACGGGACGCTGCGGCTCGTCGTGCGCGTCCCGCTGACCTCGATGCGCGACGTGGACTTCCCCGTCCGCGGCCCCGGATACGTCGAAATCGAGGAGGCGAGCGAGTTGCTGGCCGACCAGGCGACGATCTGGATCGCCAGTTACGTGGCGCTGTACGAGGAAACGGCGCTGCTGCCCAGGCCCATCGTTACCGGGGCGCGGATCTCGCTGCCCTCCGACCCCTCCTTCGCCGACTACGACCGCGCCCTCGCCCACATCAGCGCCCCGCCGCTGGGTGCCGGCATCGACCTGATCCTGGAACAGGCCATGCTGGACGTGGTGCTCGAGACCCCGGTCGAGTCCGCCGATTCGCGTTTCTCGATCGACCCCGCCTGGGCGCACCTGGGAATCCGCACCACGACCGTGCTGCGCTTCGTCACGCCGGAAGGCGCGGAGCGCGTCTACCAGTACACGGGAAACCCCGGCCGCGTGCGCCTCGACCCCCGATGGCATCAGGCATTCCTGCGCTTCGTCGTGCTCGGCTTCGCGCACATCCTGGACGGGATCGACCACCTCCTCTTCCTGCTCTGCCTGGTGATCCCGATGCGGCGCTTCTGGCCTCTGGTCTCCGTCGTGACGGCCTTCACCGCGGCCCACTCGATCACGCTGGGCGCCTCGGTGCTCGGCATCGCCCCCAACGCGCTCTGGTTCCCGCCGCTGATCGAGACGCTCATCGCGGCCTCCATCGTCTTCATGGCGCTTGAGAACATCGTCGCCAAAACGCAGAAACGGCGCTGGATGTGGGCCTTCGGCTTCGGCCTCGTTCACGGCTTCGGCTTCTCCTTCCTGCTGCGCGAGTCGCTCCAGTTCGCGGGCTCGCACCTCTTCACCTCCCTCCTCGGCTTCAACCTCGGCGTGGAGTTCGGGCAGCTCTTCGCGCTCCTGATCATGGTGCCGGGGCTCGCGCTGCTCTTCGCGAAGGTGATCCCGGAGCGCACCGGCGCGATCCTGGTCTCGGCCCTCGTCGCTCACACGAGCTGGCACTGGATGGCCGAGCGCTGGGGCGTGCTCACCGCCTACAACTTCCAGCGTCCGGCGCTCGACGCGGTGTTCGGAGCGGCGCTGCTACGGTGGGTGGCGCTGCTGCTGGTCGTCGTGGCGGTGGCGTGGGGCCTGGGGGAGGCGTATCGGCGGCTGGCGAAGTGGGCGGCGGCGAGGCGCGGGGTGGAGGGTGCGTCTGGGCGGGAGCGGCCGGCGGCCTCCGGGCAGCCCGCGGAGTAAGCGCCACGATTCGACCAGCGTATGTCGAAAGCGGTACCGAGGTGGAGACCCAGGAGAGCGCAATAGTAATGTCAAGTTTACGCTATGTAAGGTCGGGTTTACATGTGGTGTGCTTGCTCGCTACGGCCGGCGTCCTTGGGGCCCAGGAGGTCATCGAGTTGCCGGGCGAGGACCGCTGGCTGGAGGCGGACTTCGGGGAGGTGTACCGCGTCGGCTCGTTGGACGGCGCGGATTGGGAGCAGTTCGGGAACGTGCGCACGGTGGCCTTCGACGGTGCGGGCCAGCTGTACGTGTTCGACGACCAGGCGGACCGCATCTTCGTGGTGGGACCGGACGGCGAGTACCGGCGCTCATTCGGCCGGCCAGGCGAAGGGCCGGGCGAGTTCCGCGACCCGGCGGCGTTCGCCGTCTTTCGGGATGGCCGCGCCGTGGTGGCAGACACGCGTCACCGCGCATACCACATCTTCGACGCCAACGGTGACTTCGAGCGTATGGTCCGCATGGTGTCAGAAGGCGGTGTGAGGATTGTGACAGAGCTGTTACCGAACCCTCTGGGCGGGTCCGTTTTTTCGGCGATCGGAGGCCGAGCGTTGTCGTTTTCGTGGTCCCGTGAAGCGGGGCCGGGCGACGCGCCTCCGCACAGGTCTCGTGCAATCGAGCGCTTGCTTCTTGTCGGAGAAGTGGTCGAGAGGGACACGGTCGCGGAGGGCTGGCTGCCTGCGGCTGGAGAACCGCCAACCATCGACATTGCCGGGGCGCAGATGCGATTCCCGCTTGCACCACCCCAGGTGTTCGGGCCCCGCATGCTGCTGGGCGTGCTTCCCAATGGGGACGTGGTCTTCTCGGATTCCACGAGGTACGCGATCAAGTTGGCGCGTCCGGGGGAGGGGGTATGGCGGATACTCGATCGGCCGTTTGGGCCAACACCCGCGACGGACGCGGTGAACGGAGCCGAAAAGCGCCGCCGTCTCCGAGTGCTGGCGGCCACGCCGGACGACGAACTCCCGCGATCCAACTTCATCCCCGGATCCCCCGAGGAGATCCGCCGACGTGAGCGCGAGCGGATCGCGAATCTGGAGTTCTTCGACGAGGTCTCGGTCGTCCGCGACCTGAAGAGCACATGGAACGGACGAATCTGGGTGCAGCGACACGGCGAGGAGCCGGGGGACGACGACGGCCCGATCGACGTACTTTCAGCCGATGGACGGTACGTCGGCACCTATCCGGCGGGCTCGACCGCGATGCCGGGAGCGTTCGGCCCGGACGGCCTCGCCGCCTTCGTGGAAGAGGACGAACTGGGCGTGAAGGTGGTGGTTGTGAAGCGGTTGCCGGAACGCGTGAACTGAGTGGGCAGGTCTGCGATCACCGCGGGCGCGCTTGCGCTCTCCGGTCTCATGACCGGTGTTGCGGCGCCCGCCCAGGAAGTCATCCAACTCCCTGCCGAGGACCGCCCGCTCGAAGCCAACTTCGAGGAGGTCTACCGCGTCGGCTCGCTCGCCGGTGAGGATTGGGAGCAGTTCGGCGAGATCGCGGGTCTCGCATTCGATGGCGCCGGGAACCTCTACGTCCTCGACCAGCAGGCAGCGCGCGTAGTCGTCGTGGCTCCCGATGCCAGTCGTCTGCGCACGATCGGGAGGGCGGGAGATGGGCCGGGCGAGTTTCGGCAGCCCACCCGCATTGCGGTGACCGCGGCAGGTCAGGCCATGGTCTTCGACCGTACACAGAGCACCTTCCACATCTTCGATCCGGACGGGCAGCTCGTCCGGACCGTGCGCATGCCGGGAGGCGCGCTCATGACCAGCATGCCGGATCTGGATCCCGGCGCGCCCGACCACAGTGTCGTTCCCAACGGGACCGTGTCCTCCGTGTCCTTCGGCATGTTGACCGGAACAGACTCGCAGGAGCCCGCGGGCCGCCCGCGTCCGGTAACGCGTCTCCTTCTCGGCGGCGATGTAGTGCGTACGGATACCGTGCTGCACGCCTGGATGGCGGCTCCGGAGCCGGCAGATGCCCGGCCCCGCAACGAGGGCGTCACCTGGATTGGCGGCCGGACCCTTGCGCTGGCGCCTTCACTGCTCGTGGGAGGACTGCCGGGCGGGGGACTGGTGTTCTCGGACTCGTCCGACTACCGCATCAGGGTGGTTGGTGTCGACAGCACGTTCGTGCGGGTCCTCACGCGCCCCATTGTCCCCCGGCCCGTTTCCAACCGCGACAGGGAGACGGAGTTGGACCGGAGACGGCTGGAGCAGGAGCGCGCGGAGTCGGAGAGACCCCGATCCGACATTCCCGAACGCATGCGGCCGATGGTGGACCGGATCCTCGCTTCCCAGCGCGCCGACATCGAGACTTGGCCGTTCTATCCCGAGGTCCCTGTCATTCAGGACATCCAGACGAGTTGGAATGGCGCCATCTGGGTTCGCAGAGCGGGCGAAAGCGCAGCCGCCGACGGACCGATCGACGTACTGACCGCGAGCGGTCAATACCTGGGCACCTATCCCGCAGAGACGACGCAGATGCCGGACGCGTTCGGCCCGGACGGCCTCGCCGCCTTCATCGAGACCGACGAATTCGATGTCGAGACCGTGGTGGTCAGGAGGCTGCCGGCCACGGTGAACTGAGGACCCGGACCTCCGCACACGCTGGTCATCAAATGGAGCCGCGCATGACGAAACCCCATCCCGCACTCACCAACCTCATTGCACTGGCGGCCTGCTTGACGACCGCCGGGACTGCCTCCGCCCAGGAGATCATCCAGCTCCCCGCTGAAGACCGCCCGCTGGAGGCCGATTTCGAAGAGGTGTACCGTGTCGGGGCGCTTGACGGGCCGGTATGGCAGCAATTCGGCACGATCATCGATGTCGCCTTCGACGGTTCGGGCAACGCATACCTGTTGGACATCGACGCTGTCACGGTTCTGGTGGTGGGCCGTGACGGCGATTTGGCAAGGACGATCGGGCAACCTGGGAATGGACCCGGCGAGTTCGACTTCCCGCGGCATCTGGCCGTGATGGAGGACGGACGCGTCGTCGTGGGTGACGTTCCCCGGCATCGGGCGATGCAGTTGTACTCGAGCGATGGTACGTTCGACCGAAACGTTCGCGTCGGGGATGACCTGCTGAGCATCTCGGGGCGAATACACGCGGATCGCGGCGGGCGCGAGGGCGTGCTTGTGTCCGGGGGTCTGAACCGCATTGAAGCGATGCGGCCGGCGGACGACCGCGATCAGCCCGGGATGCGACCGATACGCCGGCTGGCGCTCGACGGTGATACGGTGGTCTTCGAAGCGATGACCGAGGCGTGGGCGCCGCCCTCCGCCGGGGTCGTCACTTTCCGAGTGGGCGGGCATGAGCTCGGCACGGAGGGACAGTCGCCGCCTCCACGCACATTCGATCCGGGATTGTTCGTGGGCACGCTGACCGGCGGGGGCATCGCGTTCTCCGATTCGTCCGCCTATGCGATCAAGCTCGCGCGCGAGGACGGCTCGGTGTTCCGGATTCTCACGCGCCCCTTTCACCCGACGCCCGTGACCGGCCGGATCCTTGAAGCCGAGATCGAGCACCAGATCGAGGAGTACGTCGCGGCGTCCGCCGCCGCGCAGAATCGACCCCGCACCATCATGAACGGCCGGACGGGGGAAGTGGTCCAGGCGCTCCCGCCCGCAGGGATGATCGAGGGCCTGACGAGGACGAGGCGAGCGTTTCTCGAGGCACTTCCCGCCGCCGACGAAGTCCCCGTGGTCCTGGATCTGCGCACCACCTGGGATGGCGAGATCTGGGTGCGGCGGCGGGGTGAGGATCTGCTGAGCGACGGTCCCATTGACGTGCTCACGCGAGACGGCAGGTACCTGGGGAGCTATGCCGCGGACACACCCATGCCGAGCGCATTCGGCCCGGACGGCCTGGTCGCGTTCGTCGAGACCGGGGAACTCGGTGAGTACATGGTGGTAGTGAAGCGGGTGGAGTGAGCGAGGTCCAGAGGAACCCGGAAGTAATGTCAAGTTTACGTTATGTAAAGACGAGTTTACACTCGGTGTGGCTCCTGGCTGCGGCCGGCGCCCTGGAAGCCCAGCAGATCATCCAACTCCCCGCCGAGGACCGCCAGCTCGATCCGGACATCGAAGAGGTGTACCGGGTGGGGGCGCTTGACGGGCCCGAGTGGGAGCAGTTCGGGATGATCGCCGGTGTGGACTTCGACGCGGCCGGCAGGCTTCACATCCTGGACGGGCAGGCGGCCCGCGTGTTCGTGGTGGGCATGGACGGGGAACTCATGCGCGAGTACGGG
>VXQO01000003.1 GCA_009838975.1 Gemmatimonadota bacterium | reverse complement strand
TTCGATGCCGCCATCGTGCGCCCGCTGCTGGCTGCGGGCCGGGTGAGGTTCGTGGCCGCGTCGCCCTATCCGAGGCCGATTCCGGGCGTCCCGGTGGAACGCAATCTGAGCGGGATCAGCTTCGCGGTCGCGAATGTGACGGGGGTGCTGGCCAGCGTGCTGGAAGGGGTGCAGGGGCGGGTGACGCCGGACCGATGCGCGGCCATGCTGAGGGCGCATCCCGCGGGGTGAACGTCGGCATCCTCCGGCGCCGGGCCCGCTGAACGGGACGTCGGGCGAGCCCGGCAACCGGGGGCGCCAAGGCCGCCCTACTCCTCCTCCAACTCAACCAGCCTTCGGCCGACCACGTGCTGCATGTCCATTGGATCGCGCCGGATCCCCCAGACGTGGGTCGCGGTCGCGTCGTGAACGCGCAGCCACTCGGGCAGCAACACGCGGCGCGGCGGTTCATCCATGTCGCCCCGGCGGACCGCGTAGTGCACCCGGAGGGTGTCGACCACCTCGTGCGTTCTGAACCAGATTTCGCCGGAGGACGTGGGAATGGGACGTCCCTGGGCGGCGGGCAGGTACTCGGGCTGGTAGAGCGCTTCGTCGTAGATGTCGCGGAGTTGTTCGCGGGTGATCCGCCCGATCCGGAGCGGCGCAAAGACGTCGATCCTTGCGTCCAGCACCTCGTCCACCATCTCCCGGGTCAGTTGCCGAGGCTCCAGCTGCAGGTGCCGATGCCAGACGGTGTCCCCGGCCCCGTCCACCTCGATCAGCTCCACCGAACCCGGGCCCCCCTTGGTGCGCATGACGATGGCGGTGCCTGGTTCGAATCGGACCTGATCGTAGTCGCCGAAGGGCTGGCCCCCGAATGACCGGCCGCCGTCCGGATACTCGGCCGCCATGACCCGGTTGGAGATATCCAGCCAGAGCAGGGGCTCGGGTTCGAGCCACTGGCCGGTGTCGGAGCGCCGGACGCGCAACACCGGCTCGCGGAGCATGGGGGGCTGACCGGCGAAGGGGCCGTAGGTCGCCCCGACCTCGAGGTGCGGCGTGACCTCTGCGGTGCCCAGGTACACTCCGTCGCGCGGCGGGGCGAGCCTGACCGACAGGCCCTCGTACTCGAGGCTCGTTCCCGGTCCCAGCTGCGTACCGAGGTGTTCCCCGTTGGCCGCGAAGTACGCGAAGCGCGATCCGCCGCCATCGACCGCCGAAAGGGTGCCGTCTTCCTCGATGAAGAGCCCTGCCACGGTGGGAAACGCTCCGAGGCCCTCTCCCACCCGGCCCTCGACGGCGCGCAGCACGCCCTCGGGAGTCCACACACTGACCTGCGCGCTGCCCGCGTCGACGACGACCACGCGATCGCGTTCCGGGTCGGCGCGCACGACCGGCGTTTCGAAGAAGACGCCCGCGTCCGCAGCTTCGGCCAGCTGGTAGGCGGCTTCGGTGGTCCATGTCGAGATGCCCTGGTCGGTGGTCGGCACGTCGCCGCCGCCGCTGCAGGCGACGGACAGGGTGAGGATCAGCGCCAGCGCGGTGTGCGGGGGACGCGTGACCGGCAGCCGCTCGTGGCGGTGTTCCAGAGATGTCATGATTGCTCCTCAAGGCGGGGGGGCGGCGTGGGTGCAAACTCCTAAAGATTTAGTATCCCCGCTTCGTGCGCAATGTTCCAGAGCTTCAGTCCAGGTCGAACCAGGTACAGCCGGTTGTATCGATCCGGTAGGCTCGAATCCAGGTCAGGAGGTCGTCCTCAGCCTCATTGAGGCGTCGGTCAACGAGGAAGAGGGTGTCTCGAGCCACTGTGTGAACTGGACGCATTGCGTTCGAGTAGGGCACGGGCGCATCGACGCACGCCCTCGTCCGATCGGGGGCGATGATGCTCAGGTACACTTCCGATGTGATGTTTCCGGCAGGCAACTCTCCGTCCATCGTGGAGTCGTGATGCAGCACGACCGTGCTGCCATCCGACATACGGTAGAGCCCATACATCGAAGAAGCCGCCTCAAACATCTCCGTCATCGAACTAAAGGACTGCAGGTCATCGAATACCTCCTGGACGTTGGGCGGAACGCCTCGGCGCGCCGTGTTGGGAAGAAGGAGGGTGTCCAGAAGCACGCCATCCAGTGTGGAGAGGTAGATCTCGTTCAGACCGCTCATGCCGGACAGCAACGTATCCGACCACGCCACGACACTGCCAAACGACTGAAAAGCCGCGAACCTGCCGAGACCCTCCAGCGATCGCTGATAGGGCGCTGGAAGGGGAACGACATAGTCGATCGCCGGTTCGGGGTAGCGCCAGACGGCCGCCATCGTCCCGTTCGCCAGGTCTCGAGTTGGAAACACCACTCCGCGATCCACCACTGATACACCCCCCGTCCCGGGCCGACCGCTGTAGGGCTGCTCGCCAACGTAGGCGCCGTCATGCCTGGAGAAGAGTTGTAGGAGATTGCGGCGGTTTCCGGCACCAACCACAACTGAATCGCCCAGGACGAAAGCGGTCGAGATGGAGCGAAACTCGCCGGGACCGCCGCCCGGACGACCGTAGAACTGCCGGAGCTTGCCGGCCCGTTCGTACCTGAGGATCCGGTTCTCGAAGAAGTCCGAAATCAGGAACGAACCGTCAGCAGTGTCCACTACCAAACTGAAGGGGTTGCCAAGATAGAACCGATCGTTCTCGTCGAGGAGAACGCTATCGACGACCGTGACGGCAGGCCCGGCTGTTGCGCGGTCCACACTGGCATCCGGCTCGCTCCCGCATCCGACGCCGACCAGCATTGCGGACGCCGCGTAGCTGCTCCGAAACAAGCTCATCGGCTTCCCGGTTGTCGGCGTTCTCATCGAACACTCCTCTACGTGAGCGGTGGGGATTCGAGCTGCCGTCCGTCGGCGGCGCTTCGCAGCTGTATCGCCCGAGAGAACGTCGGGCGATCAAGTCCTAAGAAATTAGTAACACGCGGCCATGGGCGCCATTGCCGCGGGTGGCCTGGCGTTCCTCGCCCCGGTCGCCGGTATTCAGCGCTCGATCGGGTAGACCTCGATCAGGGTTTCGTCAAGAGCGCCCTTTGCCCGGACGAGCACCCGGTCCTCCGTGATATCCAGAACGTGCAGGCGCGGGGGCATCACGATCCGTTTCATCCGTTCCCACGCCTCGTTGAAGCCGACCCAGGCCACCTGGTCCTGAAGCGGGTCAGGGTACTCACGGATCCACAGAAGGCCGTCGGCGCCGCCCTTCATATCGGAAAGACTCGGGAGGGTGGAGCGGGCTGGCAGATCCTTGAGCAGGCGGAGGCGGAACTCCCTTATGTGCATCATGAAGTTCCTTCCGCCGATGACTATCTGGCCGGGCTGTATACTCTCGAGATGCGCCTGTGTGGTATCCCTGACGAACCGCACCCAGGCTGCCTCCGCGTGCTCCCGCGGCTGCTCGAATGAGACTTCCACGGTGGTCCCGGCTTCGTCGGAGCGCGTGAATGTGATCGAGTCGGTCGTGGCCAGGTAGGCGTAGCGGTCGGTGACGGCGGAGACGGCAGTTCGTCCGAAAATCACGCCCATCCCGCCGTGCGTGACCCCGCCCGCGCTGCTAGCCTCCCTCGTCGCCCATTGCTCTTCACCGGGAAGGGTGTACTCGAAGACGACCTCTCCGTCAGAAAGACGAGCGATCTCATAGATCACAGGCTGCCGGATCTCCATCGGCCCGACGAACCCGTCCCCCCGAAATCCCGTCTGCCAGGTTTCGAGCAGCACGCTGTTTCCGAAGGCTCCAACGATCTCGGTCCTTACCCGGCCACGCCGTCTGAGGCTGGTCTCGCCGATGTACTCCCCGGAGGCGTCGAGCAGGGTGACCCGGAACCGGTTTGAGTCCCAGGTGATCAGTCCGTCCGCGTGGCGAGCGATCCCGGACAGGTTTATGTACTCGCCGGGCCCTTCCCCGCGCCTGCCGTGCCGCGAAAGTAGCCCGCCCGCGGCATCCAGGATCAGGACCTCGCGCGAGATTCTGTTCGCGATCGCGATGCCGTCGCCGAAGAAGACCGCTCCAATGGAGCCATCCAGCGGGAGGGACTCGTCCAATCCCACCACCACGCTCGGCGCGCCAGCTATCTGCAACGACTCGTCACCGGGCCACGCGGAGAACAGGTCTGCGGCCGGCGCGCGATCCGTGGGCTCCGGGTCCGATGACTCGTCCGCGCAGGCGGCGCAGAGCAGCAGACAGGAAACCGCGAGCACCGCTGTCGCCAGCGGTCCCCGCAGGGAGTCCCCTAGTGCGTCTCCGAGTCTCATGTCTTCCCCCAGCCTTTCATCCGCTACTTCACGGACGAGCGTCAGACACCATAAGTCCTAAAGATTTAGTATTCCCGTCCAAGTCGCAATGTTCCACCCACTTCCATTACTCTGTATCGGCTGTTTTGGCGACACCCCTCCAGCCCCGACTTGCCATGAGCGAAAAGCCGCAGGCGGCCGACGCGCCCCATGTGGTAGAGGAAGGATCGTCCGGCACGGCCCCGGCCCCCCGCCGGGGCTTCCTCGCGGGCATGGGGGCCATCGCCGCGGGCGGCCTGGCGTTCCTCGCCCCGGTCTGGTCGGGGATACGCGCCGCGCTCGAGCCGCTGGAGCGGCCGCGGCAGGACGCCGACCTCATCCCGGTCGCAAAGCTGGCGGCGGTCCCGGACGACGGGGTGCCCCACAAGTTCCGCGTGGTCATGGACCGGGTGGACGCGTGGAACACGCACCGACAGTTGCCGGTGGGGGCGGTCTACCTGCGCCGCGCCGGGGACTCGGTCGAGGCGCTGAACGTGGTCTGCCCGCACGCCGGGTGCTTCGTGAACGTCGCGGCCGACCGCTCGCGGTTCGTGTGTCCCTGCCACAAGAGCAGCTTCGACCTCAGCGGGGCCGTGAACGATCCGGCGAGCCCCAGCCCGCGCGACATGGACACGCTCGACGTCGAGATCCGCGGCGACGAGGTGTGGGTCCGCTTCCAGAACTTCCTGCCGGGCAGGGCGGAGAAGGAGCCGGTGGCGTGAGGCCGGTCCTCGACTGGCTCGACGACCGCACCGGTTACCGGAGGCTGCTGCGCGCCGTCCTGGTCGAGGCGATCCCCGGCGGCGCGAAGTGGCGGTACGTGTGGGGGAGCACCCTCACCTTCGCGGTGGTCGTCCAGTTCATCACCGGGCTGGCGCTCTGGGCGTCCTACAGCGCCAATGCGCAGGGCGCATGGGAAAGCGTCTTCTATATACAAAACGATATGGCGGGCGGCTGGTTATTACGTGGAATACATCACTACATGGCCCACGCGACCATGATCCTGCTGGTCCTGCACCTCATGCAGATCGTCGTGGCCGGCGCCTACAGGGCCCCCCGCGAGGTCAACTTCTGGTTCGGCCTGGCGCTCCTCTTCATCGTCCTGGGGCTGTCGCTGACGGGCTACCTGCTGCCGTGGGACCAGCAGGGCTACTGGGCGACCAAGGTGGCCACGAGCATCGCGTCGATCACTCCGTTCGTCGGCCCCGCCCTGCAGGAAGCGCTGATCGGAGGCGCGGACTACGGCCATCTCACGCTCACCCGCTTCTTCGCCCTGCACGCCGGCGTGCTGCCCGGCGCGCTGATCGTGCTGATCGCGGGGCATGTGTTCCTGTTCCGCCGTCATGGGGTGACGACGGGAGAGCGACCTGCCGGAGCCCGGGACGGCGGCAACCCGGACGGGCAGTTCTGGCCCGATCAGGCCCTGCGGGATGCCGTCGCGTGCCTCGCGGTGATGGCCGCGGTGCTGTACCTGGTCATCCGCACGGGAGGTGCGCCGCTGGGAGCCCCGGCCGACGCCAGCGAGCCCTACGCCGCGGCCCGCCCCGAGTGGTACTTCATGTTCCTCTTCCAGTGGCTCACGTACTTCCCGGCCGAGACCGAAATCCTCGGCGCGATCGTGATTCCGGGGCTCGTGGTTACGCTGATCGCGCTCATGCCGTTCGCGGGCCGGTGGCGGCTCGGCCACCGCTTCAACCTCGGCTTCATGGGGACGATCCTGGCCGGCGTCGGGCTGCTCACCTGGCTCGCCTACGCCCAGGACCGCGCCGATCCCGAGTTCGTCGCCGCCCAGCACCGCGCGCAAGCGGCCGCGGAGCGCATCGTGGAGCTGGCCCGGGGACCAGACGGGATCCCGCCCTCGGGCGCGCTCACCCTGCTGCGCAACGATCCCCTCACGCAGGGCCCCCAGCTGTTCGCCGACCGCTGCGCCAGCTGCCACAGCTACGACGGCCACGACGGCCTGGGCAACGAGCTCGCCGAGGCCCAGACCGCCGCCGACCTGAAGGGCTTCGCCAGCCGCGAGTGGCTGACCGGCCTGCTCGACCCGGAGCAGATCGCCACCCCCCGCTACTTCGGCGGCACCGACTTCGCCCGCGGCCGCATGGTGCGCATGGTGCAGAGCCGCATCGCCGGCTTCGACGCCGCCCAGCGCGACGACCTCGCCAAGGTGGTGAAAGCGCTGTCGGCGGAAGCCGCGCTACCCCAACAGGCCGCGCTGGACGAGGCCGACCGGTCCGAGATCGCGGAGGGCACCGCGCTGCTCGCGTCGGAGTCGATCGGATGCACCGAGTGCCACGAGTGGCGGGGAACGGTCGAGCAGAGCCTGGGGCCGGTGCTGACCGGGTTCGGGTCGAGGGAGTGGCTGACCGGGTTCGTCCGGGACGCGTCCCACACGCGATTCTACGGCGACCGCAACGACCGCATGCCGGCGTTCGGGCCGGACGAGATCCTGAGCGAAGCGGAGATCGGGTTGCTGGTGGAGTGGTTGAGGGGGGAGTGGTAGGCGGGCGCTGACGATCCGTCAACCAGACGCATCACCAGGTCGCCAGACGATACCACCCCTCAGAACTGCGGCACCGCATACCAGTCAATCCCCCAGGCGGCGATCCCGTCCCGGTCCGGCTCCCGCTCCACAAGGGCGACCAACCAATCGCCGAGCAAATCAAAGCCCATCAGCCGGTCGCGTATCTCTACCGTTGCCAGGTACTCCGGGCCGTCCCACACCTCGATGTAGGACCGTTCATCCCTGTCGCGGGTGGTAGCAGCCCAGGTGCGACCGCGGTCGTCGAACCTGAATGCCGGTCCTTCGTTGCTGAAATACCATCGCTTCGGCTTGCTCCGGTATTCATCGGCGTACGCTTCGCTCACCGCCGGAGGAGCGCGAACCGCACCGGCGGTGATGCGTGCCATGCCCTCAAGGTATGCTTCCACGTCCCGGTCGTTCGGAAGCTCGTCGACGCGCCCTGGTGAAGTCCTGACCACCCCAGGGCCATCGCGGTCCTCGAAGAACACCAACTCGCCGTGGCAGTTCCAGTAGACCAGTGAGCCACTGGGCGACATTTGCCCGGCAAACTCGGCGATGCAGTCGGTGCCCGAAGCCTCCGCGACATAGTTCCGCGACCACAGAATCTCTCCTGAGCGGAGATCCCGCTCCGTGGGCACGTCCACACGTCCCGTGTCGGCCCTGGTCCGCGTGATGCCGAAGACCCGGTCGCCGAACAATTGGCCCATGGAGAAGTTGGCTGGCATTGAAGTTTCGAACAGCAGGTCACCTCGCACGCTGAACACCGTAATCCGATCCAGCAGGATATCCAACAGTGCCACCGCGCCATCGTCAGCACGCTCGATCCTGGTCACGGCAAGGAACTCACCCGGACCCTCACCCTTCCTGCCGAAGGTTGCTACCACCCCTCCATCGCGAGTGAGGCAGCGTATCTGAAACTCATAGGCATCCACCACGCAGGCGATGTTGTTCGTGACGAGCGCGACATCGTTCGAGAAGCTGAGTGGAGCGTCGACGGACGCCGCCGGCTCGATTACCAGAGCGGACACCGAGGGCTTCTCTTCCGGTGTGCAGGCCGCCACCGCTGCGGCCGCCGAAACGGCCGCAGCGGTGGAATGAAACCTCAGCGATCCCGAGTGGTAGCCGTCATCAACTCAAGGAGCGCAGAAAGGCAGGAACTCGTGCGCCAGCCCGGTGAGACCGAGTTCCTCGGCACGGCTGCGGGCGCGCTGGGCGAGTTCCGTTTGCGGGTCACCGTTGCGGCGGGCCAGGCGAACCAGTTCGAGCGACAAACGCAACCACAACAGCGGCCGCCACGATTCATTCGCCTCCAGCCCGCGGACCAGCAGTTTCCTGGCTCCCGCAAGGTCACCGGTCCGTGACCGCAGGCGAGAGTGGAAGAGGATGGCACCCAGGGAGGCCTCGCCGAGCGATTCCGGCAGAGGGTGTCTCTCGGCGATCTGATTCACGCGCTGAATCTTGCCCAACTCCATGAGCAGGGTGCCCTCGAGAGCGGCCAGCGCATCGATGAACTTGCCCGGAACCAGGGCCGGGTTCGAGTCACTGCCCGCGGTTCCGATGTCCTGAATCGCCTTCAAGACCTTTCTGCCCTCCTTCATATCGCCGGTGCCGACCGCGAGGTTGCCGCGCGCGAGATGCTCGAGAGTTCTGATGTGTGGACAATCCATCTCTCGGGTGATGTCTCGCGCCTCCGAGAGAATCCTGGCTGCGATCTCGTGCTCGTTGGCCACTGTGTGCCATTCGGCCAGATCGAGAAGAATGAACGCGTGACAGCTGTGCAGACCGCTCGCGTTGGCCAGGTCACGCGTTGTCCGCACCGTCTCACGTTCCTGCACGGTGGAAAGGAGTCCACTTGTAACCAGAGTCCGGACGAGACGTTGCCCGGAGAGCACCCCTTCGTCGTGCAGGTCGGCTGTCCTCGCCAACCTGACCGCCCTGCGGGCTGAATCGAGGCCTGCGTCGGCGTCGCCGTATTCGACCTGGGTCGCCAGGGTGGCCAGGATTCGGCACCGGGCCCCGCGGTTCGCAGGCAGCTCCATCCCGCGGATGCGCCCAAGCTCCTCGACGACGGCGTCTCGAAGTCCCTCTCGGTCCAGGAGCTGGACCCTGCCATCCAGAACACGAGCCAGCCGGACATCATCGGCGCCGGTGCGTGCGCGTTCCTCGAGCTTCGCCAGTTCGGCCAGAGACTCTTCGGCGTCGTCCATTCCGAGCAGGTGTCGGGCGTCGGCCACGGCAAGCCGGACTTCGACGGCCTCCGAGGGAGACAGCCTGGATGTACCCTCCAGTGCCTCCGCACCAAAGCGAAGTACCGCCTTCAATCGTCGCAGGTCGTAGCAGGCCCGGACCAACCCGGCGGCGATCAGGGCCCGCCGCGGACCCCGGCTCAACTCATGGGCCTCCTCAAGCAGTCGAAGACGACTCGGAACATCGCGAGAATACGCCCCCTTGACCGCTTCGTGCGCACAAATGGAAGCATGTCGGGATTCGCCGGCCAGCCGATAGTGGCGCGCGGCTTCGATGAGAGCGGAGTCGCCGGAAGCGCGATACAGAAGTCTGGCGGTCCGCGCGTGGAGGACGGAACGTCTGGAAGGATGGATCTGCTGGTACACCGCGTGGCGGAAGATCTCGTGGCGGAAGGCGATCCCCTCCGGGGCCCAGTCCACGAGGCGGAGACGATGAAGCGTGTCCAGCGCGTCCAGACATTCGGCTCGTGTCGAGTCGGCAATCACCCTGAGGCGATCCAGGGACGCGCCGTTTCCGACAACCGCGAGACCGCATACGACCTTGCGGGCATCGTCGTCAAGCAACTCGAGCCTCCGCGTCACCAGTCGGCGAACGGACGGCGGGACCGTGATATCCGACGAACTCCTGCCGGGCTGGGCGCCATTGCTGGTGGCCAGATCGATGACAAACCTGGGGTTGCCGCCCGCAGCTCTCGCGATCACCGCGAGGGAATGGTGCGAGTTCTCGGGGGCCACGGATCTCGCCAGCTTGACCGCGGCAATGTCGTCCAGCGCGGTCAAGTGGATGCTCGTGGTCGACCGACGCAACTCCTCTTCGCGGATGAAGCGGGCCACGCTGGCACCGAGCCGGAGTTCCTCCTCACAGAACGTGACAAGCAGTGTCATCTCTCCCCGGTGCCACCGTCTCCGCAGGAATTGCAGCACCGCGATCGACGATTCGTCCATCCACTGGAAACCATCGACGGACAGAATGGTCTTCTGCGACTCGGCGATCCTGGTGAAGAGACGCAGGAAGGCATCACAGGTGTGTCGCGAGAGTTCGCCTCCTCGCGGAGGAGACGGGTCGTGCAGCGGTTTGGATCCCTGTTGCAACTCGGGAACCAAAGCGAGCATCGAACTTCGCCAGGGCTCGTCGAGCGTGCGTGAGAAGGGCAACACCCAGGGGTCGCTCAGGGGATCCAGCAGGGGGCTCAGCAAGATCTTGCGCTCCAGCTGTACGGCGCTGGCCTCCATGACCCGGTATCCCCGGAAACGCGCGCTGCTGATCGCTTCCCGTACGAGCCGCGTCTTTCCGACACCTGCTTCGCCGTGTACCGCGATCGTTCGCCAGCCCGCGTTTGGGCGGGGCTCGAACAGGCTCCGCGTCAGTTCGGTCAACTCCGCTCTCCGGCCGACCAGTGGGGGGGTTGGCGCGCGGTCCGCCGCCGCGCGAGAATCCGCGATCGGATCATGAAGCAGGTCCTGGACGTTCCGCAGCAGCGTCGTCGTGGCCCGTTCCGGGGTCCATTGTCCCCCGGAAGGGTCGACGCGTTCTGCGAATGTCCGGTAGACGGCCTCGGCCTCGCGCACCTGCCCCGCCAGAACGCGGGCGCGCATGACGCGGCGCAGGATCGTTTCCTCCCGCGGATCAAGGTGCAACAGAACCTCGGCCGATCGCCTGGCAAGTGACCATTCCTGAGCGGCCTCGGCTTCCTCCCATGCCGACAGGGCGGCACGGCGCAGCAACGATCGCTTGACGATCCGTTGTTCCTCGATCCAATCGACGAAGGCCGATGTCCGGCGGTAGTTGCACGCGGACAGGAATCCGTGTTCCAGCATGTTCCACGCCTTCTCGAAATCCCCGGAGCGTACTGCGGTGGAGTAGTCGTCCACGTCACAGTCGACAGCATCCCGGTTCACGCGAATATGTTCACCTGCGGCCTCGAAGATCTTCTGGTCGGCGGTTTGATTGGCCTGATATACGAGTTGGCTCAGGCGGTGTCTGAGTGCCTTCTCGTCCTCGGATTCCCAGAGAAAGCGCTGCAATGCCGGACGAGGGATGCGGTTGACTTCCTTGGCGAAAGCCAAAGCCAGCAGCGCGGACTGAAGCGGGGAGATCCGCACGGCTCGACGGCTCCTCCAGAGTACCGGCCCTCCAAAAAGTTCCAGCCGAAGTTCGGGCCGTTGTTTCCGGGTTGCGGATGTAGCGAGTTGGTGTCCCAATGGTCCCGATCCGTTCCTAGGGCGCCCCGGCAACCGACGCCTCGACGCGTGTTTTCCTGGAGAAGCTGGCGATTGACGGACGACCGCTGGCGATGGGAGCACCAATGCTGCCCGCAGTGACTTCCCTGGCGAGCCAGGTCTCGAACACCCATTCCCAGCCAAGCCTCTCGCGCGCTTCCATCGGCCTGATTCCACACAGGCGATACATCTGGTTGCTGAGCGAGAAACCGTCGGAATAGCCGAGAGACACCGCGACGCGGAAGAGGCTGGCTTCGGAGTTCTGCAGCGTGATCGTGGCCCGCAGGATTCTGGATATGTGAAGCCAGTGCGAGGCGACGGGCAGCTCGCTGCTCAGAAGCTTGCGCCCCAGGGCACGGCGGGAAATGTAGAGGTTCTTCGCCAGGGCGCCGATGGTCCGGACCTGGGAACTCAGTTGCACGGTCCGGCGGATGATACTCCGCGTGATGGCGTCGAGCGGGATGCCCCTCCACACGAGGTAGTCGGCGACGCTGGAGGCGAGGCAGGACGGCTCACGCCTGATCACGCTCGCGATCTCCCGTGCGGTGGGTGCTTCGTGATAGGGCATCACGGCCTGAGGGCGGGATTGTTCGATGGCGCGAAGAACCCGCAACACCGAAAGGCGGTCCTCCCCGTCGGGCAGAATGATTGCGAGCGGCACTCCAGCGGGGCGGCCGGCTACGGCTGGGGCTGCCCTCTGCCATCCGGGGCTCCCCAGGTGCCAGGCCATCACCCAGCCGCCTTCGAGCACCTGCGGTGTGTCGTCGATATCGATCCTGGCCAGCTGGTGGTAAGGGGGGCCGAGCAGGAACACCGGATCCTCAAGGCCTATGTTGTGCGGCATATTGCACTTGACTCCTCGTTGTGGTCGCATTACCCGCCGTCACGCTATAGAGACGCCATCATCAACCGATCAGCGCGGCGGGCTGGAGGGGTCAGAAAGCGGCACCGATAGTGCACGAGCCTGCAGATGGCTGGAACTCCGATCATCGGCATGTCCTCCAACTCCTCCCTCTCCGGTTGCGTTTCATCCGTCAAGAGGGATCTTTCGTGTGGAGTACCACAGCCCTCAGCCACGGATGGCGTGCACCGCCCCATGCCGTTACGCCAACGAATACCAGAAACAGCCCTTCTAATGTGTACAGTCTTGTGACCAGTATCACCACCACACCCGATACCTCCGTCATCTCCGCCCTGCGCCGACTTCGCGGCCGCGCCACTCTGGGCGACGTCGTCTCCGCCACCGGCATGCCCGATCACGAAGCCGAGGGCGCCCTCAAGTCGCTTCTCGAGACCCACCGCGGCCATCTGGAGGTCGCGGATTCCGGCGACCTGCTCTACCAGTTCGACCCCAAGCTCATCGAGCGGGACGCGGAGCCGTTCTGGACCCGCTTACGCCGGAGCGCGTGGTCGGCCTTCAAGGTCGGCTTCAAGGTCTGGACGGCCGTCATGCTGGTCGTCTACTTCGCCATCTTCGTCCTGATCCTCATCGCGATCATGCTGCGCGGCTCCGACGACCGCGGATTCGGCGGGCGCGGGGGCTTCAGCCTGGGCGACTTCTTCATCCTCCACTGGCTCCTGGGGGGCCGGGGGTGGGACCGG
>VXQO01000116.1 GCA_009838975.1 Gemmatimonadota bacterium | reverse complement strand
GGGACAGCTCGCACGCCTTGGACATCCCGGTGGTGCCGGAGGTGTAGATCAGCATCGAGGCCGCCTCTTCTATGTGCGGGGGCGCAGGGGGGACGCCGTCGTCGCCGACGTCGAGGGCGTCGAGTGGAAGGGTGGCAAAACGACCGCTCGCCGGGGTCGGCCCGACGCGCACGATGAGGCGCTCGACGTCTTCCAGGTCGCCCGCGACCTCGTGCACCGCGTCCACCAGCGAGTGATCCACCACCAGGTCCCGCGACCCGGTCAGGTTGATGGCGTGCGCCAGTCCCGGTCCGCGGAATTCGGTGTTCAAGGGCGCCCACACCGCGCCGGCCCGGTTGGCCGCGAACCAGAAGACGGCCGCATCCGCGCAGTTGGGAAGGAGGGTCGGGACGATACGCGGGCCACCGTCGGGCGTCGTGGCGCCCGGGGCGTCCGGGGCGCCCAGCCCGGCCACGCGGTGGCGCCGCAGCCCCGCCGCGAGCGACCGGGTGCGGGCCTCGAAGGCAGAGTAGGTCAGGTCGGCCTCGCGAAAGCGCACGAAATGCCTGTCCGGGTGCTGCCGCGCTCTTTCGGCGAGCGTGGTGACGATGGTGGCCACGCCGCCGGGGCGCTTCGCATCCGCGTGCGTCACCCTCTCCCCGCTGCCGCTACAAGTCCCGCGGGGTCAGCCAGATCGACAGCCAGTCGCCCACCAGCGCCGGCCTCTCTTCCCCCTCGATCTCCACCCTGCAACCCAGTGTCACCTGGCGCTGGCCCGGCTTGCGGTCGCGCACGTCCTTGACGGTGAAGTGTCCGCGGATGCGCGATCCGGAGAGGACCGGGGCGACCAGGCGCACGCCCTCGAACCCGTAGCTGGCGGGATAGCCGTCGCCGATGCCGCCGTCCATGGGGTAGCGGTAGATCTGGTAGAGCATCGGAGTCATGAGCGACATGGTCAGGAAGCCGAAGGAGATCGTGCGGCCCCAGGGGCTGTGCTCGGCCGCGTACTCCGGGTCCACGTGGTGCGGATCGGGATCCTCGGTGATCTCGCCGAAGGCGCTGATGCGGTCCTGGTCGACTTCGATCCAGTCCGAGACGAAGGTGCGGCCGACGGCCTGGTCGACGGTTTCGGGCGTGATGTAGTCGCGTTCGGACACGGCGGCGGATTGGCGGGTCATTCGGATGGGGCCTCCTCCCCCAGAATCAGTTCACGGCGTTGCGGTTCGGTGACGGACTTCCTGAGGCGGCCCGACGACAGCCAGAAGAGGACGCCCAGCAGGAAGCAGGCGATGATGACCATCCACGCGACGGGGATGCCTTCGCCGGGTTCGTAGGGATCGCCGAGCGCCAGGACGACGAAGAGCGTCGCGGCCAGCGCCGAGCCGATGGCGGTGACGATGCCGCCGGGGACACGGTATGGACGGCGCGCGTCCGGGCGGGTGACGCGCAGCTTCACGACACCGATGGAAACCAGGGCGAAGATGATGCCGAAGCAGATGGTGGCCGCGCTCACGATGGGCGCGATCGCCCCCTCGCCCAGAACCACGCCGAGCGCACCCAGCCCGCCGACGAACAGGAGGGCGCCCGAGGGCGTCCCGTGGCCCGCGTGGACGGAGCCCAGGAAGGTGGGGAGCATGCGCGCGCGGCTCATCGCGAAGAAGACGCGCGAGGCCGCGATGATCACCGCGTTCCAGGTGGTGAGGATGCCGATGAAGCCGGCGGCGAGCACCGCGCGCGAGAAGAACGGCGACGAGAACGTCTCCTGGAACGCCGTCGCCGCGGGCAGCTGGTCGTACTCGAGGAGCTGCTGCCAGGGAACGATCATCGATCCCGACATGATGATCAGCACGTAGAAGGCCCCCGCGCCGAGCACCGCCAGCACGAGCATGAGCGCGGCGGCGCGTCCTGTGGTGCCGGGCGCGCGTTCCTCCATGAGCTGCGGGACCACGTCGAAGCCGGCGAGGAAGAACGGCGCCGTAACGAACGCCGCGATGATCCCCGGCATGATCGACCCGCCCTCGCTGCGCAGGATAGCCGGCTCGAGGTTGGCCGTGTCGCCGAAGATGAAGGCGGCGCCGATGAAGACCGCGCACAGCGCCAGAAAGCCGTAGGTCATCAGGTCCTGGAAGCGGGTGGCTTTCGCGATGCCGCGGATGTTCATCCAGACCAGCACGGCCATCACGCCCAGCCCCAGCGCGAGCTTGCCGGGGCGCACGGGCACGTCGAACAGAGTGTACCAGACCGGGCCGCCGAAGCCGGGGAAGAGGCTCTCGGCGAGCACTCCGATGGCGATGCCCTCCCACCCCGCGACGGCCGTGTAGATGAACGCCAGGGTCCAGGCGGTGATGAAGCTGGTGCCGGTGCCGAACGACTCGTACGTGTAGGCGAGTTCGCCGCCGGACACGGGAAACATCGACGCCATCTCGGCATAGCAGATGCTGATCAGCGCGATGAGCAAGGTGCCGGCCGCAAATCCGATGCTCGCACCCACCGGACCGGCCGGCTCCAGCCAGTAGCCCAGGTAGACCATCCACCCCACCCCGATGATGGTCCCGAAGGCGACCGTGAAGAACTGCACCTTGCCGACGGCGCGCTTGAGCGCCGGGCGGGCGGGCTGGTCTGGCGTTGGCATGTCGGTCGCGGGGCTCGGGTGCCTTGTCGAGGGGCGTCCGGCAATCAGCTTTCCCCGCGCGAGCCGTTCGCGCAAGTTGGACCGATGGGCCGCCCGGGGTGCGCGCCGCCCCTGGCGAAGGGTCTGTCGTTGCAGGAGGTTCGTTTTGATGAAGAAGAGCGTCGGATTCTGCGCGTTCGTGTCTGCCGTGCTGTGCACTGCCTGCGGCCCCCCGCCCCAGGAGTTCGCCTCGGGCACCGCAATCGAGAACGTGGCCGTGGTCGATGTGGCCGCCGGTTCCGTGACGGAGGGCCGCACCGTAGTGGTGCAGGGACGGAGGATTGCCGCCGTGGTCTCGCCGGACGACCTCTCGCTTGGCGACGCCGTCGAGCGCATCGACGCCGGCGGCGGCTACCTCATCCCCGGGCTCTGGGACATGCACGTCCACGAGCTTTCGCCCGGCTTCGAACCGGCGCTCCGGGTCTACATCGCCAACGGCGTGACCGGCGTGCGGGACATGTGGGGCGGGCTGGACGTCTCGCGCGAAGCGCAGCAGGCGATCGCGGCGGGCGAGCGGGTCGGACCGCGTTCGATCGTCGCCGGGAACATCACGGACGGCGCCAACGCCTGGTGGCCCGGGTCGGTGATCGCCGACACGCCCGAACGCGGCCGCTTCGTGGTCGATTCGCTGGCCGATGCGGGCGCGGGCTTCGTCAAGGTGTATTCCGCGCTGGAGGCCGACGCCTTCGCGGCCATCGCGGGGCGGGCGGCGGCGCGCGGGATCGACGTGGCCGGGCACGTCCCGTTCACGGTCACCGCGGGAGAAGCGTCGGACGCGGGGATGCGCAGCATGACCCACATGTTCGGCGTCGTGGAATCCTGCTCGTCGAACGATGCCGACGTGCGCGCGCTGAGGGCGGAATGGATGGCGGACCGTGCGGAGGGCGGCGAGTTCACCGACCCCTTCTTCAATCCCGACCTGTACCGCGCCATCGTCGACGCGGCCGACGACGACGGCTGCCGCGAGCTTCTGGCACAGCTGGCCGGCAACGGCACCTGGCTCACACCGACGCTCACCGTGCTGAGCAGCATGGCCTCGCTCCACCGGCTCCGGGAAGAGGACGATCCGAGATTGCAGTACATGCCGCAGCCGATCGTGGCGAGCTGGCAGGTGCGGATGCCGCAGATGGCGGCCGATACGCCGGAGAACATCGAGGCGCGCGAACGTTTCTTCGACCGGCAGCTGGCAGTCACCGGAATGGCCGCCGCGGCGGGCGTCGGCATTCTGGCCGGAACCGATACACCCAATCCGTTCGTCTATCCCGGATTCAGCCTCCACGACGAACTGGAGCTGCTCGTGCGTGCCGGTCTCAGCTCCCGCGACGCCCTGGCCGCGGCCACGACCGCCCCGGCCAAGTTCCTGGGCGCGACCGATTCGCTCGGCGCGGTCGCCGCCGGAATGCTCGCCGACCTGGTGCTGCTCGAAGCCAACCCCCTCGACGACATCGGGAACACCCGCCGCATTGCGCTGGTGGTGGCCAACGGGCGGTTCTTCGCGCGGCCCGAACTGGACGCCCTGCTCGAAGAGGTCCGGAGGGAGCGCGCTGGCGGCTGAGGTTGACAGCGGGCGGTTCCGGCGGGGTATAGTGTTGCTTGGGAAGTCGGTCCTTCAGAGAAACAGGAGTACGGAATGCGCTTGAATCGTAGACTGCTGATCATCGGCGCGTTTGCGCTGGTCACGGGTCTGGCCGGATGTGCCAGCGGAGGCGGAGGCGGCGAGGGCGGCCCGCGGCGCGACCCCAACCGCATCACCTCCGAAGAGCTGGCCGAGTACACGACGCTCACCGCCGTCGACGTGGTGCGTCGACTTCGGCCCCGCTGGCTGCAAGGCCGCGGTGCGGGCACGACCGGCCAGAACCTGCCGGTGCTCATCCTCGACGGCGCCCGCATGGGCGATGCTCAGAGCGCCCTGCGTTCGATCTCCGTCTCCGACATTCAGGAGATGGAGTACATGAACGCGTCGGACGCCACGATGCGGTTCGGTACCAACTTCACCGGCGGGGCGATCATCGTCAGGAGCCGCAGCAGGTAGTTCCGGGCCCCGGCGCCGGCGCCGGGAATCCGGGGACTACCCGACCCTCAGGAACCGCCGGGCGAAGTCCGTCAGGACGCGTGCGCACGTTTCGATCTCGGCCACGCTGACCCATTCCACCGTCGCGTGCGCCTGCGCTATGGAGCCCGGGCCGAAGCACACCGCCGGCGTGCCGCGCTCGTTCAGGAAGCAGGCGTCCACCCACGCCGACATCCCCTTGAGCGCACCCGGCACGCCGGACCGCTCGCACGCCTCCCTCAGCCCGGTCACCAGCGGCGACGACCCCGGCACCTCGGTCGCGGCCCGAAACAGCCCTGCCGACGCCCGGCCCTTCAACCCGGGACGGCGCTCGCGGGCCCGCGCCAGCACCCGCTCCACCTCGGCCATCACCGAGTCGGCGGTTTCGTGCGGCAGGGTTCGCCGTTCGACGACCAGATCGCAACGATCCGGGTAGACCGAGGGAGCGCTTCCGCCGCCGATCGTGCCCGCGTGCAGCGAGGCGGGGCCCAGGAGCGGGTGGTCCGTCTCGCGCGCCAGTCTCTGCGCCTCCTCCTCGAAGGCGACGAGCAGATGTCCCATGTGCGCGATCGCGTCAACGCCGATCTCAGGGCGGGAGCCGTGCGCGGCGCGTCCTTCCACCCGCGCATCGATCCACAGGAAGCCCTTGTGGGCCGGCATGATCGCAAGGCTGGTGGGCTCGCAGACCACGGCCGCGTCCGCGCTGACGCCGCCTTCCACGAGCGCGGCCATGCCCAGCGAGGCGTGTTCCTCGTCGGCCGTGAGCGCAACGATCAGCGCGCCCGGGACCTCCTCATCCGCGAGCGCCGCCGCGGCGGCCAGCGCGCATGCCACCCCCGACTTCATGTCGGCCGACCCCCGCCCGTACATCCGGCCTTCCCGGATGTCGCCGGAGAACGGCTCGGCCATCCCTGCCACGCCCACGGTGTCCAGGTGGCCGTTGAGGAGGAGTGACGGTCCCGCACCCCCGCCCCGCCGGGCAACCACGTTGTACCGGGCGGGCGCGACTTCGACGATGGCCGGCTGGTAGCCCCAGCCTTCGAGCCACTCGGCGGCCAGCGCCGCCACGGCGCCCTCTCCGTCGCCCCCCTCCTCGAGTACGGGGTTCACCGAAGGCGTGCGGACCAGTTGCTGAGTCAGGGCTACGGGGTCGGCGCGAGTCATGACATCGGTCGGGTGGGACATGCGTCCAGTTTTCACCCTGTCCTTCGGAAAAAGGTACACGGTCGCAGCTTCCCGAGATTCTGCCGCGGGAACCCGCAGACGGGGGGAAAGCTAACTCACGCAACGAGATCGGACACCGCTGGCCCGCGCTCGCAGGCGCCCTGGCAGTGTGGCACGGAACTTGCTCGACCGATCGGGACGCAGCTGGGGGGATCACGGGTGCAGCGTCACCACCAACACAAGGAGGGAGCAATTCGCAAGTCAACCGTCAATCTGCTGGGCGCAGCCGCGCTGGTCGCGGCGGGCGTAGCTCTTCTCCGTCAGGGAAGCCAGAGACAGGAGCCCACCGAGGCCAAGACCGAAGAGGCTCCCCCGGGGGAGAAGGCTCCCGGGAACGTCAGGCTCGACCGTCTGAGAGAGCTCGGGATCTAGCCGTTCCGTGGGACGGTGGCCATGCGGCCGCCGACCCGGCGTCCGAGCGAGATTACCCAGAGCAAAGGGGGGCGACCCACCGGTCGCCCCCCTTTCGCGTCTTCGACCCGCGGTTGTCCGGCTGCCGCGCTCCGCTCGCCGATGTGCCTACTCGAAGTGCACCGCGTTCTTTTCGATGTAGTCCGACCACTCCGGGGGCACATCGGTATCCGGGAAGATCGCCTGCACCGGGCACTCCGGTTCGCACGCCCCGCAGTCGATGCATTCGTCCGGGTGAATGAGATACTGCTCCCCGGCTTCGTAGATGCAGTCGACCGGGCACACTTCCACGCAACTGGCGTCCTTGGTGCCGATGCATGGCTCGGTGATGATGTATGTCAAAACTTCCTCTGGGTTCGATGCTTCCGGTTCCGATCGTGGAGTCTGCGAAAACTGATGATTGCGGAACTCGTAACGGGTGGCAACCCTGGCACGCCCCCGGTCACGGCCCCAGGGTCGACCGGAAGTGGTGCAGGGTAGCGCGAACGGCCCTGTCCAGCCCGGGCGTCGACCCTTCGAAGGGATGCACGGCCTCGAACGTGTGTCCCGAACCCTCCACGGGCTCCAGCCGCGCGCGCGGGCCGGCCCGGACGAGTTCGTGGGCTTCGACGAGCGACACGGTTGCATCCTCCGCGCCGTGTACGATCAGCCACGGAACATTCACCCTGCCTGCGGCGGCAACGATGTCGAAGCGGCGGCTGTTCGCTTCGAGATCGTCCAGCACCATGCGGTATAGCGGCATCTCCTGTCCGGTGCGCGCGTTGGCGATGTAGACCACGCCCTGCCGCTTCCATTCCTCCCGCTGTTCCCGGGTCCAGCGCTGGAAGGTCGAGATGGCGGCCCAGGTCACCAGCGAAGAAACGTCGTCGCGCTCGGCCACGGTGATGATGCCGGTTCCACCCCCACGGCTGTGCCCCAGAACGCCCACCGCCTCCGGTCGGCACCCGCCGCTCCACTCGCCCGCCGCCAGGAGGTCGACCATGTGGTGCACGTCGCCCACTTCGTGGCTGAAGGTATTCCTCCCGAAGGCCTCCAGGTCGGTGAAGTCCATGAGGTTCGCTCCGACCCCGTTCCGGGATCCGTTGAACGAGACGACGAGGTGGCCGTCCTCGGCGAGTCGCTCGCACAGGTACGGAAAGAAGCCCCAGTCCTTGAAGCCCTTGAAGCCGTGCGCCACCAGCACCGCCGAGCGGGGCTCGGCCGCGGCGGGGCGCCGGACGTCGATGCGGATGACTTCGCCGTGGGCAGGCGCGACCTCGTCCCGCCTGTGGATCAGGGCCATTCGGTGTCTCCCAGGCCTGCGCGGTGGTTCTCGAGGCGCGCCGCCGCGAACAGGTAGTCCGAGAGGCGGTTGAGGTACTGGACCGCCTCGGGGTCCACGAACGAACGGCTCGCCAGCGCCACGGTCCGCCTCTCCGCCCTGCGGCACACCGCGCGTGCGTGGTGGAGGTGGGTCGCTCCCTCCGTGCCCGCCGGCAGGATGAAGTTCTTCAGCTGCCCGGTCTCGGCTTCGGCCGCATCGATCCAGGACTCCATCTCGCCGACCCGCTCGACCGGCGTTTCGGGCACCGCGGGCACCGGGCGCCCCTCACGCGCCGGCGGCGTGGCCAGGCGTGCTCCGATCGCGAAGAGGTCCGACTGGATCCGCCCGAGGGCGCGGCGGACATCCCCGTCCCGCACGTGCACCAGCGCGACGCCGAGGACGCTGTTCAGCTCGTCGACGGTGCCGTACGCCTCCACGCGCGCGTCGTCCTTGGACACCCGTCCGCCTCCGAAGAGTCCCGTCTCGCCGCCGTCGCCCGTCCTCGTGTAGATCTTCAAACGCACACCTCAGCGCGGGCCCAGCTTCGTGAACTTGCGGATCGCCATCGCCTTGTCGAGCAGGCTCGATTCGGCTTTGGGCTCCTCGCCGCGCAACCCCGACAGCGCGTCCCTCACGTCGAGCATGACTTCGAGCATCACCTGGTCGCGCTGAAAACCGAAGTCGAGCGCCCGCATACGGGCCTCGTCGCCGGCCCGGTCCGCCTTCTGGTACGCCTCGCGGTAGACCGTCTCGAGGGTGCTGATGATCCTGGATCTCGCGCGCATTCAATCCGCCTTCTGTATGTTGAAGGGTAGCGGCATCGGCACTGCGCCGGCCAACGCGAACCCGGGACCGGACGATGAAGGAAACGATCAATCCGACGGAGTCGAATAGCGACGCCGTCGAGCCCTCCGACGAGGTCGTCACAAAGGCGAACGAACTGTACTGGCACTCCGAAGAGAGTGTCAACCAGGTGGCCCGGGAGCTGGATCTGTCCAAGGGAACGCTCTACGAGATCCTGGCCCCCTTGCCTGCGGACCTGCGCTGTCCGCACAACGACGGAGAGCTGTCGTACCCGAACCGGACGGCCCGCGACCGCGGCTTCGTCAGTTGCGCGACCTGCGGATTCGAGGACGAGGAAGACCAGGTCCGCGCGCTGCTCGAGCTGCAGGACGACCTGCACGCGACCGAACTCGGAGCGCCCGACCAGACGGCCGCGACCAGACGTCCGGCGTCCTCCCGCGACCCCGCCCCGCACGGCGCCGCCCCCCTCCGCTCGGATCCGTCCCGGCCGCGCCGCCTGGAGACGCTCGTGGTGCTCTCCGTGCTCACGGGTCTGACCGCCGGGCTCATCCTGGGCGGCCTCATCCGGCGCCGCTGAAGCACCCATGCCGGGCGACCCGAAGTCCATTGTCACGCCGGACGCCTTTTCGGTAACGCCGGAGCTGCTCGGCACGCCGCTGGCCACGCCCGGCCGACGCTCGGCGGCGATGATCGTCGACCTCGTCCTGATCGGGTTCCTGCAGCTTCTCGGCTGGCGGGTGCTCGGCGGGCTCGTGGGCCTCGCCCTCTTCCGCCTGGCGACCCGGCGCACCGACGGAACCCGATCCACGCGCGCGCGCCAGCTCGGGCTCGGCTGCGCGGGGGCGTCCGTGCTGGTGGTCGCGGTGGGCGCTACCTTCATCCCGGCGCTGCTCAGGATGGCTTCATCCGATACCAACCCGCCCGTCCAGCTTCAGTTCGGCGACGACACCGTTTCGATCGGCCTGCCGGTCGACCCCGGCGTGATCGACCTGGCGGAAACGCTCGCGGACCCCGCCGTGGCCAACCTTGCGGAAGAGCTGGAACAGCGCGAGGAAAGGATCCAGGAGCTCGAAGAGCAGCTGGCGGAAGTCGATTCCCGCTCCACTCTCTTCACCTGGATCCGCGACGCGGCCGACGAGGCGGGCCTTGTGTTCGGCTGGGGCACGGTCTATCTCACTCTCTTCCTGGCGCTGTGGGGAGGGCGGACGCCGGGCAAGAAACTGCTCGGCCTCCGCGTGGTGCGCCTGAACGGCCAGCCGCTCGGGCTGCTCATGTCGCTCGAACGCGCGGGCGGTTACGCGGCGGGCTTCGCGACCGGGCTGCTCGGCTTCGCGCGAGTGTGGTGGGACCCGAACCGACAGGGCATTCACGACAAGATCGCCGAGACGGTGGTCATCAGAGAGGGACAGCCCAACCTTCTGTACCGGGAGGGAGCCGTGGAGGCGCCCGGGCCAAACGACATCGAGGAGCTGGCAAGGTGAACAGACAATACAGACGAGTACGATACGGCCGCGCGGCGGCGGTGATGGCACTGTCGGCGGCACTGGCCTGCGGCGGTGATCAAGAGGCCGACACGGGAGCCGCGGCGACCGGCGCCGAGACATATTCCGGCCCCGAGTCCCAGTCCGTCCCCACCTCCATGCTGTCGGAGGGCGGAACGAGCGCGGTACCGCCCGCGCAGGAGTTCCAGCTGCCCGAACTCGGCTTCGACTTCGGTTCGGAGGAGGCGCCGATCAAGGTCGTCGAATTCAGCGACTACGGGTGCGGCTACTGCCGCCGATTCCACACCGAGACCTTCCCCACGCTCAGGACCGATTACATCGAGACGGGCAGGGTGCAGTGGAAGTACGTGACCTACGTGAGCGGCATGTTCGCCAACGGCATGGTCGCCGCCTACGCCGCCGAATGCGCCGGCGAGCAGGACCTGTTCACCCCGATGAGCGAATTGCTGTACGAGCGCCAGCCCGACTGGAAGAGCATGGGCGAACCCTACCCGGTGTTCGAGGAGCTGGCCCAGGAGGTGGGCTTGAACACCGAGGACTTCCGCGCGTGCATCGCCGAGCAGCGGCCGAGGCCGAGGGTGCGGAGCGGCATCCTGAGCGGCGCGCGGCTCGGGGTGCGCGGGACGCCGTCGTTCCTGGTCAACGGGGTGCCGATCGTGGGGGCGCAGCCGCTGCCTTACTGGGAGGGCCTGTTCAGCGCCATTGAGGAGGAGATCGGTGGGGGGGGCGTGGGGGCCGGGTCGTAGCCAGCACCCTCAGAACTGTGGTACCAGATACCAATCGATCCCTCGGGCAGCGATCCCGTCCCTGTCGGCCTCCCGCTCCACCAGAGCGACCAGGAAATCGCCGAGTAAGTCAAATCCCAGGAGTCGGTCCTGGATTTCCAAGGTGTTCAGGTATTCCGGACCGTCCCATACCTCGATGTAGGACCGCTCGTCACGGTCGTATGTCGTAGCGGCCCAGATCCGGTCGCGGTCGTCGAACCGGAACGTCTGGCCGGCACCAAGGTACCAGCGCTTGAACTCGCTCTTGTAGTCGGCTGCATAGGCTTCGCTCAGTTCCACCGGCGCGCGCATGTAGCCCGAAGAAATGCGGGCCATGCCCTCGAGATACTCGTCCACGTCTCGGTCGTTCGGAAACTCGGCCGAATATGCCGGCGACAACCGTGCTTCACCAAGCCCGTCACTGTCCTGAAACACCACCAGTTCCTGGTTGCAGTTCCAGGAAACCCAGGTACCGTGCTTTGACATGGCTCCGCCGCCTATCACGATGCACGCGTCCTCCGCGACGCGAGCGATGGTGTCGCCCGTCCACACGACCTCGCCAGAGCGGAGATCCAGTCCGGTCGGGACCGATATCACGTCGTCCGCCGAACGGTCCCTGGTGTAGCCATACACATGCTCGCCGACCAACTCGCGCATCTAGATGCCGGGCGCGGATGCTTCCGACAGTAGCGTGCCGTCTGTGCCGAATACGGTCGCTCGGTCCAACCGAATGTCCAGCACTGCAACGTTTCCGCCATCGGCACGCTCAAGCCTGCCTAAGCCCCGAAACTCGCCGGGCCCCTCTCCCCTTCTCCCGAAGATTCCGACCGTGCCCCCGGAGCTCGAAAGGCAGTGGACCTGGAATTCGTACGAATCCGCCACGCAGGCGACGGTATCCGTTACCAGTGCGATGTCGTCCACGAAGCTCAGCGGAGCGTTGATCGAAGCGATTGGCGCCGGTTGCAGAGCATCGGGAAAGGCGGGTTGCTCATCTGAGCAGGCGGCTACCGCCGCGGTCGCCGAAGTGACCGCAACGATGGCCTGGCAGGTCAGGGCATCCCTCGTCGCCCTCTTCACCGCCACTGAGGAGGAGGCCTGCGCGGAACCCGTCGCCTCCGGCCCCTGGTCCTCGCAGCCACCGGCTCCATCACCACCTCGAAGTCCTCCTCATACCCCACCCGGGTGGGCGACGGGAGATACCGAGACACGTCGAGTTCGGCCCGCTCCAGTTCGCGGTCGAAGGCGTCCAGGTCGCGCTGTGACGCCTCGGCGGCGGTGTCCGATGTCGCGTAGACGATGGGGCCGAGGCGCTGGTCTTCGAGCTTCAGCAGGCGTCGCATGAGTTCGGCCTCGACGAAGGTTTCGCGTATCGCCGGGAAGCGATACCTGAACCCTTCATCCTCCGCCTCCACCTCCGCGTCGAACTCGGCGGCCAGGACCTCGAGCTCCTTCAGGATCGCCTTCGGGGGCACCTGCTGGTCCTTGAGTGCGCGGTTCACGTGGCGGATCGCGGCGGGCACCGGGATCCAGCGGACGGTTCCGACGCTGCGGCTGTAGACCAGGCCCACGAGCAGGCGCCGGATGTTGCGCCGCATGCGGCCGCGGTTCTCGCCGCCCAGCCCGAACGAGCGGACGAGAGGGATGGCGTAGAAGAGGCCGCTGAAGGTGAACGGCACGACGCCGAGGCCGTAGAAGATGATCGGGTCAAGAGGCGGAAGGCCCTGGCCGGCGGCCGTCAGGCCCGGGAGCAGGCCCATCGCGGTCGCCATCGTCAGGTTGAACCCGTTCATCAGGCCGATGCCCCAGTTGGATCCGGCGCTGTTGCCCGTGAGCTTCTTCGGGTATTCCAGGCGCATCCAGGCCGGCTTGGGCGCGCGGGCGCGGACCTTGCCGTGGGCGCTCTTCATGAGTTCGGGGAAGGCGTACACGACCTCGCCGGCTTCCGAGACCTGCGGGTCGCCCCCGTAGGCCCCGGTCAGCCGCCCCATCTCCTCTTCCGCGTCCTCGATCGTCAGCCCGGTGTGCTCGATCAGCTCCGACGACGTCAGCACGCCCTTCCGCGCCTGGATCAGCTGCAGGACGGTGCGGTCCTTCTGGAGCTGGGTCGGCTTCGGCTCCTCGGGGCCGAAGATGAAGGCGAAGACCTTCTTGTAGAAGGGCGGCCGCGCATCCTTTGGCAGGCGCCTGGCGTACGAGTCACCGTAGTAGAGGCCCCTCCGGTCCCACCCCCGG
>VXQO01000072.1 GCA_009838975.1 Gemmatimonadota bacterium | reverse complement strand
CCGCCACCCCGCGGCCCCCGGGCCCCACAACGCGCCCGCGGGGGGGGCGCCGGGGGGTTGGGTGGGGGGTAACGGGGGTTTTGAGTCGCGGGGCGGGGGTGTGGGGCGCGGGTGGGTCGGCTGGCCGGTTGCGGTCGGGGATCCCACCCGGGGCGCCTGCCAGAGGTGTGCTCGCGTGGCTGTACGGCTCTTAGTTTAGTTTACGGCCCAAGTTGTACTAACGCCGACACGGGTGGAGGAGCCAGAGGTTGGCGGGACCGGCGCCTGCGAGCGCTACACATCCGGGTCGTCCAGCCGATCCGACGGGTCCGGTGGCTGGCCGCCGCGCCGTCGCAAAAGGCGTCGCGCGGCTTCGATGTCCGCTTGGGTACCTCGCTCGGCGAAGAACTCGGCAGTCCGCATGGCGGATAGCTTCTCCGCGACTGCTGTGTTGACGAACTGGTTGATGCTTGTCCCGTCCCGGCGGCTCACCTCCCGGACGGCCTGCTGCAGGGACGACGGCATTCGGAGCGGATAGACGGTGGACTGCTTCCTTCGTTCGGGCATTTCGGTCCCTTGCCAAGTCAGGGGTCGGCTACGTGCGTTCAGCTCCCGATCCGGTAGTGCAGCCCGGCGATGAGCGATGACGAGATGCCCAACCAGGGATCCAGCCCGTAACCGATCAGGTCTCTCATGTCGGCACCGTACCGATAATCGAAAGACAGGTCCAGGCGGGGCGAGATCTGGAGCCCTGCCCCGGCACCGACCACCAGTCGCCAATCGGAGCTGAGGTAGGCTGTCGAGCAATCCTGCACCCCACCATGCGAGACGCTCTTCCTCCGGCATTTGACCGGAACGCCCCACGTCGGCCCGAGGACGAAGCGGACATCAAGCAGGTCGCCCACCGGGATCCGTGCCTGCCCGAGCATGGAGAGGTCGACATAGTCGTACAGGCGGTGCACGGTTTCGGCTTCGTGCGTCTCGAGCATGTCCGGCAGGACGCACGGTGGGGTCGCCCCGGTCGGCGCCTGTCGTTGCGCGGGGAAGGTCGCTTCGTCCTTGCGGCGCGCCACGCACCGTTCGACGCCGCCCTGCTTGTACCCACCGCCGAACTGCACCCCGAAGTACTCGTTCAAGCCGGAATGTGCGGTGAGCCCGATCGCCGTTCGGCGAAACGTCTCGCGGGCGTCGAACTCCGGCCAGTGCGGCCCCCCGCTGATCCCGACTTCCGCGATGGGTGGCCGCAGGATCGCGCCGAACAACGCCAGGACGATGATTCCCGGTAGTCTATCCATCGCTCGGTCCTGCCGACGATCCCAGCCTTGTCGAGTCCGGCAGCGGCCACGCATCGCCTCCTCCGGGCACCATCCCGCGGCTCTCGATCAGATATCTCAGAATCGCGTCGTACTCGTTGTCCGGAAGGCTGCCGGGCGCCTCGTGGGGCATGGCCACCCGCAGGTAGCGGTCGAGTTGGCCGACCGTCGAATACGCGGCCAGGACGCTGGGCGTGACGGCGGCCCCGATCCCGTTCGGCACGTCGTGACAGTAGCTGCAGCGCACCGTGTAGGCCCACTCGCCATCGACGGCGGCGGTCTCGGGGGTCTCGGCGCCCGGAGAACAGCCGGCGAGCCAGGCGGTCGCGGCGATCAGCAGGCCACGCCGGAGACCTCCGGCGGCATTCACACCACCTCGACGGGGTGCGGCAGCGCCACGTTCAGCAGGTAGCCCTTCTCGTTGTAGACGCCTTCCAGCGGCTGGGTGTCACCCGACGCGTCGGTGGCGCGCGTTCGCAGGACGTTTTCGCCCGTCGCTGCGTCCCACTCGAACTCGAAGCGGCTCCAGGCGTAGGGATGGTCCGCCGACGCCCCGATCAGCCGCGCTTCGGCCCAAGGTCCGTCGTTCGCACTCCACTCCACCCTTGCCACCGGTCCTCGCGGGGAGTAGGCGAACCCTCTCAACCTGTGCGTCCCGGCACCGAGCCGGGCCGGCCGCGGCAGCGCCAGCGCACTCTTCACGCTGCCGACCGTGATCGGGGCGCCGTCGGCGGGCGCGTACCGGTCCGCTGGCCACTCCTCGCCCACCAGCACGTACGACGACGTGTTCGCCCGCACCCACACCTTCTCGGTCGCCACCTCGACGCGCCCCACCCACTTCACGCTGGACGACCCCACCCAGCCGGGAACCACCGCTCGCACGGGAAAGCCGTGATCGGGCGGCAGCGGCTCGCCGTTCATCGTGAGGGCCAGGATGGTGGCCGGGTCGAGCGCCTTCGCCATCGGCATCGGGCGCTCCCATGCGCCGTCGTCGAGCCCGATCACGTTCACCTCAAGCGCGTCGTCGCGCACACCCGCGACCGCCAGCACGTCGGCCAGGCTGGGACCGGTCCACTCGGCGCACCCGATCGCGCCCGTGCCCCACTGGCTGCCCGCCGCCGTGCGCCCCGTGACGGACTGGAAGAAGCCCCGCCAGTTACCCGCGCACTCGATGTACGCGATCAGGGTCTGGCTGGGCAGCGCACGCAGGTCGTCAAGAGTCAACCGAACCTCGGCGTCGGCGCCGGGACCGCCCACCGTCAGCACATACGACGCCGGATCGATCACCGGCGTAGGCGCGTGGTTGCGCACGAAGAAGAGGTCGTTCGGCGTGAGGAAGCCGTCGAGGTCCTCCAGCCGCGTCTCCAGGTTCGTGCCGTGCTGGACGAACCGCGAGGGATCCTTCACCCAGATCCCGGCCGCGGCGTCACCCCCGCCTCCCGCGCCCGCCCCGGGTGCCACGCCAGAGCCCGTGCCAGACCCCGAACCGCCGTCGCTCGCGCCTTCGGGCGCACACGCGGCCGCGCCCACTCCCGCCGCCATCAGCGCCAGGGCCTCTCTTCGGTTCACCAACGCCGCTCTCCTGTTCACAAGCACCTCCTTGGCACTGACCGGCACTTCCCGTCGTTCGAGGACCGTCCGCTCGTGCCGCTGAGGTTAGAGGCGCCCGCGCGCACGAGCAACGGCGAGCGCCAGCAACAGGGAACGCCCCCCTAGCCCGCCGCGCCCCGCCGCCACAACTTGACACGGCGCGCTGTCGCGCCCGGACCCATGCCCTGTGCAGTCGGAGGTGCCCGATGTCCAACCACCAGTCCCGCCTGACCCGCCACGGCCTGCTCACGCTGGCCACCCTGCCGCTGCTCGCCGCGCTCGCCGCCCCCGCCGCCGCCCAGCGCATACGCGAGTACGCAACCATCGACTCGCTCCGGCATATCCAGTCGGTCGAACCCCGCCTGGGCCCCCCCGGCACCGTCGTCGACGTTTACACCGAAAACCTGCCGCCCCAGGCGAAGATCCACGTCGGAGTCGGCGCGATGCGGGCCGGCTTCGAGGCCCTCGCCGAAGGCACGCAGGAGATCTGGGGCGAGGTTTCGGCGACCGTGAAGGTCCCGAGCTACGCCAACTGGCAGCGCCCGCTCGTCTTCATCGTCTTCAACGGCGTCTTCAGCCCAATCGGCATCTCGGATCCGTTCCACGTGACGGACGAAAACGGGATGGTGCAGCGCACCGGCCGGATCACCGACGAGGGACTCGGATGCGTCACACTGCGCGACAACGACCAGTACATCTACGCGCTCAACGGAGACCTCGGGGATCTGGAACCCGGAGACGAGGTGGTCGTCGAAGGCTCCATCAGCCTCTCCGGTCCGTGCGGAGGTGCCGACAGGATCGATGTGGTTGATTGGAGGAAGAGCGGCTGAGTCCACGCTGCCCGCCGGCCCGCACCGGCCTGTCGCCCCATACACAACAGTCAGGAAGGAATGATCCGATGCGAAGCACTGCAGCCTGTGTGCCCCCTATCCTCCTCATCGCGCTCGGCGCGGCCTGCACGGGCCTGGATTCGGGCGCCGGCCGGCAGGCGGGCTCCACGGCGGGAAGCCTGGTGCCCGGTGGCAGCGAGACCCACACTCTCGACCTCGATGCCGGCATGTTCGTGCACGGCGAGGTGGATCAGCAGACCGTCGACGTGACCGTCACGGTGACCGACCCGTCAGGCGGGACGGTGCGCGAAGTAGATGGGCGTACGCGCGGCCTCGAGTCGTTCAACTTCGAGACCGAGGCCGCCGGCACCTACGTGGTGACCGTCGCGGCGGACGACGACGACGCGGGCGAATACGAGTTCCGGGTCATCCGCTCGGAGCCCGTCGCGACCGACCCCGTCGAGCGGCTCGACCAGCTGATGAGCCCTTGGGACGGCGATGATCGTGCCGGTGCGATCGCGGCGGTGGTCGACAACGGCGAACTGGTGCACGTGCACACCGTCGGGATGGCGAACCTGTCGCACGGCGTCCCGTGGCAGCCCGGGACGATCTCCAACATCGGCTCGGTCAGCAAGCAGTTCACGGCGATGGGGCTCCTGGTCCTGGAAGGGCGCGGCGAGATCTCGCTCGACGACGACATCCGCGAGTACATCCCCGAGCTTCCCGATTTCGGCGAACCCATCACGCCCAGACAGCTTCTCAACCACACCAGCGGCTACCGCGAGATCTACAACCTCATGCGGATCGACGGGTTCGGCGGCGAGGACACCTTCACCCGCGAGCACGCGATCACCGTGGTGCAGCGGCAGCCCGAACTGCAGAACCGTCCGCACACCGAGTGGAACTACAACAACACCGGCTTCATCCTGCTCTCGCTCCTGGTGGAGCGTGTCACCGGCCAGTCGTTCGAGGACTACATGCGCGAGAGCGTCTTCGAGCCCGTGGGGATGACCGACACCCGCATGAAGATGGTGCAGGGCGAACTGATCCCGGGGAGCGCGCAGGGCTACACGCCGGCCGAGGGCGGCGGGTACAGGACGACGCGCGACCTGCCCGCGTCCGCCGGCGCGGGAGGCGTCTACACCACCGTCGGCGACCTGCACCGCTGGCTTCTCAACTTCCGCGACCCCGCGCTGGGCGGACCCGCGGCCATCGAGGCAATGACCACGACGGCCGTGCTGGAGTCGGGAGATTCGACCGGCTACGGGCTCGGACTCGGGCTCGGCGAGCTCGGGGGACGGACGCTGTACTCGCACACGGGAGGCGACGTGTCGCACCGGGCCTACCTCGGCTATCTGCCCGAGCTTGAGAGCGGCGTGATCCTGATGAGCAACCACGCCGCCTTCAACCTGGGACTCGGGCCGCAGGTCGCCCGCCTCTTCTTCGGCGACGAGCTGGAGCCCGAGGAGGAGGAGCCGGTGGCGGCGGAGGCCGAGGGCACGATGTCCGACGAGCGCAAGCAGGCGATCGCCGGCGATTGGGTGCTTGAGACACAGGGCCTGACGATCCCGATGACGGTGTCCGTGGACGACGGCGACGTCTACATCGAGTTCACCGGACAGGACCGGACGGCCGCGCAGACGACCTCCGACTCGACGGTCACGATCGCCGCGGCCGACGCCAACTTCACCTTCCGCGCCGAGCCCGACGGGAGCGTGACGTCAGGGGTGGCGACTCAGGGAGGCATCGAGTTGACGATGCGGCGTGCGGAGAGGGCAACTCTGACGGCGGCGGACCTGCAGGGCTACGCCGGCCGCTACTTCAGCGAAGAGCTGGAGGCGACCATGCACATCGCGGTCGAGGACGGCGGCCTCGTGCTCCACCAGCTGGGCCAGACCCCGCAACCGCTGAGCCCGGTGGGCGACGACAGCTTCTCGGCCGAGGTCTTCCACCTCAACGAGGTCGCGTTCGAGCGTGCCGCGAACGGCAGGGTAACCGGCTTTACCGTGTCGAACGGCCGGACCCGGGGCGTGCTGTTCGCGAAGATGTGAGGAGGACGTGCTCCCGGTGGATTTCCGCTGCTGGACACACTGCCCTAGTGCAACAGATGTAATGTTTGCACGACATTATGTAATGTCGAGATTACATTACCCCACCGGCTCCAGCCTCACGATCGGGGTCTGGCCATCGCCGCGGGCCTCGAGGGCCACGTAGATGTACCCGTCGGGTCCTTGCCGGATGTCGCGCACGCGCCCCATCCCGCGCAGGATCGTCTCACTCGCGACGACTTCGCCGCCCTCGATCGTGAGCCGGTCGATGTTCTGGCCCGCAAGGCCGCCCGCCAGGAGGTCGCCCTGCCACTCGGGGAACTTGTCGCCGGTGTAGAACGCGAGCCCGGACGCCCCGATCGACGGTACCCAAATGTGTTTGGGCTGCTCCATTCCTTCCATGTGCGTGGCTTCGTGGATGATGCTGCCGGAGCGGTAGTTGACCCCGTAGCCGATCACCGGCCAGCCGTAGTTGGCGCCGGGCGTGGAGACGTTGACCTCGTCGCCGCCCTGGGGGCCGTGCTCGGTGGACCATACGGCGCCGGTGCCGGGCTGGATCGCCAGACCCTGCGGGTTGCGGTGACCGTAGCTCCAGATCTCCGGCCGGGCGCCCGCCTGTCCCACGAATGGGTTGTCGTCGGGAATGCTGCCGTCGTCGTGCAGCCGCACGATGACGCCGTGGTGGTTCGAGATATCCTGGGCCGGGTGGGCCGCGAGGTTGCCAGCCGGGCGAGCCTGCCGGTCGCCAACCGTGAGGAACAGGTAGCCCTCGTCGTCGAAGGCGAGCTTGCAACCGTAGTGGCCGTTGCCCTCGGAGACCGCCTCGAAGATCTCGTCGGTCATGGTGAAGCGGTCATTCTCGAAGGTGCCGCGGATCACCATCGTCGTGCCGCCGGGCGAGTTCCCGGTGGCCCTTGAGTAGCTGATGTAGATTAGCCGGTTCGATTCGAAATCGGGGTGGGGCAGCACTTCAAGCAATCCGCCCTGGCCCCTCGCCACCACCTCGGGAATACCGGCGACGGGATCGGGAAGAAGCATGCCGTCGCGGACGATCCGCAACTGGCCGCCCCGCTCGGTGACCAGCATGTCGCCATTGGGCAGGAACGCCATTGACCAGGGGACCACGAATCCGTCGGCCACCGTGACCACGCGGTAGTCATGGAAGGCGGTGCGGACGATGTCGGACTGGCTGCAGGCGGGCGCCGCAACCGCAAGAAGGGCTGCCGAGAGAAGGACTGTTGACGTAGTGCGGACCATCGTTCTGCCTCGAAGCTGAGTGGTTCAGGGATCCCGAGCGGGACCGGAAAAAGGTGCTACGGGAAGCCGGTTTCGCGCTAGGGGTCGGGCCGGGCGGCCCTCGGCGTCATGATCCGCCCAGAAGCTCCGACAACTCACCGAGCTCAGCGTCCCATCCCTCGTCGTTCTGCCCTCGGTGCAGGTCGGTGAGGAAGCCGGTTTCGCGGAGGCGCAGCGTGGTGCCCCCGTCCTCTCTCGGAGTGAGCGTCCACTCGACGCGCGTCGCCGGGGCATCCTCGACAGCGATCCCGAGCTCGTGCACCCAACTCCAGACAAGGCGCAGTGGGGCGTCGACCTCTTCGATCCGCATCGAATAGCGGCCGTGCTGGTCCCAGATCATGGCGGCGTCGCCGCCAGGCTTCAGGTCGACCTCCGCCGCGTCCCCGAACCAGCGTCCCAGTTCCGCCGGATCGGTGATCGCGGTCCAGACCCGGCCAACATCGACGTCGAACTCCACCGCCTTCTCCACCACGCGCTCACTCATTCTCCACACCTCGTCCCGTCGAGATTCACCCTCGCACCCGCGACACCCGCACCACCCACTCCAGCGACCGATTGCGCACCGTCACCGAAGACCCCCTGTAGCCGTCGGTCAGCCCCCGCACCCAGCGCCCCTCGACCTCGGCCCCGAACGTGCCGACCCGCAGCCCAACGCCCACGCCCGCGCTCCCGGTCATCACCGTGGCGTGTTCCTCGATCAGCACCTGGGCCAGCACGGCGTCCTCGCGGCTCTGGAGCAGGTAGTCCACGCCCGGGCCGGCCGCCGCGAAGACATGCACGGGCCCGACCGACCCGCCCACCTTGGCATGAAGCTGGAAAGTGAGGTAGTCGCTCTGCACCTCGCCGTCGAGCGCGCCGCCACGGAAGTCGCTCAGCACCAGCCCCCCGCGCCGCGCGACTGCCCCTTCGGCCCGCACCCGCAGCGCCGTCACGGGAGTCCGGACGTCCACGAAAGCGCCGATGACGAAGCCGGAGCGGCGGTCCGTCTCCACCGAAGGGCTCCAGATCTGCTCCGATTCGGCCAGGCCGGCCACGACTCCGGTCAGTCGGTCGACGTTCTGAGCCAGGGCGGGTCTGGCGCTCACGCACCATGTCGCGAGCAGGGGGACCGCCAGCGCCGTGGCCACGCGCCGTCCAGCGCTGCCGCGTCCGCTTGACGGGATTCTCCCTCTCCCTGAATACATCATTACCTGCCGTTGTGGATTGTCAGCCGCGCCACAGCCTCCGAGCCTCCTCCAAACTACCCAAGAGGTTCCCCATGTCACCCACCCGACGCTTCTTTGCAACACGCACGCCGGGCCTCGTCGCCGCGGTCGCCGCCTCGTGCCTCGGTGCCGCGATCCAGGCTCACGCCCAGGAGATCGATGTCACCCGCTACCACCGTGCCGAGCGCCTGCTCGCGTGGAACGTCAACCCGCTCCTCAGCGGGGGCGCAGTGGCGCCGCAGTGGATGGCGGGCGGCAACCGCTTCTGGTACAGAAACCAGACAAATGACGGAGCCGAGTTCGTGCTTGCCGACCCGGCCCGCGGCTCGCGGACGCTGCTTTTCGACCACGACCGCCTGGCTTCGGCCATGTCCGTTGCTGCCGACACCGCCTTCGAAGGGCGCAAACTCCCCTTCCGCACCTTCGAGTTCGGGGAAGGGGACGGCTCCGCGCGCGATGAGCAGACGATCCGCTTCAACGCCAACAAGCGCGGCTTCACCTGTGACATCGGCGCGTACACGTGCGAGGTCGGTGACACGCTCGTCAACCGCACGCCGTTCGTCCGCTCCCCCGACGGCCGGCTGGAAGCGTTCGTGCATGAGCACAACCTGTGGGTGCGGCCCGCCGAAGGGGGTGACTCCACGCAGCTGACCACTGACGGCGAAGAGTACTGGTCCTACGGGACGACGGAGCCGCGCCCGTCGCAGATCATCCTTTCGATTCCGTCAAGGCCGGTGCTCCAGTGGTCCCCGGACTCACGCCGCATCGCGGTCCAGCGCATGGACGAGCGCAACGTCGAGCACATGCCGATCTACTCGGTGACCTCGCAGCGGCCGAAGCTCTACACCTACCCGTATGGCCTGCCGGGAGACTCGATCATCGCCATGTTCGACATCCACGTGATCGATGTCGAGAACCGGGATAACCTCAAGCTTCAGACCGACCCGCAGCCGTACATGACCTTCACGGCAACCGGCATGCGCGACTCCACGTGGACGACAGTGAAGTGGAAGGAGGGCGGCGAACGCTTCTACTTCGTGCGGGGGTCACGCGGCGGCAAGACCGTCACCCTGTTCGAGGCGGACCTCGAGACCGGCGCGGCCCGGCAGATCCTCGAAGAAGAGCGCGCCACTCACGTCGAGATGAATCTTGACCTGATCGGCGGCTACCCCAACTGGGACGTCATCGCCGGGGGGGACGAAATCCTCTGGTTCTCCGAGCGGGACGGCTGGGGCCACCTCTACCGCTTTGACTCGAACGGCAGCCTGATCGGCCGCGTCACCGAGGGGCCCTGGACCTTCGGCGACCTGCTGCACATCGACGAGGCCACGGGACGCATCCACTTTACGGCGCGCGGGATGGAGCCGGGGCGGATCCCCACCATGGCCGAACTGTACGCGATCAACCTGGACGGCACCGGCCTGGCCCGGCTCGGCGGCGAGGACGCCGACCACACGGTGAGCGCCACCCCCGACGGCCGCTACTTCGTCGATTCCTGGTCGCGCCCCGACCAGCCGTCCGTCAGCGTGGTGCGCGACCGCACGGGCCGTGTCGTGCTGGAGCTCGAACGCGCGGATGTCTCACGGCTGGAAGAGGTCGGCTGGTCCGCGCCCGAGATCTTCGAGTACAAGGCGCGCGACGGCGTCACCACCATGTACGGCCTCATCTACAAGCCCTCCGACTTCGATCCCGAGAAGGTCTACCCCGTCATCGACTACATCTACCCGGGCCCCTTCATCGGTAGCGTGGGGCGGTGGAACTTCGGTGGCGGCGTGCTCGGCGTCGCGCTCCGGGGCGATCAGGACGCGCTGGCCGAAGTCGGGTTCATCGTGCTCCAGATGGACCACCTCGGCACGCCCTTCCGCTCCAAGGCCATTCAGGACAACTACTGGGGCAACATGGGCGACAACGGCATCCCCGATCACATCGCCGCAATCAAGCAGCTGGGCGCCCGCCATCCCTGGATCGACCTCGACCGCATCGGCATCTACGGGCACTCGGGCGGCGGCTTCGCTTCCACCGACGCCATCCTCCGCTACCCCGACTTCTTCAAGGTCGCCGTCTCCACCGCCGGCAACCACGACAACCGTTCCTACCACGCCGCCTACGCCGAGAAGTACCAGGGCCTGCTGGTCCGCGACACGGTCGCCGGCACCGACAACTACGCCAACCAGGTCAACGCCTCGATGGCCGCCAACCTCAAGGGCAAGCTCTTCCTCATGACCGGCGACATGGACGACAACGTGCACCCCGCCATGACCTACCAGGTGGCCAACGCCCTGATCGCCGCCAACAAGACCTTCGACTTCCTCATCCTGCCGGACCGGGGCCACGGTCTCGACGAGCCGTATGTCATCCGCCGCCGCTGGGACTACTTCGTGGAGCACCTGCTGGGGCTGGATCCGCCGCCGGACTACCAGATCCAGGCGCCGCCGGGTTGAGCAAACTGCCATGGCGCGAACCGGCATGACGACCCCCGCGTGCGACGAGCCCCGGACATGAGTACATGAGTAGAGTGGACGTGAGATCGGGTGGGTGACGATGGACGCGCAGTGACGGTCGCCACGCGCGCTCGGTCAGGATGTAGTCGGTCCGTCTTGCGATGCGCTCGCTCCGTAATCCGGGGGTCATTTGCAACCTGACTGGACCGGATTGCGGCTTGCCACCGTCCTACGGCGCATCTAGCCTACCGGGATGGACACGCCGGACAGTCCTCCCTCGCCGCAGGCGTCATGGGCGAGTTTGCCACGCGACCTGGTTCAACGGCGCGTGCCGCACATTCTGGCCATCTACGCCGGTGCATCATGGGGTCTGGTCGAGTTCACAGCTTTTGCCGTGGATGAGTTTCTGCTCTCGCCACACTGGCCGCGCATGGTGATGGTCACGCTGTTCATGGTGCTGCCGAGCGTCTTCATGCTGGCCTGGTTTCACGGCAAGCCAGGCCGGGAACGGGACCACCTGGCGCGGACGGAGAAGGTCGGTATCCCCGCGAATCTCGTGCTGTGCGTGGTCGTTCTGGCGGCGCTCTTCCGGGGAGAGGAACTGGGCTCGGTCACCACTTCCGTCACCGTCGAGACGGAGGACGGGGAAACCATCGAGCGACAGGTACCCAACCCCGCCTTTGCGAAGACGGTGGCGCTATTTCCGCTGGACCTCGGCCCCGGGATGGCAGAAGATGAGGCGTGGGCGTCCTACGCAGTTCCGGAGGCGCTGAGGCTCGACCTCCTGGCGGACGAGTTCTTCGTACCGATCGCCTTTTATCGGTCCGGATCGTACTTGAGGGAGCGGGGATTCGGTGACTTCAACACCGCGCCACTGACTCTGAAGCGCGAACTGGCACAGGAATCGTTCGCGGGGTTCATGGCGGTCGGTGAGATCGATCGGGTGGACGACCGATTCCGCGTCACACTCAGTGTCTACAGAGTGGGTAACGGATCGCTCGCAGGGGAGACCTTCCACGAAGGGATCGACCTGCTCGCACTCGTTGACGAGATGTCCGGACCCGTGAAGAACGCTTTGGAGATTCCTGCCCGCGACGCCGTCGAGGACTTGCCCGTGCGCGGACGGCTGTCCGACGACGCCGCCGCGGTGGACGCGTTCTTCAACGGGTTCTTCCGTTATCACGCGCATCAGGATACCGAGGGAGCCACCGAGTACCTGACCACCGCGACAACACTCGATCCCAGCTTCACCATCGCCCAATACACCTTGTACCTGGTGTTGCGAGGGTCCGCGGAAGGCCAGGTCGTCGCCGTGGCGCCGCTGGTGGCAGCCATGGAGCACCTCCACCGAGTGCCCGAGCGCTTCAGCTTCGAGATCAAGGCGGAGTACTATGTGGAGACTGGCGAGACGGACATGGCAGCGACCGTGGTGGGGATGTGGGTCGGCCTCTATCCGAATGACCTGATAGCTCTGCGCGCCCTGGCGGGGATGCAAATGGCGAACGGTGATTGGGAAGATGCTCTGACGACGCTTGCCACGATCGGCCGCCTCGATCCTCTGGACGGCCCCGTACTCCTGTCCATGGCCACGGTACACGAGAATCTGGGTGACCATGACCAGTCTCGCGCCGTTTTGGCCGAGTACGTGGAGCGCTTCCCCGGAGACGTGTCGGGATACTACGGACTGGCCGCCTACCACCGGCGGCGCGGCGGGTACGAAGACGCGCGCGGATTGCTGGAGCGCGCGATCGCACTGGAACCTCTGGCACCGGAACCCGCGAGGTGGCTCGCGGACCTCGATCTGGATGTCGGACGATTGGAACAGGCCCGCGCCGGGTACGAGCGTTCAGTGCGACAGGCCCGTACGCCGAGCCAGAGAGCCCGGGCGCTGTCGAGCCTCTCTCGCTATCACCATCGGCGCGGCGAGATCGTAGCCGCGATCCACGTCATTGAGAGACGGAGGGCGGAATCAGGCTTCGAGCCGCCACCCGATATGGCGGTCGCGGATATTCTCGTCTACCTCGATGCAGGCCGCGGCGACGAGGCGGTCAACCTGCTGGAGGAACTGCGCGCAGGTCTCCGGACATCGTTTCCTACCTTTGTTGCAAGGGCGACCGTTCACGTCGCTCTGGCGGAGGGGCGGGTGGACGCCGCTCTGGAGGAACACCGGCAGGCGGCGGAAGCAGTGGAGGCCGGGTATTTCCAGGGACTCATAAGGCCGGCTCTGTTGGGGGACCTGGGGCTGATTCGCGACCACGCCGGGGACTACGCAGGGGCGGCGGAGAGCTTCAGGGCAGCGATTGCCCTTTCGCCGGACGGGCAAGGCCCAACGGATTCACATCTGATTGGGGTGATTGAAGTTA
>VXQO01000105.1 GCA_009838975.1 Gemmatimonadota bacterium | reverse complement strand
CCCCCGCTCCCTCCCCTCGAGGTGACCTGGACACCCGCCGAACCCGCGCAGGGACACCTCTTCCTGATCCGGGTCGCCGCGCCGCCCGATTCCGGAGCGGTTTCCGCGACGGGCGAGGCCGGCGGCGAGACCCTCCACTTCCACGCCACCGACTCGACCCTCGAGAGCTTCGCCCCCGTGCCGATCAACGCCACCGACTCGATCGACGCCTGGGTGCAGGCCACCTATCCCGACGGCCGCACCCAGGCCGACTCACTCCGCATCCCGATTGTCGAAGGCACCTACGAGCACGAGCGCCTCACCGTCGCGCCCCGCTTCGGCTCGCCCCCGAACGAAGAGGATCAGGCCCGCCTGGCCCGCGACCGCGAAAAGGCCGCCCAGGTGTCCCGCGACGCCGGCGCCACCCCGCGCCTCTGGTCGCCCGCGATGGTCATGCCGCGCTCCAGCCGCGTGACCAGCGAATTCGGCACAGGGCGCGAGTTCAACGGCCAGATCTCGAGCCGGCACATGGGGCTCGACCTCCAGGGCTTCACCGGCGACACGGTCGTGGCCGCCGCGGACGGCGTGGTGGCCCTCGTCGACGGCTTCCTGTACGCGGGCAACCTCGTTTACCTGAACCACGGCGGCGGCGTGGTGAGCGGCTACTTCCACCTCAGCGAGCAGCTGGTCGAGACCGGCGACACCGTCACCGCCGGCACCCCCATCGGCCGCGTGGGCGCCACGGGACGCGTGACCGGCCCGCATCTCCACTGGGTCGTCCGCTACGGAAGCACCACCGTCGACCCCCGCAGCCTTCTGGCCCTGGTACGCTGACATGAAGACTCTCGCCATTCCGTTCAGTCTTGTCCTTCTTGTTTTTCCTACAGGCTCCGCCGCCCAGCCGCTGCAACTTTCGGGCGCTACCATAGCCGATCTGAACGCGGCCATGGATGAAGGGGTCCTGACCTCGGAGCGGCTCGTCGAGCTGTACCTGGCCCGCATCGCCGCCTACGACGACGAGGGCCCGCGGCTGAACGCGCTGCTGACCGTCAACCGCCGCGCCCTCGAAACCGCGCGGCAGCTTGACCGCGAGCGCCGGGAGCGCGGGCCGCGGTCGCCGCTGCACGGCATCCCGGTCATCCTGAAGGACAACGTCGACACGCACGACATGCCGACCACCGCCGGCTCGATCCTGCTCAAGGGCTCGATCCCGCCCGACGACGCCTTCATCACCCGCAGGCTGCGCGAAGCGGGCGCGATCATACTCGGAAAAGCCAACATGAGCGAGTTGGCTTCAGGGGTGCAGATGAGCTCCATCGACGGGCCCATGCTCAACCCGCACAACCTGGGCCGCACGCCCTCGGGGTCCTCCGGGGGCACCGGCGTGGCCATCGCTGCCTCGTACGCGCAGCTCGGCATCGGCACCGACACCGGCGGCTCGGTGCGGGGGCCCTCCACCTCGAACGGCATTGCCGGGCTCAAGCCGACGCTCGGGCTGCTCAGCCGCGACGGGATCGTGCCCCTCGCGCTCTCCTTCGACACCGCGGGACCGATGGCGCGGCACGTGTACGACGTGGCCGCCATGCTGGGCGTGATGGTGGGCGTCGACCAGGCCGACCCGGCGACCTCCACCAGCGCGGGGCGCTACGAGACCGACTACACCCGGGCCCTCGACGGCGGCGCGCTTGCCGGCGCCCGGATCGGCATCGCGCGGGACTTCCTCGGCTACGACACCGAGGTCGACTGGATCATCGGGGCCGCGCTCGACCGCATGCGCGAGGCCGGCGCGACGGTGGTCGACGTGCGCTACCCGCCGTGGCTTCTCGACGCCAAGGCCGCGTTCTACCAGACCATCCGCTTCCGCGAGTTCCCGGTGCAGATGGAGGCGTACCTGGCCACGCTGTCGCCGGGCTACCCACGCACCCTCGAGGAGATGGCGGAACGCGCGAAGCGGATCCTGGCCCCGATGCGCGACGGCGGCAGGCCCAATCCCACCCGCTGGAGCTTCTTCGAGCAGGAACTGGCCGGCGGATCGCTCGAAGACTCCGAGTACGCGGCGATGCGCGACCTCGGTCTGCCGCTCGTGCGCGACCTCATTGTCGGTGTGCTGGACGACCACGACCTGGACGCGATCGTGTACCCCACCTCACCCACGCGGCCCGGTCCGGCGGGCGTCTACCGCGGTTCGTCGGCGCCGAACCCGGCTCCGTCCGCGACCAATCTGGCCAACCTGAGCGGCCTCCCCGACCTGATCGTCCCGGCCGGATACACGGGTGACGGCCTCCCGGTCGGCATCTCCTTCCTGGGACGCGAGTACAGCGAAGCCAGGCTGCTCGCGCTGGGGTACGCATTCGAGCAGGCGACCCGCGTGAGGCGCGACCCGGTCCACGCGCCCGCGCTGCCGGGAGAGACGCTCCGACGCTGAACTTCCAGAATCAACTCGAAGCCGAAGAAGCCGCCACGGCCGTCACCACCGCGGCATTCGCGGCCACGACCGCCGCCTGGGCGGCCTCGACCGAGCTTTTCACCGCAAGCTGGGTGGCGAGCGCGGGGTGCGCGAGAGACCCGTAGGCCTTTCCCGACGTGATGTCCTTGAGCCGGGCCTTGCGGGAACGCAGTTCCTTGCGGCCGAAGTGGATTCGGAGCGATCCGGTGGTGTGGGCGAGCGACAGGACGACGCCCAGGCGAGGCTCGACTTCTCCGTCGCTCATGATGGCTGTGCGCATGCGGTTGACCAGCTCGCGCTCGGGTCCCGGATCGAGTGTGGGGTAGGCCTTGCGACTGAAGATGAGGAGCAGGTCGGATTCGGTGGCGCGCAGGATTCCCCTGCGGCAGAGCCCTCGCGCGGTGCGGTGCCGCAGACGCTTGAGCGAACCGAACTTCGTGACCCAGGTCGAGCCCCAGCGGCGCCGGCTGCTCTCACGTACCCGGCTGAGCGCCTCGTCCATGATCTCGTCCCCGATCCGGTCCGTGCGATCGACTGGCTGCACCCGTGCCCGCTTGCCCTGGTCGACCCGAATCCATCCGTCGAGCGCGAGTTCGGCGAGAATCGCCCCGCCCATGGCCAGATGATACTGCCCGGCGCGGTAGTCGACCGTGCCCTTGCGGTCCTTGAGGGCCAGAAGGAGCAGCTGTTCGTGCAGGTGGAGATCCGAGCGGGAAGATGGCATGGGGAGGACGTCTCCGTGTATCGGGATGATTTGCCTGCACGGAATCTGGGACGCCTGCCCCGGCTCCGGCTACCGCCTCCAAGCGTCGGCGTCTGGAATCCCCCGGCTGGTCAACGCGGTGAGCTGTGAGCCCGGCGTCAGGTCGCCCGCGACGTCGGGCTGCGCCAGCGTTTCCGGACGAGCCCCGCGCAGGATGCTTCGGACCTGCCCGGTCCGGGGGTCGCGGAGGATGACCATCGGGCGATCGGTGTCGCGATCCATCGTCACCACGCCACCGGGGCCGGAGAGGCCGATCGCGGCGAGGTTCCCCGCCCACCCTGGTCGCACCGGCAGCGCGAAGACGAAGCTGGAGCTCCCGTCGCCATCGGCCACCTCGGGCATCGCGAAGCCGAGTGAGAAGAGTTCACGCCCGTCCGGGGTGAGCCCCGTCAGCCGAGAATCGCCGTCTGAGTCGGGCAGCGCGGGCGGGGCGTCGACGACGAAGGCAGGCTCGAGGTGCGGCGTGCCCCGCGCGTCCACACCGCCCCAGACCAGCAGCGATCTGGCCGGGGCGGCTGTCGCCGTCGTGGTGTCGGCCTCGTCCCGCAGGCGAAAGCCGATCGCGTTGGTCAGGTGGTAGTCGCTGATCCAGCGGGGATTGCAGTACGACATCAGGTCGGGCCGATTCGGGGCCACCAGTCTGCCCAGGCGCAAATCATAGCCCAGCGCCCCGATCTGTCCCCGGCTGTATGGGAACGAGGGATCCGTGGTCTCCGGTTCCCCGCAGGGCGCGTGCTGCAGATTCATGTTGTGCCCGAGTTCGTGCGCGATCGTCGACGCATTCGGGACGGACACGCTGACCCGTCCGGGGCGAGCCGCGCGGCCGGCCCACTCCTCGAAGCGTGCCATGATGCCCATGTAGTGGCCGCTGCCGCCTTCCATCGTGCGTATGACCCTGAGCTCCCCGAGTAGACGGGACGTGTTGTTGGTCGACGTGGTCACCGGAGCGTGCTCCCTGACCGCGAAACCGGTGACGGGAAGGAGCGCACGAGTATCCGATAGCAACTCGTGGCCAGTGGGGTCGGCGGCCATCTCCCCGATCAGATCGACGACTCGTCGTTCGGGCTGTTCCTCCCAGATCAGGGGAATCAGCGTGAGGTCCAGCACGGGCATGGCGCGCACGTCGACGGCGAGCCGCCCGGTCTCGGGGATCCGGGAAGCGACCTCCAACGCGGGATCCAGGGTTCCGCCCGGGTCGACCTCGATCACCATTTCGAGGCCGGGCTGAAGCACCTCCGCGGGCACCGTCGCATTGGACGACATCCTCAGGTCGCCCTCCACGACCGTTGTCGGGATCGGACCCGGCTTGCCCGGGATGTCTGCCACGTGCACGGGGGCGCCTTCAAGGAAGAACGTGGCGCGAACGGGTGGCATGCGTTCGCTGTTGGGCTGTGCGGCCGTCGCGAAGACGCGCAGCAGCGCCTCCTTGCCCGCCAGGAGCGGAACCGGGAACTCCCGCGACTGGACGGCCTGGGTCAGATAGGCGGTTGACCCGGTCCCTGCGTCGCAGCGGGCCACACGCAGCTTGTCGATGCCCGCCAGCCAGTGCACGAAGTCCGGGTCCGACGGAGCGCACAGGTCAGTGCCGCCCGCAAGCAGTTCTTCGAGCTCGACGAGTGCCGTCAAGCTCGCGGGGAGGATCCCCGACAACTCCGCGTTGTTCGAGAACGCCAGGAAGCGAAGTGCGGTCAATTGGCCGATCTCGGGCGGCACCGGCCCTTCCAGGTTGTTGGCCTCGATTCGCAGGAGCTGCAGGCCGGAAAGGCCACCGAGCTCCGGCAGGATCGGACCGCTCAACCCGTTCGAATAGAGCCACAGGTACTCCAGTGAAGAGAGGTTTACCAATTCGGGAGGAATCGGCCCGGTCAGGTTATTGCGAGAGACCGAGAACCGCTCAAGGGCAGCGAGGCTGCCCAGTTCGGACGGTATGGTCCCGGTCAGATTGTTCGAGTTCAGATACAGCCGCTCGAGCGAGGAGAGCTGGCCCAGTTCCGGCGGAATCGGGCCACTGAACTCGTTGAAGCCCAGCCACAGTTGTTGGAGGGAAGCGATGGTGCCCAGTTCCGGCGGAATCGGACCACTGAGGTCGTTGCTGGAGAGGTACAGGTGCACCAGGGGAAGGGCGGTCAGTTCGGTCGGAATCGGGCCAACCAGGTCGTTGCTGGAGAGCGACAGTCGCGCCAGGGAGGAAAGGTTGCCCAGTTCCGGCGGGATCCGGCCGGTCAGATCGTTACCGGCGAGAAGCAAGTGCTCCAGGGAAGCAAGCCGGCCCAGCGCCGGCGGAATCGGACCACTCAGCCGGTTGGAGTGGAGGAACAGTACAACCAGGGAAGACAGGTCGCCCAGCTGAGGCGGGATTCCGCCGCGCAGGTCGTTGTTGGAGAGCGACAACAGCTCCAGCGCGGGAAGGCTGGCCAGTTCGGGGGGAATCGGGCCGCTCAGGTTGTTGCTCGGCAGAAGAAGGTCGATGACCCGGCCGTCCGCGGCGACGGTCACTCCGTACCATTCTCCGAGCGGAGCCGCGCTCAGCCAGTTGTCGTTCCGGGTCCAGTCGTCGCCGCCCGTGGCTTCGTAGAGTATGCCGAGCACGGCGCGCTCAAGATCTGCCGGGTCCGTCGGCAGTTCCGGCTCGGTCGTTGCGTCGCTGCAGGAGAGAGACCACGCGCTCAACCCCAGCACCAACATGGAGCCGCTGCGTGGCAGGAGGATGCGCATCACTCTTTTACACCTGGTAGCCCGCAGTGTTGCAAGAACCCGCAACCTGCGCCCCGGCCCGCCAGCCGAACGGGTCGCCTATTCGGCCCTGGCCTCTGCAACCATGACCAGCGACGGCAGCAGGCAGAGTATGAAGAAGCCGGCGAACACCAATCCGCCGAGCATGCTCACAACGAACGGCACGAGGATCATCAGCTCCTCGCTCCGCACGTAGAGCAGAGGTGCGAGCGCCAGGATCGTCGTCAGGCTGGTCAGAAACACGGCCCGGAAACGATGGCGGGTTGCGGCGGATGCGGCGGCGATCGCCGGGATCATGCTGCTCTCCCGGCGCAGCGTGTTGTAGCGATCCATCAGCACGAGCGCGTCGTTTACGATGACGCCCGCGACTCCGATCACCCCAAACAGCGACATGGCGCTGAAGTCCCACCCCAGGATCCAGTGACTCACGACCGCTCCCGAAAACGCGATCGGAATACCGGCCACGGCGATCACGGGTTTCCAGTAGCTGCGGAGAAAGGCGGCGATCAGGACATACATCGCGATGAGCAGCAGGGGAATCAGCACGGCCAGGGTCCCAAGCAGGTTGCCCTCCGTTCGGGCGCTGCCGTGGGGTTCGATTCGGAGATTCCGGTATCTCTCGAGCAGCTCCGGAACAAGGCTCCCGTTTATCTCGCGTCTGGCCTGAAGGGGCGTCAGCAGCGCAGGGTCGGCTTCGGCGGTCACGATGGCGGTCTGCTGGCCGTCGATGCTGACCAGTGCAGCCAGTTCGCGCCGCTCGCTGAGATCGGCCACCGATGAGAGAGGGACCTCTCCTCCGGATGCCGGGGGGCCCGGGCTGGCGCGATTCTCCCCGGTGCCGGGCCGATGGATCCGTTCGCTCGCAAGCTCGCGCATGCTCTGGCGCCGTTCCCTGGGGTATCTCACCATCACCCTGATCTCATCGTGGCCACGCTGAATGCGCTGGACCTCCGCCCCATGGAAACTGGCACGGAGCTGTACCCCTATCCCTGCGGGCGTCAACCCCGCCGCCTTTCCCGCGGGAGTCAGTTCGATTTCGAATTGACGCTTGCCCAGCACCAGATTGTCGGAGATTCCGTACATCCCCGGCATGGACGCCATCGATGCGGTCAGCTCGTTCGTGGCGGCCCGCAGGCTGTCCAGGTCGTCGTGCTTCAGGGCGTAGGCCACGCCCGACTCTGACTGCGTGCGCTGCGTGTAGTAGGCCACGCTTTCCAGGTACGACACATCGCCGATGTTCTCACGCCATTGTTGCGTGATCCCCAGTACCGACATGCGCCGGATCGGCCGCTCATGCAGATGGACCACCACGGATGCCAGGTGGCTCCGGTTGGGACCGGCTTCGGCTGTTCGCCGCGAGAGGACATTGCCCGCCATGATGCTGACCGCCTCGACCGACGTTCCTTCGCCCTGATCATTCACCGCAAGTGCCGCGTCGGAGAATCGTTCCGCCGCGGCGAGCGTCACCTCGAACGGCGTGCCCACGGGCAGCGTGAGATCGGCCTGAATGTTCTCGGAGGCATTCAGCACCTCGTCGAAGTAGACGATGCGCACGACGTCGGCTCGCAGCAGCAGGAGTGCGAACAGCACGAGCACGGTTCCCAGGACGGGAGCAAACCAGAGGCGGCGAATGGACCAGGAGACCGCGGGCACCACGACCATGTCGCGAATTGTCTGCAGGCGAACGTGCGCCCGATGCTGAATGTCCGACAGCGGCGGCAGGCTCCAGCGCCGCGGATGGGACAGGTGGGCCGGCAGTATGAAGAATGCCTCGATCAGCGAGACCGTCAGGACAAAGAGTGCCACATACGGAAAGACGTTGACGATCTGGAGTCGAGGTGGGGTGATGAAGAGAAGCGGGATGAAGGCGAGCATCGTGGTTACCGCACCGATCGTGATGGGTCCCACCATGGCGTGTGCGCCCGACACCGCGGCCTCGAGTGCATCCTTCCCGCCCTCTCGTTCGGCCGCAATGCTGTCGCCAACGACCACCGCGTCGTCCACGACGATGCCCACCATGAGGAAGAAGGCGAAGATCGTCCCCAGATTGAGCGTGAGGCCACTCATTCCGAAGAAGATCAGGGAACCCAGAAAGGACAGGGGAATGCCCAGGGTGACCCAGGTGGCCACGCGAAGGTCGAAGAACACGACAAGGCACAGCAGGACCAGTATCGTGCCCACCACTGCGTTTCCGACGATCGACGATATCGTGTCGACGGCATCGCCCGCCCGGTCGCTCCAGATGCCGATCTCGACGTTCGGAGGAGGCTGGTAGCTCGCAAGCCAGCTTCTGATGTCCTCGCCCATGGTCACGATCGACTGCTGCCCGGTCGCGTCCACGCGAACCAGTATGGCGGGGTCTCCGTCAACTCGGGTGATGATGTCCTCGTCCACGAACCCGTCACGAATCTCCGCGACCTCGCCCACGGTGAGAATCGAGCCATCGAGCCGCGTGATCACCGGAATGTCCTCGAACTCCTCGCCGAACTGCCGCTTTGAGACAGTGTGCAGCACGAGGCCTCCGGCGTCCGTACGCAGTTCGCCAAAGGTCAAGTTCAGGGAGGCGCGCCGAATCGCATCCGTGATCTGGTTGATGGAGAGTCCGTTGCGGCGCAGCTCCACCTCGCTCAGCTCGATCGAAATCTCACGGTCCCGCGTGCCGAGGAGCGTCACCTGGGAAACGGACGGCAACTCGAGCAGCCCTTCCCGCAACGCCTGGGCGGCCAGCCGCAATTCGTTCTCGGTGGCCGATGCGGACGAGACGGAGAGCGTCAGAACCTCGATCTCCACCCGATCGTATTCGATCTCGGGCTGTTCCGCGGAAACCGGCGGAAAATTCTCGATGCGGTCCACGGCATTCTTGACGTCGTCCAGGACGGCGGCGGCGTCCGCAAAGGTGGCCAGTTCGACCGTGACCCGGGCCAGCCCTTCATAGGCGGTTGCAACGACGCGCTCCACCCCTGCCAGACCGACCACGTTTTCCTCGAGCCGCCGTACGATGTCCTCCCGAACTTCCCTGGGCGAGGAACCGGGCGACCTGACAGAGACGGTGACGCTACGGAGGTCGATCTCCGGGAAGTTCTGGACAGGGAGGTTGGAGCCCGCGATCAGGCCGCCGACGATGAAGAACAGCATAAGGAGGTTCGCGGCGACCGGATTACCGGCGAAGTATGCGATCAGCCCGTTTTTCACAGTGACTATCGGGTTCCTTTTGTCCTCGACACAGGGGTGCGGCCCTAGGAGCCTGCGCCCGCCAACTCGACCGACAGTCCCTCCCGTGCTCCAGGCAGGGCACCGATGACGATGCCGTCGGCCGCGTCAAATGCCTCGACCACCAGACCCTCGCTGGTCCACCCGATCGCGTTGGGGACAAACCGGCGCAGGGCACCGTTTTCGACAACCCACACGGCGTCGTCCTGCTGCAGAACCGATTCCGGTAGCAGATAGACGTTTCGGTATGAGGGGCCCTCGATCTCGACTTCGGCGAAGGTGTTCGGCAGAGGCAGCGAGCTGGCGCGCTGAGCAGGCGAGAACCGCAGGAAGATCGTCGACAGGCGCGTCCTCGGCGCAAGCACGGATGAGACCCGGGCAATCCTTGCGGCATAAACGCCGGATTCCGTGGATACCCGGGCGGAGCGGCCGATTGCCGGGGCCAGATAGGCGAGGTCGGCCACTTCGATCGGTGCATTGACCTCCAGTGCTTCGGTGCTGTACACGATGCCCAGCATCGCCTGGGCGCCGACAAGCTCAGGCGGGCCGACCAGCTCACCCACGCTCACATCCGCGCTGATCACGCGAGCCTCGTAGGGCAGGGAGATTTCGGTGCGGCTGAGCGCGAGCTCGGCAAGGCGCAGCGCGGTTCGAGCGCTCTCGAGCGCGGCTTCGGCTGCAGGCCCGGGCTGTGTCGACCGTCGCGCCTCGGCCTCCGCAACCGCGTTTTGCGCGGCTTGCACCTCGAGCGAGTACCTGGCCGTATCAATCCTCACGAAGGGCTCGTCCGCCGCGAGTCTTCCCCCGTTGGTGAACTCCGGAGATACCCAGGTCACGCGGCCCCCCACTTCGGCCATCACCGAGACGCGGTCCGCGAGTGAGACCGTGCCGGTCAGTTCCACGGTCATCGACTCTTCGGTAACGACCGGGTCGAATGTGCTGACCGTGGGGGTCCCGGATGCGACCGCGGCTCCGGAACCCACGTCGACTTCGACTCGGGCGGGCGCCCGGGCCAGGCGCAGGGCGACTATGACCAGAACGGCGATAAGGACCAGCTGCGCGTACCCACGCCACCTCGGTCGAACATTTCCCTCGGCAGAATCGCTTGGCATCTTTCAACTGTTGCGTCGTGAACGGGTCGGACAGCCATCTTAACCGCTTGGGGGAGCAACCACAACGGCGCTCCACCCATCTGCCGCCAGCACCGCGCACGGAGGTCGCCGTGAGCGGTGTCGGCCCTTACCTTTCTGTCTTGACAACCGGCAAAATGGCACCTTTGCAGGAACCAGCGCAACAAGGTACCCGCGGATTCTGCCGCATGCGGCCCAGGACACGAGAACGGAGTCCCATGACAATCCCATCACGGCTTGAAGGTCTCGCTTTTGTCGTTTTCGCGCTTGCGTTCGCTGCGGCGAGTCTCTTTCCGGCAGGCGCCCAGGCCCAGCAGGGGACGATCACGGGCCAGATCACGGACGCCGAAACGGGAGAGGCGCTTCCCAATGCGGCGGTCGAGGCGCTTGGGGCGGCGGGGCCGATCGCGACCAACCAGGCAGGGCGCTTCAGCCTTGGCGTGGCTCCCGGGTCGCATTCACTCGTGGTCACGCTGATCGGATACGAAACCACCCGGATCGATGGCGTGGAGGTGGTCGCAGGCGGCACTGCGGAAGTCTCCGTGTCCCTGCGCTCGCAGGCGCTGCTCCTCAATCCCGTCGTCGTCACGGCGTCGCGCCGTCAGGAGAAGGCGCTCGACGCGCCGGCGTCGATTTCCACCGTCTCGTCCAGCGAAGTGGCCCGAACGGCGGCGGTTACCGTTGCGGAACACGTGCGCACGCTCCCCGGGATCGACGCGGCCCAGACCGGACTGAGTCGGACGGCGCTCGTGGCGCGGGGGTTCAACAACGTGTCCTCCGGCGCGCTCCTGACAATCATCGACAACCGCTATGCACGCATTCCTTCGCTTCGGTTCAATGCGTACAGCCTGTTTCCGACGACGGATCTGGACATCGAGCGAATCGAGGTCTCACTGGGCCCGGGAGCCGCGCTCTACGGCCCGAACGCATCGAACGGCGTGATGCATATCATCACTTCGTCGCCACTCGACAGGCAGGGCTCCACCATTTCGCTGGCGGGAGGTGAACGTTCGGTCTTCCACGGTCAGTTCCGCTCCTCCCATGCCGCTTCCGAGAACTTCGGCGTCAAGATCTCGGGACAGTACCAGCGGGGGAACGATTGGGAGTATGACGATCCGTTCGAGATTGTCTCTCGCGACTATGAAACGTCCAGGTACAGTGCCGATGCCCGCTTCGACGTGCGTTTCGGCGACGACGGCGCGTTCATCCTGAATACCGGAACCAGCAAGATCGGCAGCGGCATCTCAATGACGCGGATCGGTGCCAGCCAGGTGAAGAACTGGGGCTACAACTTCGTCCAGACGCGCCTGACGAAGGGTCGGCTCTTCGCCCAGGCGTTCCTGAACCAGACCAACTCCGGGAGCACTGCAGCGGGAGGATCGCCTGAAACGGGAACATTCCTGCTGCGGACCGGCGGCCCGGTGGTGGACCGGTCGCGCACCATGGCGGCCCAGTTTCAGTACGGCTTCGATGTCGGACCCTGGCAGAGCTTCATCTACGGCATCGATTGGCAGCGGACCGAGCCGCGCACCGGAGGTACGATCTCCGGGCGGAACGAGGACGACGACATCGTCTCCGAAACCGGCACGTATCTGCACTCGGAGACGTCTCTGGGCGACCGGGTGGACCTCGTTACGGCAATCCGCCTGGACGATCACAACCGTCTTGCCGACGTGCACATCTCCCCTCGCGCCGCCCTCGTGCTCCGCCCGGCCGACAACCAGAACTTCCGCCTCACCTACAATCGGGCCTTCGCGACTCCGACCACCACTAATCTCTTTCTGGACATCATCGCGGCGCATATCCCCGTGGCCGGCGGCATCAGCTACAACATCCGCGCGCTCGGCGTGCCCTCGGGCGGCTTCACCTTCGGGGCTCGGTGCCCGGGCGGCGTCATGTCCTACTGCATGCGCTCGCCCGTGGTTGGCGGCTCTGTCCCGGCCAACGCCGCGTTGCTCTGGGAGGCGCTCCTCCAGTTGCTGCCCTCGCTAGATCCCCGGACGGCACCGCTCGTCAATTTCCTGAAAGACCCGGGGGCCCGCCCCGGGGATCCGGAGCTCGGCACGGTGCTCCGCCTCCTGGACCAGTCGGCCACCGATCCCTCCATGAGGTTCCCGCTGGGCAACCCGACGACGGAGAACAGAGCCGAACTCGCCTCGACGATCAACAACACCTACGAGGTCGGCTACAAGGGCCTGATCAGGGACAAGGTGCTCCTGTCCGTGGATGCCTACTTCAGTCGGGTGCAGAACTTCATCGGCCCGCTGCAGATCATCACGCCGAACGTGTTCCTCGATCCCGCCAGCACCGGGGCCTTCATCGTGCATCGCCTGACCCCGCTTATCCGGGCGGGCCTCATCACCCGGGAGAGTGCCCTGGGAATCGCCGAGCTCCTCGCTTCAGCACCGCTGGGCACCGTCGTGCCGGATCAGTCGGAGTCCGCCGACCTCATCGTCACGTATCGGAATTTCGGCGAAGTGGATTTCTGGGGGACGGACCTTGCAGCGCAGATTCTCGCAACGGACCGACTGCGGATCAACGCGAACTACTCCTTCCAGAGCGACGAGTGCTTCGATTTCGACGACGACGGCCTGTGCACCAGTTCGGACGACATCGCGCTCAATGCCCCCAATCACAAGGGATCGGTGGGGTTTACCTTCGACGACCGGGCCGCGGGTTTCTCCTTCGGCGGGCAGCTGCGGATGACCACTGCCTTTCCGATGAACTCCGGCGTGTACAGGGGTGACGTGGACGGTTACAGCATTCTGGATGTCCAGATCGGATACCGGCTCCCCTTCCAGCCCGACACGCAGGTTTCGCTGACGGCGAACAACGTCCTCAACAACCTGCACCGGGAGTTCGTGGGGGCACCGGAGATCGGCAGGATGTTGCTGGCGAGGGTAAGGTACGACTTCTGAGCACAAGCATGAGGGTTTCCGTCTCTTTCCTGGCCACTGCGACCGCTTTGGCGTGGGCGTGTGCAGAATCCGGCCCACCCCCCGAA
>VXQO01000162.1 GCA_009838975.1 Gemmatimonadota bacterium | reverse complement strand
CCCACGGGGAGCTGGTCGAGATCGGGGGCGGGTTCCGTATCCCCGAGGTCGTGGAGGCGGCGGGGGCGCGACTGGTGACCGTGGGCACGACAAACCGCACCCGCCCCGCGGACTACGCACGTGCGATCGAGCGCGGGGATGTCGCCGCGATCCTCAAGGTACATCGCTCCAACTTCTCGATCTCGGGTTTCACCGAGGAGACGAAGCTGGCCGAACTCGTCGAACTGGGGGGGGCGCACGGTGTGCCCGTGATCCACGACCTGGGTTCGGGGTTGCTGATGGACAGCGCGGCGCTCGGGCTGCCGTACGAACCGACGCCCGCCGAGAGCATCGCGACCAGCGCGGATCTGGTGGCTTTCTCCGGCGACAAGCTGGTCGGAGGACCGCAGGCGGGGGTGCTGGCCGGGACGGGGAAGTGCGTGGCCCGGGTGAGGGGGCACCCGCTGTGCCGGGCGCTTCGCAGCGACAAGGTCACGCTGGCCGGACTCGAGGCGACGCTCTCGCTGTACCGGGATCCGGAACGTGCTCGAGAGCGCATCCCGGCGCTCCGCATGATCGGGACGCCGCGCGGGCGCCTGGAACGCCGGGCCGAAGCCGTGCTCGCCGCGGTGGGGAGCAGGGGAGCCGGGCTGAGGCGCGCGCTCCGCGCGGAGGTGGTCGCCACCGATTCGCTTGTGGGCGGTGGCACCTTCCCCGACGCGCGGATCCCCAGCGCCGCGATCTCGCTGGGGGCTGGCGATGAGGCGGAAGAGTGGCTGGCCCGCCTGCGCGCTCACAAGCCTCCGGTGGTCGCGCGCCAACGCAGGGGTCGCCTCTTCCTCGACCTGAGGACGATCGCACCCGAGGAGGACTCGGTCGTTGCGGCTGCGCTCGCCGCTCTCGCTGGGTCGGCGTCGTGATGCGGCGCCGGGCCGTCTTCGCCGACCGCGATGGGACGATCATCGAAGACCGGTACTACGTCGCCGATCCGGCGGACGTCGCGCTCATCCCCGGGGCCATTACGGCGCTCCGCAAGATGAGGGAGCTGGGGTTCGCGCTCGTGGTGGTGACCAATCAGTCGGGGATCGGCAGGGGGCTCTACACGCTGGCCGACTACCACCGCGTGGCGGCCGAGACCAAGCGGCAGCTGGCCCGTGCGGGCATGGCCGTCGACGCGACGTACTTCTGCCCGGACGGCCCAGGCGGCGATCCCCGCAGGACCTGCCGCAAACCAAGCCCGGTGATGTATCGAAAAGCCGCCCGCGACCTCGAGCTGGAGCTCTCCAACTCCTACTTCATCGGTGACAAGCGCAGCGACGTGCTTCCGGCGCGAAAGCTCGGCGGGACGGGGATCCTCGTGCGCACGGGACACGGAGCGATGCACGCTGACGGCCTGGACGACGATTTCCGCGTTGTGGACGACCTGGCCGCGGCCGCGGAGCTGATCGGGCGTCTGGAGTCGGGCGGCGAGAGCCCGGGACGTTCGCCGGCGCCCTGACGGCCTCCGGCTCGTTGACCCCGTTTGGCGGCTCGAATAGCTTTTGTTTTCGGCTGTTGAACAGCCCCTGGTCAAGATATGGAAGTGCGGGATAGATGCGATGGAACTGACACTCACCCCACAGGCGGCCAGCAAGGTCAAGGGCTTCCTCCAGGAGTTCGGTGAGAGCCCCGACGCCGGTTTGCGGGTCTCGGTGCTTCCCGGCGGATGCTCCGGTTTCCAGTACGGAGTGGATATAGACGCGGCGCCGGAGGGCGACGACGAGATCCTCGAGAGGTCCGGAATCCGGATCTTCGTGGACCCGTTCAGTGCGCAGTACCTGGAGGGGATCGAGATCGACTACGTGAGTTCGATGATGGGCTCGGGGTTTTCCTTCAGCAATCCGCAGGCCACCGGTGGTTGTGGCTGCGGCAGCTCTTTCACCGTCTAGCCGCGCCGGGTCGACGATCGAGATCCTTTCCTTCACCGGCGGCGCCTTCATGCAGAACACGGTGCTTGTGGTCTGCGCCGACGGGCGCTCCGGCGTCCTGATCGACCCGGGGGCCGCGACGCCGGATGCGCTTGCCGCCGCACGGGAACGCGGGCTTGAGGTGGTCGCAATCCTGCTGACGCACGCTCACCTCGACCACATCGAGGGAGTCGCGGTGGCAAAGAAGGCCACCGGCGCGCCCGTCCATCTTCACCCCGCGGAGCGCATCTACTACGACAACATCTGGGCCCAGGCGGCGGCTTTCGGCGTGCCGTTCGAGAAGCAGCCGCCACCGGACCTGGAGCTGGTGCCGGGCGATACGCTCACCTTCGGCGGATCGGGGTTCGAGGTCGTGTTCGCACCGGGCCACGCACCCGGGCACGTCATTTTCGTCTCCACCGAAGAGCCCGTCGCGATCGTCGGAGACGTGGTCTTCCTCGGGTCCATCGGTCGGACCGACCTGCCCGGCGGCGACTACAGGACCCTTATCGATTCGATCCACCGGACCGTACTGACGCTTCCTCCGGAAACGCGGCTCTACACGGGGCATGGCCCCGAGACCACCGTGGGGCACGAACAGCGCACCAACCCATTCCTGGTCCCCGTCTACGGGGGTGAACTCGTTTGACCGTCCCGTTCGCAGTTCTCGCGTCGGGATCCGGAACCAACATGCAGGCGCTGCTCGACCACGAGGGCGACGGGGCGGCCTACCGTATCGAACTGCTCGTTTCCGATCGGCCGTGCGTGGCCGAGGAGCGGGCGCGCGCGATGGGGCGGGCCGTGTGCCGGATCGACTTCGATGACGATGCCGCGGGCGGTGAACTGTTGCTTCTCTTGGCGCGCCACCGGGCCGAGGGAATTCTGCTGGCCGGCTTCCTCAAGCTCCTTCCGGCTGCGGTCTGCCGAGCCTACCGGGACAGGATCCTCAACATCCATCCGGCGCTGCTCCCGGCGTTCGGCGGCCAGGGAATGTACGGGCACCAGGTGCACGAGGCGGTCCTTCGTTCCGGCGCGACGCTCTCCGGAGCCACGATCCACTTCGTGAACGAGCGCTACGACGAGGGCAGGATCCTTGCGCAGTGGCCCGTGCCGGTGGGCCCCGGGGACAGCGCGGACACGCTGGCGGCGAGGGTGCTCGAGGTGGAGCACACTCTGTACCCCGCAGCGGCGGATGCGTTGGCGCGGGCGGTCGCGGACGGGTGGCCCGACGGGGGGGCGGCGCCGTCTTTCGCATGGTGCGCTGACGGTGGCGCGGCGCGCGGGGCAACGTTGCGAGAGGCGATCGTCGCCGGTTTCGGAGGTGAGCGTGGCGCCACGTAGGGCGTTGCTGAGCGTGTCGGACAAGACGGGCATCGTCATGTTCGGTCGGGCGCTGGCGAGGCAGGGGTGGGAGGTCCTGTCGACCGGGGGAACGGCGCGGGTGCTGGCCGACGCCGGGGTTGCGGTAACCGAGGTCGCTTTCGTCACCGGGCACCCCGAGATGATGGACGGGCGCGTGAAGACGCTGCATCCCGCCATCCACGCGGGCCTGCTGGCGCGCCGCGAGCACCCGGACGACATGGCCGAGCTCGAGCGGCAGGGGTACGGCCCCATCGACCTCGTCGCGGTCAACCTCTATCCATTCCGCGAAACGATTGCGGCGCCGGACGTTACGCCCGCGCTGGCCATGGAGAAAGTCGACATCGGCGGTCCCACCCTGATCCGCGCCGCCGCCAAGAACCACCGTGACGTGTGGGTGGTGGTCGATCCCGACGACTACGGGGCGGTGCTGGAGGCCGTCTCTTCCGCGGAGTCCGCTCGCGGTAAGGGCGGGACGGCCGCGCTGCGGCGAAGACTCGCGGCCAGGGTGTTCCGCGAGATTTCGGCCTACGACCAGGCGATCGCAGCGTACCTGGAAGGGTTGGCCGAGGGCGACGGGGTGCGCACGGAGACGGGCGACGACATGCCCGAACGGGTCACGCTGGAACTGGAGAGACGCGACCTGCTCCGCTACGGCGAGAACCCCGGTCAGGACGCGGCCTTCTACGCGGCGGCGACACGCGGCCATGGTATCGCAGAACTTGAACAATTGCATGGCAAGTCACTGTCGTACAACAATCTGCTCGATCTGGACGGTGCGTTGTTGAGCGTTGCGCCGTTCGCGTTTTCCGTCGACCCGGCGGTTTGTATCGTCAAGCACACCACACCATGTGGGCTCGCGGTGCGTCCCGTGCTGGAGGCGGCTTTCGAGCGGGCGCGGGCGACCGATCCCGTGTCGGCCTTCGGTTCGGTGATCGCGATGAATCGCCCCGTGGACCTCGAGACCGCCAGGGCGATCGGCGGAATGTTCGTGGAGTGCGTGGTGGCTCCCGGTTTCACGGACCAGGCGCTGGGAGTACTGTGCGCGAAGAAGAACATTCGGCTGCTGCGTTTCACGGGGTCGGCGGACACCCATCCGGCGGAGCCCGTCGGTGACAGGGGCTGGAGCGCGCTGGACGAATCCGTTCGCGCGGCAGCCCGTTTCCTGGCGGGTGCGGCGGGTCATGCGGGTGCGCGGTCCTTCCGTTCGGTCTACGGCGGTGTGCTGTTCCAGTCCTTGCCGGATCCACCGTTCTACGGGATCGGCTCTGCAGGCTGGAAGGTGGTTGGCGCGCGCCAGCCCACGGAGGCGGAGCAGCAGGATCTTTCTTTCGCGTGGGCCGCCGTTGCAGGGGTCAAGTCGAACGCGATTCTACTGGCACGCGGGCGCGCGACCGTCGGTATCGGAGCGGGGCAGATGAGCCGCGTGGATTCGTCGCGCCTGGCTGTTCAGAAGGCTCGCGAGGTGGGTCTGGGATCGGAGCTTGAAGGGTGCGCGCTTGCCTCGGACGCGTTTTTCCCCTTCCGCGACGGAGTCGATGCGGCCGCCGAGGCCGGCGTGCGCGCGATCGTGCAGCCGGGCGGTTCGATCCGCGACCCCGAGGTGATTGAAGCCGCTGACGAGCACGGCATCGCGATGGTGTTCACCGGACGGAGGCTGTTCCGGCACTAGCCCGGCACCGGCAGGACGACGACAACTTGAGGCCGGCCGCGCTCGCCGCCATCTTTTCGGCTTGGGAGGGATGGCAGAGCGGTTCAATGCACCGGTCTTGAAAACCGGCGTCCGAAAGGACACGTGGGTTCGAATCCCACTCCCTCCGTTGAGCGTCAGCGATTGGGGGGAAGGGGATTCGAACGGTGTCGAGCCGGAGGCGGTTGCGCCGCCAGGCGAAAGCGCCAGAGACGGCTGAGGACGGCGAAGCCGGCCGCAGGCCAATCCCACTCCCTCCGTTGAGCGTCACGGACTTCTCCTGGAGGAAACCATGCGCCCGCCTCAAGCCCCCCGATTCGACCGCAGCCCCGGCAGTCCCACCCCTGTCGTCATACTTCTCCTCCTCGCCTTGGCACCCGCCTGCGCGGAAGCACCCGGCGCGAGCTTCGAGGAACTCGCCGAGGCGCACCTTCCCCAAATCGAGGGCAGCATCCAGGTCCCCGGGCTACAGGCCGAAGTCGAGGTGCTGCGTGACCCCTGGGGCGTGCCGCATATCTACGCATCCAACCTCGACGATCTCTTCTTCGCCCAGGGCTTCGTCCAGGCCCAGGATCGTCTCTGGCAGATGGAGATGTACCGCAGGGCCGGCGAGGGGCGGCTGGCCGAAGTGCTGGGCCCGGGCGCCCTCCAACACGACCGTGTCGCGCGTCTGCTCAAGTTCCGGGGCCCCTTTGATGACGAGGAGTACACCAGCTACCACCCCGAGGGCCGACGCATCCTCGAGGCTTTCGCGTCCGGGATCAACGCCTACATCGACCACGCCATGGCGGCGGGAGAACTGCCCGTCGAATTCCTGTTGACCGGGATCGAGCCCGAGCCCTGGACCGCCGAGACGCCGCTGCTGCGCATGCAGACCGCGATGCCCCTCGGGGACGTGCGCCGAGAGCTGCGGCTGGCCGAGCGGGTGGCCGAACTGGGAGCCGAGGAGGCCAATCGGCAGGCGAACCCCACTCCCTGGCGCGAACTCGAGGTACCAGGGGGCGTCGACCTGTCGCTGATCTCGGATGACGTGCTGACCGGAGTGACCGGCTTCCGCAACGCGATGAGCAGTCCGCCCCTGGTCCCTCCCTACGACGGCTGGACGGGATCGGAGATGGCGCTGAACCTGGGGGCGCGCGAGACTTCCCCCGGGAGCAACAACTGGGCCATTCACGGGAGTCGCACGGCGAGCGGTCACGCGATCGTGGCCAACGACCCGCACCGCGGGGTCACGAATCCGTCGCTCCGCTACGTCGTACACCTGGACGCCCCCGGCTGGACCGCCATCGGGTCGACCGAGCCGGTGCTCCCGGGAGTGGCGATCGGGCACAACGGACGGATCGCGTGGGGGCTCACGATCGTGGGTACCGACCAGTCGGACGTGTACGTCGAGCAGGTGAACCCGGACAACCCGAAGCAGGTGCGCTGGGGCGACGGCTGGGAAGAGGTGCGGACCATCACCGAGACCGTCCAGGTGAAGGACGGCGAGCCCGTGACCATCGAGCTGGAGTTCTCGCGCCACGGCCCGATCTTCCACCGCGACCCGGACAACAACCTCGCCTACGCCATGCGCTCGACCATGCACGAGCCCGGAACCACGGGATACCTCTCCGGGCTGCGGCTCAACGTGGTCTCCGACTGCGCCGGCTTCGTCGACGAGTTGCGCTACTGGCTGGCCCCCACCGAAAACATGATCTGTGGAGACGCGGACGGGAATATCGCCTGGCAGGCCGCGGCGCTCTCGCCGAGCCGCCGCAACTGGCACGGACGGCTGCCGGTGCCGGGGACCGGCGAATACGAGTGGGACGGGTTCCGCGACGACCTACCCACCGAATTCAACCCCGAGCGCGGCTGGGTGGGGACGGCCAACCACGACATCCATCCGCCCGGATACGATCCGCCGCTCTTCTTCAAGACCGCCGGACCCTTCGCCCGCTTCGCGCGGGTGGAACAGGTGCTGAACGCGGGCGGCGACTTCACGCTGGAGGACTCGCGGCTGCTCCAGCAGGACGCGTACTCGGCTTCGGCCGCCCGCGACGCGGCACTCTTTCGGGGATGGACGGCGAACGACGCGGAATTGGAGCCCTACCGCGCCGAACTGGCCGCGTGGGACGGGGTCTTCGACCGTGCCAGCCGGGCGGCCGCGATCTACCGCCGGCTCGACCGCGACGCTCTGGATGAGCACCGGAGCAGCGCGAGTGGATCCGGAGCGACCGCTTACGAGGAGGTTCTGGCAGCCGCTATCGAACGGATCACGGCCGACCAGGGCGACGACCCGGCCCAATGGCGCTGGGGACGCGACCACCGCAACGAATTCCCGCACTCGCTGGTGACCGCCTACGACCTGCCGGCGGCGGAGCGGTCGGGAGGCGCGGGCACGGTGGCCGCCACTGGCGCCACCTACCGACACATCGTCGATTTCTCCGACCTGGACGGGTCACTGTTCACCAACGCGCCCGGGCAGTCCGGGCGGCCGGGCAGCCCCTACTACGGCAATCTCACCGAGGACTGGGCCGACCAGGATTACTTCCCGATGCTCTTCTCGCGGGAGGCGGTGGAGGCGCGCGCGGAGTACCGGCTGGTATTGGCACCCGGCGCTGATTGACGACCGGCCTTCGGCTCCACAATGATCAGTCACCGAATCGCACTCTCCCCCGGTGCCCCAGCGGCAGGAGGCGTTCAGCGTGATCCGCCGAATCCAGGTCCTCAACTACCGGTGTCTGCGTCACCTGGATGTCGAACTTGGACGGCGCACACTGGTGACTGGGCCTGTCGGCGGCGGAAAGAGCACGCTGATCGGCGCGCTGGGGTTTCTGCGAGACCTCGTTCGGCAGGGGCCGAGGGTTGCCGTCGCGCGACGTGCCGACGACCTGCGCGACCTCGTGTGGGGACGGCCGGGCGAGGATCCCGGCTTCGAACTGGCCGTCGAGTTCGAGCTTCCGGAGCAGTCCCGCGATCACCTTCCGTCGGGTAGCGCATTTGGGGTCTACCGATACGAGGTGGCTCTGCGGGGAGACGGCGACGGCGTATCCATACACACGGAACGGGGGATTCTCAGTCCGGTGCGCGAGGCTCCCGACATCGTGCAGCCGAGCCTCTTCCCGGACATGCCGGACCCGCCCCGGACGATCCTGGCGTCGAGCCGGCCGGGATCGCGCACCGTGTTGAGCAAGACCCCGGGGGGAACGGACCGCTTCTACAGGGAACGCGACCCGGAAAAGGGTTGGGTCACGGAGATCGCGCTGGGTCCGTCGAGGTCGGCGCTCGGCACGCTCCCGGATTCGCCTGCGATTCGCCCGGTGACCACGGCGATCAAGCGCATGCTGGAGACCGGCGTCGTCAGGATCCGCCCCGACGTGCGGGCGATGCGGTGCCCGAGCCCCCCGGGCCAGCCCGAAAGAGTGCTGCTCGAAGGCGCATCCAACCTTCCCTGGGTTGTCTCACGGCTCCGGCGCGAGTCCGCCAAACGCTTCGCAACGTGGCTCTCCCTGTTGCGCGCCGCCGTGCCCGGGCTCGAGGACATCCACGTCGCCCGCCGGGAAGCCGACCGCTACGGCTACCTGGTGCTTCGCTTTAGCGGTGATCTGGAAGCGCCCTCGTGGATCGTCTCCGACGGCACGCTGCACCTGCTGGCATTCACGGTGTCTCCCTTCCTGTCCTCCGCCGACCGGGTCTTCCTGGTCGACGACCCTGAACGCGCGTTGCCCGCAAGCGGCTTGCCCGCGTTCCACGAAGCGTTTTCAGCGACGCGATCCCAGCTGCTGGCCAGCACCTCCTCGCCCGAACTTCTCGACCTCTTCGGCCCGAAGGAGGTGCTGTCCCTGGCCCGCCGCGAGGACGGCGTGATTGGCATCGCCAGCTCGGGCGCCGCTGACGAGACCGGTGCCGACGACGACGCCGAGGCAGACGCTAGTGCAGGACATTCAGCGACCTCAGATGAGCCGTGACGGCCCCCAACAGGAGTGGTCGAATCCGGTAGCGGGTGCCGGCGGCCGTCCGGCCCGCACCATCCCGACCATCCTCCCGCACTGCTTCGATCACGTGTAGATCGCGGATCGCGCGGAACAGGTGGCGCGCCTCGGCCGGTGATCCGCGGGCCACTTCGCAGTACTCGGCTACCGTGAGCGTACCGTGGTCCAGCAACGCCTTGAGCGCAAAACTCTGCTCCAGGTTGAACACGCCCATCAACGAGGGCAGCGTTTCGATCGGCCGGACCAGGAGACTTCCCTCCTCGCTGCGGAAGTCGGCGGAGCGCAGCCAATGGAAGAGCGCCGAGCGGACGGAGCCGAGTGACGCGCGGTGCAGACGGTCGAAATAGTCGGATTCCAGGAGCCGCTGGTGTTTCTCCGAACCGCGCGCTCCGGCCCGGCGTCTGAGCAGCTCCCGCCCCGTGCGCCGCTCCACGTAGCGAAGCGGCAGGCCGCTGAGCCGGTGCCTGGCCAGAATGGCTCGCTTCAGGTCTTCGGCGTTCAACTCTCCGAGTCGCAGTTGCTCGACGTCGCCGACGCAGGCCGGACAACGCTTTTCGAGGAGCTGCCAGGCCGACGCGCCTACGGACAGCACCCAGAAGATGCGCGGGCTGGTCCTTTGGATGAATGACAGAAGGGTCTCGAAGAGCTCGCCGCCGCCGGCTGCCCGCATCTGCAGGTGCTCCGTCCCTTCCAGGATGAAAAGGTGGGGCAGGGCGTCGCGGGGGGCGTCCAGCACCTGGCATGCGAGCCCGTCGAGGTCGTGAGCGTCACCCGCGCCCAGCCATCCGGAAAGGCGCGCTGCAAGCCCGTCTTCGTCCCGGATTCGCTCCCGCAGCGTCTGTCGCACCGCGCGCTGCGGCTCGCCCCCAAGGCGCCCCGCCACGACGTTGAGGAAGCTGGTGACACCCGCCCCCGGCGATGAGATGACCACCAGCGCCCCGTTGGACTCGTCGTGCCAGCGATTCCACGACCTCTCGACCGCCGCGAGCGCGTCGTCCCTGCCGGCGAGGAGGCGCGGATCGGTGAGCGGTTCGAGCGAGAAGAGCCGGCGGTAGAGAACCGGCAGCTTGCTCTCGACCTCCTCGACGGCTGCCAGCGAGCGCTCGCGCAGCTCGGCGCGGCCGCCGGCCTCGGCGCCTATGCCCAGGGCGTGCTTCACGGGCCAGAGACGCTGGCGGATCCAGGAGAAGGCGTTGGATCCGCGGCGCATCGCGTCCTCCAGGTAGCGTCGCCACAGTTCACGTCCGCGAGAGGCTTCCGCGGCGACCTGCGAGCGTGCGTCCAGGTAGCGCCCGGTCAGACGATCGGTGGTGGTCCGGTGCACAAGATGCGCCATCCCGTCAACGACCTCGTCCGCAACCCGCGTGCACGCTTCATCGAGGGCGTCGATGAGCGCACCGCGTGCAACCTCGGCCTTCGCGGAGGCTCGCGTCAGGCCGTTGGTGACCAGCACCGGATGGACCGTCCCGGGATCGCGGCCTTCGGTCAATTCCCCGATCGCGGCCTCGTATCCGTACCCGGCCACTTCGCGCAGTTCCGACACCAATGCGTGCACCCGGTCCATCGCCCCGGGAACGACGGTGGCCGCAGCGCGAATCCGCTCGATTCTGGGCGTGTCGAACGATTGGCGAGCCGCTTCCCGGAGCCGCACCGCGTTGCCGGCCCCCGCGGGTTTCCGGAGCCTCGCGTCGCCCGGCGGTACGCGGTGCACCACCAGCTCCTTCGGCATCGCGGCGGCCAGGTCCTCGAGTTCCCCGTCGGCCCGGGTCGCCGCGTCCGTGAGTGCGTCGAGCAGCTGTCCCGGGTCAGGCAACGTCGCTTCCACCTCGTCGAGTCCGGCACCCGTGCGCAGCCGTTCCTGGCCCAGTCTGTCGGAAAGGGCCGCATCCTCGGCATCGACGGCGGCTGCGCGCTCCTTGCCCTCTGCCAACCGCGCGTCGATCTCGTCCAGACCGGCTTCGATTCCGCGCACGGCGCGGGTCCAGTCCGCGTCAAGTTCGCGGCGAACCCGGTCGGTCATGCGCCGGGCCCTCAGCAGCTCCACGCACAGGTCAAGACGAGCCACGCTCTCGCCGGCCCACCGGTCCCAGTTGGCGGCAGTCCCCTTCTGACCCTGCCAGCCGAGCGGGGTCCTCTGGGACTCGGAGGACACGAACGTGCCGGCCACGCCCACCCTCGCGTGCAGCGCTTCCACGCATCGGGCCAGACCGTGGTCTAGGGACTGCCCGGCGGCGCCCGCCACCTGTTCGACCAGCGCGAGGAGCCGCCGATGCAGCTCGTTGCCGGCCTCGAGGCAAGCTTCGCGGTCATTTCGTCCCGGTGCCGACGCTGGTCGATCCTCGGCGCCAGCGTCCATGCCGTCCGGTCGGGCGAGCACCGCGGCCAACCAGCCGGACCAGCTCCGCTCGACGTTCCCCAGCCACTCTCCGCGCAGACGCTGACTGTTGCGAAACGCGCGCACCTGTTGCGGCAGCACCGAACGGGCGACGTGCTCGCGCGCGACCGCCACCACGGGGATGTCGCGGGCCTCGCGCCGCCAGACGAGCGGCCGCAGCGCCAGTGCAAACACTCGCTTGAGCGCCACCCAGGCCCCGATCCCCCGCGCGCGCTGCAGAGCGGTGGGAGAGATCGGCGCCCGGACCAGCGCCGGAAGCTCGGCCACCGCCACAACGACCTGCTCCACAGCATGTCCCAGCGCTGCCCCCAGCCTTCCGGCCGCATCGTGATCCCGCAGCGCCGCCCGGAACGGATCGAGGACGCCCACCACTACCGAGTGGCGGTATCGATCAGGAGCCTCGCCGACTTCGCTCGCCGGCCCGACACCCTCAGGCCCGTCTTCGGCCGACGCACTCGCAAGTTCATCCAGCGCCCGCTCGTGTGCCGCCACCCCTTCCTCCAGCACCCGCCGCACCGGCTCCCACACCTGCTCGGCGTGACGCCGCCACACCTCGCGGAAGGGTTCGTGAGCGACCGCCGCGATCCGGGCCGCGACCTCGGCGTCGGTGCCCGGCGTCACCGCCCCGCCGTCCACGCCACCTCCGCCGGCGCCGCTCACTGGTCTCCCGCCTCCGTCCCCCGCGCCAACCCGTCCGGGTCGACCGCCGGATACCAGTCGCGATCGGGCATCAGCCCCGCCGCGCGGAAGCCCTCCCGCGCCCGCTCCGTCACGTCACTCTGGAAGACGAACTCGAAGCGCGGATCGAGCACGTAGGCCCGGACCCTGATCCGCGTCACGAACGTCGTCCGGAAGTCGTCCTGCACGAGCACCACGATCGGCTTGTTGAGGAACACGTAGCGCGAAGTCACGGCCGCCTCGAAGGCGATCGCCTTCGCCTTGCGCTCGTCGACCCTTCCCGGCAGGTACAGGTCCGTCAGCACCTGGCAGTTCAATTGCCCCGCATTGGAGTTCGCGACCTGTTCGCCGACAACCTGCGAGTTCGGGATCGTCACGAGATCGTCATCGGCGGTGACCACTCGAGTCGACCGCAGACCGATCGAGACGACCTCGCCGTAGCTCCGGCCGACCCGGATCTTGTCGCCCACCTGGAACGGCTGGTCGAAGACCACGATCAGCCCGCCCAGCACGTTCTTGAGCAGGTCCTGCGCCGCGATGCCCACCGCGACCCCCAGCGCCGCGCTCGCCGCCAGCAGCCCCTGCGCGTCGACCCGAAAGACGTTCAGCACGATCAGGTACGTCGCGATCGCCCAGAGCAGCATCCGCGTGATCGGGATCAGCCACTTGAAGGTCAGCCGCCGCGTCACGCTCCGTTCGGACAGCGTCTCCAGCACCCAGATGATCACCCGGATCAGCACGTGGAAGACCAGCAGGATCACGAGCGCCCAGAAGATCTTCACCCCGAGGTTGCGCACATCGTCGGTGGCTTCTTCGAGGGTGGCAACGCCCGTGGCGGTGTCGGCGACCTCGCCCGGAGCCGGCGCGACCCCTTCTTCGATCGAGTCCAGCCGCGAAAGGATCAACTGCTGCGCCTCGGTGATGTCGCGCAGCGCCGCCGCGAGCGAGTCGATCGTGGCCTGGGGCGGGTTCTGGGCAGCGTCCTGAGTCCCTGCAGCGTTCTGGGTCCCCGCAGCTTCCTGCGTCTCTGCAGTTTGCTCTGGTGGGGGAGAGGAGGGCGGCGCGGTGCCTTCCGGCGGCTCTCCCTCACCATCCGGCGGTGTACCGGACTCGGCACCGGGAGATGGTGCAGGCCCGGTTTCGGCTGCGATGCCGAGTGAGGGGGCCTCCTCGGCCGGCACGGCCACAACCGCGTCTCCCTCGACTTCCGGTGGCTGGCGTTCGCCACAGCCTCCCGCGACAACCAGCCCCCACACGACGGGCAGCCACCCCACCCGCCGCGCCGTGGCAGACGCCGGCCTCCGTACCGCAATCCGGCGGCTCACGCGCATGTGGTCCAGCGGGTCCATGCCAGGGGTTCTCCCGTTTCGGCGTTGGCGATGCAGGGCATAGAGTATACGGGTGCGGAGTTACACAAACTATCGGGTCCTGGAAGGAGAATCAGCCGTGGACGTTCGCGACAGGATGACCGTGGCCAAGGGCGATATCACCGCTCTGGAGGTCGACGCCATCGTCAACGCGGCGAACAACGCGCTGCTGGGCGGCGGTGGGGTCGACGGCGCCATCCACCGCGCCGCGGGCCCGGATCTGCTTTGCGAGTGTCGCACGCTGGGTGGATGCGAGACCGGTGATGCGAAGATCACGGGAGGCTACCGGCTGCCGGCAAGGCATGTCATCCACACGGTGGGTCCGGTCTGGGGGAGCGGTGGTGCGGACAAGGACCGCCTGCTCGCGAGCTGCTACCGCCGCAGCCTCGAGGTCGCGGTCGAGAACGGCCTCGCGACTGTAGCCTTTCCGGCGATCTCGACGGGGGTGTATGCCTTCCCGGCAGAGCGCGCGGCCGGGATCGCGGTCCGCACGGTGGCCGCGTTTCTGGAGGCCGACGAGACCATCGCGCAGGTCGTGTTCTGCTGCTTCGCCGAGTCTTCCGCCGAGCTGCACCGGGCCGCCACGGGCAGCCTGTCCGCCGGGTGACGCGGCGGCGCATCCTCTCGATGCCTTCGGATCGTCTCACCGTCGCGCTCGTCACGGACGCCTTCCCGGCCGCGGACGCCTTCACCCCCCTTCAGGAGCGCCTCCGTACAGCGAGGGAACTCGGCGCCCAGCTCGCGGTCCTGCCCGAACTGCCGCTCAACGCGTGGGCCCCCCTGACCCGGCAACCATCCCACGCCGACGGGGAGGAACCGCACGGCCCCCGCCACCGTGCGCTCGCGGAGGCCGCCCGCGCGACCGGGCTTGCCGTCCTCGGCGGTGCGATCGTCCGCGATGCCGCCACGGGACGCCGCCACAACACCGCCCTCCTCTTCGGCGCCGACGGCGGCCTGCGGCTGCGCTACCGCAAGGTCCACCTCCCCGACGAGGAGGGCTACTGGGAGGCGCACCACTACGAACCCGGCGGCCGCCTGCACACCCCCGCGCGGCTCGCCGGATGGGGCATCGGCGTCCAGATCTGCTCGGACGTGAACCGCCCGCAGGGTTGCAATGCGCTCGCCGCGATGGGCGCGGGGGTGATCCTGGTACCGCGCGCCACGCCGCCGGAGACGTATCCGCGCTGGCGGATGGTCCTGCGCGCGAACGCGGTGACCAGCTGCGCCTACGTCATCTCGGTCAACCGGCCCGGCACGGGGTCGGGCGGCGTGATCGGCGGCCCGTCGATCGCGATCGCGCCATCCGGCGACGTCCTTCTGGAGACCACCGACCCGGTTGCGGTGGTGACCCTGGAGCGGGCGGCGCTCGAGACAGCGCGGCAGGAGTATCCCGGCTACCTGGACGTGCGTCCCGATGTCTACGAGGATGCCTGGCGGCGGGCACGGCACTGACCAATGTCAACTCGACATGTCAAAAAGTAAACTCGCGTTTACATTGTGGTGTCCAGTTGGCTGTGCGCACCGCGAGGAATAGCTGACCATCCCGCAGGCGCACCATCGCAGCCTCCCCGACGCTGCGGGGCCGCCCGCCCCCCCTCAGCTGATCGGCCTCTTCCTCTTCTTCAGCCCGTCCTGCTGTTCGATGTACGGCAGCCCCTTCGTGATCCAGTCCGGCGCCGGCTCTCCCTTCAGGTAGTGCGCGAACCACTGCATGATGCGGTCGCGATAGTCGCGCTGGTTGGCCTCCTCCCGCAGTCCGTGGTTCTCGCCTTCGTACACCAGCAACACCATCTCCTTGCCGATCCGGCGTGCGGCGTTGTAGAACTCGACGCCCTGGTTGAACTCGACCGCGCCGTCGTTGTCGCCGAACATCATCAGCAGCGGGGTGTTCATGTTCTGGATGTGGTGCAGGGGCGAGTTGGCGTGGTACGAGTCGTAGTCCTCCCACCAGGGGACCTGCATCCGCCCCTGGCTGATCTCGAATATGCGGGCGTCGGTGCCGCCGCTGTTCCAGTAGAACGAGAGGTACATGCTCATCAGGTTGGTGAGCGGGGCGCCCGCCACGGCGCTGGCGAAGAGGTCGTCCTGGGTGACGAAGAAGGTGGTCTGGTAGCCGCCCCACGAGTGGCCGATCAGGCCGACGCGCTCCGGGTCGATCATGCCGGTCTCGAGCGCGGCGGCAACCGCCGGTCTGAGCGTCTCGACGTTGGACTGCCCCGGGCGCCGGTCGCGGTAGACGATGTCGGGCTGCAGGACGAAGTAGCCGTCCTGGCTCCAGGCCTGGACGTTGTAGTAGTTGGTGGCGTCGGGGACGACGTAGCGGTGGAGGCTCTGTGACAGCATCTCGTAGTGGTACACGATCATCGGGTAGAGCTGCCCCGGCTCGTAGTCGGCCGGGTAGATCAGGGCGCCCTGCAGCGGCCGCCCCCACTCGTTCTCGTAGTCGATGAGCTGCGTGCGCCCCCAGGCGTAGTCGTCCTGGAAGGGGTTGGTGCGGGTGACCTGCCTGGCGTCCGAGAGGTCGGGGTCGGCCACGAAGAAGTCGGGCGAGTCGTCGAAGCGCTCCCGGCGGAAGGTGTAGACGTCCGCGTCCTCGGCCTTCGTCAGCCCGGCGAAGAAGGAGCCGTAGGCGGCGTCGTCCCAGACGAGGCTCTCGGGGGTGTCGCCCGGGCGGGCCCGTGAGAATCCGGCCTCCTTGGTCCACTCGCCGTAGGTGGAGTAATAGAGCGGCGCGTCCGGGTCGAAGGAGTCCGCTTCACGGTCGGTCCGCACGATCCGGTAGCGCACGTCGTCCTCGGCGCCGGCGGTGAGGCGCCGGCCGCCGGAGCCGTCGGCGTCGACCTCCCAGACGTCCCAGCGGTCGTTGATCAGCACGGCCTCGTCGTCCTCCGTCCAGGCGGCGACGCCGAACGAGGGCATCTGCTCGCGCGTCGGGGTGACGTCGAGGTTGACGAACGTGCCGCCGAGCTCCTCGGTGATGTTGCGCGTTTCGCCGCTCTCCAGGTCGTGCGTCCAGTAGTCCTCACCCTCGAACCAGATGACGTAGCGCCCCCCGGGGCTGCCGCCGTAGTCCTGGGTCACCCGTTCGCGCACAAGGCTGCGCTGCGCGGTCGAGGCGTCCACCGAGTAGATGTCGTAGAACTGCTGGCGGAACATGGCCTCGACGTCGTAGGGGGTCTCGTCGCGCGCGATGATGTGGGCGCCGCCCTCCACGATCGTGGCGCGGTCGGCGTGGTCGCCGCCGAGCTGGAGGAAGTCGTCCCGGTCGAGGTTCCACGCGCCGATGTGGTTCACCTGTCGCAGCTGCCGCTCACGCACCCGCTGCTGCGGCACCGGGTCCACATCGCGGGAATGCCAGATCTCCACGCCGGGCACGTCCTCGTCGTCCTCCCCTCCACCGCCGGGGCGTCCACCCTCGCCGTCGGCTTCGCCGTCCTCACCGTCGCCCGCTTCGTCGCCCTCTTCCTCCTCCACCACCAAAGGCTCGTCCACGGGAATACGGTCCTGGATGCCCAGGAACACGATCGCTCCGTCTTCCGACCACGACGGGGTGCGGTGCTCGACGACGCGCGTCATTTCGGGCAGCGCAGGCCCCTCACGCGGGTCCAGGACGAAGGCCTGCGGGGCGTCGGCATCGAGATCGCGCCACGCCAGCGCCACGTGCGCGGTGTCCTCGTGGGCTTCGTCGGTGAAGGTCTTGAGGACGGCCAGGTCGGCGGACTCGTCGCGCCAGGAGAGCGCGCGGTAGGTCGCGTCGTCGGTGTCCAGCGAGCGGAGGCGGCCGGTCGCGGGGTCGTAGAGCTTGACCCCGTTGCCGATCCGGTCGTCGGCGTCGATGGTCATGGCCAGCAGGTGCCCCTCGTCCTGCCAGGACAGCGCGGAGATGTTGCCGAAGCTGAGCGACGACCCGGTGGCGAGTTCGCGCACGACGGCGTCCACGCCGCTGCTCTCCTTGTCCTCGGGCTTGTAGCGGCGGAACGCCAGGTAGCGGCCGTCCTCGGAGAACGAGAAGGACTCGACTTCGTCGATCGTCTCCTGCTCGCCGGTGGCGAGGTTCAGCAGGCCCAGAGAGTTGCGGACCGGTTGCCTGGACTCCTGCGCCCGCTCGCGCTCGTCGGGCGAGACGCCGATGGCGTAGGCGAGCCAGCGGCTGTCGTCGCTGAACGCCGGCCGGGTCGCGTAGGCGACGACCACCACCGAGTCGGAATCGGTCGGGTGGATGCGCAGCTCGTTCTCGTCGTTGACACGTGAGACGGCGGCCGCCAGCCAGCTCCCGTCGGGGGAGAGGACGGCGGTGCCCAGCCGCTCCCACTTGTCGTAGTCGTCGGGGGTGAGGGTGGGCTTCTGCTGGGCGTGCGCGACCGTTGTGGCCAGCGACGCCGCGAGGGCGAGGAGAGGAGTGATCGACAGGACCTTCTTCATGGTCTTCACCGTGCGTTGTGGGAATCGGCCCGCGGGCGCGCGAGCGGCGGCACCCGAACAGTATGATGTATCGATGACGGTTGCGCGACTGCACTCCTTGTATGTTTGGGGCGTGCGATTGTGCGGTCGCGTTGTTGGCACCGGAACGGAGGACTCGTGTCCAGAAGGTCCATCGAGGTAGAGGTCGGAGGCGTGAAGGTCGGCGGGGGCAACCCGGTCGTCGTACAGTCGATGACGAACACCGACACGGCGGACGCGGCGGCCACCGCTGCGCAGGTGAAGGCGCTGGCCGACGCCGGCAGCGAGATCGTGCGCGTGACGGTCAACAACAAGCATGCCGCGGCGGCGGTGCCGGAGCTTTTCGAGCGCCTCGCAGACCTGGGCTGTGCGGTGCCGATCGTCGGCGACTTCCACTACAACGGCCACATCCTGCTGCGCGACTTCCCGCGGGCGGCGGCGCTGCTCGACAAGTACCGGATCAACCCGGGCAACGTGGGGACGAGCCGCCGCGACGTGAACTTCCAGGCGATCGTGCGGATCGCGATCGACAACGGGAAGGCGGTGCGCATCGGCGTGAACTGGGGGTCGCTCGACCAGCGCCTCCTCACGCAGATGATGGACGAGAATGGACGGCGCGACAAACCGAAGGACGCGGGCGAGGTGCTGCGCGACTGCATCGTCGAGAGCGCGACGCGTTCGGCGGAGCTGGCCGAGGAGACCGGGCTGGGCGCCGACCGGATCGTGCTGAGCGCCAAGGTGTCGGGGGTGCGCGAACTGATCCAGGTGTACCGGCAGCTGGCGCCGCTCACGGAGTATCCGCTGCACCTGGGGCTCACCGAGGCGGGCATGGGCTCGAAGGGCATCGTGGCCACGTCGGTGGCCCTCGCCCCGCTGCTGCTCGACGGGATCGGCGACACCATACGCGTGTCGCTTACGCCGCGCCCCGGGGGCGACCGCACCGAGGAGGTGCAGATCGCGCAGCAGATCCTCCAGTCGCTCGAGATCCGCAGCTTCGAGCCGCAGGTGACCGCGTGTCCGGGTTGCGGCCGCACGACCAGCACCTTCTTCCAGGAGATGACCGAGGACATCCACGGCCACATCCGCGAGCGCATGCCCGAGTGGCGGCGGCGCTACCCGGGGGTGGAGGAGCTGAAGGTGGCGGTCATGGGGTGCGTGGTGAACGGCCCGGGCGAGTCCAAGCACGCGGACCTTGGGATCTCACTGCCGGGCACCTTCGAGGAGCCCAAGGCGCCGGTGTACGTCGACGGCGCGCACTTGCGCACCCTCAAGGGCGATCGCGTCGTCGAGGAGTTCAAGGAGATACTGGGCGAGTATGTCGAGCGGCGGTACGGCACGCCTCGATCGCACGGAGCCGATCGAGCGTAACAGCCGGGGCAGCCGCTCGGTATAGATAGGGGACCAACGCCGAAACGCTCGCTGGAATGGCAACCTCCGATTGCCCGCAGGGTGTCGAAATACCGGGCCGGGGGGTGCGGGGCGAGCTGCGAGACATTTACCTACCAAGGAGTTGCACGGATGGCGCAATCGCGGTCCACACTCGGAATCCTGACCGCCCTCCTCATCCTGGGCGCACTGGCCACCGGCATCTGGTGGCGCCTCCGCCCCCCTCCCGAAGAGGAGGAGGATCAGATGGCGGAGGTGTCGGAAGAGGTCGGCGAGGTCGTCGAGTCGGTGCGCGAGCAGTTCAGCACCGAGCTGCCCCAGCCCGTCACCGGAGTCGTGGCGATCCAGGACACGCTCTGGATTTCAGTGCGAGCGAGGGGGAGGGCGGAGGCCTTCCGCGAGGCGAAGCTGACCGCCCAGAAGTCGGGGATCATCTCCACGGTGGGCGTGCGGGAGAACCAGGCGGTCGGCACGGGGCGCCTGGTCGTGCAGATCGACACCACGGAGTACGCGCTCGAGGTCGCGACCAGGGAGGCGGCGCTGAGGAAGGCGCAGTCCGACTACCGGACCCGCGTCCTCTTCGACGAGGAGCTCGAGGACCCCGAGGTCCGCAGGCAGCGTGACATGCTGGCGCGCGCGCAGACCGGACTCGACCAGGCCGAGGTCGACCTGCGCCGGGCGGAACTGGACCTGGCGAAGACCGCGGCCCGCGTGCCGTTCGGCGGCAGGGTCGCCGACCTGAGGGTGGTGGCGGGGCAGTTCGTGCGGGAAGGCGACGAACTCCTCACGGTGGTGGACATCGATCCGATTAAGGTGTTGGTGCAGGTGCTCGCCACGGAGGTGGTGCACCTGGCCGAGGGCCGTGCGGCTTCGCTGGTCTTCACGGCCTTCCCGGGCGAGACCTTCACGGGACGCATCGAGACCATCAATCCCGTGATCGATCCGGAACTCAACACGGCGCGGGTCACCGTCCACATCCCCAACCCCGACGGCCGCATCAAGCCCGGCATGTACGCCGAGGCGGACCTCGAAGCCCAGCAGTTTCCGGACCGCATCCTCGTCCCGAAGACGGCGATCCGCGAGACGGACGACCGGCGCGACTTCCTCTTCGTGATGGAGGACGGGAGGGCGAAGTGGCGCTACGTGACGGTGGGGCTGGAAAACGACTACTACGTGGAACTGCTGGAGGGCGATGTGGAATGGGTGGCGGCGGGCGAGGTCGTGCTGGTGGACGGCCACCAGATGCTTCCCCACGACGCAGCCGTCGAACTTGTGGACGACCCGATGGCCGCGGGGGGGAGGCCGACCCGATGAGGGCGGTGGCGGTGGGAGTTGTTTTGGGGCTGGGGGTGATCGCGGGCGTGGGCGGAGTGGCGGCGCAGTCGGCGAGTGTGGATCAGGAGGTGACGGTCCTGACGCTGCGGGAGGCGCTGGAGCGGGCCTCGCAGTTCAATCCGGAATACCGGCAGGCGCTGAACCGGATGGAGCTGGAGGGGCCGCAGCGGCGTGAGGCGTGGGGGGCGTTTCTGCCGGATCTGCGGCTGAGCCTAGGGACGAGCCAGCGGTTCAGCCAGCAAAGGACGGCAGTGGACTTCTTCGGGAATCCGATCGACAACGAGGTCACCAGGACGGTCAGCACGTCATCCTCGAACCAGAGTGCGAGTGTGGGCCTGGATCTCTTTCGCGGAGGAGAGCGCTTTCACGCCTTCGACCAGGCTCGCGCCCAGGCCCGCGCCGAGCGTCTGGGCGCGGAACGGGACCTCAACACGATCCTGGCCGAAGTCCAGCGACAGTTCCTGATTGCGCAACGACAGACAGCCAGGCTGGCGGTTGAAGTGGAACTCCTGGCCGCTCGTGAGAGCGACTATGAGGTAACGCTGCGCCTCTTCGAACTGGCGACTGTCGGACGTTCCGACCTCTTGGGCGCGGAGTTGGATCTGGAAACTCAGCGCGTTGCGGTCACGGAATACCGGGGCCAGGTCGACAAGGCCATGCTGGCCCTCCAGAGGGCCATCGGTGACCCGTCGCTGAGGCTGGCGAGTATTGAACAGGAACTCCCCTTACCGTTCGACCCCGCCAGTCTGGATCTTGAGATGCTCGTCGCCACCGCAGTGCAGCGAAGCCCTGCCGTGGGAGCCGCGGAAGCGACGAGGGCCGTAAGGCAGTCCGCATTGGGTTCGGCAAAGGCTTCCCGCTGGCCGACTCTATCGCTGGGTTCCAACTTCTATCGAAGCGCGTCCGGACCCGACCGAAGCGCGCTGTTCGAACTGGATCCCGGCGATTTCTACAGCACATTTGGACTAACTGTGTCGATCCCGGTCTTCACCCAGTTCCAGACCTCCCAGCGGATCGCGAGTGCCAGTATCGACCTGCGCAATGCCGGAGAGCAGGTTCGCCAGGCGGAGCTCGAACGCGAAGAACAAGTGAGGACCAGGTACGTGGATCTCGAGACCACGTGGGCGACCCTGCGTCAGCGGGAAACTGCGCTTGAGGTGGCCGAGGAACGGCTTCGCATCGTACAGGAAGAATACCGGCTGGCAACCAAGAGCATTGAAGATCTGCGCATTGCCGTGCGCGAGCAGGCGACAGCGCAGAGGGACGCGGTCGACCAGCGATTCGAGTTCGCGGTGGCACTTGTGTGGCTCTATGAGGCTGCCGGGATTGTCGCCGTCGAAGCCGGTCTCGCCACCACCCGCGAACAGGACTGAGCCCGTGTCGATTCCGAGAACCTCGACGCGGCGTCCGGTGGCCGTCGCGATGCTTGTGCTGGCGGTCGTCCTGCTGGGGAGCATTTCCTACGCCCGGCTCCCGATCGACCTGCTCCCGGAGGTCAGCTTCCCTCGTCTGGTGGTCTACACCAGCTATCCCAACGTGGCGCCCGCCGAGATCGAGCGGCTCGTCACGGAGAGGATCGAGCAGCAGGCGGCGGCGGTGCCGGGTGTGGAGAAGGTCACCTCCGTGTCCCAGGAGGGCGTGAGTCTGGTAACCCTGCGCTTCGCGTGGGGCACGAACATGGACTTCGCGACGCTCAACGTGCGGGAGCGGCTCGACAACATACGCGAGGAGCTGCCGGAGACCGCCGAGAGGCCGACCATCCTGCGCGTGGATCCTCAGGCCGAGCCGATCCTCACCATATCGCTCACCGGCGGCGGCAATCTCCTGGCCAACAAGGAGATCGCCGAAGACGTGTTCCGTCGCCGCCTCGAACAGCTGGACGGGGTTGCACAGGCTTCCGTAACGGGGGGGCTGGACCGCGAAATCCAGATCGAGGTGTTCCCGGAGCTGCTCGAATCCAACGGGATCACGCTTGCCGAGGTGTCGACCGCCCTCGACCGGGCCAACTACTCGGCGCTGGGCGGCACGATCCTCAGGGGGCGCTACCGGTATCCGCTGCGGACGCTGGGCGAATTCCAGACGGTCGAGGAGATCAACGACGTCGTCGTGGGAAGGCAGGAACTGGGCGGTCCGCGGGCACCGGCCGGCACGGGCCCGGGAGAAGCCGAAGAGGAGAGCGCCGGCTTCCGCCTGGTCCGGTTGCGGGATGTCGCCCGGGTCGTGGACGGCTACGCCGAGCGCGAGGAGATCGCGAGGTACAACGGCTCGGAGTCGGTCGGAATCCTGGTCTTCAAGGAGTCCGGCGCGAACACCGTCGCCGTGTCCGAGGACGTCCAGGCGACGCTGGCGCTGCTCAAGGAGCAATACCCCGAGTTCACCGCCGAGATCGCGTCGAACCAGGCCACCTTCATCGACGAGTCGATCAGCAACGTCGTGCAGGCGCTTATTCTGGGGGGACTGCTGGCGTTCATCGTGCTCTTCTTCTTCCTGCGCGACCCCCGCTACCCGGTTGCGATCGCGCTCGCAATCCCGATCTCGGTCATCGGCACGTTCGCCCTCATGGACGCGTTCGGCGTGTCGCTCAACATCATGAGCCTGGGGGGACTTGCGCTCGGGGTGGGGATGCTGGTCGACAACTCGATCATCGTGCTTGAGAACATCTTCCGGCACCGCCAGGCGGGGTTGGGGGCACTGGAAGCCGCGGCCCGGGGAGCGGAGGAGGTTCAGGGAGCGATCACGGCGTCGACGCTGACGACGATCTCCGTGTTCGGTCCGATCATCTACGTACAGGGCGTGGCCGGAGAACTCTTCGGCGCGCTGTCGCTGGCGGTCGCCTTCTCGCTCCTCGCCAGTCTCGCGGTGGCGGTGACGCTGCTCCCGGCGATGGCGGGGCATTTCAAGGGTGGCAAGCGCAAGGCGCCCGCCCAGGATCTCGCTCCTGAAGCCGCCCGGCCGCGTGCCACCACTGCGCGCGCCAGGATCGGCAACACGATCGTGTGGGTGGTGACCCTCCCGTTCCGGGCGGTGCGGGGCGCGGCGTCCCTGGCAAGACAGCTGGTGGCCTATTGGGGCGAGATCGGCGGCAAGATTCTCTCCACCGTTTTCCTCCCCTTCTTCCGCGTGTTCGACCGGGTCTTCGGCGTGTTCGCCGCCTGGTATCACGGGGTGCTGTCGGCGGCGCTGGACCGGCGCGCCGTGGTCCTCGGCATCGCAGGGTTGACGCTCACCGGGATCGCCGTGATTGCTCTGGCGCTTGACAGGGATCTGCTCCCGGATGTGGACCAGGGTGCGTTCGACGTGCGGGTGGAGCTTGCCGAGGGTACCCGGCTCGAGACCACCGCCGACGCCGTCGAGTCGCTCGAGGGCGGGCTGCAGGGAGATCCGGAGGTGGTCGCCGTCTTCAGCCACATCGGGCGTGACGTGCAGGCCAAGGGCGACGAGGGTCAGGCGTCAGGTCTCCACACCGCGCATCTCCAGGTACGACTGGACGACCGCGCCGAGACCGGGCAGGTCGTGGGACGTCTACAGGGCCTGACGGGCAGTTTTCCGCCCGGCTCTCTTTCGTTCGAAACGGGGCAGGCCACGGCCCTGGGGCAGATACTCGGCGGCGGGGAGGCCGACATTGCGGTACGCGTCCGGGGCGAGGATCTGGAACGGACCTATCCGTTCGCGGAACAGGTGGAGCGGCGGCTCGCCACCGTGCCGGAGATTCGAAACGTGCGGATCGGCACCGAGAGGGGGCAGCCCCAGTTCCAGATCTCCATCAACGAGGACGTTGCCGCCGAATACGGCATCGAACGGCGTCTGATCGCCGAGACGATCCAGTCCGCCATGCTGGGGGACCGCGCCACCGAGTTCGTGGACTTCGACCGCAAGATCGCCGTCATGGTGCGGCTGCCGGACTTCCTGCGTCACGACGCCGCCACCCTGGACATACTGCGGGTGAACGGGATCCCGCTGCGCGAACTCGTGACCATCGATCAGACGCTCGGGCCGGCCGAGATCAAGCGCGAGGACCAGGGGCGCGTGGTGACGGTCTTTGCGGATGTCGCTTCCGGGGGGCTGGCTGCGGCGATCACCTCGGTGGAGGGTGCGCTGCAGGACTTGCCGGTGCCCTTCGACACTCGGGTCGAGGTGGGCGGCGAAAACGAGGAGATGCGCCGTTCCTTCCGCGACCTCGCCTTCGCCTTCGGCCTCGCGATCCTGCTGGTCTACATGATCCTGGCGGCCCAGTTCGAGTCGTTTGTGCATCCTTTCACAATCCTGATGGCGGTGCCGCTGGCCCTGGTAGGGGCTATACTGGCCCTGGCGCTGACGGGGCAGGGGCTCAACACCATGAGCCTGATCGGAGTGGTGATCCTCGTGGGAATTGTGGTGAACGACGCGATCGTCAAGGTGGACTTCATCAACCAGGGCCGTGCGCGCGGCCTGGCTCTCAGGGACGCGATCCTCGAGGCGGGGGAAGTGCGCCTGAGGCCCATCGTGATGACGACCGTGACGACGGTGCTGGGGCTGCTCCCCATGGCGCTGGGGATCGGTCGCGGCGCCGATCTGCGCGCTCCGATGGCGATCTCGGTCATCGGGGGCCTGATCGTCGCCACCGCGCTCACGCTGATCGTCGTACCGGTGGTGTATTCGATCGTCGAAGATGTTCGCAGGGCCTGGAAGGGACAGCGGCGCGGTTCGGACGCCACCCCTGAACTGGCAACGCAGGGAGTTGCTTCCTCATGATCCGCTTTTTCGTTCGCCGTCCCGTTGCCATCGCGATGGCCTACCTGGCCGTTGCGTCGCTGGGCGTCTTCGCCTGGCGCAACATCCCCATCGAGCTGGTGCCCGACACCAGCCTGCCGCGCCTCACGATCACGGGGACCTGGCCCGGGGCCTCTCCCGAAACGGTCGAGGCCTTTATGACCTCGCCGCTCGAAGCGACCATCCAGCTGATCAAGGGTGTCGAGAAGGTCACGTCCACTTCCAGGGAGAACCTGGCAACAATCAACGTCGAGTTCGCCCGCGACACGGACATGGACTTTGCGCGCCTGGACCTGTCGGAGCGCATCGCAACGCTCGAGGAGAGCGAACTGCCCCCGGGCGTGCGTTCCGTCGTCGTGGAGCCCTACGTGCCGCGCGAATTCGAGACCCAGCGGGGCCCGGCGCTGAGGTATACGTTCACCGGTGCACGCACCCTCGAGTCACTGCGTGAACACCTCAACGACGTTGTCATTCCGGAGCTGAGTCAGGTCGAGGGTGTGGCCGTGGTGAGGGCCTATGGAGGGCGGGAACGGCTGCTCGAGATCGAGCTGGACCGCGAGCTGATGAATGCCATGGGCGTCGAGCCGAGCGAAGTCGCGCTGAGGATCGGAGAGCTGGACCTGGTCCGGGAGGCGGGGGCGGTGCGCGAGGGGGACCGGCAGTGGACGCTGACGATCCGAAACAGGCCCGCGTCGGCCCTGGAGATCGAGAGCACCATCGTCAAGAGCGACGGGGGACGGATCGTGCGTCTGTCGGACGTGGCCGTGGTGCGCGACACCTACGAAGACGTCAGGAGCCACTACAGGGTGAATTCCCGCCCTGCCGTCGGGGTGTCCATCTCCAAGGAGATCGGAGCCAACGCGGTACGGGTGGCCGACCGGGTGAAGGAGCGGATGAAGGTCGTCGAGGCGCGCAATCCTCCGAACACGCGTTTCATCCTCGACTACGACGAGAGCCGCGAGATCCGCCGCCAGCTGTCCGACCTCCGCAGCCGTGCCGCGGTCTCGGTCTTCGTCATCCTCGGCGTGCTCCTCCTCTTCCTGGGATCGATTCGCTCCGCTGTGGTCATCTTCTCCTCGATCGCGTTCTCGATCCTCATCTCGCTCAACCTGATCTTCTTCTCGGGCTACTCCCTCAACCTGCTGACGCTCACGGGACTGGCGCTGGCGTTCGGCCTGATCGTCGACAACTCGATCGTCGTGCTCGAGAACGTGTACCGGCGCTGGCAACAGGGGGACGGCCGCACGGCCGCGGTCACGAAGGGAGCGTCTGATGTGCTGCTCCCGGTCATCGCCGCGACTGCGACGACGCTCATCGTCGTTGCGCCGTTCGTCTACCTCAAGGGCGAGTTGCGTGTCTACTATCTGCCGTTGGGGGTCGTCGTCGCCCTGACCCTGCTGGCTTCGCTGATGGTCGCGTTCACCTTCATCCCGGCGCTGGTGGGCAAGATCCTCCCCGCCTGGGAATCGGACGACGGTCCCGCGGAACGCCCCGACGCGCCGGCGCCGGCATACGTGCGCTTCTACCGCGGCCTGCTGGGCCTCACGCTCCGCTGGCCGTGGATGGTGGTTGCCATCGGGCTGTCCGCGCTGGGAGGTTCGACCTACCTGTTCCAGAACTACGTCAACAGGGGAATGTTCTTCGGGGGCGGGTGGGGCCGGGAGGACCAAATCGACATCAACATCGGATTTCCCCAGGGAACGGATATCGAGCGTACCGACGAACTCACCGGCTACTTCGAGGAACGTCTGCGTCAGATGCCGGAGGTCGAGAAATTCGTCACGAATGTGTTCAGCAGCGAGCGCAGCAACATCACGGTGACCTTCCCGGACGAACTGCAGAACACCAACATTCCGGTGAGCATCAAGGACCAGCTCTTCGCCTTTTCGCTCGGCTTCTCCGGCGTGGATGTCCGCGTCATCGGATACGGCCCGTCGTTCTACGGGGGAGGCAGTTCGCCACCCAACTACAGCATCCAGGTCCTCGGGTACAACTACGAGAGGGTTCGCGAGATCGCCGAGAATCTGGCCGGGCGGCTGGAGCGGTTCCCCCGCGTGCGCGACGTCAATCCGAACGCGTCCGGGTACTTCAGCCGCGATCGCGCTTCCGAGTTCGTCGTCGACATTCGCCGCGACATCGTCGCGCGCCACGGTCTTTCCGTTTCCCAGCTCGTCGGTGATATCGGCCGGACGGTTCGCGGGCAGGTCAGTCAGAACCAGCTCAAGATCGGCGGAGACGAGGTCCGGTACGACGTGAAGCTGGAAGGGAACCGGGAGGTGGACCTCCACAGGCTCCGGCAGACCCTGCTCCTCACGCCAGGGGGGGATCCGGTCCGCCTGGGCGAACTCGTCACGATCGAGTCCAGGGAGGTGCTGGCCCAGATCCTCCGCGAGGACCAGCAGTACGAGCGCACGGTGGCCTACGAGTTCCGGGGACCCTACAAGCTCGGTGATGTCTATCACAACACGATCATCGACGGGACCGAAGTCCCGCCGGGCTACACGGTCAAGAAGGCGGACCGCTGGCGCTGGGGCGCCGAGGAACAGTCGCAGCTCGCCATGGTGCTCGGCCTCGCGCTCATCCTGGTCTACATGGTCACGGCGGCCCTCTTCGAGTCGGCGCGCCAACCGCTGTGCGTGGTGCTTACCGTGCCGATGGCGCTGATCGGCGTGTTCCTGCTCTTCTTCTTCCTGGACGCCAACTTCACCGGCGAGGCCTGGATGGGCGTGATCATGATGTGCGGGATCGTGGTCAACAACGCCATCCTTCTCGTGGACAACATCAATCGGCACAGGAGGGAGTCCTCGCTGGGGCTGGAGGCCGCTATCGTGCGGGGAACGGAGGAACGCGTCCGGCCCATCCTGATGACCACCACGACGACCATTCTGGCGCTCCTCCCGCTGGTCCTGTTCAGCGAGACCGCGGACTCCAACATCTGGAACGCGCTGGCCTACTCGCTCATCGGAGGCCTGGCGTCTTCGACCTTCCTGGTTCTGACCGCCACCCCGGCGCTGTACTACCTCTTCGAGAGCGCGAAGGCGCGGGCGACCATCGGGGAGCACTTCTCCGCTAGCGGCCGCGTGAGCGCGGTCCGGTGGCTGACGCATGTGGTGCTGTACGGTGTGCTGATGATCGGTTTCGTGTTCGGCGCGATCGCCCTGTGGGATTTCGTCTCGGGCCTCCGGGGCGACGTGGCATTCGTCGATGTCGTGTTCGACTCGGTCGGTGGCCTGCCGGAGCTGGTCCAGACGGTGCTGATCTGGGTCGGCGTGGTCTGGGCGGGCCTGATCGTCGCGTGGCCGTTCCTCGCCGTGACCGTCAAGTGGGTGCGCAACCTGAGGCCCGCGCGGCTGGCCTGATCCGTGAGACTCCGCTTCGCCCCCTCGCCGACGGGGTATCTGCACGTCGGCGGTGCCCGCACCGCGCTTTTCAACTGGCTGCTGGCCCGCCGCAGTGGCGGCGCGTTCCTGCTGCGCATCGAAGACACCGACCGCAACCGAAGCCGCCCCGAGCACGTCGACGCCATTCTGAACGGCCTGAGCTGGCTGGGGATAGGCTGGGACGAGGAGCCGGTGTTCCAGGCCGACGGGCTGAACAGGCACCGCCGCGACGCGTTGCGGCTGCTGAAAGCGGGGCGGGCCTACCGCGACTTCACCACGCAGGCGGAGTTTGCGAAGGCAAGGGACGCGGCGGTCAAGGCGGGAACCGGCACTGTCGCACGTCTCTCACGTCAATTGGCGGCGCGCGTACCTCCCGACGAGAGCCGACGCCGCGCCGAAGCGGGCGAGCCCTTCGCGGTCCGCTTCCTGGTCCCTGACGGCACGACCGTGTGGCACGACCTGGTGCACGGTCCCACGCGCTTCGAAAACGCCCAGATCGACGACTTCGTCATCCTGCGCAGCGACGGGACCCCGACCTACAACCTGGCTGTGGTCTCCGACGATGCCGCGATGGCGATCACCCACGTGGTCCGCGGCGACGACCACATCTCCAACACGCCCAAGCAGATCCTCCTCTACGAGGCGCTGGGCGAGACCGTCCCCGCGTTCGGGCACCTCCCCATGATTCTGGGGCCGGACGGGAAGCGCCTCTCGAAGCGCCACGGCGCTCAGGCGGTGGGCGCGTATGAGGACGAGGGTATTCTGCCGGAGGCAATGGCGAACTTCCTCGCCCTGCTGGGCTGGTCGCCCGGAAGCGACGAGGAGCTGCTCACCCGCGAGGAGATGGTCGCGCGATTCTCGCTGGAGCGCGTGCTGAAGAAGGGCGCGGTTTTCGACCGCGAGAAGCTCTGGTGGATGAACGGCCAGTACATCGCGCGCATGGATCCCGGCGAGCGGGCAGCGGCCCTGCGCGACCGGCTGGCCCGTGACGGCATCGACGCCGGCGAAGTCGCGCTCTCGCCAGAGGCATTTCAGAGCATGGCCTCCGCGCTCGCTCCACGAAGCCGCACCCTGACCGAGATGGCCGCGATGTCACGCCCCTACGTCGGCCCCGTGCGCGACTACGACCCCAAGGCGGCCAGGAAGGCGTGGTACCGCGACCGTCAGGCGACGGTGGCCACCCTGTCGGCTGTCCGCGATGCCCTCGCCGCCACGCCCTGGGACGCCGATGCGCTTGAGGCCGCCCTGCGCACCCTCGCCGCCGAACGGGGGATCGGAGCGGGGAAGGTCTTCCAGCCGCTGCGCGTCGCGCTCACGGGCCTGGCCGCCTCCCCCGGAATCTTCGACGTGCTGCTCATCCTCGGGCACGAGCGCTCCCTCCGGCGCGTGGAGCGCGCGGTCGAACACATCGAGGCTGGCGACTAGTCGATCTTCACCGTCACGATGTCGGTGTCCTGGTATTGCTGATGGCGCACCGACGACGCGAAGTGCCGTAGCAGCCTGAGCGAAATCTCGTGCTCGACGGGATCACTGGTGTGGTCCTCCTCGATCAGGGCCAGGCGGTCCTCGATGTTGCCCTCGCCGCCCGAGGCCACGAACTCCATCTCGGCCCCCGATGCTTCGGGCCGAATGGCCACCCGCAGGCGACGCCTCACTTCCCCGTCTCCCTCGTCATCCTGTTCGCTGAGCGTGCCGAGTGTCTCCTCGGCGACCAGGCGCAGCCTGTTGACCATCGCCTGGTCCCACCCCCTGCGCGAGGCCATCTCGTCTATCAGCGCGTTGATCCCGGGCAGGGCATCGACGCCGAGTTCCGTCTCGAGCCGCTTGCGCCGGCCCCCCGTCACCTCAATGAACACTGTCATCGCGAGCGCGGCCAGGCCGCCGGAAGCCATCCCGTTCCCGAGCAGTTCACCGACCCATCCCTCCAGCCCTGCGGGGAAGAAGATCGAGTGCTGGAATCCCGTGCCGATCCAGAAGGCAACGCCCACGATCGCCGCCTTGCGGAAATCCATGCCGTCCCGCACCACGATCCGCATGCCCAGCGAGAAGAGGACCGCGATCATCACGAGGAGGTAGGCGGCCGCGACCGGACCGGGTATGGCCAGGAAGAGGGCCAGAGCCTTCGGCAGCAGGGTCAGCGCCAGGAAGAACATGCCGATGTAGACCCCTACCCGGCGGGACGCCACGCCGGTGATCTCGACGGTGGCCACCCCCGAGGCACACGTCGTGTTCGGGACCGTTCCAGCGAGACCCGAGAGCAGGTTGCCCACGCCGTCGGCCGCCACGGCGCCCTGAACCGAGCGGAAGTCGGTGGCACGGGGCGTACGCCACGACACGCGCTGGATCCCCACGACATCCCCGACGGTCTCGATTGCCCCGATCAGGGTCACGAACACGAATGCCGGGAGGAGCGCCCAGAAGGCCGGACCGAAGTCCAGCGAGAAGCCGGGCCAACCGCCCTCGGGAAGCCCGAACCACGAAGCCTCGATCACCCGTTCGATCTCGTACAGGCCGAACCCGGAAGCCACGATGCAGCCCGCGGCGACCCCGGCGATCGGGGCCCAGCGGCGCACGCCGCTCGAACCGCGCAGGATCATCACAACGGTGACGATCAGGGTCGTGGCCGCACTGATCAGGATCCCGTTCGCGGACGCTCCTTCGGGGACCTCTTCGAGCAGCTCGGACAGCACGGGCATGATCGACACCGCGATGAGCATCATGACGGTGCCGGCCACCGTGGGGGTGATGATCCGCCGGAGCAGCGACAGCCGTGCCGACAGCAGGAACTGAAACAGGGACGAGACGATCAGCAGGGTCATCAGCAGCGGGGCGCCGCCTTCGGTGAGCGCCGTGACGCAGACCGCGATGAAGGCCCCCGACGTGACCATGAGGAGGATGTAGCCGGACCCGATCCTGCCGACCCGGTGGGCCTGGAGCATCGTCGTGATTCCCGAGATCGCCAGCGCCGCGAACGCCGCCCACGCCAAATAGGCGTCAGTACCCCCGGCCGCGCGCACCACGACCACCGGAATCAGGATGATCTCGCCGATTTCGAGCATCATCAGCTGGAGTGCGAGCCCCAGGGCGAGGCCGTGGGGAGGATGCTCGTCGGGCTGGTAGCGGACCTCTGCGGTCCTCCGGCTCGGTGTTGGCATCGAATCCTCCTCGCGCGTTGCGAAACAGCACGCCCTGGCAAACTGCCTGGGGGCGTCGGCCTGGGCAAACCTCGAAGTCCCAGGGAGCTTGCCAACCCGCACTCCGGGGCCTATCGTTCACGGCGCCACTCCCCTGACAGCTCCTGCACCCGGACAGCATGCCGCCTGGTCCCAGTTCCTCCGCTACGGCTCATGAATCGACTGTAGTCCGGGTCGTCCCGAGCCTCAACGACATCGAACGCAGAATCCTCGATTTCATGGTGTCGTACCTGCGCACCAACACCTATCAGCCATCGATCAGGGAAATTGGGCAGCGTTTCGGGATCAAGAGCACGAAGACGGTCTCCGAACACCTGCAGGCGCTCGCCAACAAGGGGTATGTGGAACGCGACCCCTCGCGCTCCCGGGGGATCCGAATTCTGGGCATCGACCTCAATGCGCAGACCGTGTCGCTGCCCTGTTTCCGCGACCTGCGCGACGCGACGAGCAGTTCCCGCGAAGGCGCGGCCGAGGTGCGTATTTCGCTCGACCGGCAACTGGTGAGCCGCGGCGGGGGCTTCGTGGTGCGTGCGCCCCGTGACCGGTTGGCAGCCGCGGGGATCAGCGAGGGGGATTTCCTGGTGATTCAGCCGGTTCGCGCCGACGAGCTGGCCGATGGAGAGATCATCGTCGCCAGGGTCGGCGGTGTGACCGACTTTTTCCAGCTCAAGAAGCGGGGTTCGCGCTTCTTCTTCTACCCGATCGGGGGAGATCCGTCGGTCCCGGACGGTCCGGAGGGCGCGCATCCGGTGATCATCGGCAGGGTGGCCGCGCTGTACCGGCGGATGAGCGCGCTCCCCTTCACGGCACCCATCACCGCCCATTAGCGACCTCGATCGCGCCTGGATGGCCCGCGCCCTGGAGATGGCACGGGCCGGCGGGCTGCGGGGCGAAGTTCCGGTCGGCGCGGTGATCGTTCGCGCCGAGGAGGTCCTCGCCGAATCGCACAACCGCACGGTGGAACTGCACGATCCGACCGCCCACGCCGAATCCCTGGCGATCCGTGCGGCGGCTCGGAGACTGGGGGACTGGCGCCTCAACGACTGCACCCTGTACACGACCCTGGAGCCCTGCGCGCAGTGCGCCGGCGCCATCGTGCTCGCCCGCATTCCGCGCCTCGTCTTCGGGGCCCACGACCCCAAGGCGGGCATGGCCGGCAGCCTGGAGAACCTTGTGCAGGATCAGCGCCTCAACCACCGGGTCGAACTGCTCGGCGGCGTCCTGGCCTCCGAGTCCTCCGAGCTTCTGCGGGCCTTCTTTCGCGCGCGCAGGGGCTGAACGCCAAACGGCCAACCCTGACGTAACGTCAGAGTTCCGAGGTGGCCGCCTCGCCGATCTCGGGGACCGGGGTGCCGAAGATCCGCAGGCAGATCGCCAGGATCGCCACACCCGCCAGGAGCGCAACCCAGGTCGGGAGTCCCAGCGAGGTTCCCAGACTGCCCAGCACGAGGCCGACCGCGCCGACCAGCACCGCGTAGGGCAGCTGGGTGCGGACGTGGTCCACGTGGTCGCAGGCGGCCGCGGTCGAGGACAGGACGGTGGTGTCCGAGATGGGGGAGCAGTGGTCGCCCCAGATCGCGCCGGCCAGCACCGAGCTGGTGGTCGCAAGGAGGATGCCGTAGACCGAGCCGTCCGCGAAGCCGGTGCCGCCCGCCAGCGAGACGGTGAGAGGAATCACCAGCGGGATCAGGATGGCCATGGTGGTCCAGGAGGTTCCGGTTGCGAACGCCATCGCTCCCGACGTGATGAACACGAGCGCCGGCAGGAGGAAGAGGGGCAGGTTGCCGCCCAGCAGCTGGGACACGTATGCGGCCGTGCCGACGTCCTGGGTGACGGCGCCGAGCGACCACGCCAGCGTCAGGATGACCATGGCGATCAGCATGGCCTTGACCCCGCCGAGCCCCGCGTCGATGCACTCCCTGACGTCGAGGAGCCGCTGCGAGATGGACAGCACCGCCGCGACCACGCACCCCGACAGCGAGCCCCAGAGGAGAGTCATGAAGGGGTCGGCCGCTCCGAACACGTCACGCAGCGACGCATCGGCTCCCACCGCCGCGCGCCCCGAAGTGTAGAGGCCGCCGAGGACCACCAGGACCACGGTCGCGACCGGCAATCCCGCATTCCACCAGCGCTCCGGAACCCCCTCCTTTGAGTTGACGAAGCTCTCGGAGATCTCGGCGGCCGGTCTCGATCCGGGGCGGAGCACGCCGCCGTCCGAGGCCGCGCGCGCCTCCGCGCGGGCCATCGGACCGAAGTCGCGGTTCATGTACGAGGTGAGGAATACGAAGGCGAGCGCGAGCAGGGGGTAGAAGAGATACGGAATGGTCTCGAGGAAGACGGTGTAGGGGCTCAGACCCGCGAGGAACGCGGCGTCGGCGCCGATGGCTTCGCCGGAGGCCGCATCGAGCCCGCCTGCGATCAGCGACACCTCGTAGCCCACCCACGTCGAGACCGGCACCAGTGCCGCGACCGGGGCCGCGGTCGAGTCCACCAGGTAGGCCAGCTTCTCGCGTGACACCTTGAGCCCGTCGGTGATCGGGCGCATGGTGTTGCCGACGACGAGCGTGTTCGCGTAGTCGTCGAAGAAGATGCCCAGGCCGGCGAGCGAGGTGGCGATCTTGCCGCGGCGGCGGTTGCGCGCCAGCGGTGCGACCGCCCGCACCACCCCCCGCGTGCCCCCGTTGCGGCTGATGATCCCCACCATGCCGCCCAACATGAGGCTGAACACGACGATCTGTGTATGGCCGCTGTCGGTATTGCTCAGCGCGGGCACCATGTACTGATCGACCAGCCGCCATGTGGCCTGCAAGGGGTTGTAGCCCGCCACGGCCAGGGCACCCAGCCAGATCCCAGCCAGGAGCGCGGTGATGACCTCCTTGAAGACCAGCGCGAGCACGATCGCGATCAGCGGGGGCAGGATCGAGAACCAGCCGGGCGCGAAGGGCCGGGAGATCTCCTCGACGGTGTCGCCCGCGCGCACCTGGAGCGGCAGGGCGTCCCGCGCGGCGACCGAGATATCGCCGAATGCGCGGGTCTCGCCGGCGGCCACGGGCCCGGATGCGAGCAGCGCACCGCCCGAGTCGCGGATCTCCACGAGGGTGGAGAAGTCGTCGCCGCCGCGTACGGCCACCGTGAAGGGCACCGAGGCCAGGATCACGGCGGGGGTCTCGACCACCTCCTGGGCGCTTCCCGCCAGCGGGGCCGCGAGCGGCGCCAGGCCACAGAACAGCCTGAATGCGGTGCGGATGCGGCAGAAGCTCCTTCCCCCTCCACCTCCAGCGGGGACACGGCACCTGCCGCGGGGGAACGGCGCTGCGGGCGAAGGAGCGGCTGGTGAGGACATCGGAACTCCGCTTGGGTTCGGGTCATTGGCGGACGCGGCGGCCCGGCGTTTTCGGTGCCACCCATCATGTTGGCCGAAGGGCCGGAGTGCAATTACCTTTCGTCGGTCTGCAAGGGCAGGCCGGACACAAGGACCGGGCATCTCATGGCAGGAGCAGACGACGAAAGGTGACCGCCGCGACACCCACGGTGCTCATGGACGAGGCGGCCGTCAGGCGCGCCATCGGACGCATGGCCCACGAGGTTCTCGAGAAGCTGGGCGGCACGGAGCGCCTGGTCCTGATGGGCATTCAGCGGCGGGGCGTCGATCTGGCCGACATGATCCGCGCGGCGATCGTCGAGGCGGAGGGCGTGGAGGTCGCGACCGGCACCCTCGATATCACCCTGTACCGCGACGACCTCATGGCGCTCGGGCCCAGGCCCGTCGTGGGTGAGACCATGCTGCCGCCCGGGGGGGTGGAGGGCATGGCGGTGGTCCTGGTCGACGACGTGCTCTACACCGGACGCACGGTGCGCGCCGCGCTCAACGAGCTGATGGACTGGGGGCGCCCGGAGCGGATTCTGCTCTGTGTGCTTGTGGACCGCGGGGAACGGGAGCTGCCGATCCAGGCGGACATCGTGGGGCGGGAGTTTCCGGCGCTCGCGAACCAGCGTGTGGACGTGCTGGTGCCGGCGCGGGACGGTGAGTTGGCCGTGGTGCTGAGCGGGGTGGAGGAGCGGTGACCCGGTCTTCGGCGGCGCTGGGCAAGGACCTGATCGGTCTGGAGCCGCTGAGCCGTCGACAGATCCGGATGATTCTGGACACCGCCGAGCCCTTCAAGGAGATCTCGGAGCGGCGGATCAAGAAGGTGCCGATGCTCCGGGGGAAGACGATCGTCAACCTCTTCTTCGAGGCGTCGACGCGGACGCGCATCTCGTTCGAGTTCGCGGAAAAGCGGCTGTCGGCGGACACGGTGAACATAGGGGCGGTGGGGTCGTCGGTGTCGAAGGGCGAGACGCTGGTGGACACGGCGCGCAACCTCGAGGCGATGCGGATCGACATGGTCGTCATCCGGCACTGGTCCCCCGGGGCGGCGTCGTTCCTGGCGGCACGGATTCCGTCGAACGTGATCAACGCGGGGGACGGGGCGCACGAGCACCCTACGCAGGGGCTGCTGGACATCCTGACGCTGCGCGACCACTTCTCCCGGCTGGAAGGGCTGAAGGTCTGCATCGTTGGCGACGTGCTGCACTCCCGCGTGGCGCGCTCCAACATCTTCGGGCTGGTGACGCTGGGGGCGAAGGTCGCGGTCTGCGGCCCCCGCACGCTGATGCCGGCCGGGATCGAGGAGCTCGGCGTGCGCGTTTTCGGGCGCGTCGAGGCGGCGATCGAGTGGGCCGATGCGCTCAACGTGCTGCGGCTTCAGCTGGAGCGGATGCAGGACGGGTTCGTGCCGTCGCTGCGCGAGTACAACCGCGTGTTCGGGATCACCCGGGAGCGGCTGGAATGGGCGCCGCGCGATCTTCTGATCCTGCACCCGGGGCCGATCAACCGGGGGGTGGAGATCGACTCGGATGTCGCCGACGGCCCCCATTCGGTGATCCTCCAGCAGGTGACGAACGGGGTGGCCATACGGATGGCGGTGCTATATCTGCTGGCGGGCGGCGCGCCGGACCTGGCCGAGGCGGCCAAGTCGGGGAAGGGGGTGCGTGGGTGAAGCGGCTCTTGATCCGGGGCGGGCGGGTGATCGATCCGGCCGCCGGGACCGACGTGGCGGCGGACCTGCTCGTGGACGAGGGGCGCATTGTCCACGTGGGGCCGAGTCTGGCACCGGACAGCGCCGAGGTAGTTGACGCGCGGGGGCTGGTGGTGGCTCCCGGGTTCGTCGATCCCCATGCGCACCTGTGCGAGCCGGGCTGGGAGCACCGCGAGACGATCGCGACGGGTGCGCTCGCCGCGGCGGCCGGAGGGTACACCACGGTGTGCGCCATGCCCGATACGGACCCGGTGGTGGACGATCCCGCCTCGGTGGGGTTCATCGTCGCCGCGGGGAGGCGGGCGCGGGGCGCCAGGGTCCTGCCGGTCGCGGCGGTCTCGGCGGGGCGGAAGGGGGAGCAGCTCACCGAGTTCGGCGAGGTGGTGGACGCGGGCGCGATCGCGGTGAGCGACGCCGGAAGGGCGGTGCGCTCCTCCATGCTGATGCGCCTCGCGCTCGAGTACGCCCGGGCGTTCGGCGTGCCGGTCCTTTCCCACCCCGAGGACACGGGTCTCGCCAGGGGAGGGGTCATGCACGAGGGCGTGATGTCCACGCGCCTGGGCCTCCGCGGGAAGCCCGCCGCCGCCGAGGAGATCGGCGCCGCCCGCGACCTGGCGCTGGCCGAGGCCACCGGGGGGCGCCTGCACCTGCAGCGCGTCTCTACAGCGGCCGCCGCCGATCTCGTCCGCCGGGCCAGGGCACGAGGCGTGCGCGTGACGGCCGAGGCGACCCCGCACCACCTGCTCCTGTCACACGAGCTGGTCGCGGGCTACGGCACCGAGTACAAGGTGGATCCGCCGCTCAGGACCCCATCCGACTGCGGGGCGCTGTGCGAAGCGCTCGCCGACGGCACCGTCGACTGCATCGCCACCGACCACGCACCCCGCACCTACGACGAGAAGGAGCAGGCTTTCGACGACGCCCCCTTCGGGGTGGTCGGCTTCGAGACCGCCTTCGCGGTCCTTCACACCCGGCTCGTGCTCGCCGGCGTCCTGACCCTGCCCGAACTTCTTGCACGCATGTCGACCGGCCCGGCGCGGGCACTGGGTCTGGCCGGCGGCACCCTCGCTCCGGGCGACCCGGCCGACCTGGTATTGATCGATACGAACGCGAAGTGGACGATCGAACCCGCCGCGTTTCTATCCAAGTGCCGCAACACGCCCTTCGGCGGAGCGGAGGCGATGGGACGGGTCGTGCGGACCCTAGTGGGGGGAGAGACGGTCTGGGAGGCTACTGCTGCGCCCTGACCAGCCGGTCCAGCTGAGCCTTCATCCGACCGGCCTTGTTCGGGTGCAACACCCTGCGGGTCGCGGCCCTGTCGACGAGCGCCACGGCCAGACGCCGGCGCTCCTGGGCCTGCTCGAGCGATGTGGCTTCGCGAACCCGGCGAATCGCGGTACGAATCTTCGATCGGGTCTCGCGATTGCGGCTGCGCTCGACCCGGCTCAACTCCATCCGCTTCTTCGCGCTCTTGATATTGGGCATGCTTCTCCGGTTTCCCTGCTGGCGTCGTGTGTTTCCGCCACTATGTGTTTACATTGCGGACACAAAGGTAGAAACACCGGCCGGTCCGATCAACGGGGGCCGCCGACCACACCCCCGCACCCGTCGGAAAGGCGTGCCGTAGCGCTGGACACCTGACATGGACTTCCTGCTCATCGTTCCGGTTCTCCTCTTCTCCGTGGTCGTCCACGAGGTGGCGCACGCGTGGCAGGCGCTCAGGGAAGGGGATCCCACCGCACGGGACCTGGGCCGGATCACGCTGAATCCGCTGCCGCATCTCGATCTGGTGGGATCGATTGTGGTTCCAGTGGTCCTCCATCTCCTCCCCGGGGACTTCCTCTTCGGATGGGCGAAACCCGTCCCGGTGAACCCGCGGAATTACCGCGACTACCGCGCGGGGGACATCCGCGTCTCGCTGGCCGGCATCGTCTCCAATCTCGGGCTCGTCGCCGTCTGCGCGGCGCTGCTCGCGCTCATGGCCGCGTTCGGCGTCACCTCCACCACGGATGGCAGCACTTTCGGGTCGCTCACCTCAAGCATCGTTCTGATGCTGACTTACGGCGTTTTCATCAACCTGATTCTAGCCTACTTCAACCTCATCCCGATCCCGCCGCTCGACGGCTCCCACGTCCTCTATCACCTGCTTCCACCCGAGCTGGGGGTGCGCTACCGGAGTATGGGACGGTACGGGATCACGTTGCTGTTCTTTACCCTCGTGCTCTTCCCCGGCGCGTTCGCCGTAGCGCTGTCGCCGGTCTTCCTGGCGTTCCAGTGGATCCTGAGGGCGACGGTAGGATGATCCTCGAACGCGACGGTTCCCGCGACCCGGGGACGATCGAAGACGGCCTGCTCGTCGTCGAGACCGAACGCTTCCATGGCCCCCTGGATCTTCTGCTGCACCTCATCCGCACGCAGGACATCGACATCTTCGATATCCCGATCGCCAGGATCACGCGGCAGTTCCTGACCGCGATCGAGGAAATGCACGACGGGGACGTGGACGAAGCGGGGGAGTTTCTGGAGATGGCGGCGACCCTGGTGCGCATCAAGGCGCGGATGCTTCTGCCCGGCCCGGCGGACGACGAGGACCACGATCCGCGCGCCGAGCTGGTCAGGCGTCTCCTCGAGTACGAGCAGATCCGCGAGATCGCGAGCCGGCTGCGCAGCGCGGAGGACGACCGGGGCCGCCGTTTCGGCAAGGGATTCGTGCAGCCGCGCAGCAGGCCTGCTCTGATGGACGCCCCGCTCACGGTGACCTGGGAAGACGTTTTCGCGGCGGCGCTGGCCATCGAGGCACCGGTCGAGCGGGAACGGGAGCACCGCGTGGAGACGCGCCCGGTCTCGATGCGCGAGAAGGTCGACCTGATCGTCGCCGCCGTGACGCAGAGGCGCAGTATCGAGTTCGCGAAGCTGATCGCGCCTTGGAAGGAGCGCATCCACGGCGTGATGACGTTCCTGGCCGGTCTGGAGCTCGGGAGGCGGCGCGTGGTCACGCTCCGGCAGACGGAGCCGTTTTCTCCCCTCTGGATCTACAGGGGGCCGAACGCGGGGATCGGATCGGCCGACCCGTCCGCTGACGATGAGGCGCCTCGGTGAACGACGCCAGCATCGTGGAGGCGATCCTCTTCGCCAGCGACGCGCCGCTGGCGGCCGGTGACATCGTCCGCGCGGACGAGACGCTGGACGAGGACCGGGTGGAGGCGGCGCTGACGGCCCTCAGGGACGAGTACGACAGGTCCGGGCGGGCGTTCGAGTTGCGGCAGGTGGCGGACGGATACCAGCTGATCACGCGGCCGGAGTTCGCACCATACCTGGAGCGCTTCGACACGGTCCCCCGGACGTCGCGCCTGTCGGGCCCCGCGCTCGAGGCTCTTGCGATCGTGGCCTACAGGCAGCCGATCAGCCGGGTCGAGGTCGAGTACATCCGCGGCGTCAATTCGACCGGAGTGATCCGCACCCTGCTCGACCGGGGGCTGATCGAGGCGGTAGGACGCGGCGAGGGTGTCGGACGTCCAGTCCTCTACGGCACCACCGGAAGGTTCATGGAGCATTTCGGGTTCGCGTCGCTGGACGACTTGCCACGGCCCGAGGAGCTGCCCGTGGTGCTTCGCGACGGCACACCGCTGGCGGGGTCGGATGATGCGGAGGGGTAGGGGCGCTCCCGAGGCCATGCGTGTCCAGAAGTACGTCGCACAGGCGGGGTTGGCGTCGCGCAGACAGGCCGAGGCGCTGATGCGCGAGGGGCGGATCGCGATCAACGGGGTTCCGGTGCAGGAGATGGGAACGCTCGTCACCCCCGGTGTGGACACCGTAGCGGTGGATGGGCGTATGGTGGAAGCCGCCCCGCAGCGCTGGGTCGTCTTCCACAAGCCGCGGGGAGTACTCTGCACCCGCAGCGATCCCCACGGCGGGGAAACGATCTACGCCCTCCTCCCCGCGTGGGCCGGCCCGCTGCACTACGTCGGACGCCTGGATCGCGATACCTCCGGGCTGCTCCTGCTGACCAACGACGGCGACATGGGCTTCGCACTGGCACATCCCAGCGGGGGGGTCGAGAGGGAGTACGTGGCGCGGGTGCGGGGCCGGATCACCGCCCGGGCGCTGCGTTCGCTCAGACAGGGCATGGAACTCGAAGACGGCTTCGCGCGGCCGAGAGCAGTTCGGAAGCTTCGCCTTGGCGATGAAGCGTGGGGTGTGAGGCTGGTTCTTGCTGAGGGGCGCAAGCGCGAGGTGCGGCGGCTTCTCAAGGCGGTCGGACACCCCGTGGTGGAGCTGGAGCGCACACGCTTCGGTCCGTTTCGCCTGGGAAGGCTGAAGGCCGGAAACTGGAGGCCGGCACATGCATCGGAACTCGCACAGGCGCGCGCCCTCGTCCGACGAAGAGGTGGCCGCCGCCGCAACCGGTCGCGGAGACGCCAGGGGAACGACAATGGCTGAACTCACAATCGAGGTGGTCGAGCATCCGCTCATCGAACACAAGCTGTCCCTTGTGCGTGACCGGAACACCGGTCTCAGGCGGATGCGGGAACTGGTCGAAGAGATCACGCTGCTCATGACCTTCCATGCGACGCGGGCGCTGGAGGGCGAGGAGGTGACGTTTGCGACGCCACTCCGTGAGACCCGGGCTCGGCGCATCCGCGAAGACCGCTTCGTAGTCGTCCCGATCCTTCGGGCGGGGCTTGGCATGGTCGAGGGCGTTCTGCGGCTCATGCCGGGCGCGCGGGTGGGCCACCTGGGCTTCTACCGGAACGAAGAGACGCTCCAGCCGGTGCGCTACTACGGAAAGGTGCCCCCCGATCCTGCGCGGTTCAGCTTTCTGCTTGTGGATCCGATGCTCGGTACGGGCGGCACCGCCTGCGCGTCCATTGCGGACCTCAAGTCACGCGGTGTGAAGAACCTCGCGATGATGTGTCTGATCGCGGCGCCCGAAGGAGCCGGCCGCCTGGCAATCGAGCACCCGGATGTACCCGTCTACGCGGCCGCTCTCGATCGCAGACTCAACCAGCGCGGCTACATCGTTCCGGGCCTCGGAGACGCCGGTGACCGTCTGTTCGGTACGCTGTAGCGCCAGCGGCCCTGGCCACGGAACTCCGGTGGCCGGGACCTCTCCCCGCGGTTACCGTTAAGCGGGCCCATAGCTCAGGCGGTCAGAGCAGCGGACTCATAATCCGACGGTCGGGGGTTCAAGTCCCTCTGGGCCCATGATCTCACGCACCGGACAGCCGAATGCAACTTGACGGTTAGGGAATCGCAGGCTTCATTTCCCGCAGTTTCCGGTGTTTGTTCACCCGAGTGCGAGGCGGTGGCAGTTGTTCTTCCGGCGATCGAACAGATGGGACTTGCGCCGGACGGCAGTTTTTTCGCTTGCCACGCTGCAGATGGGTCTGGCGGTGTCCCTGGGGCCGGCCGATGCGGTCCTCGACATCGAGCGATTCGGGTCACCGGTCCATTTGGAATCGCCTGACAACGCGGACTGTGCCATGGATCACGGGCACACGTTCTGCCAGGTGGTGCGATCGCTTGCCAAGGCGGGTGTGTCGGGGGGAATAGCGCTTCCCAGGGTGAGCGCACCTCCTCTCCGGCTGCCCGAGCCGGATCCGGCGGCCGGCCGTCCCCCGGCGGCTCCGGTTCTGCTGGGGTCTTTCTTCCCCAGAGCTCCGCCCATCGCCTGAGGCCCCCGGGGCCTCTTCCGCCCCGCTCCCATCAGCGTCGTTCGCGGGTTCGCCCTCCCAGGTGGATGGCTGGCACCCGTCGAATTCCTGCGTTCCAAGCGATGTGCACCATACCTTGAAGAAGACCTTGTCCGAGTTGCTATGCACCGGCGTCGTCACGACCGTCGCCGGGGTTGCCGTGTTGTCGGCGCCTGCGTCAGCGCAGGAGCCGGAGCACCAGGGCGAGATCGAGGGCGTGGTGCGGGATGCCGAGACGGGCGACCCGCTCGCGGGTGCGTTCGTTTCGGTGGTTGGAACGGGCACGATGGCGGTCACGCACGGGGACGGAACGTTCCACCTGACGCGGATCGCAGCAGGAACCTACTCCCTGCGGATCGAACGGCTGGGCTACCGCAGCGCGACGACCGAGGTCGCCGTGGGAGACGAGTCCCCGGTCGTCGTCATCGAACTGGCAACGTCGCCGATCGCGCTGCAGGGGATGGTGGTCACCGCTACCCTCAGCGAGCGAGGCGCCGCGGAAGCCCTTCGACCGGTCAGCGTCATGGCCGGCGACGAACTGCAGCGCCGGATGCAAGGGACGGTGGCGGCCACATTGGCCTCGATGCCCGGAATGGCCGTGACGACCATGGGTCCGACCGTCTCGCAGCCGGTCGTGCGCGGGCTTAGCGGCGACCGGGTGCTCGTGCTGGAGGACGGGACGCGGGTGGAGGATGCTTCCAATTCGGGCACCGATCACACTACCGGACTCGACCCGGCGCCGGCGCGGCGTATCGAGGTCGTGCGCGGCCCGGGGGCGCTGCTCTACGGCGGCAACGCGCTGGGAGGAGTGATCAATGTCATCCGCGACGAGATCCCGTCGGCCGTGCCGCACCACACGACGGGATCTGCGACCCTGCAGAGCCAGACCGTGACGGCTTCGTCTGGCGGAAGCGCGACCGTGGTCTTCCCGGTGGCGGAACAGGTGCCGCTGCGCCTGGAGGTGTCCGGACGCATGGGCGGAGACCTCAAGACCCCGCTGGGCACGCTGCTCAACACGGATGGCCGGGTATGGAGCGGCGGTGTGGGATCGGCCTACATAGCGGATTGGGGCCATCTGGGAGCGTCCTTCCGCGGGTACCTCAACGACTACGGCATTCCCGGCGGATTCGTAGGAGGGCACGAAGAAGGGGTGCGCATCGAGATGGAGCGCTTCGCCTCGAAGTTCCGAACCGTGGTCGAGCAACCGGAAGGGTTCTTTCGCGATATCCGCGTCGATGCGACCCACACCTGGTACGAGCACCGGGAGATCGAACCGCCGAACATTCTGGGCACTCTGTATCACCACCAGGTGGTCAGCGGCGACGTGCTCGGCCGCCACGCGGAGTGGGGCCCCTTCTCGGGGGGCGCGGTCGGCGCCCGCCTGTCGTGGGAGGATTTCGAGTACGGTGGTGGCCTCTACACGCCCGACACGCGCCGGGGCAGAGCGTCCATGTACTTCCTTGAAGAGGTCGACCTGGGCGCAACCCGGCTCGAGTGGGGTTTGCGCTACGACTGGACGGTGGCCGATCCCCTGCAGGAGGATCCGGATTCGGATATCGGAGACATCCGGGATCGTGGTTTCCACTCTCTTTCGGGGTCGGTCGGCGCGCTCTACAGCCCGGCCGCCGGACTGACCCTCGGGACCAGTTTCGTCCATGCGTTCCGGGCACCGGACATCAACGAACTCTATTCGGAGGGTCCGCACCTCGCGGCCTACGCCTTTGAAGTCGGAAACCCGTCACTGGCGGGTGAGATCGGGAGGGGACTCGACATCTTCTTCCGCTTCGACTTCGACCGGCTGCGGGGTGAGGTGACCGGGTTCTACAACGACATCAAGGATTACGTCTACGGGGAGGACACGGGCCGACTCAGCCGTGTGCTCCTGCCCATCTATCAGTTCCGGGGCAACGATGCCGTGTTCAGCGGCTTTGAAGCCACGTTGGACGCGGACCTGGGTCGGGGGCTGGCGCTTGAGGCAGTGGGGTCCTCCGTGACGGGGAGCCTCAAGGCCACCGAGCAACCTCTGCCACTCGTGCCTCCGCTCAAGGGGCATGCGGCCCTCAAGTATGAGCGGCCACAGTGGTTCGTCCGCGGAGAGGCAGAGATGGCAGCCCGGCAGGAACGCGTAGGCGAATTCGAGACCCCGACCGACGGGTATGCGGTCCTGAACGTCTCGGCCGGTGCCCGCCTCACCCTGGGGGGGCGTCTGAACATCCTCGCCGTCAGCCTCGACAACGCCACGGATACCGTATACCGCAACCACCTCTCCCGGGTGAAAGAGATCATGCCCGAGGCCGGGAGAGGCCTGAGTTTTACCTACCGGGTCGTGTTTTGACGTGACGTGCGCACGACTCACCACTTATCGAACCGCAAGGAGACATGAAATGAAGACATGGAGCTACAGAAACTGGCCGTTGGCCGCGCTCGCCGCCGTCGCTCTGGTTCTCGCAGCCTGCGAGTCGTCCACCGAGCCGGAGGAAGAGCACTACGAACCTGAAGGGCTGGAACTCGTCATGAATGGCCAGGTCATCGCTTCGTACGACGGCGATACCCAGAGCTGGACCGGCGAATTGGAGGTCGACGAGGGTGAAGAGACGCCCCACATCACGGTTCGCTTCGTAGACCACGACGGTGACGCAATCCCGATGGAGGACGACACATACCTGGAGGTCGACATCGAGGACGAGTCGATCGCCGAGTGGGAACAGGACACGCCCGGGGAGTTCGGTGGCCACCTGCACGGCCACGAGGCGGGCGAGACCGATGTGACGTTCATGCTCATGCACGGCGCCATCGGGTCGGGACACGCCGACTTCGTCACGACCCCGGTGCACGCACACGTCCACGATCACGGGTAGCAGCAGCCCGACAACCGGCAACCGGCCGTTCGTGGTGCAGCCTCTCGGGCGCTACCGCGGACGGCCGGTTTGACTTTGGCATCCTGAGCCGGTATTCCAACAGCGAAATCCTCCAGCACTCCATCGAGAGATGTCCACCATGCCTTCATGCAAGCTCCGCTCATCCGTCGCATTCGGTCTGGCGCTGGCTTCGGTCGCCGCGAGTGTCATGAATCCGCCGCCCGGCAGCGCCCAGGAAGTCCCCACGTCGTCCTTCGCCTCGATGCAGTACCGCCACATCGGCCCGCTCGGAAACCGGATCACGTCGGTGGCGGGCGTGCCGGGGGACCGCTTCACCTACTACGTCGGAGCGGCATCGGGCGGACTGTGGAAGACCGAGGACGGCGGTGTGAACTGGCGAGCGGTCTTCGACGACCAGCCCGTGCACTCGGTGGGCGAAGTCGAGGTTTCCCCGTCCGACCCCAACATCGTGTGGGCGGGGACCGGGGAGCCCTTCATTCGTTCGAACGTGTCGATCGGAAACGGGGTGTGGAAGTCCACCGACGCCGGCGACAGCTGGACGCACATGGGTCTGGAGGGCACAGGACGCATCAGCCGGATCATCGTCCACCCCACCAACCCGGACATCGTCTACGCGGCCGCCATCGGACACGGCTACGCGCCCCAGCCCGAACGGGGCATCTACCGCACCATGGACGGGGGTGCGACCTGGGAACACGTCCTGTACGTGGACGAGGAGACCGGCGCAAGCGACCTCGTCATGGACCCCAACAACCCCCGCATCCTCTTCGCGGGAACCTGGCAGATCGCGATCCGGACGTGGACGCGCACATCCGGCGGCCCCGGCAGCGCCATACACGTCTCCCGGGACGGCGGCACGACGTGGACGCGGCTCGCCGGCAACGGCCTGCCCACGCGCGAGATCGGGAAGATCGCGCTGTGCATGAGCCGCGCCGACTCGCGCCGCATCTACGCCCTCATCGAGACGGGCGACGGCGTTCCGTGGGAGGGGGGCGACACCGACGGCGGCGAACTCTGGCGTTCCGACGACGGCGGCCGCAACTGGGCGCTCGTCAGCTACGACCGTGACCTCGCCGGCCGCACCGCCTACTACACCCGCTGCGAGGTCAACCCCGACGACCCCGACGAGGCCTACTTCCTGGCGGCGGCATACAGCACCACACTCGACGGCGGCGTCACTTCGAGCGCGGCGGGGTTCCTGCAAGGCCCGACCTGGGACAATCACGACATGTGGATCGACCCGTACGACGGCGACCGCCAGCTCGTAGGCGGCGACGGCGGCCTCGCGATCTCCGGCAACCGCGGCCGAACCTGGTTCCGCGCCCAGCTGCCCATCGCGCAGATGTACCACGTCACCGTCGACAACGCGATCCCCTACAACGTCATGGGCAACCGCCAGGACGGTCCCTCGACCCGAGGCCCGAGTAACAGCCGCATGGGCGGCCTGTTCGGGGTCGGGATCCCGCGCGGCCTTTGGCACTCGGTGGGCGGCGGCGAATCCGGCTTCGCCACTCCGGATCCCACCGATCCGAACATCGTGTGGTCGAGCGCGTCGGGGGTCGGGGCGGGGGGCGGGATCGTGTCGCGCTGGGACGCGCGCACCGGCCAATACCGCGAGGTGGAGGTCTGGCCCGAGTCGACCACCGGCCACCCCGCCGACTCACTCAGGTACCGCTTCCAGTGGACCTTCCCGCTACTCATCTCGCCGCACGACAACAACACCATCTACGTGACGAGCCAGCACGTCCACCGTACCACCAACCGCGGCCAGAGCTGGGAGGTGATCAGCCCGGACCTCAGCACCAACAACCGCAGCCGCATGGGGATCAGCGGCGGCCTCACGCCCGACAACATCGGGGTGGAGTACTGCTGCGTGATCTACGCCTTCGACGAATCTCCGCTGGAGCCGGGCCTCCTGTGGGCGGGCACCAACGACGGACTCATGCACGTCAGCCGCGACGGCGGCGCCAACTGGACCAACGTGACGGACAACATCCCGGACCTGCCGCCCGACGGGGTGGTCCGCGGCATCGACGCCTCACGCCACACGCCCGGCAAGGCGTACATGGTCATCGAGCATCACCAGGTGGGCGACTTCGAGGCCCGCGCCTACCGGACCGACGACTACGGCGCGAGCTGGACCGCGATCAACAACGGAGTCGACGACGGCGTGCTCAGCTACACACGGTCGATCCATGAAGACCCCGTCCGCCCCGGCCTCCTTTACCTGGGCACCGAAGCGTCGGTGTACGTCTCCTTCGACGACGGCGACCGTTGGCAGAGGTTCCACACCAACCTGCCACCCGCACCCATGTACGGTCTCGTCGTGCAGGAGCACTTCAACGACCTGGTCGTGGGGACCTACGGCCGCGGCTACTGGATCCTGGACGACATCACGCCGCTGCAGCAGCTCACGCCTGAGGTCGCCGCGAGTGCGTCCCATCTCTTCAACCCGCGTCCCGCCTACCGGTTCCGGCCCATCTCGGCGCCCTTCACCATGTTCGACGACCAGTCCGACGGCGAAAACCCGCCTTACGGCGCCTCGTTCAACTACTGGCTGGGCGAGGGGACCGACGACAGCGTCGTCATCGAGATCGCGAGCGCCGACGGCGAGTTGGTGCGCACCCTGCAGGGCACCACGGATACGGGTGTCAACCGCGTCTGGTGGGACCTGATGAACGAGCCCATCGCGGAAGTACGCCTCCGCACGAAGCCGCTCTACGGCGACGACATCCCGCTGGGCGAGGAGCGTTGGCGCCCGCTTGCGGGCGGTCCCCTGGGCGGCCCGGGAGCCGGAACATTCCTGCAGCCGCCGGGCACCTACACCGTCACGCTCAGGGTGGGGGACCAGAGCCACACGCAGCAGCTGGAGGTCCGCAAGGATCCCCACTCCGAGGGCACCATGGCCGACATCGAGCTGCAGATGGCCGCGCTCGCCGACATCCGGGCCGATCTGGAGGCCACCGGCGACCTGATCAACCGCGTCGAGTGGGTGCGCCGGCAGGTGCTGGACGCGCGCGCCGTCCTGGAAGACCGTGGCGACGCCGCAGAGCTGGTGGCCGCCGCCGATTCCCTGAACCAGCGCCTGATCGCTGCCGAGGACGGGCTCTTCCAGATGCGCGCCACAGGAACCGGACAGGACGCCATTCGCTATCCCACGCGCCTCATCGAACGGCTCGGCTATCTCCTCACCACCGTGTCGGTCGGGGACTTCCGCCCGACGGATCAGCAGGGCGAGGTGCACACCCTCCTCAAACAGCGCCTGCTGCGGATCCGTGAAGCGGTCGAAGAGGTGCTGGAAGACGATCTCGCCGACTTCAACCGCCGAATTCAGGCCCTGGGCATGGGAGTGATTTCCTGATGAAGGAGGGCCGGCCGGTCCGCGCCGCTCTGTACGTCGCGCCGTGCGTCGCGGCCTGTCTCGCGGCGGCTCCTGCGGAATGCGGGAGCAGCGAGAGCGGCGAGCCCCTGGGGCCCGACACGACCACGGTCGCACCGCCGCATACGCTCTATGGCGATGTCACCGGAACGCATCTTCCAGCCGGCCTGCTGAACGGCCTCAGCATGGACGCCGGCGTCGCCGACCTCGATGCGGACGGCGACCTGGACATCGTGATCGCCAACGAATTCCGCCCCAACATCCTGCTCCTCAACGACGGGGCGGGACGCTTCAGCGACGGCAGCTCCCGTCTGCCCGCCGCCAACCGCGACTCCGAGGACGTGGGCATCGCCGATTTCGATGGCGACGGCGACCTCGACATCGTGGTCGTAAGCGAGGACGACCGAGTGAACGAACTCTATTTCAACGACGGGGCGGGGCGCTTCAGCGACGAGGGTACGAGGCTTCCCGTCGAGGGAACCACCAACGGCGTGGTGGTGGCCGACCTGAACGGGGACGGGTTCCCCGACATCCTCTTCGCCAACAACGGTCAGGACGCGGTCGTCATAAACGACGGCACCGGCAACTTCGTCGACGAGACGGCCGAGCGACTTCCGCGTGCGGCGGATGTCACCCAGGATCTCGAACTCGGCGACGTGGACGGCGACGGCGACCTGGATCTGGTGGTCGCGAACGAAGGGCCCAACGTGCTCTACATCAACGACGGCACAGGGCACTTCAGCGATGAAAGCGCGGCCAGGATCCCCCGGCGCGAAGGCGGTGAAGAGACCCGCGAGGCCGACTTCGGCGACGTGGACGGCGACGGCGACCTCGACCTCCTGTTCGCCAACGTTGCAGCCTTCGTGGCCGGTGCCGATCCGCGCAACCGCCTCCTGATCAACGACGGCAGCGGCTTCTTCGCCGATGAGACTTCGGCCCGGCTGCCTTCGGCAACCGTGTCGTCGTTCGACGGCGACCTTGTGGACATCGACGGTGACGGGGACCTGGACATCGTCACCGCCAACGCCGATGTCGACCTGAGCGTCGGACGCATCGCCGACAGCCGCTACCGCGCCTACCTGAACAACGGCGGCGGCGTCTTCACCGACGCATCGGACGAGGTGTTCGGCGCGGGCGCGGTCGGGACGGGCCTGGACCTCGAGTTCGCGGACCTCGACGGCGACGGACGGCCCGACTTCTACCTGGCCAGCCGCGGGACGGCGGACCGGCTTCTGCTGCGGCGCTGACGCCTCTCGCTCAGTTCCCGACCACGTTCACCCGCATGTACCAGATCCGTCCCGCGACACCGTAGGGCGACTCGGAGGGGTACTCCATGGTCCACAGCTGGGCCACGGAGTCGTCCGGGAGCCTGTTGGGCAGCCTGTCCAACACGTTGTTGGCGCCCACCCCCAGCAGAATCCGGTCGGCCACCTGAAAGGTGACCTCGAGGTCGGCGATGGCCGCCGCGTCGATAGTGATGTTCTGCTCGAAGATGAATGGGGTGGTGACCGCACCGATGTGATTCACGCTGAATCTTGCACCCAGGCCGCCGGCGGAACGAACGTCGGCGCTGACGCCGATACGCCGTCCCGGCTGCGACTGCTCGATCAGCGTCTGCTGCGTGCCGCCGATGAAGTCCTGGTTCCGGTTGGCGGTGATCTCGGTGTTGTTGCGGTGCAGGCTGGCCGACAGATCCGCGGCGCCCCAGTCCATTCCGCGGAACCTCCAGCTCGCGACCAGGTCGAATCCCTGCGTCCGCGTGTCGATCGCATTCGTCCAGAACGCGACGGCGTCCACCGGCCGGCCCTGAAACCGGGCACCGGCGCGGAGCCCGTGGCTCGGGCCGAGGCTCTGCGTCAGCGCGATGGCGTCGGCCACCGCAACGCGGTAGTAGTCGGTCGTGAAGAGGAAGCCGCCGTCGCTCGAATACACGAATCCGCCGGTGAAGCTGAGCGATGTCTCGTGGCTCAGGGAGCACGCCCCGAAGTCGGCGCATGCAATCTCGTCGCCTTCGGGAAGGAACCCGGCGCTCACCAGCCCGTCACTGCCGCCCACGAAACCGATGGTGTTGAAGCCTCGCTGGGGAAGTCGTGGCGCGCGAAAGCCCGTGGAAACCGCGGCCCGCAGCGCGGCGCCGGACGCACCGAGCTCGATGCGGCCCGCAACCTTGCCGGTAAGCGAACTGCCGGCGTCGGTGTAGTGCTCGAAGCGGAGGGCACCGCCCAGCGTCGCCGCCTCGGACGGGCGCAACTCGAGGTCCGTGTATGCGCCGAAGCTGTTGCGGTCCCGCTCACTCAGCGAAGCCGAGGAAGGACTGTAGCCCGGATAGCCCTGGATTCCGCAGCTGGCAAACACCGACCCGTCGTTCTGATGATGGGCGGCCGGAAAGCTCCCGGGCGTGTCGCTGGTTCCACACGCCCACGAGGCCCGGTCGCCGGCTTCCATCCAGTACGAGTCCCTCCGGAAAGCGCCGCCCACGGCCAGAAACGCCGGGGTCGAGCCCACCTCGATCTCGCGCGTTGCGTCGGCGTTCAGCGTCCACTGGCGCACGTTCAAGCCGCCGCTGAACGTGTCGCGCGGTCCGGCGTTCGCCGCGATGGACGCCCCGTCCGCCTCGGGATTGCGGGCCAGGTACTCGGCCGCGTACGACGGGTTGATCGAGTTGGCGGCCCCGAATGCGAACCGGCCGTGTCCGAAACCGAGGCTGAGATCGCCCGACCATTCACCCATTTCACCGCGCAGCCCCGCCACGGCCGACCTGTCCGTCAGGTCGGACTCCTCGACGGGAAAAAACCCGTCCGGAAAGACGTAGCTTACCGAGCGCGGCACCCAGTCGGCCTTCCGGTACAGCCCGTCGGAGACCGCCTCACGGCCGGAGTAACCCCCGAAGGCATAGAACTCGGCTGACTCGCCGAAGGGGATCGCCGCGTTTGCCATGAAGCCGGCGCCCCTGTAGTCGGGCTCGCCGTTGCGCTGCAACTGGATGACCTTGCCTCCATCCGCGCAGGGTCCGTAGGACGGGTCGGGACCGAAGCAGGTGGGCGCCGTGCCCGCCCGGTTCGTCACCTCCTGCCTTGCCACCTCCATGGTGACGTTCAGGAAGCCGTCGCCAAGGGGCACTCCCGCGTTGGCGGACGTGATCAGCCTCGTACCGTCGCCGCGCGACGTGCGCCCGAGAAAGGTCGCCGCACTGATCCCGCTGGCGTCGTCCTTGAGCACGATGTTGATGACGCCCGCGATGGCGTCCGAGCCGTACTGCGAAGCCGCACCCTCGCGCAGCACTTCGATTCGCTTGATCGCGTGTACCGGAATGGCCCGCAGGTCGGTGCCGGTCGTGCCCTGGCCGGATGCCGCGAGCACCTTCGCGAATGCCACCCCGTGGCGCCGCTTGCCGTTGACCAGCACGAGCACCTGGTCCCCGTTCATCCCCCGCAGGGTGGCCACGTGCAAGGCGGCGCCATCGCCGGCGGACAGGCGGGTCGAGTTGAAGGAGGGTGCGATCCGTCCCAGGACTTCGGCGAGATCGACTTCTCCCAGGCGCGCGATCTCCTCGGCTCCGTAAATGTCGACCGGTACGGGGAGCGTGGCCGGGTCCGCCACGCCCGCCCGCGAACCGACGACGACCTCGAGTTCTTCCACCTCGAAGACGGTATCGGGCGGTTCCTGTGCCAGCACCGGCCCGGTCAGCACCCAGGTTACCGCAAGGCAGGCGATGAACGGCACGACGGTCGAGGTTCTCTTCATGACGATCTCCTCTCCTGCCACGGGCTCTGCAGTTTCAAATGGCCAACGGCATTGAACATAGGGCCCGCCTCCCGCCGGTGCACCGGGAGCATGCAGGGCGCCGTAAGCCAGGACGCCTCAACGCAACCGGCCGATCACCTGTCGTTAACTTCCGGGTTGGACCGTTTCACTCCGAGCAACGACCGCCGATACAAAGCGTCGCAATCACAGATCGCAATGACACATCGTTCCATTCCTCTCAGGGCCCCGATTCTGCTGACCGCCGCCCTCCTGGTGGCCGGCGCACCTCTCCCGACCGGCGCGCATGCGCAGCAGAATCCGGTCGACGGGAACGGCGCCTCCCCGCCCGCGCCCGCGCCCGGGATCGCGACGGCCGCGCGCACCGATGCCCCACCGGTCATCGACGGCGTCCCCGACGATGCGGCATGGGTCGCCGCCACGCCCCTCGCCGACTTCACACAGCGAGAGCCCCTGGACGGCCAACCCGCCTCCGAACCCACCGAAGTCCGCATCCTCTTCGACCAGGACGCCGTCTACGTCGCAGTCTGGGCCTACGATTCCCGGGCGGACGCCATTGTCCCGGGCGAGTCGATCCGCGACTACGAGGTCACCGATGCGGACGCGGTGATCATGGTCTTCGACACCTACAACGACCAGCAGAACGGCTTCGTCTTCGGCACCACCCCCGCCGGGATCGAGTACGACGGGCAGGTCGCCTCACAGGGAAGCGGCGGCGGCTTCTTCCTTGGCGGCGGCATGAACAACCAGCGCCGCTTCCAACGTGGCGCCGGCGGCGGCTTCAACAAGAACTGGGACGGCAGCTGGACGGTCGCCACGTCCCGCGATGCCGAAGGCTGGTACGCCGAGTTCCGCATCCCCTTCCGCACGCTCCGCTACGGGTCGGAGACCGACACCTGGGGCTTCAACGTCTCACGCAGGATCCGCCGGCTCAACGAAGAGGACTTCTGGGCGGCCGTGCCCCGCGAGTTCGGGCTCTACCGGCTCGACTTCGCAGGCCAGCTCACGGGTGTCGAACCGCCGTTCCGCCGTTCCGCGACCGTCACGCCGTACGTGCTGGGAGCATCGACCCGTGACTACGCCGACGCGTCGCAGACCGGATTCGGACGGCAGGCCGAGTTCGGAGGCGAGGCCAAGGTGCAGGTCACCCAGGGACTCACCCTCGACATGACCGTGAACACCGACTTCGCACAGGTCGAAGTCGACGACCAGCAGGTGAACCTGACGCGCTTCTCGCTGCTCTTTCCCGAGAAGCGCCCGTTCTTCCTCGAGAACGCGGGCTTCTTCACCGTCGGGGCGGGGGGCGCCGACCTCTTCTTCAGCCGCCGCATCGGCATCTCCGGCGGCCAGCCGGTGCCCATTACGGGGGGCGGCAGGCTATCCGGGCGCGTGGCGGGGCTGAATCTGGGCCTGCTGCACATCGAGACCGGCGCCAATGAAGTGGGGGATCCCGAAAACGTCTACTCGGTCGCGCGCGTCGCGAAGGAACTCCCCAACCGTTCCCGTGTGGGCGGCCTCTTCGTCAACCGTGCCGGCAACCTCGCCGGCGACTACAACCGGACCTGGGCCGTCGACGGCAGCCTCGGCCTCGGCGATCAGCTGACCCTGACCTCCTTCGTGGCAAGAACCGACACCCCGGACCTGGAGGGGGCCGACGCCGCATGGAACGTCACGGCCTCCTGGAGCAGCCGCCGTTTTACCGCCAACGCCACCGTGCGCGAGATCGGCGAGGACTTCAAACCCGAGGTCGGCTTCCTGCCCCGCAACGGACATCGCTACTACCAGGTCTTCGGCATGTGGACGCATCGGCCGGCCAGCGTCTTCCGCGAGATCCGCCCCCACATCTCCTACTTCACCTACCGAACCATGCGCACCGGCGTGGACAACGGCTTCAACGAGTCGGCCCGCTGGCACATCGACAGCCACTGGCAGTGGCACTCGGGAATGGAGCTTCACACGGGGGCGAACTACGTGACCGAAGGGTTGTATGAGTCCTTCGCCATCCCGGGAACCGACGTCGTGGTGCCCAACGGGACCTACGCCGGCTGGGAGTCCCAGATCGTCTTCTTCACCGACCAGTCCCGCCCGGTGGCCCTGAACACCCGCTTCAACTGGGGCGCATTCCTCTCGGGCAGCAAGCGCACCACGACCGCCGACCTGACGCTCCGCCGCGGCGCCCGTACCAGTGCCGGCCTCCGTGTCTCGTACAACGACGTGATGCTGCCCCAGGGCGACTTCACCGCCACCCTGGCCGGGGTCAACCTGGGCTACTTCTTCACGCCCCGTATCTACCTCCAGTCCCTCATCCAGTACTCCGACCAGATCGACACCTGGTCCGCCAACATCCGCTTCGGCTGGCTCAACACCGCCGGCACGGGCCTCTTCATCGTCTACAACGAGGTGCAGGGGATCGAGACGCTGACGGGGCCGCTGGGGCGCTCGGTTTATCTTAAGTTTACCCGGCAGCTGAACGTGTTTGGAGGGTAGGGCGCGCGACCTGGAGCGCCCGGCGCCGCGCGAGTGAGCGCGTCGGATCCGCTGACGGGACCTTGATCGCGGCCGCTACATTGTCGCGGGCCAGCCGGGTGTTCATCCTCCATCATCGCCATTTCGCCAGCTTCAGCCCCCGCGCATGACCGACAACGTCCGCCAGGTCCTTCACCGCGTATTCGGCTTCTCCGGCTTCATCGGCCAGCAGGAGCCGGTCATCGAGCACACGGTGGCTGGCGGCGACAGCCTCGTGCTGATGCCCACCGGCGGCGGCAAGTCGCTGTGCTACCAGATCCCGGCGATCGTGCGTGACGGGGTGGGGGTGGTCGTCTCGCCCCTCATCGCCCTCATGCGGGACCAGGTCGAGGGCCTCCGCCAGACCGGCGTGCGAGCCGCCTGCCTCAACTCGACCCTCAGCTACCACGAGGTGCGCGAGACGGAGGCCGCACTCGAAGCGGGCCGGCTCGATCTGCTCTACATCGCGCCCGAGCGCCTTCTTGGCGAGCGCACGCTGGCGCTGCTGTCGCGCACCCCGCTGGCCCTCTTCGCCATCGACGAAGCCCACTGCGTATCCCAGTGGGGCCACGACTTCCGCCCCGAGTATCTGCAGCTCTCGGCGCTGCCGGAGTTGTTTCCGGATGTTCCAAGGATCGCGCTCACCGCGACGGCCGACGAGCCCACGCGCCGCGAGATCGCCCAACGGCTGAGCCTGCGGGATGCCCCCCATTTTGTCGGCGGCTTCGATCGCCCGAACATCCGCTACCAGGTCGTCCCGAAGAACAACGCCCGGGCCCAGCTGCGCCGCTTTCTGGAGCGTCATCACGCCGCCGCGGGTATCGTGTACTGCCTGTCGCGGCGCAAGGTCGACGAGATCGCCGCATGGCTCCAGGAGAACGGGGTGAACGCGCTGCCGTACCACGCCGGCCTGGGCGCGGCGATCCGGCAACGCCACCAGGACCGCTTCGTGCGCGAGGACGGGGTTGTCATCGTGGCGACGATCGCCTTCGGCATGGGCATCGACAAGCCCGACGTGAGCTTTGTCGCCCACCTGGACCTCCCGAAGAGCATCGAAGCCTACTACCAGGAGACGGGCCGCGCGGGACGGGACGGCGAGCCCGCCGACGCGTGGATGGTGTACGGGCTGCAGGAGGTCGTCACCCTGCGCGGCATGGTCGAGAGTTCCGAGGCGGGCGAGGCGCGAAAGCGGTTGGAGGTGCGCAAGCTCGACGCCATGCTCGGCTACTGCGAACTCGCAACCTGCCGGCGCCGCACGCTGCTCGCGTACTTCGGCGAGACGCTCCCCGAGGATTGCGGCAACTGTGACAACTGCCTGACGCCCGTGGCGGTCTGGGACGCCACCGAGGCCTCGCAAAAGGCCATGTCGTGCGTCTACCGGACGGGGCAGCGCTTCGGCGCGGCGTACCTGACCGACGTCCTGCGCGGCCGCGACACCGAGCGTATCCGGCGCTTCGGGCACGACGAACTCCCGACCTTCGGAGTCGGCGCCGACCTGGACGCGTACCAGTGGCGCTCGGTGTTCCGCCAACTTGTCGCTCGCGGCCTTCTCAGCGTGGAGATCGAGAAGTACGGATCCATCCGGCTCACCGACGCGAGCTGGCCGATCCTTCGCGGCGCGGCCGAGGTGCACATGCGGATGGACGTGCGGCCGGCCGCTGCACGGCGGAAGCGGAAGGCGCGCGAGGCCCCGCCGCCCCCCGATCCGGCCACGTGGGACGAAGCGTTGTGGGAGGCCCTGCGCACGCGCCGGACCGAACTCGCGCGGGCCCAGAGCGTCCCGCCCTACGTCATCTTCCACGACTCGACACTCAGGGAGATGGTTGCGCGGCGCCCATGCACAAGGGAAGGTTTTGCGGAACTTGCCGGGGTCGGCGAGACGAAGCTGGACCGCTACGGCGACGACTTCATCGCGGTCATCGCGGCGCACGAGAATCGTGCAGAGGCGTCCGCCGCCATGCCCCCGGCGTCCGACACACAACGGAGTGAACGACCATGAACGAAACGACTTCTCCCGGAACCGCCGGCACCGACACGCCGCTTGAAGCCCGCCGTGGCGGGATCGCAGGCGATTTGACCGCGAGACCGGGGCCGAAGTGGCGCGGAAACGCCGTTGCGTGGGTGCTGCTCCTCGCCGGGGCGTGCTCGGGCCCGGGCGGATCGTCGGCGCCGCAGGGCGATGCCGGCGCAGTGTGGCCGGGAGCAGAATGGCCCGTCTCCACGCCCGAGGCCGAGGGCGTGGACGCCGCCGCGATCGAGGCGCTGGTACGCGACATCGATGCGGGCCGCTACGGCCTCATCGACCAATTCCTCCTCATCCGCAACGGATACGTCATTGCCGATCACCGATGGGATCACGGCGAGAGATACGCCGAGCTCCTCACCCAACAACCGGACACGGTCCTGCACCAATACAACTACGACCACCCCGACTGGCACCCGTACTACCGGGACACCGATCTGCACTCGCTGCAGTCCGTGACCAAGAGCGTGATGTCCGTGGCCTTTGGGGTCGCTGTCGATGCGGGCCATATCTCCGGGGTGGATGACGCGGCGTGGCCCTGGTTTGCCGACTACGGCGTCGATCTCGCGGATCCCCGGCGCGCGGCGACCACGATCGAGGACTTCCTCACCATGCGGAGCGGGATGGACTGGGCGCGTCCGGGGCAGCCCTACACCGACGAAACCCACCCGACCGCGATCCTGGAGGGGAGCGACGCCTGGATCGAGTATGTGGTGGAACAGCCGATCGGGACCGATCCCGGCGAGCGCTTCGACTACAACGACGGCGTGAGTGTGCTGCTCGGCAAGGTGGTTCGCGAGGCCACGGGGCAGCGGCTGGACGCCTGGGCCGAGGAGCGGCTGTTCGGTCCGATCGGGATCGACGAGTACTATTGGAAGATCACCCCGGGGGGCGAGGCCGACTCGGAGGGCGGTCTCTACCTGTCCACCCACGACCTGGCGCGGATCGGCTATCTGATGCTGCACGGCGGCGAGTGGGACGGCCGGCAGATCGTGTCGCGCGAGTGGGTGCGGGTGTCGACATCGCCCGTCGTCCCGGACGTGGCCCCGGACAACGACCGTCCCGACAGCGGATACGGGTACCAGTGGTGGGTGCCGGTGCAAGAGGGCGGCGAGACGCGGGTGTTTGCCGGCAACGGCTACGGCGGCCAGTTCCTGCACGTCGTCCCCGAACACGACCTGATCTCGGTCTTCAACGGGTGGACGCTGCACCAGCGTGCGGAGATGTCGAGCTGGACGGCGCTCCAGGAGCGAATCCTGCCGGCGGTTGGGCCGTCGTGACGTCGTGCCTCGGAGAGCCGGTGGCATGATTCCCGGGCGCGGCTACGACGCGGGTGCCCTCCGCGGTGACATATTCGGCGGCCTTACCTCGGCCGTAGTTGCGCTCCCGGTGGCGCTTGCCTTCGGAATTGCCTCGGGCCTCGGCCCGGCCACGGGACTCTACAGCGTCATTGCGGTGGGGTTCTTCGCTTCGGTGTTCGGCGGCACCCGATCCCAGATCTCGGGGCCGACCGCGCCGATGACCGTTGCCATGGCGGTGATCGTGACCACACATGCCTCCACCCTCGGCGAGGCGTTCGCGATCGTCGTACTCGCAGGCCTGCTGCAGGTGGCCCTCGGCCTGCTGAGGATCGGGCGCTTCGTGGTCTACACACCGCACGTGGTAGTGTCGGGGTTCATGTCCGGGATCGGCGTCATCATCATGCTGATCCAGTCACTGCCGTTCATCGGCGCGCCCGCACCTTCCGGCGGAGCCCGGGGTGCGATCGATGCCCTTGCCGTGGCGGTCCATTCGGTCAACTACCAGGCGCTGGCCATCGCGACGGTGACCCTCCTGATCGCGGTCCTCTGGCCCCGTCGCTTTTCCAGATATGCTCCGCCGGCTCTCGTGGCCCTGGTGACGGGGACGCTCATGGGCGTCCTCTGGCTGACCGGGGTCCCCGCTATCGGAGAGATACCCAGGGGTCTGCCCGACATGCAGGTCACGCTGCCCTCGGCGGGTTTTCTCCTCGGTGCCGCTCAGCCGGCACTCGTACTGGCTCTGCTCGGTTCGGTGGACAGCCTGCTCACCTCTCTCGTGGCCGACTCCCTGACCGGCCAGCGGCACGATCCCAACAGGGAACTGGTGGGGCAGGGAATCGGCAATGTGGTTTCCGGAGTCTTCGGCGGCTTGCCCGGGGCCGGCGCTACCATGGGCACGGTGACCAACATCCGTGCGGGCGGGACAACCCGGGTGTCCGGCGTGCTACGCGCGGTGATCGTGCTGGGATTGCTCCTCGGGCTGGGCCCGTACGTCGAGCCTATCCCTCACGCTGTTCTGGCCGGGATCCTGATGAAGGTCGGCTGGGACATCATCGACTGGCGGCTGCTGACCCGGATTCATCGAATACGCCGTGCCCATCTCGTTGTCATGCTGGTCACGCTGGGCCTCACCGTCTTTGTCGATCTCGTCACGGCGGTGGCGATCGGACTGATCGTCGCCGCAATGGCTCATGCCCAGGAGATGGAGGTGCTGGAACTGGACAGCGTGATCTCGGTGCCGCTACTGGACCGGGCCTTCTTCGCGGAAAACCCCGAAATGCTGGCGTTCGAGGACGAATATGCGGCCCGGACGGGACTGGTGGCATTGAAGGGCAGCTTCACGGTGGCGTCCGCCCACAAGCTCGTCGGGGTGATCGGTGGTGACATCAGTGAACACGAAATCGTAATCTTCGACTTCTCTGGCGCCACGTTTCTGGATGACAGCGCGGCGATGTTGATTGCGCAGCTCTTCGAGGTTGCCCAAACGAGCCGCACCGAAGTCATTGTCATGGGGCTGACGGGCTCCGTGGCCGAGACCCTGCGCTCCCTGGACATCCTGCGGAGCGTTCCGGACCACCACGTCGTGGATACACTGGACCAGGCACGAAACGTCGCGATCAACCTGCTCGCGTCGTAGGCGCTACCCCGATCCCTCCTCCTCCGCATTCGCCGCCGCGAAGGCTTCCGCGAAGACGGTGAGCCTGGCACGCAGTTCGGCGTCCAGCGCATCGGAAACCGTCCCCGCCTGGGCCACCCCGACGCCGGTCGTCCACCATGTGACGGCCTCTGACAGTGTGATCTGGTTGTCCCGGATCATCTGCGTGGCCTGTTGCATGCGGACGGAAACCGAGTAGCCCACCACGCCGGCGACTCCGCCGCCGCACTCCAGCGTGACCCTCAACTCGGGAAGTCCCGGGCTCTCGAGCATCTCGCGCTCGGTCAGAAGGGGCACCTCCGCCTCCCCCAGCGCGGACTCCGCGTCGGTGCGGACGGACTCGGCCGAGAGCCCCGCGCCTTCGCATCCCTGATTGGTCTCGGCGCGCACGTAGACACCGACCAGGTCCTCGAGGGTGTACCGGTTCCACTCGGTGTTCTGGGCGGCGGCGGGTGAGGGAAGTGTGATCGACGCGGTGGCGGCAGCGGCCAGCAGGACCGCGCCGCGCCGCGCCGGGGTCGGCCCGTCCGAAGAGCTTCCGGACATCAGTTGCCTCCGCAGGAACGACACTGGTGGTTGTTGTGGGAACCGAGCTTCTCGAGCAGTGCGACCGTGGCCGGGTGCGGCTGTGCGCGCTGCTCCGGACTGTTGGCGAGGTCTGCAGTGGTCTGCCCGCGCCGGCTGATGGCATGGATGTCCGTACCGCGGCTGACCAGGAAGAGAATGGTCTCGTTGTCGCCCCGGGCCGCGGAGTGGTGGATGGCGTTGAAGCCGTCGTGGTCGCGCAGGTTGGGGTCGACGCCGAGTTCGTCGATCAGGTAACGCACCGCCGGAAGCCATCCGTCGGGGACGCTCCGATGCTGCTGTGCCACCCTCGAGGTGCCGAAGCCGACGCCGGAGGCCGCGTGGAGCGGGTGCACCGCGGGGCCGCCGACGGGAACCGGCGGAAGCCCGGACGGATCCAGTTCGGTCGCCTCGGGTCGGGTGTCGGGGAAGTTCGGATCGAAGAAGCGGCGCCGGCTGGGGAGCTTCGTGGTCCAGATGTTGGGGTCGGCTCCGTAGTCGACCAGAAGGCGCATTGCTTCCACGTCCGTGGCGTATGCGGCCCGCCAGAAGGGGGTGGCGCCCGTGAAGTCCACACCCATGCGGCCGGCGTTGTAGGCTGCATACCAGATATGTGTGGTCGTCTGCTGATTGGGGTCCGCGCCCGCGTCGAGCAGGAGCCGCATTAACTCCAGGTAGTCGGTCTCCTGCTGGCGGAAGGCCTGTGGCTGGGGATACCAGGTGCGCAGCGACCACTCGATGTTCAGCGTGGCGAAAAGCGGTGCCGCGCCGTCGTCGCTGACGAGGTTGGGATCCGCGCCGCGCTCCAGCAGGTCGCGCCCGAGGTCGTAGTTGCCGTTGATGACCGCCACCAGCATGGGAGAGGACTGATCGCCGCCGGTTGGATGGTTGACGTCAGCGCCGGCGTCGAGAAGCAGCGTCGCAGTGGAGCGGTGGCCCTCGCGAGCGGCGTAGTGCAGCGCGCCGAAACCGCCCTGCCTGCCGATCTGCTGCGCCGAACTCAACGCTCTTACCGGCGGTTCTTCCGGAGGTGTGGAGGGTTCGTCCGGCTCGGCCTGGCCAGGGGCTGCCGCAGGCCGTGCCGGATTGCCGGGCTGTTGTCGGGCCTGAGGGACCTGGGCCGGGTTGCGGGCTTGCTGTCCCTGGGGCGGAATTGGCGACGCTGAGGCCTCACTGACCTCTTCCTCCTCCTCGGGCTCCTCGGCCGCGGCCCTTACGCGGGCGCGCTGGCGCTGCTCGGCGCGCAGGTCCCGGTCGATGACCTCATAGTCCTTCACCCGGGTCACCAGAGATACATCGGCCCCCGCGTTCAGAAGGGCACGTACCGCCGCGTCTGCCCCCCGCACGGCGGCGAACATCAGAGGGGTGCGCTCCGCAAAGCTGTCCCGTGCGTCCACGTCACCGCCATGCGCGGCCAGTGCCTCGATCACTTCGGCTGCATCGGCGTCGGCAGCGAAGTGCATTGCGGTTACGCCCGTGCCGGTGAGTTTGTCCGGATCGGCGCCGTCCTCCAGAATGAGCCACGCAACTTCCGCGTGGCCGCCCCTGCTCGCGAGGTGCAGAGGTGTGTAGCCCCCGATACGCGTCGTCGCCCGGAAGGTAGCTCCCGCATAGAGAAGCGCCTTCGCGATAGCGATGTCGTTGTTGCTCGCGGCCCAGTGAAGCGCCGTCATGCCGTCGTTCTGAGCCGTGTTGACGTCGGCACCCTGTCGCAGCAACGCGCGCACCGCCTCGAGATCACCACGTTCGGCAGCGTCGGCGACCGGAGCCTCGGTGGGCACCACCGCGCCGATGGTCGCAATCAGTGAAGCCAGCGCCAGGAGCCCGCCGACTGTGCGTTTCGCGTGCGGGCGTTTCGACGCGACCGTGTCAGACCCGCCAGTGTTCATACTTTCACCGGTCATCGTCGCACCTCCTAGATGGCGAAGCGGCCCGTGCTGTTCCCGAAACTCTTGATGTCGTCGGCTCCAAGTTTGTGCAGCAGGCTCAGCATCACGTTGGCCATCGGCGTGCCGGGTTGCGCCCGGATGTGCTGTTCGCCCTCCAGGATGCCGTTCGCGCCGCCAGCCAGGAAGAGCGGGCAACGCGTGTGATTGTGGAGGTTGCTGTCGGCCATCGCCGAGCCGTACATGAGCAGCGTCTTGTCGAGAAGTGTGGCATCTCCCTCGGTCACCGCCTGCAGCTTCTCCAGGAAGTAGGGCACCATCGACACGTGATACTCGTTGATCTTGCCGAACTGGATCACCCGATCTTCACGGCCTCCGTGGTGTGATGAAGCATGGAAGGGCGAATCCACTCCGGACTCCGGGTAGACCCTGGGCGACGCGTCGCGCCCAAGCTTGAAGGAGAAGACCCTCGTCGTGTCGGATTGGAAGGCGAGGACCTGAAGGTCGAACATCAGCTTCACGTGCTCTTCGAACGAATCCGGAACACCCACCGGAGCCTCCGGGATCGCCCGCTCCTCGCCGCTGGAGTTCTGTGCCTCGATGCGCTGGATCCGCTGTTCGAGTTCGCGAATGTTGTTTGCGTACTGATCGAGGCGTTGGACATCGATCGGGTCGAGCTTGCGACGCACCATCGACATCTCGCCCATGACCCAGTCGAGGATGCTGCGGTCGGTAGTGAGGCGCTCGGCGCGCTGCTCGGGTGTTCCACCGGCCCCGAACAACTGCTCGAAGACCGCTCGCGGATCACGGATCATCGGAAGCGGGTCGCTCGGCGAGGCCCAGCTGATCGTGTCCGTATAAACGCACGCGTAGCCGTACGCGCACCCTCCGGCCTGGTCGACGTTCTCGATGGACAGCTGCAGCGACGGGATGGGCGTGTCCTGGCCGAAACGCTGTACGTACAGCTGGTCGAAGGAAGTTCCCACGCGAACGTCGGAACCCTCGGTCTGCTTCGGATGGGCCTGGGTGAGGAAGACCGCGCTGGTCCGGAAATGGTCTCCACCGATCTCGGCGGGCGCGTACGCGTCGGCCATCCGCGCGTCGGTGTCGCTCACGATCGTCAGGTACTTCCTGAACGGTTCCAGCGGCCGGAGGTTGCTGGGCGTCAGGTCGAAGTCGCGGCCCGTTTCCGCCGGCGACCACAGGTTCTGCGCCCGGCCCCAGTCGTTGCAACCGGCCGCACCATGCACCTGCTCGATACAAACCACCCTCGTGCGGCCGGCCGCCCTTCCGGCCTCCGTCGCCGCCCACGCTCGCCCGGCCGGAATCATGGCGTCCAGCAGGGGGAGGCCGATGGCGGCGCTGGCGCCCTTGAGCATTGCTCGCCGCGAAATGTGCTTGCCAGTCAGGTATTGCATCTGTTCAGACCTCGGTCGTGGGTGTGTTGCAACTCTGCTCCGTCAGAATTCGGCTTCTTCCTCGGCCACCGTGCCGGCGCGCGCCATGCGGAACGGCATGCTGTTCACGACGCCCAGGATGAAGTTGGATACGCGGTAGTCGTCTTCCGCCGCCGCCCGGACGATGGCCCGGATCGTCGGCATGTCGTAGTACTCCACCCGCCGGCCCAGCGCATAGGCCATCAGGTTCTCGGCGAAGGTGCTCACGACGACATCGGACAGGCCCATCAGCGCCGTGCGCAGATCGGTCGGGCCGGCCAGTTCCGTGCCGTCGTACATCGTGCCCACGGGGTCCACCGGGTTGCCCTCGTCCCGGATCCGCCAGCCGCCTGTCACGTCGAAGTTTTCGAGCGCGAGCCCGAGCGGATCGATGACGTTGTGGCAGGAACTGCACTGCGGGTTCGCCCGGTGCTCCTCCATGCGCTCCCGAACCGTGAAGAAACGTCCCTCTTCGGCCGCGGCGGTTTCCTCGAAGGCGGGGATGTCCGGCGGGGGCGGGGGCGGAGGAGCGCCCAGCAGGACCTCGAGCACCCACTTTCCGCGCAGAACCGGTGAGGTACGGTCGGGGTGCGAGGTAAGCGTGAGCACGCTCCCGTGCCCGAGCAGGCCGCGGCGATGGTCGGTCGGATAGGTGACCCTGGCGAACTCCGGGCCCAGAACTCCGGTCATCCCGTAGTGTCGGGCCAGCCGCTCGTTCACGAAGGTGTAGTCCGCCGTAAGGAGATCCAGAACCGGGCGGTCCTCTTCCACCAGATGGGAGAAGAACAGTTCCGTTTCCCGCACCATGGCGTCGGCCAGGGTCTGGTCGAAATACGGGAAGGTCAACGCGTCCGGGTGGATGTCCTCGATGTCCTGGAGTCGGAGCCACTGCGCGGCGAAGCGCGTGGCCAGCGCTTCGGAGCGGGGGTCGGCGAGCATGCGCCGCGCCTGTCGGTCCAGCTCGGCCGCATCGGAAAGCGAACCGGCGCGGGCGGCTTCCAGGAGTTCATCGTCGGGGGGCGCGCCCCACAGGAAGAACGAAAGCCGCGACGCGAGATCGAAGTCGTCGATCCCGTACAAGTCGTCGGCCCCGACCTCGGACGGCCGCTGTTCGAGTCGGAAGATGAAGTGCGGGCTCGCCAGGATCGCCTGCAGCGCGGTGCGGATGCCCTTTTCGAAACCGCCGTCGGCTGCGCCCTGCCCATAGAAGGTCATCAGGCCGTCGACATCGCGGTCGACAGCGGGCCGGCGATAGGCCCGGGTGGCGAGCCTGGCAATGATTTCGCGTGCGCAGGGCCCTTCCTCGTCGGGCGAGGTCGGCCGACAGGTGAAGACCGCCTGGCGCGCTGGTGTATCCGACACACCCGTCACGCCGAAAGGCCCCAGAACGGTAAGCCGCTGCAGGTGCTGTTGCGTCGTCACTCCGAGTCCGATCCCGATCTGCCCGTCGGCGAGGGTATGGTCGATCGGCCGAATCAGGTCGTCCACCACGCCCTCGAACTGCCGAATGAACGCGACCGACACCCTCTTCTGGCCCGCCGTGACGTAGATTGAATCGGTCCGGATGTTCAGGCCGGTGGGCTCGGACTCGGACATCCAGCGGTCGATCGTCAGCAACGCCACCCTCGCTCCGTCGATCGAGACCTCGATCTGCTCGGTTCCGAACGTCCGGCCGAACACCTCTCCCTCTACGGCCGCGTAGGGCATGATGTGAAAGACGTAGGTGCCGTCGGCCGGGAAGTTGTGAAGGACCGACAGTCCGCCCCTCGTGCCGATGGGCGCGCCTTCCACGCGATCCTTCTGGGAGGCTACACGGGGAATCCGGTATATGGTCGAAGAGGTCTCGACGTCCGGGTCGCCTAGCGCGGACCGGCTGATCTGTCCGGCCGCGCGCAGGTAACCCTCCACGACGGTGGCAGAGGGCATCTGCACATCGGCGATGTTGTCGAAATTCGCGCTCTTGGTGTCGAGCGGCAGGAAGGAGCTCACATCGATGTCCACGCCCAGCAGGTCCCTGACGGCGCGTGCGTACTCGGCGCGGTTGAGACGCTGGAACGTGCGCTTGCCGGGGTTCGGATCATTCGCCGCAAGCTCGTCCATTGCGGTCTCGAGCTCCGTGGCCATTGCCGCGATCATCTCCGGCTCGGGGCGACGGACGCTCTGCGGCGGCATCATTCCCGCCCTCAGCTTCCGGATCATCTTCTCCACGGTCGGGCCGCGCGAGGCTGCCTCGGCGATGTCGAAGCCCTCGAGCACGAGACCACCCACCTGCCGCCGTTCACTGTGACAGCGAACGCAGTACTCCGCCACGATCTCGTTTGCGACCTCCGCGTTCGGTAACGTGCGGTCAAGAGATGTCGGCGATACAACGGTCGACGCGTCGCCGGCGTAGTGCTGCTCCCCGGCAGGATTGGCCACGGCCAGACCCAAGGTGCCCGCAGCCAGCAGCGCAAGTGAATACCTGTTCATGGCTCCCAAGGTATGGTGGCGGGTAGGCGTTCGGCCAGTCGGAACGGACGCGGAACGGCTCCAACCCTTGTCCCTGCGTGCCGTGCCCGGCAACATACAATGTGACGGAACACGGAACACATCCAATTACTATAGTCAATGCACGCCCACAAGTCATCACCGATTGCGGTGCTGGGAGCGGCAGCCGTCCTGGCTGGTTTCTGCCCCTGGGCCCCGCCCGATTTGGCGGCTCAGCGCGCGGACTCCGTGACGATTACCGGGCACATCCAGGACGTGGATACGGGCTCCGACCTGGAGGGTGCCGTCCTCGAGTTGTCCGGCCTGGTGCATCGCTACGTGACGGGGGCGGACGGGAGAGCGACCTTCTCGGCGCCCACCGGCAACTACACCCTGACGATCCGCAGGTCCGGCTACGTCACGTTGCAGGGCGGATTCAGGGTGCTGCGGCCGGGGAGTTTCAACCTGATGATGCGCAAGGGGGAATCGGGTAACCCCCTCGCTACTTCCGCGAGGCTTCTGGTCAGGGTCGTGGATTCGGATTCCGGCGCGCCGGTCGAGGGAGCGATGGTCGCGGTCCTCGATGGGCGGCGGGCGTTCACGAACGCCGGCGGACGCGTGGAGTTCGCCGACCTGGAGTCCGACCTCACGCGCCTGACGGTCGAGCGCATCGGTTACGCAACGCGTGAGGAACCGATTGCACTGCACCCCGATCGTACGACGGTGGTCGAGGTGGCGATGACCGTCGAGGCGGTCGCGCTGAGGCCCCTGACTGTCGAAGTGCGCTCGCGCTTTCTGGAAGCCCGCGGCTACTATCGCCGCCTGGACGACGGGATCGTGATGCGGCTGCTTACCCGACGGACGATCGAAGAGCAGGGGTCCCCGCGCATCTCCGATGCGTTCGCCCGACTGCCGGGCCTCCGGATCAACCGCCCAACCACGGACCGGGCGTTCCTGCAGGTTCGGGACTGCGAACTCGCGATCTTCGTCGACGGAGTCGAGTGGAACGTGGACATGGAAGGAACGGTCAATATCGACCACATCCCGCCGGAATGGGTCGAGGTGGCCGAGGTCTACTGGGGTGCGCGAACACCTCCGGAGTTCCGGGGCAGATACAACGGCGGCTGTGGATCCGCTCTGATCTGGACCAGGCAGGCGGCGCGCGGCAACTAGGATCCCGCCGCCGCGCGGGGTGTTAGTTTTCCATTCCAAAATCGGCGAAGACCACAATCGAGGGAGTGACTACCTTGAGCCACATTCAAGTCGGAAACGAAGCGCCGGACTTCTCTCTGCTGGACGTATTCGGCAAGGACCCCGTAACTCTCTCCGGGCACCGCGGCCAGCCGGTCGTGCTGATGTTCGTACCGCTCGCCTTCAGCGGCACGTGCACCGAGGAGCTCTGCCACATCGGCGAGAACTGGAATCAATGGGGCGGGCTCGGCGCCGGAGTGTACGCGATCAGCATCGACTCGCCCTTCTCGAACCAGCAGTGGCGCAAGGAAATGGACGTCCCGTTCCCCATACTGTCGGATTTCAACAAGGAAGCCGCCAGGGCGTTCGGGGTGCTTCAGGAGGACTTCTTCGGACTGCATGGCGTTGCGAAGCGGTCGGTCTTCGTGGTGGACGGCGAAGGCCGCATAGCGTACGCCTGGGTGAGCGACAACCCGGGAGTGCTCCCCCCCTTCGACGAAGTCGTCGGGGCGGTTCGGTCCCTGGCCTGATCCTGCCGTGTCGTACAGGCTCCTCTTCTCCTGGTTCGCGATTCTGGCGGCGATCTTACCGGCCGCGGAGGCCAGGGCCCAGGCGGGCGCCGCAGCAACCTTCGCAGGTCAGGTGATCGACACGTATTGGGGCGAGCCGGTCGAGGGTGCCGTCGTCCGGCTCACCGAGACCTTGCGCCCGGACGGATCGAGGATCGTCGGGATCACCGGCGCCGATGGCCGGTTCAGGATCGCGGGTGTACCGCCCGGCCCGAGTCAGGTTTCGGTCACGCGCATCGGCTACGCGGATCTCTACCAGGTGCTGGACATCCGGGACGGGCAGTTCACGGAAGTCGTACTGATCCCCAAGCCCGTGGTGCTCGAGGGGCTCGAAGTCTATGTGGACCGGCTGGAGACCCGGCTGCGGGAACTGCCGTATGTCACCAACACATGGAGTGAGCCTGAACTGAAGTCGGCGCCGGACCTGAACGTCGCCGAATACCTCCACAGCCAGCCGGCGTTCGAGTTCGTTCCGTGCTTCGAGGACAACTCCGGGACCAGCATCTTCGGCCAGCGCCTCAATTGCATTCGCACCCGTGGCACGATGGCGCAGCGCCCCCGGATCTACATCGACGACGCCCCGGCCTTCGGCGGCGTGGAGGAGCTGGCTTCGCTGCCCACGACCGCGATCTACCGCGTGGAGGTCATCCGGGGATGCGGACAGATTCGCGTGTACACCAACACCTACGTGGAGGGCACAGCGGTGCGGCAACGCCCCCTGCTCCCGATCGTCTGCTGAGGCGACGCGACCGGCGACCGCCCGTCGCGCTTAGTGATCGTCGGGATCGGGTTTCTTCCTCATCAGCTTGACCCTGGCACGCTTCTTCTTTCCCTCCAGCCGCTTCTCGCGCTGGGCCCTCGGGACGGACGTGGGAATGCGGGGCTTCTCTCTCCCGGTTCGGCGTTCCAGCTCCGTACGCAATCGGCGCAAAGCGTCCTGCCGATTGCGGTGTTGGGACCGGTGCCCCCGCGAGACGACCACGACTCCCGTCGGCAGATGCGTCAGCCGTATCCCGGACTCGACCTTGTTCCGGTGCTGTCCGCCCGGGCCTCCGGAGCGAAAGGTGTCCACGCGGCACTGACCGAGGAGGTCGGCGTCGTTCCGTGTCCGGGGCGTATCCTCGGGCTCGCGATCGGCAGTGACACCGGGGGGTTTTCGAGACGGCGGGTTGTCCATAGACTCAAGCTACGAAAAACCATTTGAGACGAGCGAGATGGTCCTAGATCAGTCCGATCAGAATCCAGGCCTGCGGTTCCTGATCACCCTCGCGGCCGCGTTCATCCTGACCCAGGGCCTGCGCTTCGCAGAACCTATCCTTCTGCCCGTCGCCCTGGCGGGGTTCCTCGCGGTCATCTGTCTGCCGCTGGTCTACTGGCTGGCCAGGAGGCGCGTGCCGCTGAACCTGGCCATTCTGATGACGGTGCTTGCGGCCGCGGGAGTGTTCGGCCTCCTGATCCTCGTAGGCAGCCAGCAGCTGCAGGCCCTTCAGACCCAGATCCTGCTGCAGATCGACGCGATCAGGCCCCACCTGGATTCATGGGTTCAGCAGATCGAGTCGTGGGTACCCTTCGTCGGCGAGGGCGAGTTGCGGGAGGCGATTCGCAGTGTGCTGAACGTGGCGACGCTGACGACGCTCGCCACCGGGGCGACCACCTTGGCACTGTCCTTCCTTTCAAGCACATTCCTGGTCTTCCTGATCCTCGTGTTCGCGCTGGGTGAAGCTGCGGTCCTCCCTCGCAAGCTGAGCGCGATCTCCGGGGACGCGCTGGCTTCGGACAAGCGCTACCGCAAGATCATCGACGAGGTTCAGGGCTATCTCGTCATCAAGACCCTGGTCAGCCTGTGCACCGGTGTGCTCCTGGGACTGTGGACTTGGATGATGGGACTGGACCTGCCGGTTCTCTTCGGGCTGATCGCCTTCATCCTCAACTATGTTCCGACGATCGGATCGATCATCGCTTCCGTGCCGGCCATCGCGCTCGCGCTAGTGCAAGTGGATCCCGTGACGGCGACGTTTGTGGGCATCGATATCCAGGGGGCGGCGATCGTAGGTCTGGGCTACGTGGCGGTCAACCTCATCCTGGGCAACTGGATAGAACCCACGCTGCAGGGGCGGCGCCTCGGCATGTCGACCCTCGTCGTCATCCTGTCCCTGGTGTTCTGGGGGTGGTTGTGGGGACCGGTCGGTGCACTTCTCTCGGTACCGCTCACCATGGTTGTCAAGATCATGCTGGAGAATACGAAGGACCTGCGATGGATAGCGGTGCTGATCGACAAGAATCCTCCAGAGGACGCGCTGGTGCGCTCCGCCAACCCATCGTGAAGCTCCCGGCACTGGACGGCTTCCCGGGCGACGCCCGCGTCTGGGTTTTCGGGGCGGAGCGGGAACTCGACCGCGCCGAGACCGGGGTCTTTCTCGAAGCCGTCGACGACTTCATATCGGGATGGGCTGCCCACGGAGCGCCGCTTCGAGCGGGTCGCGCGTGGTGCTACGGACGATTCCTGATCGTCGGTGCCGACGTGAATGCCACATCCCCTTCAGGTTGTTCGATCGACGCGCTGGTGCACGTTCTGGGGGAGATGGAGCATCGGCTTGGAGTACGTTTTCTGGGCAACGAAGCCGTGTGGTACCGGGACGGGCGAGATCGCATCAGGAAAGCCTCACGACCGGAATTCCGGTCGCTGGCCAAAGCTGGAACAGTCACGCCCGCATCGGTGGTTTTCGACAACTCGATCACGGAGTTGGCGCAATTGCGGAACGGATGCTGGGAGGGGCCTGCCAGCGAGCGCTGGCACGCGGCATTCTTTGGCGCCTGACCGGGGAGTCGTATTGCGAGCGACCCTCGCAAAAGAAGAAGCCGGCGGGGCTGCCCCGCCGGCTTCTTCCATTGGAATGTGGAGCTGGTCTTTCTGGAAGCTATGCCATAGCCCCGACGCGGACCACGTTCTCCGCAGCAGGCCCTTTCGGCCCGTTCACCATGTCGAACTCGACCTGGTCTCCCTCAGTGAGGCTTCGGAAACCCTCTCCCTCGATCGAGGAGTAGTGGACGAAACAGTCCCTCTCCCCGGCCTCCGGGCTGATGAATCCGAATCCCTTGGCGTCGTTGAACCACTTCACGGTACCCGTGGTCCGCATCCTCTGCTCCTTCTAGGCAACTGTAGTCTCTACCGGCGCGTGCCGCCGGACTCACGCGAAACAGCCTACCGGGATGGAACGTTCCCGTCAATACCGTTGGGCGAAAACCGGCGGAAAACCCGCGATTCACACGATAGTCCAGTCGATTCTCAACGAAAACGTCGGGCCGGGTGTCATATGAGTCTGGTGTGTGAGACATTATGGCTGCAGAAAGGCGGTCTCAACACCGCAGCTCTCGTTGCCCGGGAAGGGGCGCGATCCCGGTTTCACGACGCGGTGGGGCGGAAGAAGCGCGCGAAGATTCGGTGGAGGTTTCATGCATGGATCGGCAGGTGGGGTGCAGTGGCTGGTGGGGGAGAGTCGGGCGATGCGCGGTCGGCTCGCGGGAAGGTCCGCGGTTGTCCTGGCGACGCTGTTCAGCACCGTCGGTACCGCGATGGCGCAGCAACGCTCGCCCGAGGATGTACTGGGGGACGGCCCCGTCTTCCTGAGTACCGTCGCACGGTTGGCCGTCGATCGGAACCGGGATGTGCTGGACGCCCGCTATCAGGTGGGCGTCGCCGAAGGACAGGTCTCCGAGGCCTGGGCCGACGTCTACCCGAGCCTGGATCTGTCGTCGTCCTACACCCGCAACGTCGCTCCACAGGTCAGCTTTCTGCCGGCACAGATCTTCGATCCCACAGCATCGGAAGGTGACTTCATCCCCGTACAGTTCGGGGCCGACAACCTCTGGAACCTCTCGGTGAGCGCGGAGCAATCCCTGATAGACCCCCGCGTTTTTGTCGGGGTGGGCGCCGCGTCCCGATTCCGCGGGCTCCAGGAGGAAGCCCTGCGCGGCAGGAGCCAGCAGGTGGTGACACGGGTCCGAATCGCCGTCTACGATCTCCTCCTCGCTCAGGAAGAGGTCAGATTGACCGAGAATTCGATCGAGCGCGTCAGGAAGTCCCTCGAAGAGACGCGTGCGATGCAGGAGGCCGGCCTCGCCGAGTACTACGACGTGCTACGGCTCGAAGTCGAACTCGCCAACCTGGAACCGAATCTCAAGCGGGCGGAGAATCGTCGCAGCGCCGCGCGGAGAACGATCGCATCCGAGATGGCCCTCGCCCCGGAGATCATGTTTGACGTGGCAGGAGAACTGGCCCGGATCGATCTGGACAGATTCGACGCCAATTCACCCGCCAATCGGGACATCCTCGCCTTCGCCGGAGTCGATGTCGGCGAGGGGACCGATGTGATGGAGTTCGTGAGCAGGGGCGCCGTCCGTCGTTCGGACATTCGCCAGCTCGAGATCACGGAGACCCTCCGGGAGACGGAGGTTCGAATCGAACAGGTCGACTATCTCCCCAGCGTTTCGGCTTTCGGAACCTATGGCCTGGCTGCCCAGCAGAACGGGGTGCCGGACTTCTTCGGCACCAATCTGCAGCGCGGATCGACGAAACAGATCGGACTCCGCGTGAGCTTTCCGATATTCTCGGGCTTCCGTCGCGAAGCGAGGATCGAACAGCGTGAGATGGCGTTGCGGCAGGCACGGACGCAGACCGATATCGCAGTGGACCAGGCGGAGATACAGCTGCGCAACCTGGTGGACGAGGTACGTGAGGCCCGGGACAGGACGGGCGCCCAGAGTCTCGCGGTGTCCCAGGCCGGTCGCGGCTACGAGATCGCCAGCGCCCAGTATCGCGAGGGACTTGCGAGCCAACTGGAGTTGACGGACGCGGAAGTGGCGCTCCGTCAAAGCGAATTCAACTACGCTCAGGCGGTGTACGACTATCTTGCCGCACGGGCCAGGCTCGACGAGGCGGCGGGACAGGTTCCGATCGTCGATTTGGAGCACTGGGGTAACGGGGACGGCGGCGGACACTGACGGATGGGTTGAGGATAGAATCAGGAGTGTGAGGAGGTCACCATGATCGGGAATCTGCGGGCCGGGCTGGTTGCAGTCCTGGCGACCGGATCCATCGCGGCTTGCGATGGAATGGGTGCGGGAGGCGCACCTGCCGCGGCGAGCTCGGACGAAGGATACAGGCGGGTGGTCAACGTCGAGGTGGAGCGGCTGGAGCCGCGCGGCTTTACCCGGGTCATCCGCCTGCCGGGAGTCGCCATGGCCATGCGCGACGTGGTCATTTCGGCCGAGGAGGCGGGTATTCTCCGCCGGATCGTCAGGGAGAAGGGACGTCCCGTGCGCGCGGGACAGACCATTCTGCAGTTCGACGACGCGATTCTCCGCGCCCAGGTGCAGGCGGCGACGGCCCAGGCCGAGTATGCCAGGGAGGTGTGGGAGCGCACGAAGCGGCTGTACGAGCAGGACAGCATCGGTTCGGAGCTCGGCTACTACGAAGCCCAGTACAATGCGGAGCAGGCCCGGGGCAACCTGACCGCCCTCGAGGAGCGGCTTGCGCGAACGACCGTAGCGGCACCGATCAGCGGCGTCCTCGACGACCGCCTCGTCGAGATTGGAGCCATGGTATCGCCGGGTACGCCGGTCGCGCGCATCGTCCAGACCGATACGATCAGGATCACGGCCGGGGCACCCGAGCGGTACGCGCTGGCGCTGCCCGTCGGGGCCAGGGCATCCGTCTCGTTCGATGCGCTGGGCGATGAAGTCTACGAGGGTGAAGTCACGTATGTAGGTGCCGTGGTGGACCCCGAAAGCCGCACTTTCCCCATCGAACTGGATCTTCCCAATCCTGGCGGCGTGATCAAGTCCGGGATGATCGCCGAGATCTCGGTTGTCCAGGAAGAGATCGCCGACGCTCTCGTCGTGCCCCAGCAGGCGTTGGTAGCGATGGAGGAGGGGTACGTGGTCTTTGTGGTCGAAGGCGCGGGTGACGACGCGCGCGCCGAAGCGCGCACGGTCGAGGTGGCCGTGAGCCAGGGCAATGACATCGTGGTGGGGTCCGGAGTGAACTCCGGTGATCTCCTCGTGGTCGTGGGGCAGCAGGGCCTGACCGGTGGAGACAGGGTCCGAGTGGTATCGAGCAGCGGTGACGCGGAGGAGGGCGGGGAATGAGCACCACAGGCAACGGGGGCAGCGCCGGAGAGGGCCGCGACAATCGCTCCTTCAAGGAGTTCTGGCTGACTTCGGTCGCCGTGGAGCACTCCACGTCGGTGATCGTGCTCTTCGCTTTCATCACGATCGCGGGGCTTCTCTCCTATCGTGCGATTCCGAAGGAGTCCTTTCCCGAGACCGAGATCCCGACGATCGCGGTCAACACCGTCTACCCCGGCGTGTCACCGGCCGACGTGGAGAGTCTGGTCACCCGGAAGATCGAGGAGGAGCTGAACACGATCTCCGACGTCAAGGAGCTTACCTCCACCTCCGTGGAGGGGTACTCCAGCGTCATCGTCGAATTCGAGACGTCGGTCGACCTGAACGAAGCGCTGCAGCAGGTCCGCGAAAAGGTGGACCTGGCTCGGCCCGAGCTTCCGGGCGATGCCGAGGACCCGATGATCCTCGAGTTCTCGATGGCCGATGCGCCGGTGATGCAGGTGAATCTGTCCGGAGGATACGGACTGGTGCGTCTCAAGGAACTCGGCGAGGAGCTGCAGGATCGGATCGAGTCCATCCCCGCGGTACTCAGGGTGGCGCTGCGCGGGGGACTGGAGCGCGAAGTCAAGGTCGATATCGACCTCGCCAGAATGCAGTACTACAACGTTTCGTTCGATGATGTGCTGAGTGCGATCCGGCAGGAGAACGTGAATGTGCCCGGCGGGTCCATCGACGTCAACGGAGTGAAGTATCTCGTGCGCGTCGACGGAGAGTTCGATGATCCGTCGATCGTGGGCGATCTGGTGGTGACCACCGTCGAGGGCCGGCCCATATACGTCAGGGACATCGCCGACGTGGAGTTCGGATTCACCGAACGCGAATCGTTCGCGCGACTGGGGGACCAGCCGGTCGTGACCCTGGACGTGGTGAAGCGTTCCGGCGAGAACATCATCGCCACTGCGGACGCCGTCAGGGCCGAGATCGAGGCCATGCGCCCGCTCTTCCCGCCGTCCACGGTCGTGTCCATCACCTCTGACACGTCCGACGACATCGGTCAGATGGTGAACAGCCTCCAGAACAACATCATCTCCGGCCTGATTCTCATAGTCGGAATCCTGCTCTTCGTGCTCGGTCTGCGCACATCGATCTTCGTCGCGCTCTCGATCCCCACCTCGATGTTCCTCTCGTTCATCGTGATCGGACTCCTGGGCGTGTCGATGAACATGGTGGTCCTCTTCTCGCTGATCCTCGCGCTGGGCATGCTGGTCGACAACGCGATCGTGATCGTGGAGAACATCTATCGCTTCCTGGAGGAAGGATGGGACCGAAAGTCCGCCTGCAAGAAGGCCACGGGAGAGGTCGCCGTCCCGGTGATCGCCGCTACCGCCACGACGCTGGCCGCCTTCACACCGCTGCTCTTCTGGCCGGGCATGGCGGGCGACTTCATGAGCTACCTCCCGCTCACGCTGATCATCACGCTCACCAGTTCGCTGTTCGTGGCCCTCGTCATCGTGCCCACCCTCTGCTCGATCTTCCTCGTTCGCGAAGGCGGGCGCCGCCGTCCGCTCAATCGCAACGCGCGGCTCACGCTGCTCGTCCTGGGGCTGCTGGTGCTGGCATCGATTGCATTTTCAAATCCGCTGACGGCCGTTCTCTTCGTGGTTGTCGGAGGCGCGGTCTGGCTGCTCCACTCAAGACTGCTGGACCGGATGAGCCGGGTCTTCATGTCGAACGGATTCCCGCGCGTGGCCGGCTGGTATGAGCGGCGGCTGCGCTGGTCGCTGAACAATCGTGCGGCCATCCTCCTCGTTTCGTTCGGGGCCCTGGCGGGCACGATCCTCCTCTACAGCAGGTTCGCGGCCCCGGTCGAGTACTTCCCGGAGGACATTCCACCGGGCGTGCTGTTCGTATCCGTCGAGGCGCCCGTAGGCACGTCTGCGGCGGTGACGAACGGCTACGCGCGTCGACTGAAGGAAGAGGTGGAGGGGCTGGCCGGCATCGTCGATGCGGAGACCATCGTCACAACCGTGGGAGGGAGCGGCGGCGGAGGCGGTCCCATGGGTGGGGGCGGCCCGTCTGGCCCGGAGGCGGGACGTGTCACCCTGAGCATGGTGGACTTCCAGGAACGCCGGTTCGATATCTTCGCGACGCTCGCCGAGATGCAGGAAACGATCGGCAGGGACCTGGCGGGAGCGGAAGTGCGGGTCGACAAGGTGTCGGAGGGCCCCCCGTCCGGACCACCGGTGAACATCGAGATCTCCGGAGAGGATCCCGATCTCCTTGAGACGCTCGCTGCCGAGGCCGTCGATCTGGTCGAGCGGTCCCAGGTCTATCCCCGCCTGGTAGGACTTGAAAGCGACATGGAGGATGCCCGGCCCGAGTTGCGCGTGGAGGTGGACCGTGAGAAGGCGAGCCTTTACGGGTTGTCCACGAACGAGGTCGGCTTTCTGGTGCGCGGTGCCATCAACGGCCTGGAAGCCGCCAAGTACCGCACGGGCAACGACGAATACGACATCATCGTGCGGCTGCGCGAGGAGGACCGGCGGGAACTGACATCGCTCGAAGAGCTTACCGTGTTCACCGAGGGACGCCAGGTTCCGCTGCTTTCGGTCGCCGAATGGTCCGTCGACAGGGGCTACAGTTCGATTCGGCGCAAGGACATGGATCGGATGGCGACGATCAGCGCTGAAGTCGCGGCCGGATACAACAGCAACGCGGTGCGCCAGGAGGTGGAGACCGTACTTGCGGGTTTCACGGATGCGCTCCCTGCCGGCTATACGCTTGCGTTTACCGGAGAGCAGCAGGAGCAGGAGGAGGCGATGGCGTTCCTGACCGGTGCCTTCCTCGCGGCTCTGATGCTCATCGCCCTGATTCTGGTGACCCAGTTCAACTCCGTCGTAAAGCCGCTGATCATTCTCTCGTCGGTGATCATGTCCACGATCGGCGTTCTGATCGGATTGATGGTGTTCGAAATGCCCTTCGTGATCATCATGACCGGCGTAGGGGTGATCTCCCTGGCCGGCATTGTCGTGAACAACGCCATTGTGCTGATCGACTACATCGACGTGCTCAGAAAGCGGGACGGACTGGGCACTCGGGAGGCGCTGATAAAGGGCGGCAGGACTCGTCTGCGGCCCGTCCTGCTCACCGCGATCACGACGGCGCTGGGGCTGGTTCCGCTCGCCATCGGCCTCAACTTCGACTTCTTCGGGTTCTTTGCCAGTCTGTCTCCCGAGTTCTTCTGGGGCGGGGAGCAGGCGGCCTGGTGGGGACCGATGGCCGTGGCGGTGATCGTCGGCATCATCTTCGCCACCTTCCTGACGCTGATCCTGGTGCCGGTCCTGTACAGTCTCGTCGCCGATCTGGTCCGCTTCTTCCGGCGGAAGGACCCCGAGCCCGAAACCGGGGACTCGCGCGCCAGCACCTCTTCCCCCATTCTGGTCTCACCGTTGCGTACCGGGCCGGAATCGGAGCCCGAGGTCGCGGCGGCCGTGCGGAGTTGAGTCTCGAACGGAGAGATCGCACACCGAGTCCCCGGCCGGAGGTCTTGAAAATGATGAACCGCCTGTTGTCAATGTCGCTGACTCTTGTCACCGCTCTGGCCGTTGCCGCCTGCGGCGGATCGAGCGTCGAAACGGCGGGAATCGACGCCGTACGCGGTGTCGTCACGTCCGGCTCGGGCATGGTGGTGTCCGCCTATCCCGACGCGAGCGAGGCGGGGGCCCGCGTTCTGAGCGCGGGTGGCAACGCCGTGGACGCCGCGATCGCCACGGGGTTGGCGCTTGCCGTGACCCATCCCACGGCGGGCAACATCGGCGGAGGGGGGTTCATGGTGATTCGCTTCCCCGACGGCGGCGCCACCGCGATCGATTTCCGCGAGAAGGCGCCGCTCAAGGCGCACCCGGAGATGTTCGTCGGCGAGGACGGCGAATACTCCTACCAGATCCACCATCGCAGCCATCTGGCGGTAGGTGTCCCGGGTACGGTCGCCGGGTTTGCCCTCGCGCACGAGAAGTACGGGAATGCCGAGTGGCGCGATCTCGTGGAACCGTCGGTGACGCTGGCCCGCGACGGCTTCGTCGTGAGCGATCGCCTCGCAAACTCGCTCTCCGGGAGGCTGGAGGCGTTCCGCGACTATCCCGCGACCTTCGCCCAGTTCTCGAAGGACGGCGTTCCGTACGAGCCGGGCGAGGTGCTGGTGCAGGCTGACCTGGCGGGAACGCTCGAACGCATCAGGGACGAGGGCAGGGACGGGTTCTACAGCGGCACCACGGCACGCCTCCTGGCGGAGGAGATGGAGCGTGGCGGCGGGTGGATCACCGAAGAGGACCTCGCCCGCTACGAAGCCCGCGAGCGCGAGCCGATCCGGGGAACCTATCGCGGGTACGACATCATCAGCATGCCGCCGCCGTCATCCGGGGGAACGGCGCTGGTTCAGATGCTGAACGTGCTGGAGGGCTTCGACGTTGCCGCCATGGGCGCCGGCAGCCCCGAGTACGCGCACCATCTCGTCGAATCGATGCGCCGGGCCTTCCGCGACCGCGCGACCTTCCTCGCCGATGCCGATTTCGCCGATGTTCCCGTCGAGCGCCTGACCAGCAAGGAGTACGCCGCCGAGATTCGTGCGACGATCGAGACCGACGCGGCCAGCGTGTCGAGTCCCGCCGACGTTGAAGCGGCGCCCGGCTGGGAGAGCACCGAAACGACGCACTACTCGGTCGTGGACGCGGACGGGATGGCCGTTTCGGTTACCTACACCCTCGAAGGCGGTTACGGGTCGTACATCACCGTCCCGGGCGCCGGTTTTCTGCTCAACAACGAGATGGGGGACTTCAACGGCAGGCCCGGACTGACCAACGAGACCGGCCTCATCGGCACGGAAGCCAATCTGGCACGGCCGGAACAGAGGATGCTCTCGTCGATGACGCCCACGGTCGTCGCTCGTGACGGGGAACTCGTGGCGGTGATCGGGAGCCCCGGAGGACGCACCATCATCAACACCGTGCTCCAGCTCGTGGTGAACCTGGTGGACTTCGGTGAGTCTCCCGAGGGTGTCGTGGCGGCGAAGCGCCTCCATCATCAGTGGCTCCCCGACAGGGTCCGCCTCGAGGAGGGCTTCATGTCGGAGGAAGATGGCGCCTCGCTGGCAGCCCTCGGACACGAGGTGACCTGGGGCAGGGGACAGGGGATCGCGCACTGCATTTTCGTGGACGGTACGACGGGTCAGCTTGTCGGCGTGCCTGATCCGCGGGACTCGGACGGGGCCTCAGCGAGCTACTGAAAACTCCGCTCCCGTGCGGTCCAGCGGCCGATGCGAATCCGCGGAAGCGTGGATCTCCGGCAGCGTGTGCAGGCGCTATCCGCCCAGCCAGACCCAGACGCTGACACCGAGGAAGTTGCCCACGACGTAGCCGAAGACCCCTGTCAGCAAACCGGGGGTCACGAGGCCGTGCCAACCCCGCCCGGCGGCGAGGGCCGCCGCGGTTGGAGGGCCCAGCACGCAGGCGTTCGACGCGGTTAGGATCTCGGCGTAACTGAAGCGGAAGATCCTCGCCCCCACCGCCGAGAAGACCACCTGCACCAGAATTACGAGGCACGCGTAGGTGAGCAGCAGCGCCGCCGACCCGAGCAGTGAGCGGACGTCGGCCCCGGCGGCGTACACCACGAAGAAGACGTACAGGAGCAGCATTCCAAGTTCCTGGTCGCCCTTCAGCCGTGCCATCGTCCGGGGGAAGAGGTTGGCGACCAGTACGGTGAGCGCCGTCACGGCCAGGATCGAGTACCGGGGCCGGCCGCTAGCCGTCGCCAGCCAGACCCCGGCGGCGCAGATCAGCAGACTGAGCGCGATGCCCGCCGCCGTATGAACCGGCCATCCAACCCCAGGCGAAGAGTCGGGATCCGCTTCCCGGGTCGGGTCGACTTCAATCGCGGCCACGTCGCCCGGGCGCTCCACTTCCGGTCCGCGGAGCGGCAGCCACCTGCGAATGGCGGCGACGGTTGGCAGCAGCGCGAGGACGAACAGATAGGCGATCCCGGCCAGGCTCTCCGCGGCGAGGGCGGCCGTCGCCAGGCTGGGATCGTCCATCCCGACGGCCTGTGAGACGGCCACGAAGTTCAGGCCTCCTCCCGTATAGCCTCCAACGAGCATCCCGGCGTACTTGGCGGATTCGGGTACCGTGATCAGTTGGAACGCGAGGACGGCGCCCGTGACGATCCCGGCCGCGGCGACCACGAACGCCGCCAGCGTCCTGCCCCCCTGCCCGAGGATGACCCGCAGGTCGGACTTGAAGAGCAGCAGCGGAATCGCCATCAGGATGAAGTACTCATTGATGAAATCGTACGCCGGCGAGGCGAAGGGGAGCACTCCCGTGTTCGAGAGAAGCAATCCCCCCAGGAGGGCAAGCAGCGCCGCCGAGAGCGTCTTCGCCCACGCGAACCTGCCCTCCACGTAGATGGAGGCCGCCACCACGGCGAAGAGGATTCCGGTTACGGCAAGGACGTTGTCGGCGGGAACGAGCGGGTTCATCGTTTGTCCGCGGTGGCGACCCCATCCGGACCCGACAGAAGCCGAGCCGCCAGTTCGCTCGCTTTTCGCGGGTCGGCCTTCCCCTTCGTCCGCTTCATGACCCCGCCGACGAAGAACCCGAGGAGGCCCGTTTGCCCACCCCGGTAGGCTGCCGCCTTCTCGGGGTAGGCTTCCATCATGCCCCGGAGGATGGCCAGCAATGCCCCTTCATCGCCGATCTCCTCCAGATCGAGTCGCTGGCGCACTTCCTCGAAATCCCCGCCCTCCCTGAGCAGCGTCTCGAGCACCGTGCGCCCCTGCCGGTGCGACATTTCCTCCTCGTCCACCGCCTCGACGAGGTCCGCGAGAGCCTCCGGCGCCAGCCGCCCGATGTCGTAGGCCGCACCGCTCCCCAGCAGCCTTGTGATTTCATTCACAAGCCAGGCGGCGATCGAATCGGCACCGCCGGGATACTCCGTCCGCGCGGCCAGGAACACCGCCCGCAGGTCGGGTGTGCGCGCCAGGTTGATCGACGCGGCTTCGCTCGCGCCGAGTTCGACCAGTTCCGTGAACCACAGCCGTTCCCCGTCGGTTCGCAACGCCTCCTCCGGCGAACGCTGCTGTGCGCGCGCAGGTCCTCGTGGGCGGACAGGCTCACCCCGGACGCCATCGGCGCCGGTGGCCGCACCCCGCTTGCGCGCCTTCCAGCTGTCGCGCAGCGTCACGGTGCGGTTGAACACCGGGGTGCCCTCCCCACCGTCTTCGGGGTCGGCGAAGAAATACCCGATCCGCTCGAACTGGTAGTGGTCGCCCGGCCGGGTTCCGGCCACGCCCTGCTCCAGCAGCGCCCCCGTTACGATCTGCTCCGACCCGCGATTGAGTGTCCCGAGGAGGTCTTCGAGCGGAGGCTCCGCCACCGAAAAGAGCCGGTCGTAGAGCCGGACCTCGGCCCGCACCGCGCTCTTCGGTTCGACCCACTGAACCGCTCCCCGAACCCGGCGTCCCCTGGGAGCGACGCCCCCCCGCGTGGACGGATCCACGGTGCAGCGCAGCTCGGTCACCCTTCCTTCGCCGTCCTTCACCACTTCGTTGCAGCGGATGACGTAGGCGTACTTCAGGCGCACCTCGCCACCTGGCGTGAGCCGGCGAAAGCCCGGCGGCGGAGTCTCCTCGAAGTCCGAGCGGTCCATGAACACAACGCGCCCGAAGGGCAGTTCGCGCACCCCCCCGTCACCCGCGCCACCGGGGAAGCGCGGAGCCGTGAAAATCTCGGTCCCGTCTTCCGGGTAGTTGGTGAGCACCACCTTCAACGGGTCAAGCACGCAGAAGGCGCGCGGAGCCTTGTCGTTCAGGTCGTCGCGAATGGCGAACTCCAGCTTGGCCATGTCCACCCTGGACTGCGCCCGGGCCACCCCCACCATGTCGCACATGGCCCGAATCGCTGCGGGAGTCACGCCCCGGCGCCGCAGGCCCGCGAGCGTGGGCATGCGCGGGTCGTCCCATCCGCGCACGTGTCCCCCCTCGACCAGGGGCCGCAGCTTGCTTTTGCTCGTGATCACATAGTCCAGCACCAGCGGCGCGAACTCCGTCTGTTCCGGGCGCGGCTGCGGCGCGTCCACATGCTCGAGCAGCCAGTCGTAGATCTCCCGGTTGTTCTCGAACTCCAGGGTGCAGAGCGAGTGCGTGACCCGCTCCAGCGAGTCGGACAGGCAGTGCGCGAAGTCGTACATCGGGTAGACCGGCCAGTCGTCTCCGTGGCGGTAGTGGCTGGCGTGCCGGATCCGGTAGAGGATGGGGTCGCGCATGACCATGTTCCGGTGGGCCATGTCGATCTTCGCTCGCAGCACGTGGGTGCCGTCGGCGAATTCCCCCGCGCGCATCCGCCGGAAGAGGTCCCGATTCTCACCGGGCACACGATTCCTCCAGGGGCTGTCCACCCCGGGGCGGGTGACCGACCCCCGCCGCTCCCGTATCTCGTCCTCGGTCGACGAGTCGACGTAGGCGAGCCCCTTGTCGATGAGCACCAGTGCATACCGATACAGTTGCTCGAAGTAGTCCGACGCGTGGTACAGGTGTGGGCCCCAGTCGAATCCCAGCCAACGAATGTCCCGCTTCATCGCCTCGACGAACTCGGCCTTCTCGGTGTCGGGGTTGGTGTCGTCGAGCCGGAGGTGGCAGCGGCCGCCCGGGTGCTCCGAGGCGATTCCGAAGTTGAGGCAGAGCGACTTGGCGTGCCCGATGTGGAGGAATCCGTTCGGTTCCGGCGGGAATCGGGTCACGACGCGCCCGTCGTACTTCCCGGTCTCCAGGTCCCGCAACACCATGCTGCGTATGAAATCCATCGTCGCTCCCTTCCCGTGAATACCTCGCCCGCTGCAAATCTGGCGCGACCATCGCGCTGCTGGTAGCCTTCCAGCCAGGAACGGCATCCGGGCCAACCGAACACAGGAGTCATGCAAGATGCCTCGCAGGAAGATCACCACGCCCTCTCTCTGGGTCTTGGCCCTCGTCGCGGCCGCCGCCCAGTCCCCCGGTCTCCAGGCGCAACGAACCCAGAAGCCCGTCCTCCACGGAAAGGACTGGATGGCGATTACCGGGAAGCCTCTGGGGGCCACCGCCGGCGCCATGATGTTCCTCAAGGGAGGCAACGCGGTGGACGCCGCCGCTGCCATGCTGGGCGCAACGGCCACCATGTGGGACGTGCTCGGCTGGGGCGGCGAGACCCAGGCGCTCATCTACAATCCCGGGACCGGCAAGGTCATCGGGATCAATGCGCTGGGGGCCGCCCCCACTGGAGCCACGCCCGAGTACTTCCGTGAACAGGGCATGGAGATCCCTCCCGCCTACGGCCCCCTCGCCGCGGTCACCCCCGGAACCCCCGGCGGGCTCATGGTCATGATGGCGGAATACGGACGCCTCAGCCTCGCCGATGTCCTCGCCCCGTCCATCGACATGGCGCGAGGCTACCCGATCGAGGCCCAGGCGGCCAACTCCATCGAGGGCCAGAAGGAACGCCTGGCGGCGTGGCCGTACTCCAGGGACGTCTTCCTGCCCCACTACGGCGAGGACCGCGCCGCCCCCGCCGCCGGCGAGCTTTTCGTCCAGGAAGACCTCGCCCGCACACTCGAGCAGCTCGTCGAAGCCGAGGCCGAGGCGCTGGCCGCGGGCGCGTCGCGCAAGGACGCGATCATGGCCGCCTACGACCGCTTCTACCGCGGCGACATCGCGCAGGAGTTCGTGCGCGGGTCTCAGGAGCAGGGCGGGCTCCACACACTCGCCGACCTGGCGGACTGGCAGGTCTATCTCGAGGAACCGGTCAGCACGTCCTACAAGGGCATTGACGTGTACAAGCTGACCACCTGGGTGCAGGGTCCAGTCCTGCTGCAGGCCCTGAACATCCTCGAGGGGCTGGATGTCGCCGACATGGGCTACAACTCCACGCGCTATATCCACGCCCTGTACCAGGCCATGAACCTGGCCTTCGCCGACCGCGACTTCTATTACGGCGACCCCTACTACCCGCCGGAGGAGCCCATCGACGGCCTGCTCTCGAAGGACTACGCCGCCGTGCGCGCCGCCCAGATCGACTGGGACAGGAACGACCCCGACGTCCTGCCCGGCGACCCCTACCCGTTCCAGGATGGAACCAACCCCTTCCTCCACCTGATCGACTCCTGGAACACCGTGCCGGTGGCCACCCCCGACGATCCCGGAATGGACCCCGACGAAGCCTTCTACGCCGGCACCACCTCCATCCAGGCCGCCGACGCCGACGGCTGGGTCGTGTCGATCACGCCGTCCGGCGGCTGGATCCCCGCGGTCATCGCCGGCCGCACCGGCATCGGCATGAGCCAGCGCATGCAGAGCTTCGTGCTGGACGAGCGCGCCGGCCCCTACAACGTCGTGGAGCCGGGCAAGCGCCCGCGCGCGACCCTGACCCCCTCGCTGGCGCTCAAGGACGGCCAGCCCTTCCTGTCCTTCGCGGTGCAGGGGGGCGACGGACAGGATCAGAACCTGCTCCAGTTCTTCCTCAACGTCGTCGAGTTCGACATGAACGTTCAGCAGGCGGCCGAAGCGGCCAACTTCAACAGCTACCAGATGCGGAGCTCCTTCGGCGCGCACGAATCGCAGCCCGGGCGCCTCCTCCTCCATGACGGCGTGCCCGAGTGGGTCCGCACCGACCTGCGCGACATGGGCTACGACCTGACCTTCTCCGCCCGCACCTCGGGGCCGATCAACGCGATCTTCTTCGACGCCGCGACCGGAACGATGTGGGGCGGTTCGAGCAACCACGGCGAGGACTACGGAATAGCGTGGTGATGAGGGAGGAGGAGAGCGACGCCGAACCGCTCGGCCACCGCCTCACGATCGAGGGCGACGGGCACCCGCCCGTCTCGGGAATCGTGGTCGAGGCGGTCGATCCGGCGGCCCTGCTCGTGCTTGGCCACGGAGCCGGCGCCCCCATGACCCACCCGTTCATGGAGGCCCTGTCCCACGCGCTGTCGGCCCAGGGGATCTCCACGCTGCGCTACAACTTCGCCTACATGGAGATCGGGCGCCGCCGACCGGACCACCTGCGCCGCCTCCTGGCCGTCGTCGCCTCCGCGCTGCAGGCGGGCCATGACCGCGCAGGCGGACTCCCGCTCCTGGCGGGCGGCAAGTCGATGGGGGGCCGCATGACCTCGACGCTGGTGGCTGAGCGGGCGGACCCGGCAGGGGAGGGAAGGCCGCCTGACGGCCTCGTCTTCTTCGGCTTCCCGCTGCACGCCCCGGGCCGGCGCGGCACCGAGCGGGGGGACCACCTCGCACGCGTCTCCTGTCCGATGCTCTTCCACCAGGGCACACGCGACCGGCTGGCCGACCTCGAGCTGCTGCGGCCGCTGATCGATGCTCTCGGGCCCCGGGCCACACTGCACGTCGTCGAGGGCGGCGACCACTCGCTCAACCCGCTCAAGCGCTCGGGACGCACCCTGGACGACGTGCTTGCCGAGGTGGCAGCGGTCACGCGCCGCTGGATCGGCCGGGTCGCCTCGGGGAGTCGCGCGGCAACGTGACCGACACCTCCAACCCGCTGCTGGACCGGGACTTCCCAATCCCCTTCGACCGCATCACCCCGGACGATGTGGTCCCCGCGGTCACCGAGGTGCTGGCGCAGGCACGCGAGCGCGTCGACCGGCTGGGCGCGGGCCGGGGCGGCGGGTATGCCGAAGTGGTGGCAGAACTGGACGACATCGTCGAATCGGTGGAGCGGACCTGGGGGCCGGTGTCCCACCTGAACAACGTGGCCTCCACTCCGGCGCTCCGTGAGGCGTACGGCGAGGCACTCCCCGAGATCACGCGCTTCTCGAGCCGCCTGCATCACCACGCGGGACTGTACCGAAGGCTGAGGGACTTCACGGCGTCGCCGGAAGGGCGGGCGCTCGCCGGCCTCCGCAGACGCCACCTGAATCGGACGCTGCGCGAGTTCCGGCGCGCCGGCGCGGAGCTCGGCGAAGAAGACAAGGAGTCACTGGAACGCCTGCGCGTGGAACTCTCCGAACTCGGGCGCCGCTTCGAGGAGAACCTCCTGGACGAGACGGCCGCCTTCAAGAAGATGGTCCGCGACGCCGATGACCTGGCCGGACTTCCCGAGACGGCTCTCGAGCGCGCGGCGCAGCTCGCCGCGGAGCAGGGCGAGGAGGGGTGGCTGCTCACCCTCGACATGCCCAGCGTACAGGCGGTGCTGCAGCACGCCGACGACCGGACCCTGCGCAGGGAGATCCACACCGCCTACCTCGACCGCTGCACCTCGGGCGACCGCGACAATGCACCCATAGTCACCCGCATCCTCGAAATCCGGCGCCGCCTCGCCGACATCCTCGGCTACCCGGACTTCCCCGACTACCGCCTCGAGATGTTGATGGCGGGGTCGGGTGGCAGGGTGCGCGGCTTTCTCGACCAGCTTATCGACCGCACGCGCACCTTCCACGAGCGCGACACGGCCAAGCTCCTGGACCGCTCGCAGCGCTCCGGCCTCGGCTCCCTGGAACCCTGGGATGTGTCCTGGCTGATGGAGAAGCTCCGTCGCGAGCGCTTCGAGGTCGACGACGAGATGCTGCGGCCCTGGTTCCCCCTCGATGAGGTCCAGGCCGGCCTCTTCGAAATCGCCAGCCGGCTCTTCGGCCTCTCCGTCGAACGGGTGGACAATCCCGCCGTCTGGCACGACGAAGTCCGGTACTTCGAGGTGCGCGACCAAGGCGGCGTCCACCTGGGGTCGTTCTACACGGACTGGTTCCCGCGCGACACCAAGCGTCAGGGAGCCTGGATGGACAGCCTCGTCTCGGGCGGTCCCGCGCCCGACGGCAGCTTCCAGCCGCATCTGGCCTTCATCGGGGGCAACTTCAACCCGCCCACCGCGTCACGTCCCGCGTTGCTCACGCACCGCGAAGTCTGCACGCTCTTCCACGAATTCGGCCACCTGCTGCACCACACCTGTTCTCGTGTGGAGATCCCGTCGCGCGGCGGCGTGAACGTGGCATGGGACTGGGTCGAGGTGCCGTCGCAGATCATGGAAAACTGGTGCTGGGAGCGCGAGGCGCTGGACCTCTTCGCGCGCCACCACGAAACCGGCGAGGCGCTCCCGGACGAGCTGCTGGCACGACTTCTCGCCGCCCGGCGCTTTATGGGAGGATGGCTGCAGATGCGGCAGCTCTCCTTCGCGAACCTCGACCTGGAGCTGCACCGCACGTACCGCGGCGAGATCCCGGTGATGGACTACGCGGCCGCCGCGCTCCGCCCCTTCGTCCCTTCGGGCAGGTTTGTCGAGCGCCATATCCTGCCGTCCTTTGCCCACCTCTTCGCCGGGGGGTACGCGTCGGCCTACTACTCCTACCTCTGGTCGGAGACTCTGGAGGCGGACGCCTTTTCCCGCTTCGAGGACGAGGGCGTGCTGAATCCGGCGGTCGGTCGGGCGTTCCGGGACTGCATCCTCGCACTCGGGGACAGCCGGGACGCAGACGAACTCTTCCGCGACTTCATGGGGCGCGATCCGGACCCGGGGGCACTGATCCGGCGCAATCTCGGGTCACCCTGACGTTACGTCAGGGTTTGCGACCAGCGCCGCCAGCCGACCCAGGCTGTACCCCAGATCCGGCCGGAGTTCGAGCACCTCGCGCATCGGATCCGGGCGCGTCGCCAGGCGCTCGGGAACGGTCCGGATGGTGTGGTTCGCGATCGAGAGGCCGTCCCTCACCTCCGCCCACTCGAGCGGGGTCGAGACGGGAGCGCCTGGGAGCGGACGCACGCAGTAGGGGGCCACGATGAGGCGGCCGTGCCCGTTCTGCAGGTAGTCCACGTAGACCTTGCCCTCGCGCTGGCGGGGGATTCTGGCGACGGTGGCGATCCGGTCCAGCTCGCGAACGGCCATGAGGGCCAGGAGCTGCCCGAGGTTGCGGGACTGCTCGTGGGTGAACTGTCTGCCCAGCGGGACGAGCACATGCAGGCCGGTCGACCCGCTGGTCTTGACGAAGGACGGAAGCTCGATCTCGTCGCAGAGTTCCTTCAGGAAGCGTGCGATCCGCACCACGTCGGAGAAGGGCGCGTCCTTGGGGTCGAGGTCCAGTACGCAGAAGTCGGGGCGGGAGATGTCCGCCACCCGGCTCTGCCAGATGTGGAGCGGGATGGAAGCGCTGTTGGCGACGTAGAGGAGCGACTCGAGGTCGTCGGCGACGAAGTAGTCGAGGTCGCGCTCCGATCCCTCGCTGTAGAGGCGGACGCGGCGGATCCACGACGGGGCGAAGTCTGGGGCGTTCTTCTGGAAGAAGGACTTGCCGTGGATTCCGTCGGGGAAGCGGGTGAGCACGACCGGACGGTCGACGAGGTAGGGGAGGATCTGGGGACCGATCTCCCGGTAGTAGTCGACGAGGTCGGCCTTGACGTACCCGTCCTCGGGCCAGAAGGGCTTGTCGAGATTGGTGAAGTGGACGATGCGCTCCGGTGCGGCTTCGACCGGCGGTGGCGGCTCGGTCAGTTGCTTCCGCGTGGCCGGGGGCAGGCAATCCTCCGGGGGCTTGTCGTCGCGCAGGCGCATGAACGAGGGGTGCCGCAACACGCCGGCTTCTGTGATCTCCTTGTAGCGGACTTCCGCCACCAGCCGGGGCGACACCCAGTGGTGGCGTCCGGGTCCGGCGATCGCGGCGCCCGCGGGCGGTTCCGACGGGGGAAGACCGCGGAGGAGTTCCCCCAGCTCATCGAGCAGGACGGCCGAGAACCCCGTGCCCACCCGGCCGGCGTAGGTGAACCCGCCCTCGTCCCATGAGGCCAGGTGCAGGGCTCCGAAACCCGTCCGGCCGGCTTCGGGCTCCGTAAAGCCGTGGACCGCGAAATCGGCGGTGTGCACCATGCGCACCTTCAGCCACGAGCGGCTGCGTCCGCCCACGTAGATCGAATCGGCCCGCTTGGCGACCACACCCTCCAGCCCCAGTTCGACGACGTGCCGAAACATGGCCTCGCCCTGCTCGGCGATGTGGTCCGAGTAGCGGACGGGGCCGGTGGTGGGGAGCACTTCCCGCAGCAGACGCTTGCGTTCCAGGAGCGGCAGGCCGCGAAGGTCGTAGCCCTCGAAGGAGAGCAGATCGAAGGCGTACCAGGTTGCGGGGAGGGCGACGGCGGCCCTCGCGATGTCTCCGTGCCGCTTGAGTCGGCCGCGTTTCTGGATGAGCTGGAACGAGGGGAGTCCGGCGTCGTCGTTCACGACGACCTCGCCGTCGAGGATCGCGGAGCGGTAGGGCAGCCTGGCCAGCGCCTGAGCCACCTCCGGGAAGACGTGGGTGAGGTCGTTGCCGTTGCGCGAGATCAGCCGGGCCGTGCCGTCCCGCGTCTCGCCGAGCAGCCGGTACCCGTCGTACTTGATCTCGAAGACCCAGCCCGGCCGCGAGAAGGGCGCGTCGCTCGGTTCCGCGTTCATGACCTCCAGGTCTTCAGCGGTCACCTCCTCCCGGACCGCTCCCGCCGTGGCGCAACGCTTCCGGATCCGCACCCCATAATCCCCTCCGGCGCCCAGCTCCTCGACGGTCAGCCCCGAGAGGATCGAGTCGTCCGGGTAGTCGCCCGTCCCCCCTTCCGGATTCAGATAGGCGTCTCGCTCCTTGATCAGGAGCCAGTGGTTGTCGGCACCGCCCTTCGTCTTCACGAGAGTCCACCGGCCCCGCAGCTTGTACCCCTTCAGGTCGAAGAGGAGCTTGCCCTTCCTCATGCTCTCGTGCGGGTCCTCGACGGCGGTCCACAGACCACGGTCCCACACGATCGACGGCCCCGCGCCGTAGTTGCCCTCCGGGATCACGCCCTCGAAGTCCGCGTACTCCAGGGGGTGGTCCTCGACGTGCACCGCGAGCCGCTTGTCCGCCTGGTTGGGCGATGGCCCCCTCGGGACCGCCCACGACACCAGCACTCCGTCCATTTCGAGGCGCAGGTCCCAGTGGAGCGACGAGGCGCGGTGCTTCTGGACCACGAACAGGCGGCCCGCTCCGCCGCTGCCGTCTGGTTCGCCGCCGCCCGGCTCCCCGCCGCCGAATGGCTCACTCGTGCCGGACGCGGAGCGCTTTTCGCGGTAGCGCCCAAGGCGGTGGGCGGGCGAGTCGGTGCCGGCGGGTTGCAGACGCTCCCCCCCGGACCCGGGTCCGCCGTCAGGTTCTTCCGGACTCATGGATTCCGTTGGCCCCCCGAACCATATGTTTATAGCTTCTTCTCATGGCCGCACGTCCAATCTCCACGTCGACCGTCTCCTTCGGTCTGGTATCGCTGCCGGTGAAGCTGTATTCGACCGGGCAGTCATCGGCCAAGGTGCGCTTCAACTGGATCAACCGCGACACCGGGGCGCGCGTCAAGTACCAGTACGTGGACGGACAGAGCGGCGACCCGGTCGAGCGCGACAGACTCGTGAAGGGCTACGAGTTCGCCAAGAACCAATATGTCACCTTCGAGCCGGACGAGCTGAAGGCCATCGAGGCCCAGTCGACCGAGATGATCGAGATCACCGAGTTCGTCCCGGCTGCGGACATCGACCGCATCTACCTGGAGCGCGCCTACTACCTGGGGCCCGCCCGTGGCGGCGCGCGCGCCTACCGACTGCTGTCGGCCGCTCTGAGCGAGATGGACCGCGTCGCGATCGCGCGGCACTCGGCGCGCGGCAAGCAACGCCTGGTGATGATCCGCCCTCTCGGGGACGGCCTCATCCTGGAACAGCTCTACTACCCGGACGAGGTGCGCTCCTTCGACGAGGTGCCCGTCGAGGACGGCGAGGTCAGCGATGCGGAACTCGCGCTCGCCAAGCAGTTCATCGAGCAGGCCGCCAGTGACGCCTTCGACCCCGCGCGCTACCGGGACGAGGTCAAGGAGCGGGTCCAGGCGCTCATCGACCGCAAGATCGAGGGGGAGCAGATCACGCTTGCCCCGCGCGAAGAGCCCGAGACGAAGATCATCGACCTCATGGAGGCCTTGAAGGCCAGCCTGGGGACCGGCGAAGCCGGGAAGTCCAGGGCGGCGGGCGGCGCTGGCGGCTGAACCGTCAGCGGCCCCTTTCCCGGAAAAGCCAGACGCGGATCAGCACTGCGCCCCATACCAGCCCGACGGCTCCCCACACCACCCTGGCGTACGTGAGCGGCAGGTCGAGGCCGGCCTGGATCATCAGTCCTCCCCCCGCCGTGAGAAGCAGGGTTCCGATGAAGAAGGCGGTGTCCTCCCACTGGGACCTTCGGTCTTTCATGACAGTCGGAACTCTTCCCGATGGGTCGGTCGGTTGCGGTGCAGGGGAATGGTCGTGTCGGATAAGGTAGCGGTGCAGGCGAGGTACGCCACCGCGAATCGGACACTGGAGCGGGACGGGGCGGGTCGTTAGCTTCCCGAAGAGGCGGCTGCACCCGCTTCCTCCATGCGCCCGTAGCTCAGCTGGATAGAGCATCGGCCTTCTAAGCCGAGGGTCCCAGGTTCGAGTCCTGGCGGGCGTGTTTACCCCCCTCGCGGTCCCTCCGGAGGCCGGTTCAGCTTTCCGGCACCGCCTCCATCAGGAGTTCGAACGCGCGGTCGAGGGCGCCTCCCCCGGGACCGCTGCCGCTGTAGTGGCCCAGGCGCACCACCACCAGATCGTGCGAAGGAATGATGGTCGTGCTCTGCCCACCCGCACCGGCCATGTAGAAGGCCGTCTCGGGCACGGGCCGCCTGCCGTCCGCGTTCACCCAGAAGAACGCGCCTCCGTACTGGTGGCGGCCGTCCGCCTCCCACGCGGGCGCCAGCGTCGACGCGTACTCGACGTATCCCTCCGGAAGCAGCCGTTCGCCGTTGGGGGCGACGCCGTCGGTCAGATACAGGTTTCCGAGGCGGGCCCAGTCGCGTCCGCTACCGAACTCGTATCCTTGCAGCAGGAAGTTGCCGTGGGGATCGGTCTCGGGGATGAGGTTGCGAATCCCCAGCTTGTCGAAGAGGTGTCGCTGCGGGAACTGGTGGTAGTTCTCTCCCAACTCCTCGACGCCGAGACGGACGAGGTAGTTGGTGATGACAGGGTCCGAATTCCGATACCTGCCCACCGTGTTTGGTTCCCACTGCTGGTCCTTGCTCGCGGCCCAGTGGAAGGAGTTCACCGTCCCGGTGTACACGTAGATGTGGTCCGCATAGCCCACATCCGGATCAAAGTCGGGGTCCTGCGGGGCCCGGAAACGCAGCCCCGACGACATCCGCATGATGTCCCCGATGCGGATGGTCTGCCGCGGGTCACCCTCGGACTGCCACTCGGGAACCGGCGCCGACTGCCACAGGTCGTACACCCCCTTCTGGATCAGGACGCCCATGAGGGTTCCGGTAAGACTCTTTCCCATCGACCAGCTCTCGAGCGGTGTGGTGTGATCGATCCCCTCCCGGTACCGCTCGGCGAGCAGGCGGCCCCGGTGTGTCACCACGAAGGCCGCGGTGAGCCCTTCGGGCGGGTCGAAGGCGGCGTCCACGGCCTGGGCCACCTTGTCCATGTCGATGTCGGCAGGGAAGGGCTCGTCGGACAGGAGATCGCCCATCGGCCAGGGGGTGGTCGCCGGGTCGGGCAGGTCGGGCGTGACTTCCACCGGCTCGTAGTATGGCTCCGATTCACCGATCGGAAGCGCGAGACAGCCCTGATCGCCGTGCTGCTTGGCCGAACGGACGGTGCCGTCGGGGAGCGTCAGGTGGACCCGCCGGTTCTCGAAGTCCACAACCGTGTCGGTGACCTCGCCGCGAGGCCCGCGGGGCGAACTGAAGAACCCCGTGTTTTCGGCGGCGAAGACGGGATCCAGTCCGGAGAGGAACACGTTGGAGCAGAGTATCTTGGCAAACCCCGCCGTGGCGTGTGTGAGCGGATCGCCGGGCGGAACCACCCAGTCGCCCGGAATCTCCAGCGACTGGCCCCGGGCGATCAGCGCGGCGCGGGGATCGTCGGGCGATGGGTCATCGGTCGCGGCCGGGGCGTTCCGGCCGTCCTGGCCGCACGCGGTCGCGAAGAGGGTTGCCCACGAAAGGAAGATGGCGCGATGGGACATTGTTCGAACTCCGCTGGTCTCGGAAACCGTTCAGGATCGTGCGGGACAGGATACGGCGCCCGCGCCTCGGTTGCAAAGGAGTGTGTGAGCGACCTGCCACGGGCGGGAATGCACCCGCGGGTCCGACCGCTTCCGGCCCGCCGCCGGGGGCGGAGTCGGTTTACCTTCCCGGATGATTGGTGTACCTTTGGTGCCGCTCCTCTCCGGGGGGTCGATGGTGGGCGTAGCTCAGTCGGTCAGAGCGCCGGATTGTGGTTCCGGAGGTCGCCGGTTCGATCCCGGTCGCCCACCCTCGCAAACCTGAAATCGCCGGGCCGCCGGCTTCGGGTCGATGGCTGGAGCTGCCGTTGACACGGCATCGGGGTTTCGGTACAGTAAAGGTCTACTGTGCTTCTGCCGAAGCACCTCTGGCCGGGTGCGGTTTCCCGCCGGTGTGAGCAGTTTCCATGCGTCAGTGGAGAGGAACGCTGGCCGGAGACGGCTTCGGCTCTCCGGGGCTCTGGAGCTCCGCGAGCTATTTGACAATCGAGGTTATGAGAAGCGGGCGGGCCCCGAGTGCCGGAGGGTACTGTGTCTCTCCGGTTTTCGCTCGGCTTCGGACGCAGGGCGTCCGGACGAGCGACGGGTTCGATAACGCAGATTCCGAACAAGGGATCCGACGAGATCCACTGTTCATTCGAGCTATTCAAGCTATCTATCACGGAGAGTTTGATCCTGGCTCAGGACGAACGCTGGCGGCGTGCTTTATACATGCAAGTCGAACGAGGACCGGGTGCTTGCACCTGGAGCCGAGTGGCGAACGGGTGAGTAACACGTGACCAATCTGCCCTTGGGAGAGGGACAACCTGGGGAAACCCGGGCTAATACCGCATGACGTGCGGCCATCGCATGGTGGCGGCACCAAAGGGGGGCCTCTACTTGTAAGCTCTCGCCCAGGGAGGAGGTCGCGACGTATCAGCTTGTTGGTGGGGTAACGGCCCACCAAGGCTACGACGCGTAGCGGGTCTGAGAGGACGATCCGTCACATTGGGACTGAGATACGGCCCAGACTCCTACGGGAGGCAGCAGTAGGGAATATTGCGCAATGGTCGAAAGACTGACGCAGCGACGCCGCGTGTGGGAGGAAGCCTTTCGGGGTGTAAACCACTGTCAGATGGGAAGAATCCCGCACCTCCAAACAGGATGTGCGCTTGACGGTACCATCAGAGGAAGCGCCGGCTAACTCCGTGCCAGCAGCCGCGGTAAGACGGAGGGCGCGAGCGTTGTTCGGAATTACTGGGCGTAAAGCGCGGGCAGGTGGTTCGCTAAGTCTTTTGTGAAACTCCGGGGCTCAACTCCGGACATGCGTAAGATACTGGCGGACTAGAGACCGGTAGAGGCTAGTGGAATTCCTGGTGTAGCGGTGGAATGTGTAGATATCAGGAAGAACACCGGTGGCGAAGGCGGCTAGCTGGGCCGTGTCTGACACTCATCCGCGAAAGCGTGGGGAGCAAACAGGATTAGATACCCTGGTAGTCCACGCCGTAAACGATGGGCACTAGGTGCCGGGCCTATAGACGGGTTCGGTGCCGGAGCTAACGCATTAAGTGCCCCGCCTGGGGACTACGGCCGCAAGGCTGAAACTCAAAGGAATTGACGGGGGCCCGCACAAGCGGTGG
>VXQO01000037.1 GCA_009838975.1 Gemmatimonadota bacterium | reverse complement strand
ACAACCCCGGCCCGCCCCTCGCCCGCCCTCCCTTCCGCTCGGAGCTGGGTGAGCGGATCCAGCGTGAAATCTGCTCGCGTTGCTGGCGAGACTGGCTCCAGCACCAGACGCTGCTGATCAACCACTTCGGTCTCGACCCCCGCAAGCCGGAGTCGCGGGAGTTCCTCTACGCGCAGACCCGGGCGGTGCTGTTCGGCGAGGGTGAGGTCGCGGAAATCGACGTCTCGAAGCAGGGTACGATAGGACCGCCGGGGGGCTAGCGGCGGGGGCCGCTAGAGAGCGATCACCTCAGTACGGCGGCAATCTCCACCAGCGCGTCCTGCAGCACGTCGCGGCTCACGGTGAGGGGTGGCGCGAACCGCACGACCTGGTGATGCGTCTCCTTGGCCAGGATCCCACGCTGCTCCAGCGCTTCGCAGAACGGCCGCGCGGTCCCCGACGATTCCCGGATCACCAGCCCGATCATGAGCCCCCTGCCCCGCACCTGTTGCACGTGTGGCGACGGGATCGCGCGCAGCTGCTCCATGAACCAGCTCCCCAGCTCGTCGGAGCGGCGCGACAGCTGCTCGTCACGGATCACGCGCAGCGATGCCATGCCGACGGCCGCGCCCAGCGGGTTGCCGCCGAAGGTCGAGCCGTGGTCGCCGGGGCGGAACACGTCCATGAACTCGTTGTCGGCGATGGCGGCCGAGACCGGGTAGACGCCGCCCCCGAGGGCCTTGCCCACGATGAGCACGTCGGGGCGGACCCCCTCCCAGTCGCAGCAGAAGAAGCGGCCCGTGCGCCCCAGCCCGGTCTGGATCTCGTCGGCGACGAGCGCGACTCCGTTCTCGCGGCACAGTTCCGCCGCCTGCTGCATGTAGCCGTCCGGCGGGACGATCACCCCGGCTTCGCCCTGGATGGGCTCGACGAGGAAGCCGGCCGTGTTCGGGTTGATCGCGGCTCGCAGCGCGTCGATGTCACCGTAGGGGATGAGCTTGAAGCCGGGCGTGAACGGGCCGAACCCTTCGCGGTACTGCGCCTCGGACGAGAAGCCCACGATCGTGGTCGTGCGGCCGTGGAAGTTGTCTTCGCAAACGATGATCTCGGCCTTGTCCTCGGGGATGCCGCGCGCCTGGTAGCCCCACTTCCGCACCATCTTGATCGCGGTCTCCACCGCCTCGGCGCCGGTGTTCATGGGGAGTGCGGCGTCGAATCCACTGGCTTCGCAGAGTTCGCGCAGGAAGGGGCCCATCTGGTCGTTGTGGAAGGCCCGCGACGTGAGTGTGAGGCGGTCCAGCTGTTCCTTCGCCGCGGCGACGATGGCGGGGTGCCTGTGCCCCTGGTTCACCGCCGAGTACGAACTCAGCATGTCCAGGTAGCGGTTCCCGTCCACGTCCCAGACCCACACTCCCTCGCCGCGCTCGAGCACGACGGGCAGCGGGTGGTAGTTGTGCGCGGAATAGCGCTCGGCCTCTTCCAGGTAGCGCTCGGTCAATGAAGCCGTGGCTGCGGACATCGTGGTCATGGTCTTTGCCTCTTGAATGCGAAAAGATTCATGGTGTGTGAATAAAAATGTAATAACGCGGAATTCGCAACGGTGGCAGCGCGCCTGGGGGCGCCAACTACCCGCTCAGCCCATCCATCGGCGCATCATTGACGTGAAGCCTGAAGACGTCCGGGCGCGCGTAGTGGCCGACCACGTCGAAATCGAACTTCCCGCGTGCAATGTCGCCAAGGTCCAGGTCGGCGTACAGTATTCCCGTCTCGCCGAGCAGCGGTCCGGCCAGGGTGTCGCCGAGGGGGCCGTAGATCGCGGAACCGCCCCGGGACAGCGGCTCGGGCCAGCTCTCGAGGTCGCCGATGATCTCGAGGTCCGAAGGGTAGTGGTCCCGGGTGACGAACTGGTTGCAGCCGATCACGAAGCACCGCCCCTCCAGCGCGATGTGCCGCAGCGTGGCCTGCCAGCGGTCGCGGGAGTCGGCCGTCGGCGCCAGGTAGATCTCCACGCCCTTCCCGTACATGGCGGTGCGGGCCAGCGGCATGTAGTTCTCCCAGCAGATCAGCCCGCCGACCTTGCCGAACGGCGTGTCCAGCACCGGCATCGTGCTCCCGTCTCCCTCGCCCCAAATGAGGCGCTCGGCCGCGGTGGGCTTCAGCTTGCGGTGAAGCCCGGCGAGCGATCCGTCCGGCGCGAAGTAGAGCAGGGTGCAGAAGAGCGTGCCGGGAGAGCGGGCCGCGCCCTTCTCGATCACGCCGGCGGCGAGGTAGACCCCCGCCTCGGCGGCGGCCTGTCCCATGAGCTCCGTTTCGGGCCCCGGAACGGTGATCGCGGCGTCGTAGTAGCGCCCGAAGGCTCGGCGTCCGGGCGGCTTGCGTCCCCCGACCGCGGTGCCGAAGGCCAGCCCCCAGGGGTATCCGCCCACGAAGGCCTCCGGAAAGACGACCAGTTCCGCGCCCCCGGCCGCGGCTTCGGCTGTCATCTCGCACAGCCGGGCGACTGCGGCGGCCGAATCGAAGGGGAAGCCGCGGGGCTGCGCGGCGGCGACGCGAACGTGATCCTTGCGGGGCATCCCGTCATCTCTCCGGTTGCGATGTGATGGACAGGGGAACAATCTGTCCAGACCCGGTCCTTCGCACCACCCGCAATTCGCACCATCCGGAGACCCCGATGATCAAGACCATCACATCGCGTCCAACGCTGCTGCTCGCCGCCTTGCTGATCCCCGTGCCGGCCGCCGCCCAGTCCGGCCACCAGACGGTGATCGCCCATGTGGAAGCCAACGCCGACGGCTACGGGACCGTCGCCCAACGGATCTGGGACTTGGCCGAGGTGGGTTACCAGGAAACGGAGAGTTCGGGTCTCCTGCAGGCCCGGCTGAAAGGCGCCGGATTCGACGTGGAAGCGGACGTGGCCGGGATGCCCACGGCCTTCGTGGCGAGCTTCGGCGAGGGAGCGCCCGTGATCGGGATCCTGGCCGAGTTCGACGCCCTGCCCGGAATCACGCAGGGGCGGAGCGCCGAGCGGCAGGCACTGCCGGCCATGGGGGCCGGGCACGCCTGTGGGCATCACCTCTTCGGCGCCGGGTCGGTGGCCGCCGGCATCGCGGTGAAGGAGTGGCTGGGGACGTCCGGCACATCGGGCACCATCCGGGTCTACGGCACCCCCGCCGAAGAGGGCGGCGCCGGCAAGGTCTACATGGTGCGGGGCGGCCTCTTCGACGATGTCGACGCCGTGTTGCACTGGCACCCGTCAGGCGTGAACAGCGCGAACCCTGCCGCGTCGCTCGCGAACAAGTCGGCAAAGTTCCGTTTCCGGGGCGTGTCCGCGCATGCGGCAGGCGCGCCGGAGCAGGGGCGCTCCGCGCTGGACGGGGTCGAGGCCATGAACCACATGGTCAACCTGCTCCGCGAACACGTCCCTCAGGAGACCCGGATCCACTACGTGATCACCTCGGGAGGCGCGGCGCCGAACGTCGTTCCCGACTTCGCCGAGGTGTACTACTACGTCCGCAACCCGGACTCGGAGAACGTGCGGACGATCTTCGACCGCGTCGTCCAGGCCGCGGAAGGGGCCGCCATGGGGACGGGAACGAGCATGGACTACGAGGTCATCCACGGCCTCTACGCCATGCTCCCCAACGAGGCCCTGCAGCGGCGGGCGCACGCGAACCTCACCAGCATCGGCGGTTTCGCATACGACGACACCGAGCGCGCGTTCGCCACCCTGATCCAGGAGACGCTGGCCAATCCGCTGCCACTGGAGAGTGCGGGCGAGATCCAGCCCTACCAGCCGCGCCCCGCGGGCGGCTCCACCGATGTCGCCGACGTGAGCTGGGTGGTGCCCACGGTGGGGATCACGACCGCCACCTGGGTGCCCGGCACGCCAGCCCATTCATGGCAGGCCATCGCCGCCGGTGGCATGTCGATCGGCGAGAAGGGCATGATTGCCGCGGCCAAGACACTCGCCATCACCGCGGTAGACCTGTTTACGGACGATGACCTGCTGAGCGCGGCCAGGGCCGAGTACGAGGAGCGCGTGGGCGCGGACTTCAGGTACGTCTCTCTGGTGGGCGACCGGTCGCCGCCGCTGGACTATCGGAAGCCGGCGACCGCGGGGCGCTGAACCGGGAGCCGGCCCGCAACGGTCGACCCTACCCGCAGTCCGAGTACCCGCACACGTAGCACTTCTTGCACCCCTCCTCGAAGGCGAGGTGGCTGGCACCGCACGACGGGCACGCCCCCAGCGCGGCCGCGGTCTCGTCGACGTACTGGCCGCGGGCCACCATTGCGGCTGCCGCCTCGGCGCGGGCCGGCGCGGTTGCGTCCATCTTCATCTCCACCTGCACCCCTTCCTTCTCGGCGATGTAGAGGTCGAGTGCCTGCGCGACCGCGTCCGGGGCCGACAGCACCTTGCTCGGCCCGATCCCCACTGCGCGGTCGCAGGAGATGCCCCGCAGCTGGTCGCGGACGGCGGTAATGGGTATCCCGGAGCGCAGCGACAGCGACACCAGGCGCCCGATGGCCTCCGAGTCGGCCATCGCGGCTCCGCCGGCCTTGCCCAGGGTGCAGAAGACTTCGAAGGGCCGCCCGGTGTCGTCCTCGTTGACGGTGACGTACAGGTCGCCCAGCGGACAGACCATCTTGATCGTGCGGCCCTTGAGCATCGACGGGCGCTCGCGCTTGTGGCGCAGGGCCGAGACCTCCCTGTCGTGTTCGACGAGCGTCTTCCTGATCTCTTCCAGCTCGCCTTCTAGCCGGTGCGCCTTCTCTCGTGCGTCCGCCAGCTCGCCTGTGAGCATCTCCACCTCGGCCGAGTCGGCTGCGGTGTTCTCCTGCCCGGTCTTGCCCGTCGACAGCACCTGCATGGGGCGGCAGCCGTCGCGGTAGACCGTCACGCCCTTGCACCCGAGCGCGAACGCCATCTCGTAGATCTTGCGCACGTCCTGGCGCGTGGCCTCGAAGGGGAAGTTCGTCGTCTTCGAGATGGCGGAGTCGACGTGCTCCTGGAAGGCCGCCTGCATGCGCACGTGCCATTCCGGCGTGATGTCGTGCGCGGTTCGGAACGTCTCCTGCACCTCGACGGGCACCTCTTCGAAGTGGATGTGGCCCTCCTCGGCTATGCGCTCCATGAGGGCGGCGCTGTACCACCCCTCCTCCTTGGCTCGCGCCACGAAGTCCTCGTTCACGTCGGGCATCATCACGCCGGCCTGGTTCCGCATGAACGCAACGGCGAAGAGCGGCTCGATCCCGCCGCTGCACCCGGCGATGATCGAGATCGTGCCGGTGGGAGCCACGGTCGTCAGGTTGCAGTTGCGCAGCCGCCGCTCGGGGCGGATCCGCTCGCCCGCGTCGTTGCGCGCGCAACTCGCGTCCGGACCCCAGATCGACTCCTCCCACGCCGGGAAGACGCCGCGCGTCTCGGCCAGCCGTTCGGACGCGACCCTCGTTTCCTCCTCGATGAAGCGCATGACCGCGCGGCCCAGCGCGACCCCGTCTTCGGAGTCGTAGCGCACGCCCAGCCGCACCATCAGGTCCGCCCATCCCATCAGGCCGAGGCCCACACGGCGGATCTGGTGCGCCAGTTCGGAGATCTCGTCCAGGGGGTAGCGGTTCGCGTCGATGACGTTGTCGAGGAAGTGGATCGACAGGTGCACCACGCGGCGCATTCCGTCCCAGTCGATCCCCTCCTCCGGGGTGTCGAACCGGCCCTTCTTCGCGAAGACGCCGACGTTGAGGCTGCCCAGGTTGCAGACGTCGTAGGCCAGGAGCGGCTGCTCGCCGCAGGGATTGGTCGCCTCGTACTCCCCCAGCGCCGGGACCGGATTGTGCTCGTTGGCGCGGTCGATGAAGAAGACGCCCGGCTCGCCGGTCTTCCAGGCCCCCTCCACGATCATGTCGAAGATCTCGCGGGCGTTCTCGCGCCTGGCCACGCTGCCGGTACGCGGGGTGATCAGGTCGTAGTCGTCACCGGCTTCGACCGCGCGCATGAACGCGTCGGTGACCCCCACCGAGATGTTGAAGTTCGTCACCTGCGAGGTGTCGTTCTTGCAACGGATGAACTCGCGGATATCGGGGTGGTCGACGCGAAGGATCCCCATGTTGGCCCCGCGCCGCGTGCCGCCCTGCTTGACCACTTCGGTGGAGGCGTCGTAGAGCCGCATGAAGGAAACGGGACCCGACGCCACCCCCATGGTCGAGCGCACGGTGTCGCCCTCGGGGCGGAGCCGCGAAAACGAGAAACCGGTGCCGCCCCCCGACTGGTGGACCAGCGCCATCGCGCGAAGGGTGTCGTAGATGCCGCTGCGGCCATTCGACAGCGCGTCCTCCACGGGCAGCACGAAGCACGCCGAAAGCTGCCCCAGCGGGCGCCCGGCATTCATGAGCGTGGGCGAATTGGGCTCGAATCCGCCTGTCGTCATCAGGTCGTAGAAGCTGCGCGCCACCTCCTCGATCGCGCCGTCCGAGGCCCCGTACCGGCGGTCCTCTTCGGCGATGACGCGGGCGACGCGCCAGAACATCGTCTCCGGCTCCTCGACGGGCTCGCCGGACTCGTCCTTCTTCAGATAACGCCTGGCAAGGACGATGCGGGCGTTCTCCGACAGCTGGGCGGGGGGCAGATCGGCGGGTGGCTGATCGTCGAAGACGTGGTGGAGCTCCACACCTCTGGTCATGGGTCCGGTTCCTGTGGCTGCTGTGGAAACTGTGGAAAACGCACGCAAAAAGGCGCGCCAAGATGTTGAAAGCCCGTGAAAGCTCATGTCTTTCAAGGGCTTGGTCCTGTGGATTCCTGTGCCGTGACCCAAGATATAGTGGGATAGGAACGTTAATGCCCCAATAGCTTGTGGTCAAGAGAAAACCGCCTGAAGCCGGGCCGTTGCGGTCTCGGACGGTCCCGGGGGCTTGTGGGGCACCCCCGCTGCTCCAGGCCGGCACGGCCGGGCACCGGGGCCGGCCAGGCTAGAAGGCGTTTCCTACCCGCACGTAGAACGTCGCGCCCTCGCCCCCGTTCAGTGGCACGCCCACCCCGAACCGGAAGCCGACGCCGGGAAGGTACACGGGAGCGACGATCACCGACACCTCCCCGCCGAAGCTGGCGAGCGCCTGCCGCCGCGGGTTGTCGTAGTTCCGCTGCCCGAGGGTCGGCCCCCAGGCGTTGCCGGCGTCGAAGAAGACCGAGCCGTGAATCCGGTCGAAGAAGAGCGGCGCGAAGGGCAGGCCGCTGTCGAGGAGGGCGATCGGAAAACGGTATTCGGCGCTCGACGTCCACGCGATCCGCCCGGAGCGGAAGTTGCCCCGGTAGCCGCGCACGGGGAACAGGCGCGACGACCCCCCGAAGAGCCCCACTCCCGTGATCGGTTCGAGCATGCCCTCGGCGCCGCCGATATCGAAATGGAACTGGTTGGCCCCCGGGCCGAATCCGACGCCGCCCGAGAAGCGCAGGGCCAGTACGTGGTTGGCGAATCCCAGCTTGCCGATCGACTTGAAGGCCGAAAGCTCCCCCGTGACTTCCCCGAAGCCCCTGTCCATCCCGGCGACGCTGCGCGAAGCCGCCTCGAGCCCGTTCTCCCTTCGCACGCGCGCGCTCAGGTACCCCCGCACCCCATCCTCCCGCGAGATCGACAGCGCCCTCCGCTGTGTGTTTGCGGCGGACAGTGTCGCGCGGAACTGCGTGAAGGTCGAGTGCGGCGGAGGATTGCTCAGCTCGGGACCCGCCTCGCCCGCCGGATCCTGCAGGGTGAGATGTTCCCGCACCAGGCCGCCGCTCAGGGTCAGTGAGGTCGAACTCCGGTATCGCCGCCTCAGGAACGATGTCGAGAGCGTCGCCGCGCGCTCCTGTTCCACGAGAAAGTACTCGCGCGTGCTATCGTCGGGGAACCTGACGGCGAGTGTGCGCGAGGACGCGTCGTAGCTTTGCGAGAGCGAGAGCCCCAGCACCGGATTGCCCAGGCCCCGGTAGCTGTACCCGAAGCGCCCCGCAAATCGGCTGCCGTCGACCGTCAGGCGTCCCGAAAGGTTGTAGCTGTGCCGCCTGACGATGTCGGTGCCCCCGATCGAGATCCCTACGAAGTCCTCGATGACGGTGCGAGTCGCCCCCGACTGGTCGCTCCCCTCCTCTCGCGGCTCGAAGAGCGGCGTCCAGTAGTACGGTCTGAGCGTGCCGAAAGCCTGATACCCCCCCGGGGGGGTCGACTCTATGGAACTCGCTTCTGAGCGCTCCTCCGGCACCACCTCGAATCGGTCGCTGGTCCGCTGGGGCGCAAACCACTCCGCCGGCGAGAACGGGATCCGCTCGATGTGCCACCCGTCGGCGTGGTACGACGAGAAGTAGATCCACGCGCCCGTCGGGTCGACGGAAGGATGAGAAGCGCCCCCGAGCATGTTCGTCACCTGGCGCACTTCCGGTACCACTCCGCCGGAGAGGTTGGTGGAGAAGAGGTTGGGGATCCCCGTGCGGTCGGAAGACCACAACAGCGTCGACCCGTCCGGCGCCCAGAAGGGGTTGGTGTCCACCGCCCGGTCCCGGGTCACCTCCGCGACCACGTCGCCCTCCTCGTCGAGCACGACGATGTCCATCAGCGCGGGTGCCTCCCAGCGCACCACTGCGATCCGCGTCCCGTCGGGCGACCACCGGGGAAACGCCCAGTGCCGGTCCTGCTCAGGGAGCACGAGCGGCGTTACCTCGCGCGTGGACAGCTCCACGATCACGAGCGCGTTGGTCCCGTCCCCCTCCTGCACGGCCACCGCGCGGCTCCCGTCCGGCGAGGCGTCCGCGAAGCTGATCCGCTGGCCGTGCGTGATGCGCTCCACCGTTCCGTCGCGACCCGTCCGGTAGAGGTCGCTCGTCAGCCGGTACCGGTCGTTAAAGTCGAGCTGGGTGAACAGGAGGGCGCCGTCCGGACCCCACGACAGCGACCCGCCTGTCCCGTTCACGCGGGTCAGGCGCCGCGCGTTCGCCCCCGATGGGTCCGAAACGCGGATCTGGGCCGCGTCCACCCCGTCCGAGCGAACGAACGCAAGCGTGCCGCCGTCGCGCGATACGACCGCCTGCTCAGCCAGGCGCCCCGCTCCCTCCACCTGCTCCCCGACCGTAATCGGCGCGGTCCGCGCGAGTTCCCCGGCCACGGCGCGATAGGCGGCGGTCATGTCCTCGCCCCACGCCTCCCAGCTCTCTCTCACGCTCACGCCGAAGGCGTCCCGCGCGGCGGCGTTCATCCGGTACGGCAACCACAGCCCGGCCACCGAGCGTGCGAACCCGGCCAGCGTCTCCTCTCCGTGCACTTCGGCCATGTGCTCCAGGTACCGCGCGCCGTACACGTAGGGTCGATGCCCGCCCGGCCAGACCGGCGAGTCCCCCGACACCTGCTGCACGGTGCCGAACTCGCCCGCCAGCGCCGCCGCCCGCATGACCATCTCCTGCCATGTCCCCTTGACGCGCCCGGCGCCGGTCAGCTCCGATTCGAAATAGGTCGCAAGCCCTTCCACGAACCAGGTGGGGGCCGCGGCGGAGGGGAACACCGGCCAGGCCATCGGGACCCTCCCGAAGGCGGCGCGGATCACCTTGCCGAGCCCGCCCGTCATGTCGAGGTGGAAGGCGTGCACGAGTTCGTGCGTGATGACCAGCTCGAGCCAGTCGTCGAAGTACGATATGGTGCCGCCCTCCATGGGAGGCCGCGCGAAGACCGTGATTCGGTTGTAGGGCGCCGGAGACGCAAACCCGTTGGCGATATCGGCGTGGTCGGTCAGGAGGAACTGGACGGGCGTGTCGGGGGTCTCCACGAAGCGGTCGGCGAGAAGTACCCACGCCCGTTCGGCCATCGAGCCGGCACTGCGCGCCAGGTCTTCGAGCCGCTCCGGGTAGGTGACGACGAAATGCTCGGTCTCGATCTGCCGCCAGTCCTCGTCGGGCGGGACGGCCTGGGAGTGGGCCGGGTGAGCGAAGGCGAAAAGGGGTACGGCGAGAACGGACAGTGAGAAAAGCGAGATCCTCGCCCAAGCGGCTGGTGCATTGTTCATCCCCACCCCGGCGGTCGATAGGTGCATGTCCCTGCCACCGATCATTGCTGACCCGCGCGCCGGTCGCCAGTCGCGGAGCTCGAGCCTGCCCCCTGTCCGAGTGCGCCGATCACCCCGTCCACGCGCTCCAGCGCAGCTTGGGCCTCCCCGGCATCCACCCCCATTCTGTACATGACCAGCGCGGTCTTGACATGCCCCTCCGCGCGGGCCAGCAGCTCACGCGCGGACTCGCGTTCCAGCCCCAGCGACGCCATCAGGATGCGTTCACCGCGGTCCTGCAGCTTCTGGCAGGTTACCTGCAGGTCGACCATCAGGTTCCCGTCGACCTTGCCGAGCCGCACCATCGCCGCGGTCGTGATCGTGTTGAGCACCATCTTGGTGGCCGTGCCCGCCTTCATGCGGGTGGAACCGGTGATGACCTCGGGGCCGGTCAGCGGCGCGATCACGACATCGTGCGCCTCCAGGAGCGCCTTCGGGGGGTGCGTGCAGAGGAGAAAGCCCGTGCGCGCCCCGCGCTCCCTGGCGCGCGCCAGTGCTCCGTGGACGTAGGGCGTGGTACCGGAGGTGGCGATGCCCAGCACGAAGTCGCGGGGCCCGACATTCTTCTCGTCCATCGCCGCGGCACCCTCTCCGGGCTGGTCTTCGGCGCCTTCCCGCGAACGCACCAGCGCCCCGGAGCCCCCCGCGATGACCCCCTGGACCATTCGCGGATCGGTGCCGTAGGTGGGAGGCATCTCGGTCGCATCCAGCACACCCAGCCGTCCCGAGGTGCCGGCGCCCACGTAGATGAGACGGCCGCCGCCGCGGAACGCGGCCAGCGCCAGGTCGACCGCACGGGCAATGGCGGACTCTTCCCTTCGGACGGCGACCGCAACGCTCGCGTCCTCGTCGTTGATGACGCGCACGATCTCCACGGAGACCAGGCGGTCGATGCCCCCGCTGCGGGGGTTCCGTTGCTCCGTCAGCCGGTCATCGAGCATGTTTATGGGTCTCCTGCCCCAGGGCAGAGCATCTTGCTCGAGGTAAGCTAATCGGGTTCCCGACCCGGAAGGAGCCAAGCGACGGATGGCGACCACCGCCGCCGACCAGGCGTGCGACTACTGCGGCGGCAACTCGGCCTCCGTCCGCTACGACTTCGGGACCCACCGCATCCTCCGCTGCCCCGGCTGCACCTTCATGTGGCTCGATCCGCAACCGACCGCCGAGGAACTGCACGAAGTCTACGGCGAGGACTACTACAGCAACGAGCGGTTCTTCGAGGGGAATGGCGAGGCGATCTACGGATATCACGACTATGTGTCGGAGCGCTTCGTCAAGCAGCAGGACCACCAGCGCATCGTCGACCGCATCGTGGACTTCCTGAGTCGCAGCGGCGACGGAGCGCACGGCGAGCGCAGAGCGCCGGGGCTGCTGGACATCGGATGCGGCTACGGATACCTCCTCGACGTCGCCCACGACCGCGGCTTCGACGTCGAAGGGATCGACTACAACCGGGCGGCGGTCGACCGCATCGCGCGCAAGTACCGTTTTCGCGCGGTATGCGGCGACTTCATGGCGTACGACGGCGCCCCGCGTGACGTCGTTACCATGATGGATGTCATCGAGCATCTTCCGAGGCCGTTCGATGCGCTCTCCAAGGCCGCGTCGCTCACCAGGCCGGGTGGGATCTTCGCCCTCTCCACCATGGACTCGGACTCCATCGTGTCGCGGATGCTCGGCCAGCGGCTCGAGGACTTCCGCCGCACCCGGGAACACCTCTACTTCTTCAATCGGCGGACCATGCGCGGGAGCCTCGAGCGGGCGGGATTCGACGTGCTGCGGATCGATTCGTACGGGCTGACCATCCGCATGGACTCGCTGGCGCGGCGCGCCAGAATGGCCCTCCCGCGGGCCGGCGCCGTGATGGAGCGGATGGTGCGATGGTCGGGTCTCTCCGCTCAGCAGGTCCACTTCGATCCGCGCACGAAGATGGTCGTCTATGCGCGCAGGCGCGATCCGGCGTGACGCGCTCCCGCTCCCGCCCGGCGCGCCCTTCGACTTCCGACCGCCGACCCACATTCGAGCGCTTCCTGACCAGTCGCTTCAGGTGGGTGACCGGGGGTCTGGTCGCGCTGCACGTCGCGCTCTGCGTGGCCCTCTTCGACCCCAAGATCCACACCGGGGGCGACAGCGTCACCTACGTGCTGCTGGCGGAGAGCGTCCTCGAAGCGGGAGATGGGTATTCTCTTTCACTCGAACCGGGGCCCCCTGAGGCGCACACGAAGTACCCGCCGGGCTTCCCGATCCTGCTGGCTCCGCTGGTGGCGGCCTTCGGACGCAATTTCGTGGTGCTCAAGCTGCTGTCGATGGCCTTCACCGCGGGGGCGGTGCTGGTGTTCTGCGTGTATGCCAGGCGCGGGCGGGACCCCGTCCCCTGGCTGTGCCTCGCCCTCGCGTTCGCGGTCAGTCCCGGCGTCATCGACTATTCGCGCTGGATGCTCAGCGAGGCCCCGTTCCTGTTCTTCACCCTGGCAGCGCTGTGGCTTCTGCGTGAGGACGAAGAGACGGACGGCATCGGCGCGACCTTCTGGCTGGCGCTCGCCGCGTCCATAGCGGGCTTCTACATGCGGTCGATCGGTGCGTTGCTCCTCGCCGGAGCATCCCTGTCCTATCTCCTGCGCCGGGAATGGCGGAAGTTCGTGGTCCACGGGGTTGTCGGCGCGGGCCTGACCATTCCCTGGCTGGTGCGGAACCAGCTGGTGACGGGGTCGACCACGCCGTACCTGGAGGAGTTTCTGCTTGAGAACGTGTATGCGCCGGAAGCCGGGCAGCTGGATTTCGCGGGCATGGTCGGGCGCTTCTTCACGAATGGCTGGCTCTACGCCACCCGCGAACTGCCGCGGACGCTCGTCGGCTCGGACAGCGGCTGGTCCGACAACCTGCTCGTCGTTTCAATCGCGGTCGCGGTATGCCTGATGGCGCTTGTCGGTCTGGTCAGGGGGTTGCGCGGCCGGCCGAACGCCGCGGGCCTGTATCTGATCCTGACCTGCGCCGCGATCATGCTCTTCCAGACGAGCGTGAACGATGTCCGCTACCTGGTGCCGCTTATCCCACTCGTACTGGTCAACGGCGCCGACGGGGCGCGCGCGCTCGGCAAGCGTGTTGCGAGGCTTGGCGGCCGAGGCGCCGGCTTGACCGCGCGGGCTCGCCACCTGCCCGCCTTCGCCATGGGCCTGCTCGCGGCGCTCGCTCTGGGCGCCCACGCCGCCAGGATCCCCGGGAATCTGGAGATGATCGCCGGCTACAACGCGGGCGATCGTTACGCCGGCTACGCGTCCGCCTGGCGGAACTTCTTCGAGGCGGCCCGCTGGATCGAGGAAAACACGCCGCGGGACGCCGTGGTGACGGTGCGCAAGCCGAGACTGTTCAACGCCGTCGCCGACCGGAGGGTCAGGCTCTACCCCTACAGCACCAACGCCGATTCGGTGCTGGGCGTGGTCCACGAAACCGATCTCGTCCTGATCGACGCGCTGTTCCCCACCACGCAGATGTATCTTCTCCCGGCGCTGCAACAGCAGCCCGACGACTTCTTCGTTGCTCACCAGACCGACCCGCCCGTGACGTGGGTCCTCGGAGTCACTGATGCCGCTCGCCTTCCGAATCGCTAGCCCCACCCGCCCCTCGCGCGGCCGCGCGACAGTGACGTATAAAAATATACGACCCCACGAGACAGGGAGAGAGCGCGATATCTCGTAGATGCGTGAAAAAAAAAATAGGGAGGGGG
>VXQO01000002.1 GCA_009838975.1 Gemmatimonadota bacterium | reverse complement strand
CGCCGAACCCGCCCCCGCCGCCGATGTCATCCTGCACGGCTTCCAGATCCTCGCGGAAGGCGTCGATCTCTTTGGTCAGCTCCTCGGGTGCCTCGGCGGCGGCCGCGACGCGCTCGTCGATCTGGCCCAGCTGTTCGCGCATGTCGCCCATTCGCTCCCGTGCGTCGCTCACCGCGCCCGACAGCCGGTACGAGTCCATCATCGCCGCGTGGCGTGCGATGAGGTCGCCGCGTGAGATGTCGGTCCGGGGGTCGAGGCGCACCTCGACGTGCACCTCCATCGTGGCATCGCCCGCAGACAGCGCCACGGTATAGCTGCCGGGCAGGACGCGCGGGCCCGGGCCCATCGCCTCGCCGTCCGCGCCGTCGGCCGCCAGCCGCAGGTCCCAGATCACCTCGTTGAGGCCGGCATCGCCGGTGCCGTCAAGTTCCCGCACGACCGCGCCGCCGCCGTCGCTCACCGTGATCGTCACGCTGTCGGTGGCCGCGCCGAGGTGGTAGCGGATGCGGGCGCCGGCGGGTGGGTTGGGGGCGGCGTAGATGCCGGGGGTCCATCCCTGCGGCGTGTAGAGGTTGTATGAGGTGGCGCGGCGCACCGGGTAGAGGTGGGCGGCCGAGGCCATCACGGCGGCGCTCAGGTGTTCGAGCGGAGCGATGTCGTCCATGATCCAAATGCCGAGCCCGTGCGTGCCGACCACGAGGTCGTTGTCGCGCGGGTGCACGACGATGTCGTCGACGGGCACGGTCGGGAGGCCGTTGTCCAGGTCGTGCCAGCTCGCGCCCCTGTCGATCGAGAAGTGTACGCCCACCTCGCTCCCCGCGAAGAGCAGGTTGTGGGCGCGGGGGTGCTGCGCGAGCGCGTTCATGGAGGTGGCGGGGAGCCCGTCGGTGATCCGCGACCAGCTCGCACCGAAGTCGGTGCTCAGGTAGACATACGGCTCGAAGTCGGCGCTGCGGTGACCGTCGAAGGCGGCGAACACCTCGCCGACCGCGCTGCGAGAGGCGACGATGCGCGTGACGTACGTGTACGATGGCAGACCGGGAACGTTCCCGGTGATGTCGGTCCAGCTGCCGCCTCCGTCCCGCGTGACGTGCAGCCGGCCGTCGTCGCTTCCGGTGTAAAGCACCGCGGCGTCGAGAGGGGATTCCGCTATCGCGGTCAGGTTGCCGTAGTTGGACTGGCCGTCGTTGCGCGACATCTGGGGCTCGCCGCCCGCGACGCCCATGAGTTCCAGGGTGTCGCGGTCGATCGCGTACGTCAGGTCGCCGCTGATCTCCTCCCAGCTCTGGCCAAGGTCCGGCGAGCGGAAGAGGATGTTCGAGCCCGCATACACGACTTCGTCGTCGTGCGCCGACAGGAGCATGGGCGTGTCCCAGTTCCAGCGCAGACTGCGGTCGTCATCCTCCACGGTCGGGCGGGGCAGGGGGCGGATGCGTGAGCGCTCTCCCGTGGGGAGATGGACGCGCGTCAGGTTACCCCCCTGAGACTCCGCAAACATCAGTTCCGGGTTCGTGGGGTGCATGACGGTGAAGAAGCCGTCGCCCGAGCCCACATTGTACCAGTCGCGCGTGCGGATCCCCTGGTTCGACAGGGTGTTGGAGGGCGCGCACCAGGAGCCGTTGTCCTGCAGGCCGCCGCACACGTGATAGGGATCGCGCATGTCCACGCCGATCTCGTAGAACTGGCCGAGCGGCAGGTTGCGGAGCTGATACCAGTTGTCGGAGCGGTCCCAGCTGATCGAGACGCCGCCGTCTCCGGCGAGGATCAGGTGGTCCGAGTCCGCGGGATTGATCCAGAGCGCGTGGTGGTCGAGGTGCACTTCAGCCGCCGCGTCGGGGGTGAAGTTGCGGCCGCCGTCCGACGAGCGATAGAGGTTGGCGCCGCCCAGGTAGATCCGCTCGGGATCGTTGGGGTCGACGCGGATCTGGCTGTAGTACATGGGGCGATTGTTGGTGGTGCTGATCTGCTCCCAGGTCTCGCCGCGGTCGGTGGAGCGGTAGACACCGTTCTGCGCGTCGGCCCCGGCAACGCCGCCGAATCCCTGGCCGGGCGCGCGCGCATCCGCTTCGACGAGCGCGAACACGAGGTTGCCGTCACCGCGGTAGATGTCCAGCCCGATCCGTCCCCTGTCGCCCTCCGGCAGCCCCTCGGTCAGCTCCGTCCACGTGTCGCCGCCATCGGTCGTGCGATGGATCCCGCTGCCTGGTCCGCCCCCGTTGAACCCCCAGGCCCGCCGCCGCCGCTGATAGGTGGCTGCGAAGAGCGTCCGCGGATCGCCGGGGTCCATGACCAGCTCGGTCGCCCCCGTGTCGTCGTCGACGAAAAGCACGCGCTCCCACGTCTGCCCCCCGTCGGTGGTGCGATACACGCCACGCTCCGGGTTGGGGCCCCAGAGATGACCGACCGCCGCCACGTACGCCACGTCCGGATCTCGCGGATGCACCTGGATGCGCGCGATGTGGTGCGTGTTCTCGAGCCCCAGGTGCGTCCACGTCCGCCCGGCGTCGGTCGAGCGGTACACCCCGTTGCCCCAGGGCGAACTCTGCCGGTTGTTGGGCTCTCCGGTCCCCACCCACACGACGTTCGGGTTCGACGGCGCCACGGTCACGTCGCCGACCGAAGCGGTCGCCTCGTCGCGAAAGACGTGCGTGAAGGTGATCCCGGCGTTCTCGGTCTTCCACACGCCACCCGTCGCGACGCCGACATAGAAGATCCGCGGGTCCGACTCGACCACCGCCAGATCCGCGACCCGCCCGCCCATGATCGTGGGCCCGACGGTGCGGAATTCGAGCGCGGCCGTGGCCCTCGCCATTGGATCGGCCGGGGCGTCTTGAGCATGCAAGCGTCCGGGCAGGACGGTCGCGAGGAGAAGGCTGGCCAGCACGGCGCCAGCGGCAGTCAGCGAGAGGCTCGGGAAGGGACGACGGCGTTCGATGCGGTCCACGTTGGTCTCCGGAATCGAGGGTCTGCGGCAAGGCGTGGTTTGGCTTCAATCAATAACGACCGGCCGGTTCACCCGACAGCACAGGTATGCAACACCGGCTGACGGAGGTATTGTGTGGGAGCCCGACGAAGGCACTACGGCAAAGCGAACCGACAAGGAGCAACCACGAATGGCTACACGGCGCGAGTTCATGGGGCAGGCCGGCATCGCTGCGGGCGCCGCGGCACTTGGCCTCGGGTCCCCACGGCTGGCGGCGGCCCGACCCGGTCCCGACGATCGCGTGGGCCGACCCCGTCCGCCCCGCCAGCAGGGCATGAGCATCCTCATCCTGGGCGGCACCGGCTTCATCGGCCCCCACGTCGTGCGCCACGCGCTCGCGCGCGGCCACCGGATCACCCTGTTCAACCGTGGCCGCACCAACACCCACCTCTTTCCCGAGGTGGAGAAGCTCGTCGGCGACCGCAACAGCGATCTCACCGCGCTGGGGGGGCGGCGCTGGGACGCCGTCCTCGACAACTCGGGGTACACGCCGCACCAGGTCGGGCTCTCGGTGGACCTCCTCAGGGACGCCACCGAACAGTACCTCTTCACCTCGACGCGCGCGGTCTACACCGACTTCACCGCGGACGTCATGGACGAGGACGCCCCGATCGGCCCACGGGACCTCCCCGAAAGCGAATGGACCGCATACGGTCCCGCCAAGGTCCTCGCCGAGCGCAAGGTCGAAGAGGGATTCGGTGCGCGCACGCTGATCGTGCGGCCTCCGGTCATCGTGGGTCCCGGCGACCGCAGCGACCGCTTCACGTATTGGCCGGACCGGATCGACGCCGGCGGCGAGGTTCTGGTGCAGGGCGACCCCACCGACCCGGTGCAGTTCGTCGACGTGCGCGACCTGTCGGAGTTCTACATCCACCTGCTCGAGCAGCAGACCGCGGGCATCTTCAACAGCACGGGTCCCGGCGCCCCGCTGTCCGCCGCCGAACTCGTTTACGGGATCCGGGCGATCACTTCCACGCCCCTGTCGTTCACCTGGGTGGACTGGGACTTCCTGGCCGATCGGGGCCAGATGCCGCAGCAGCAGCTTCCCTTCTGGCAGCCTCCGCGCGGCCGATACCTCAACTACGGGCGGATCGACAGCAGCCGCGCGATCGCGGCCGGCCTCACCTTCCGCCCATTGGCGGTGATCGCGAAGGACACGCTGGACTGGCACAGGAGCCGCGACGTGGACGGTGAGTACCAGCTGCGCACCGGGCTCAGCCGCGACATCGAGGCGGGACTGCTGGCCGAGTGGCGGGAGGCCGGCGGGTGACCTGCGGGGAGGGCCCTTCGATCCGACCGTCGACTAGACTCTCAGGTCGGAATCGGCCCTACCACGGCCATTCCGTGATACTCCCGAACTCTCCCGTCCTCAGGAACCTGATCACGGCCTGAGCCGTGTAGCGGCTGCTCATGATGAAGGCGTGTGAGCGCGGCAGCACGATCACCGGCACGCCCTCGATCCGGGTCTGCTCAACGCTCACGACGCCGTCGTCCGGACCGGGGATCGCCAGGTGGCCGATGGGCTGGATGCTGCGGTTGCCGGCGATGATGCCCACTTCGTAGTCGGGCGGGGGCAGCGTCGCCGGGATATCCGTGCTGTCGGTGCCCAACTCACTGCCGACCGGTCCAAGCACTTCCGTCGCGGCCGGAATCTCTTCGAGCCAGTCCACGAAGAGGCTGCCCTGGCTCGGCGGCGCCAGCAGCACCGCCCGGCCGAGTTGCTCCGGGGGCGACTCGGCGAGGTATCCGCGGATGACGAGCCCGCCCAGCGAGTGCCCCACGAAGTGGATCCGGGGCGACTCGGCGCAGCACCGCTCGACCACGGACCTGACCGTCGCCACCTGTTCGGGGAACGCGGTCCGGAGTGACCTGTAGCCCACAGTGACCACCCCATACCCGGCCCACTCCAGCCGTTGGGCCAGCACCGCCATCGATGCCCGCGAACGCCCGAGGCCGTGGACAAGCACCACGGCCTCCTCGTCCGGCGCGGGTCGCCTCTCGCACCCCGGAAGCGCGAGCAGAAGCGACAGGAACAGCAGCCAAACCTTCTTCATGACACCTGCCTGGAGCGTCAGGGACTTCCGTCACACACTCCCTTGTACACCGGTCGCGGCCACAGGATCACGGCCGTGGAGTCTTCACCCCTCCCAGGCTTCGCTCAGCACGCGCGCGAGGTTGCCGCCGAGCAGCCGTTCGCGTTCGGAGGCACTCAGACCGCGATCCTCCAGCGCCTCTCGGACATTGTCGAGATCGGCGGGCGCGGACAAGCCCTGCGGGAACGCATACGGCGGATCGGGAAACGGGTCGTGTGCATAGCGCTTCCGCCCCCGGTCGTCGAAGTCGAGGCCGAGCCCGAGGTGGTCCGGTCCGACCCGGTCGAGGAGGTGGTCGAGGTGCGCCAGGAAGTCGTCCAGCCGCGGCTGCGGGCGGCCGGAGACCAGCGCGGGGAAGGCGCTCAGGGCGATCACAGCGCCGCGCCGCGCGCAGGCGTCGATCTGCTCGGCGGTCAGGTTGGCGGGGTGGTCGTGCACGGCCCGGGCGTTCGAATGCGTGAACACGACCGGGGCACCCGACTCGTCGATGGCGCTCAGGCTCGTGCGCACCCCTGCGCGGCTCAGGTCGATGAGCACCCCGGCGGCGTTCATCTCACGCACCGCCAGGCGCCCGAGCCCGGTGAGCGGCAGGTCCGTGCGCTCGAGACACCCGTCACCGTTCCAGTTCTTCCAGTTGTGCGTGATCGCCATCACCCCGACGCCCAGTTCGCGGAAGCCGCGGATCAGCCCGATGTCCTGTTCGACCATCTGAAGGCCCTGGAAGGTCGGCACAACGCCCAGGCGGTTGTTCTCATCCGGAGGGACACCGCCGGGGGGCGGCGCAGACAGCTGTGACGTGGCCCGCACGAGGTCCCAGTCGGCCTCGGCCGCCATCGCGTACAGCGCCAGCAGGTTCCGCAGCGCCGCGTCGAAGTGCTCCACCGTCGCGACCGGCACGAATGCGCAGGACACTCCGGCAGCCGCGACGGAAGCGAGGTGTGCGCCAACGGCGTCGCCGCCGCGATCGGGTGACCCTGACGGCACGGACGCATCGATCACCGGAGCCGCTCCCTGGACGTCGACCACGCCGTCGCCGCCAGCTCCGCCCACCTGCGCCACTGCATCCGGACCGCAAGCGGACACCCCCAACGCTGACGCCAGCGTGCCGGATCCGCTCAGCTCCAGGAACGCGCGCCGCGAGATCGTCATGTCACGCTCCCCAGACCTCTTCCCAGACGCGCAGCCAGTTGAGGCCCATGATGTCGGCGATGTCGTCGTCGCCGTGGCCGCGTTCCAGCAGCCCTGCAGTGATCAGGGGGACGCCGGAAAAGTCGGTCAGCTCGTCCGGGTAGATCCAGTCCTCGTAGCGGGGCGGATAGGCCTCGGGCGGGAAGGGGCGCGGGTCGACGGGCCCCATGACCACACGCCCGATGATCTGGTCGAGGCCGATCCCGACATGTTTCGGCCCGACCAGGTCAACCACGTACTCCACGTGGTCGAGGAAGTCGTCGATCGTCGCGAGACCAAACGGCACCAGGAAGAAGTTGAAAGCGGTGATCCCGATCACGCCGCCCCGGTCGGCGATCGCCCGCATCAGTCCGTCGGTCATGGTGCGCGGGTTGCCCGGCCGCAGCGCGCGGGGGTTCGTGTGGCTGCAAACCACCGTTCCGGTCGTGAACTCGAGCGCGTCGAAAGAAGTGGCCTCGCTGCAGTGGCCGCCGATGTCGACCACGATCCGAAGCCGCTGCAACTCGCGCACGACCTCGACGCCCAGGTGGCTCAGCCCGCCGTGCTCCGGGTCGACGCATCCAGAGCCGACGTAGTTCCCGACGTTGTAGACCAGGCCGGCGCTGCGCAGCCCCAGGCGGTGGAAACCGAGGAGCCGGTTCACATCCTCGCCGACATAGTCCGAGCGCTGCCAGCCCAGGACGATCGCAGTCCTGCCCTCACGCCTCGCGCGCCGGATGTCGGCGACGGTCGTGGCATGGACCAGCGTGTCCGCGTGGTCCCGGAGGAAGTGCAGGTGGGGCGAGGCCACCGTGGTCAGCGGACGCACCCCGTCCCGCAGCCCGGTCACCAGGTTGGCGGTGACGCCGCCGGCCCGAAGGTTGGGGATCAGCTCGCTCCGCAGCTCCGAAGCGTCGAGCCCGTTGACGACGAGCAGGGTGTCGTGCAGCTGGCGGGCCTCTGCCGCGAGACCCGGGTCGACCCTCACCGCCACGGCCGCGTTGCGCCCGCCGGAATCACCGGCAGCACGATGTGCGACGGATGTTGATCCGAGTGGTGCACGCGCGTGTTCGCGACCCGCATCTCGGCGGTGGTGTCCGAGCTTTTTCCCGTGTTCAGGTTGCGGGCGAAGTTCGGGAAGTTGCTGCTCGACACCTCGACCCGAATGCGGTGCCCCGCTTCGAACAGGTTCGCTCCCGGGAACATCTCCACGTCGATGGCGTAGACCGCGCCCGGGTCGAGCGCAGCCCGGCGGTCGTACCCGTCGCGAAAGCTGGCGCGCGCGATCCCGTGGCTCAGGTTGAGCGCCCGCCCGTCGGGATACACGTCGAGCAGCTTCACGGTTATGTCGGTGTCGGGCGCGTCTGTGGACATGTGGATCGTGGCGCGGATCGGCCCGGTGATCTCCAGCGGCTCGTCGAGGACGGGTCCGGTGTAGACGAGCACGTCGTCCCGCGTCTCGACCGCGCGATTGTCCACCGATCCCTGCGCGATCCCGCCCCGCGCACCCGAGGTGCGACTGCTCACGGTCGGTACGGGATTCGCCGGATCGTAGGTAAACGCGTCCGACCCGGTGGCCGAAGGCGCTGCGGACGCCAGCTCGCCGTCGCCGAAGAGCGTGTTTGCGTTGCCCCCGCTCGCCAGGTAGAACTCCGTGAAGCGCGTCTCCGGGATCGGCCAGCCGTCCGCCTCGCGCCACTCGTTGGCGACCGGCAGGAAGTACAGCACCTTCGGCAGCGCCGGATCCGGAGCGCCGAGCACCCGGTGATCGAGCCACGCGTCGCGCACCGCGTCGAGGTCGATGATCGCGTCGGGCCCGTAGTCGCGTAGCCCGATCGTGCGGTTGCGGTTCACCCCGTGCAGCCAGGGCCCGATGATCAGCATGTGGTCGCCGGGATCGCCCGTTTTGACCGCGCTCGCGAAGTGCCTGGACGTCCCCTGGACCTGCCCGTCGAACCACCCGGTCACGTTGAACGACGGGATGTCGAAGTCCGCGTACGAGTCGTGCATCGAGATCGGGCCCCACCACGCACTCTCGGTGTCGTTCTCCATCCACGCGCGCCACACGGGCATGTCGCGGCCCACCACCTCGTCGAGCGTGTGGAGCGGAAGCCCGCGCATCGCCCGGCTCCAGTTCCACCCGGTCCGCGACTGATTCACCCGCCCGTCCATCCCCATCATCCAGGTGTAGATCAGGTCGAGCTTGGGCACCCCGTTCCACCGCACCAGGTCGCGGAAGCTGTCCTTCGGCGCCACGTACCCCAGGATCGCCACGTGGTGCGGATTGTTCTGCTTCGCAATCAGCCACTGGTTCATCCCGCTGTACGAGCCGCCCGATGTCGCCACCCGCCCATCCGACCATGCCTGCGACGCGATCCAGTCGATGATGTCGCTGCCGTCCTCCGAGTCGTCGTACCACGCGTTGAATGCGCCCTCCGAGTCGTAGCGCCCCCGCACGTCGGCCGTCACGTAGGCATATCCGCGCTCGACGAACCCCCAGGCCTCGTCGAGGGTGCCGTCGCTGTTGTTGTTGTAGGGCGTGAGGGTGAACACGGCTGGCCGCTCGCCCGCTTCCGCTGGCCGGTACACGTCCACCGAGAGCGAGACCCCGTCCCGCATGGCTATGTGAACGTCGTATTCCACGACCATCGGATAGTCGATCAGGTGCGGCGTGGCCTGGGCCGATGCGGGAGCGGGTGTAACGGTCCGCAGGGCGGCGGCGCAGTTAAGCAACAGGAAGGCGGTGACGGTGTGTCCAAAGGGGGTCGAACATCTCATGGCAGACTTCCTTGGTAGACTGCTGAGGAGAACTGCCGGATCCCGGGATCCAGCGTGCCGGGGCTGGTGGCAACGTACGCGCCGACCAGCCCATGACGCCATGGTGGCCGCCCCCGGGGCCAATGGAAACGAGGACCTGATGAGAGCTTTGCGAATCGTGTTGGCCGGAGTGCTTGCGTTGTCTTTCGCCGCTTGCGGCGCGGGCAGCGACACGGAGCCACAGCTGCGGTCGGAGGTTCGGGACAGCGCGGGGGTTACGATCGTCGAGAACGCGAGGCCCGCGACGGGGTCGCGGCTCGGCTGGCGGGTCGGCGAGGCGCCGGCCGTGTCCATCGGTGCGCTGGCGGGGGCCGAGGTGTACCAGCTGTACGCGATCGAGGATGCCGCGCGGCTTGCCGATGGACGGATCGCGGTGGCCAACGGCGGAACCGGGGAAATCCGGTTGTTCTCGGCGAGCGGTGGCCACCTCGCGAGTTGGGGAGGGATCGGCGAGGGGCCTGGAGAGTTCGCGCAGTGGGATCCGGAGGCGGTCACCGAGTGGCCGGGCGACTCGATCGTGGCCGCCGAGTGGTGGCGCGGCCGGGTCGCGGTCTTCGACGCTGACGGCAACCCCGGCCGCACCGCCACGCTGGGCGAGGGGCGCTTCTCGTTCCTCGGGCGGATGCCGGGCGGCGGCATTCTCGCCAAGCCCGCTCTTCCGGCCGGACTGCGATTCGGGGCGGACGGCTCGACCCTGCGGCGACTGGAAGCCGAGTTCGCCCTGGTCACGCCCGCCGGTGACATCCATGCTTCCCTGGGCGCGCAGCCCGGCGAGGAGTGGTACTTCTCGCCGGACAGTCCGAGTGGGCGCCCCCATCCGTTCGGCAGGTCGGTCCTCGCGACCGTCTGGGGCGACCTGGCCGTAGTTGCCGCGAACGACACCTACGAGATCCGGGCTTACGACAGCGACGGCATCCTGATGAGGATCGTCCGCCGCGACCACGAACTGCGGGTTCCGACGCAGGCCGAACTGGACGCCTGGTTCACGGGCGCCTATGGGCAGAGGTCGGAGGACGAACAGGCACGCCTGCGCGCACTTTTCGAAGGCATGACGCTGGTCGAGTTCTTCCCGGCGTTCTCCGCGGTGCATTCCGATCCAATGGGGTACCTCTGGGTGCAGGAATACAGGCCCCCCGAACAGGACGAGAACATCTGGACCGTCTTCGCCGCGGACGGGCGCGTTCAGGGATTCGTGGACACACCGCCGGACCTCGATTTGTTCGAAATCGGCGCAGACTACATTCTCGGTACCACCACGGACGAACTCGGCGTGGAGCGCGTACAACTGTGGCCGCTGGACCGGAACCCGCAGTGATCGTCCTGCCGGACAGGTAAACGCCGGTCCCGCCGGCGGCGTCTCACTCCACGAAAACCACAAGCGAAGAGCAACCAGGACCGCGAGCGCCATGCTCTCCGACCAAGAGATCCTGGAGTTGGCCGTCAGGGCCGGGAAGGGAGAACGCGAGGCGCTCGGAAGTCTGGCGGGTGCTCTCCGTCCCCTCATCTGCCGGTGGGCGCTGGTCATGACCGGCGACCCCGACGATGCGGAGGACGTCGCGCAGGTCGTATTGACGAAAATGATGAGGTCGATGCACCGCTTCGACGGCCGCTCCAGGGTGACGAGCTGGGTCTACCGGATCACGAGAAACGCCAGCCTCGATCACCAGCACAGGAGAAAGCGGGACCTGAAGCTGGCCGACAGACTGGGGCGCCTGTCCCGGACGGAGACGCATCGGCTCGAGGATCCGCTGGACAGGATCGAGATGAAAAGAACGCTGCGACTGATTCGGACCCTTCTGGGGGAGCTGCCGATGCGGCAACGGGAAGTCTTCGATCTGGTGGACCTGCAGGGATTGCAGCCGAAGGAAGCAGCCGACCTGCTGGAGATGAAGCCGAACACGCTGCGGGTGCACCTGCTGCGAGCGCGGCGCAGGATGCGCAGGGAGATGCTGGCGCACGGATACGGGAACAGGGGGGGATGATGGATCATCGCGACGATTGGCCGGACGGGATCCTGGAGGGGGATCTGGACGCGAACGAAAGCCTGGATGCCGGCGAGCGCGAGGCCGCGAGGCGGATCGCCCGCGACATGCGCAACATGAACGCCCTGCTCGAGGAGATGGCGGTTCGGGCAAGTGAACGCATTCCCACGCTGGTGAAGGGGCTCGGCGCTCCCGCGCTTCGTCGGCCTGCGTGGAAGAGGTGGACCTTGGCGCCATTGGCAGCTGCGGCCGCGGTTGCCGCGCTGATCCTCGTGCGCGGCCAGGGAACCGACCAGAGCGGAGGACTCGAATCTTCCGCAGGCGCGCCGCCGACTACAAACATGATGGCGGAGTTGGATGTCGAGGCAGACAAGCCCTTCGTCGTCTTTCCTACTTCCGATCCCGACATCGCCGTGGTATGGCTGCTCAACCCGAAGGAGAGCGACTGATGATTGCGAGAGTGTGCAACACCGTTCCGGCCGTGTTCATGCTGCCACTTCTCCTGGGACCGCTGGCAGGCGTCGCCAGTGCCCAGGAAGAAACCGCAAAGGACTTCCAACCCGTGCGGTTCCGCTTCTACCTTGTCCAGGCGGATGGCTTCACGGAGCAGGACCCCGAGATCGCCGACGTGGTCGACGAGTTGAGGAAGCTCTTCAACTTCCGGGGATATCGGCTCGTGTCCACGCCGGTTGTGAACACTGTCCTGGAATGGTCCGTGACTGGTCGCTGGGAGGGCTCCGGAACCCAGAGAATCGTCGTGGGGGACTCGGAGATACCATGGGAACTGGGCGTGGATGTCAGGTCGTCCCCCTCCTCACCGACGATCCGTGTCGAAGTGACACTCACCAGTATCGTCCCCTGGAGCATCAGGGAAAACGCAAGGAGAGACCCCGTGGAAGTGTATCTCGAGGCTTCGGTCACCATCCGCGATGGTCAGACGGTCGTGTTGGGGTCGACCCGCACCTCCGCCGAGGAGCCTGTGCTCATCCTGGTGCTGACCCCCGAGTTCGATCCGGCATGATGGCGATGAAGTGGTTCCGGATCCGGCTTGCACTGCTCGCGTGTGCATTGCCAGCCGCCTGCGGCCAACAACACCCCGGCTCGCAGGCCGGCAACCTCACCACCACCTTCGACACCGTCGGCGGCGTGGTGCACGTCAGCAACACCGGCACCCCTCCCGAGTGGCGGCTCGCGCCCGTTGTCTCCATCGGGCCGAAGACGCTCACGGATGAAGGGGGTCCGGAGGAATTCGGATGGGTCACGGCGGTTGCGTTGGGCCCGGACGGGAACGTGTTCGTCGCCGATACCCGAAACCACGAAGTGCGGGTGTTCGGTCTGGACGGTGTGCACCAACGCACCTTCGGGCGGGAGGGCGAAGGGCCTGGCGAGTTCAGAAGCCTGTATTCACTGGCCTGGGTGGGCGACAGGCTGCTCACCTTTGACCCGCATCTGGGCCGCCTGGGGGGATTCACTGCCCAGGGCGAGTGGCTGGGACAGAGGCGGACCGTGGCGGGGCTTAGCGGCTCGCCTGCCGACATTCGACTGTACCCTGTCGGCGCGAACGAGGTCTTTCGCTTCGCCTACGGACCGGAAAGGGGATCGCACTGGGTAGGTCACGACGGCGGCGGCGACACGGGCGACACAATACCCCGCCTGACAGTCGAGCCGGAGGAGCTCCCCGGCGGCGGCACTCCGATAATCTGCCAGTGGGGAGGGGGCATCATCAGCTTCTTCGAACACCCGTTCGGGACGCGGTTCGTGCAGCATCCGGGTTCCGGCGGAATCATATACGCCGCGTGGGGATACGACTACCGGATTGCGGTGACAGAGCCGGACGGGGACACCCTTCGAGTCATCCGGCGCGCACTGCCCGAAGAACCCATCCCGGACGAGGAATGGGCCGCCGGCAACGTGGATTTCGACGAGTTCCGCAGAGAGACGAGCGATGCTGATTGCGACCGCCGCGGCTTCACGCGGCCGGATCGCCAGTCATTCATCCAGCAGATCTTCGTGGCTCCCGACGGGAACCTGTGGGTCGAAGTGATCCGCAGCGCCGGCAACCGCTGGGAGTTCTTCGACACCGAGGGCCGGCTGCTCGGCAGCGTGCCTGCGGTTCCGCACAAGGATCGCACCGTCCCGGTCTTCCGCGGAGAATACCTCGCCACGATCCGTCAGGACGAGCTCGATCTGGACCACGTGGATGTCTGGCGGCTGGAACGGGTAAATGAATGATGTCACTATGACATCATAATGATACCATTTCTCCGCCGCGCCGGACTTTCACACACGCACGGGTCCTACGCGCTCCTCTTCAACTCCCTCATGCACCACGATGCGTTGTCCCAACGCCCCGCCGGAGAAGGTTACCGAGGACGAGCCGATGCGGTGACCTCGGTCTCCGGTCGCCGCTGCAGAGGACGGGTGCAGAGGATGCAGCGGGGTGGGGCGCCTCGAACCCCGGATGCACAGATGATCGGTCGATGGTGGTCACAATCGGAGTTTGCACACTCCCAGACTTCCAGATCCCGCAAGAGTCCTACCTCCGTAACGCGAATATGCGACATGGGTGGTCAAAACGGCGACGGAACATAGACATATTCCGCCGAATGACACAACTGCGGCCGCGACCCGGTCCCCGCAGCCCCGTAGCGCCGCGCGCCGGACCAACTTGCGCCCCCGCTCCGCGCTCCCCATTCTGACGGAAACATCAGGGCTTCTAGCAGAGGAACAGAGCGCCATGCACCGACGGGAACGCTTCAGCCGCAGACACTTCCTCAGGAATGCCGGAACCACCGCGGTCCTCGGCGCCGCAGGAGCTTCGAGCCTGGTTCACCCCCGCAGCGCGGCGGCCAGGGACGGGCACCCCGACGGAAACCCCGCCAGCCCCTTCCCAC
>VXQO01000119.1 GCA_009838975.1 Gemmatimonadota bacterium | reverse complement strand
CCGCGTCTGTGGTGTATACGCGCCAGGGGCGAGGCCGATGGCGAGGAGGGGGCCACGTCGGAGGTGCTCCGCCGGGCGGGGATCCCGCCCATCCGACTCGCCGAGAAGGAGGGCCTGGCGCTCGTCAACGGGACGCAGGCCGTCACGGGGATCGGCGCGCTTGTTCTCCAACGCTTCGGACGCACCCTCGACACGGCGGACGTTGCGGGCGCGGCTACGCTCGAGGGGCTGAGGGGGACGCCCAACGCCTTCCGGGCCGAGATCCACGCCGCCCGTCCGCATCCGGGGCAGATCGCCAGTGCGCGGCGGCTCCGGGCGCTGCTGGAAGGGTCGGAGATTCGCGAGTCGCACAGGGTGGGGGACCCGCGCGTGCAGGATGCCTATTCGGTGCGCTGCATGCCGCAGGTGCACGGCGCGGCGCGGGAGGCGCACGGGTACGCAGGGCGCATTCTCACGACCGAGGCGAACTCGACCACCGACAACCCGCTGGTGCTTGCGGGCGGGGACGGGCCCGGCGATGCGCGCGTGCTCAGCGGCGGCAACTTCCACGCGCAGGTGGTTGCCCAGTGCCTCGATCTCGTCGCGATCGCGGCGGCCGACATCGCGTCGATCTCCGAGCGGCGAATCGACCGCCTTCTCAATCCCGATCTGTCCGGTCTGCCCGCGTTCCTGACCTCCGAGCCGGGGGTCCGGTCCGGGTTGATGATCGTGCAGGTCGTGGCTGCCGATGCGCTGGCCGAGATGCGCGTCCTTGCGGCTCCGGCGAGTGTCGACTCGGTTTCGACGAGCGCGGCGCAGGAGGATCACGTGTCCATGGGAATGGCGGCGGCGCGAAAGGTCCGGCGGAGCGTGTCGCTGCTCGAGACGGTGCTGGCGGTAGAGTTGCTGTGTGCGGTTCAGGCCGTCGAATTCCACCGTCCGCTGCGGGCGGGTGCGGGGGTGGAGACGGCCGTGAGCGCGGTGAGGGACAGGGTGGCGCCGCTGGTCGAGGACAGGGTGCTGAGCGAAGACATCGCGGCACTGGTGGAGCTGGTCAGATCGGGGGCGCTGGCCGGGGAGCCGCCTGGAAGAGTAAAGAGAACATGACATTACGTAATGCAGACATTACAATGCGTCCGGCCATCCGCGCGCCCCGGGGCACCACACTCCGCTGCAAGGGGTGGACCCGGGAGGCCGCCCTCCGGATGCTGATGAACAACCTCGATCCGGAGGTCGCCGAGAAGCCGGACGATCTGGTGGTCTACGGGGGCACCGGCAGGGCCGCCCGCAACTGGGCCGCCTTCGACGCGATCGTCGCGGCGCTGGAGTCGCTGGAAGGCGACGAGACGCTGCTGGTGCAGTCCGGCAAGCCCGTCGGCGTCTTCCGCACCCACCGCCATGCGCCGCGCGTGCTCATCGCCAACTCGAACCTGGTGGGGCGCTGGGCGACGTGGGAACACTTCCACGAACTGGAGCGCCGGGGCTTGATGATGTACGGGCAGATGACCGCCGGCTCGTGGATCTACATCGGCACCCAGGGGATCCTGCAGGGCACCTACGAGACCTTCGGCGCCATGGCCCGGACCCACTTCGGGGGGTCGCTTGCGGGGCGCTGGATCCTGACCGGAGGGATGGGCGGAATGGGCGGCGCGCAGCCCCTCGCGGGGACCATGAACGGCGCGGCCGTCCTGGTCGTGGAGGTCGACGCCGACCGGATCCGGCGGCGGATCGAGACGCGCTACTGCGACCGCATGACCGATGATCCCGACGAGGCGCTCGCGTGGGTGCTGGGGGCGGCCGGGGCGGGCGAGGCGCTCTCGGTGGGGCTGGTCGGGAACTGTGCCGATGTCCTCCCGGAGTTTGTGCGGCGCGGGGTGACCCCGGACATCGTCACCGACCAGACGTCGGCGCACGACCCGGTGGACGGCTATGTGCCTTGCGGTTTCTCGATCGATGAGGCATCCGTCTTGCGGGAACGTGATCGAACCGAATATCGCTTGCACTCCATGGCGTCGATCCGCAGGCACTGCGAAGCGATCGTGGACATGGCTAGGCGCGGTGCGGTGGCCGTCGACTACGGCAACAATCTGCGGGGCTACGCGCGCGAGGCGGGATTCGACGACGCATTCGCCTACCCGGGCTTCGTGCCGGCGTACGTGCGGCCGCTCTTCTGCGAGGGCAAGGGCCCCTTCCGCTGGGTCGCGCTCTCCGGGGACCCCGCCGACATCCACCGCACCGACGACCTGGTGCTGGAGATGTTCCCCGCCGACGAACACCTCTGCCGCTGGATCCGGATGGCACGGGAGCAGGTCGCATTCCAGGGGCTGCCCGCACGGATCTGCTGGCTGGGGCAGGGGGGGAGGGCGGCGTTCGGCGTCGCCATGAACGATCTCGTCGCAAGCGGTGAGATCAGCGCCCCCATCGTGATCGGACGCGACCACCTCGACACGGGTTCGGTCGCTTCGCCATTCCGCGAAACCGAAGCCATGAAGGACGGCACGGACGCCGTGGCGGACTGGCCCGTGCTCAACGCGCTGCTGAACACGGCGTCCGGCGCGAGCTGGGTGTCGTTCCACCACGGGGGCGGCGTGGGAATCGGTGACTCGCTCCACGCGGGGCAGGTGCTCGTCGCCGACGGGACGCCGGAGATGCGGGTCCGGATCGAGCGCGTGCTGACGAACGACCCGGGGCTGGGCGTCGCCCGACACGCCGACGCGGGCTACGAAGAGGCGGTGGAGACGGCTCGCGCAAAGGGGATCCGGCTGCCCATGGGCTAGCCATGGCCAGTCCGATTCCCGGCCCTGGCTAGAGTCGCTCCGGCAGCCGCCGGACGGTTTCGGCGAACGCCCGCCGGGCTTCCTCTTCGCGGGCGTGGCGCCCATCCCTCACGACCCAATCCCCGCCGACCATGACGTGGCGTACGGGATTGTCGGTCCCCGAGAACAACCACGAATCGAGCACTCCGTTGGCGGTCCGGCCCACGAGCGCGGGGTGCTCCGCGTCCAGCACCAGCAGATCGGCACGCAAGCCGATCGCCACGCTGCCGCCATCCCACGCCAGTGCCTGGCAACCATCGCGCCAGGCATGGGCGAGCAGCCTGCCCCCCGCGCCGGCGAGGGCACTTTCGCGAGCCGTCGCGTCCCCAGCCATCCCGTCCCCTGACGTCACATCCCCAAGCACCGACCGTCGGCGCAGGGTCAGCCGCTGCCCATAGTCGAGCAAACGCAACTCTTCGACCGGACTGCGCGAGACGTGACTGTCGGTCCCGATTCCGAAGCGGCCGCCGCGCGCCGCGAACGCGCCCAGCGGAAAGAGCCCGTCACCCAGATTCGCTTCGGTGGTGGGGCACAGCCCGACCACGGCTCCCGCTCGCGCGACGGCCTCCGCTTCGTGGTCATCCACATGCGTGGCGTGCACCAGACACCAGCGGCGGTCCACGGGCGCGCGGTCCAGCAGCCACTCGACCGGACGTGCCCCCAGGCGCTCGAGGCACTCCCGCACTTCCCGCCGTTGCTCGGCGACGTGGATGTGCACGGGTGGCGCACCCGCACCCATGCTCGCCGGACCCGCCAGAAACTCCGCCAATCGGCCGAACGTTTCCCTCGGTACCGCCCTCAGACTGTGCAGCGCCAGTCCCGTCCGGATCCCCCGTCCGGGTGCACGCCCCCCGAGCGACTCGCAAAGCCGTCCGACCCCGTCGAGATCCATCGCGAAGCGCCGTGGACCCCCTTTCAGGGGCTCGCCTCCGAATCCGCCCGTCTCGTACGCGACGGGCATGTGAACCAGCCCTATGCCGGAGATGCGCGCCGCCTCCAGAATGCGGCGGCTCATTTCGGCCGGATCGTCGTAGGGGACTCCGCCGGGCGCGTGGTGCAGGTAGTGGAACTCGCCGACGCAGGTGAAGCCGGACTTGAGCATCTCCACGTGGAGCTGGGCCGTGATCGCCTCCACGTCGTCCGGGGTCAGCCGATCGACAAAGGCGTACATGACGTCGCGCCAACTCCAGAACGAACCCGGTCCGCCTCCCTCGGCCAGTCCCGCGAGTGCACGCTGGAACGAGTGACTGTGGACGTTCGGGACTCCCGGAACGGTCCATCCGACCACCCTCTCACACCCCTCCGGCCTGCCTCCCGGCTCCACCGCAGCGATGCGTCCCTCGTCATCCACCTCAAGCCGGACATCACGTTCCCATCGCTCCCCGATCAGGATCCGGTCGAAGTGGAACGCGCGGGGGCGTGCTGGGGGCGATGACACGGTCTTCCTCGACGGCTGATTGCGGAGTGGGACGGATTCGTGCAACAATCTGGCGCACAATCCGGCGCCGTGCAGGACGTCCGGAGCCGAACGGGGGAGCCTCATGCCAGACCAGCGGTGGGACCGACTCTGGGTCGACGTGAACGTGGCCACGATGACCGATGCGTCACTCGGCATCATCGAAGGGGGCGCGGTCGCGTCTTCCGGTGAGCGCATCGCGTGGGTGGGGCCCGAGGCCGAAATCGGGGGGCGCCGCAAGGAGACGGCCGCGAAAGTCATCCGCTGCGGGGGCGCCTGGCTGACGCCGGGCCTCATCGACTGCCACACGCACATCGTGTACGGGGGCGACCGGACGGAGGACTTCCGCCGACGTCTTCGTGGTGAGTCCTACGCGCAGATCGCGCGGGCGGGCGGGGGCATCATGTCGACCGTGCGGGCCACGAGGGCGGCCTCCACCGAGGAGCTGACCCGGAGCGCCGTATCGCGGGCACGCGAGCTGTCCGCCTGGGGCGTCACCACGATCGAGGTCAAGTCGGGATACGGCCTGGATCGTGCGACCGAACTCCGCATGCTGGATGTCGCCGCGGCATTGCCCCGTCACCTCGCGGTAGACGTCTCACCGACGCTGCTCGCAGCCCACGCGGTCCCCCTGGAGTACACGAGGCGTCGCGGCGACTATGTCGAGATGGCAGTCCGCGAAATTCTGCCCGCCGCGCTCGAACAGGGCCACGCGAAAGCGGTCGACGTCTTCTGTGAGGACATCGCCTTCACCGCCGACGAGGCACGGCGCGTCCTGGAGACCGGGATCGCGTCGGGACTGCACGGACGCCTGCACGCCGACCAGCTCTCGGACCTGGGAGGGGGGACGCTCGCGGCCGATGTGGGCGCCCGCTCGGCCGACCATCTGGAGTACCTGTCCCGGGGGGGCGTGGAAGCGATGGCTTCGGCGGATGTGTGCGCGGTCCTCCTGCCCGGCGCGGCCTACACCCTGGGGGCGGACCGCAGGCCGCCCGTGAGCGCGCTGAGGCGGGCCGGTGTGACCATGGCGCTGGCCACCGATGCGAATCCCGGTTCCTCACCGATCACGCATGTCGGTCTCGTCCTCAACCTGGCCTGCATCCGGTTCGGCATGACTCCCGAGGAGGCGCTTCTGGGCTTCACGGCGGCGGCGGGCAAGGTGCTCGGGCTGCAGGCCGACCGTGGAACGATCGAGGTCGGCAAGCGCGCGGACTTCGCCGCCTGGGACGTGGATGACCTGTCGTGGCTCTGCTACCGGGTGGGGCCGAGCCCGCTGAAGTTCCTCGTCAAGGACGGAGTGCCCGTCGAGAGCGCGGAAGAACGGGGCCAGCAGTGATCCCCGCCCTCCGCGCTCCTTCTTTCAGGCTCCCGGCCGGCGCACCGGACGCCGCGGGGGCGCCTTCCGGCCGCTTGAGCCGCGCGGTGCAGCGCGCACTTTCGGCTTCGGTGCCCTCGAGGGAGCCGACCGAGCTTTCGGCGGGGTTCTCGAAGGTGCCGACCGCACCTTTGGCATGGACCCGCGCGAGGGAGCCGCACGCACCGCGGGCGAGGGCCTGCGCGAAGGAGCCGATCTCACCATCGGTGAGGGCCGCCGTGACGATGGGGCCGACCGCACCGCCGGAGAAGTCCGTCGCGTCGACGGAGCCGACCGCGCCGCAGGCGAGGGCCGCCGTGACGATGGGGCCGACCGCACTGTTGGCGAAGGCCGCCGCGTCGAAGGGGCCGACCGCACGGCGGGCGCAGGTCGGCGTGAGGGCGCCGGGCGCGCTGCGGGTGCGGGTCGCCGTGTAGGGACGGGACGGGCCGTGGACTCGGGCCTCCGTGCAGAAGGCGAAGCCCCTGGATTCCGGGTCGAGGGCTGAGGCCTCGCGCGGACGCGCGGCGCGGATGTCCTGACGTCGGCGCCGGTCCTGGGACGAGCGGTTCTCACGTCCGTGCCGGATCGCGGGCGCGCAGTCCTGGGACCATTGGTCAGGCGGGCCCCGCGACGGTTGAGGTCGTCACGGTTGGTGCCGTCGAAGGTGCCATCTGGGCCGACCGATCGCGGCACGGCCCGCGAGACCGGGCGCTCCGGCCCGTTGTCGGTGACGTAGACCGGCGGGGGTGCAGGGTACTCCTTGTAGCGGGGTCCGTAGAGGGGGCTCCTGCGCACGACCCGCGTATGCGGATCGGCGTAGTCGTAGTAGGGGCTGTAGGCCGGATAGTACCGGTCCCACCGGTCATAGCCGTAGCCCCATCCGCCGTAGCCCCATCCGCGCCCGCCGAACCCCCAGGCGTAGTGGTCCGCCCAGAAGGGAGTCCAGAAGGGCGGACTCCACCAGTGGGACCGCACATACCGGGGCGACGGCCATCCGAGGAAACCGAAACGCCAGGGGCTGTACCAGCCCCAGTAGTCGTAGGCCGGATACCCGACCGAAAAATACCCGTGACAGGGTTGGAACGGATCGTACCAGAAGGAGTCCCAGCAGTGGACGCTCGGCCAAAGGGGGTCGTGGAAGCCGAAGTGATAGCTGTCACGGTAGGGATCGCGATGGTGGAGCGAGAACCCCAACCCGATACCGAAGCTGAGTCCGAACCCGACCCCGGTTCCCGGGGTGGAGTAGCTGTGCGCGGACAGTCCAAGGCCGAGTGACGCGGATACGTGATCGCTGACCTGGGCGTCCCCCGTCGACGGAACGCCAATGATCGCTGCGAGAGCCGTCGTTGCAGTCAGTCTCTTCATATCACCCTCCAGACGCAGTTGCCGATGGGGAGGACAGAAGCACACATCGTGCCACTGCGTCCAACCACCCGAAATCCGTGGCTACGGGCCTGCCGGCGGGTACGGAGATGTCGAACCGTCCCCCTGGCGTCACAGTCCGTGTCCACGTCGCGGGACACTACGGGCATCACACAATCCACCGAAACAAGGCAAACAGGCCCAGCAGCAGGATGAACGGCAGCAGCGTGAGAGCCAGCTTGGCGGCGATCACCCATGACTCGGTCCGCTCTTTCCCGTCTCGGTCCATTGTCCTTTCTGCCGTGCATTTCCGCATGGAAGTTCCACCGGGCATCGACCCGCCGCAAGACCGCTTCGAAGCAGCTGACACTTGCGGACACCGGACGTCGCATGAAATCTTGGAGGACAGCGTTCGCAGCCGATCCACGCAGCGTGGCAGGTGGCCCGGACATCCAGGGTCCGTCCGCTCGCGTGGATTCGATGGCAGTGCGCTTTTCGGTTCCATGGCGCCGTTGGCAAGTTCGTCTGGTGTCGCGTCGGGCAAGCCGCTCCCGCCTGGTTCAGTTCCTGGGTTAGTTCCGCGCCAACACGCGGCCATCCCCGGTGTTCCCATTTCTTGTCGAGGAAGCTTCGATTGAAAGCTGCCCATGGTGGGCGGCGCTTCCGGAAGGTGTGACCATTGTGACCGATCAAGAACTTCCCGAATCGCGGGAGAGAGAAGCCGCGGTCGCGGCGGCCGGCAACCAGTCTGACGGACCGGATGCGTCCCCGGCGACCGGTGAGGCGAAACCCGCCGACTCGGATCCTGCCGGGGCCGCGTCCGACACGGAGCAGCCGGGGGCGGCGCCGAGTGCGGAGGGTCAGGCGAAACCGGGTCCCGAGGGACGCCCGGGCCGGCCTCGTCGCGGTCGTCAGCGCGGGCCGAAAAAGCACGGCGGAGGGCCACACCTCAATCTTGCCGACAAGAATCGGGAACCCGGTCCCGTTCTCGGCATCCTCGAGGTGCTGACCAGTGGCTCCGGCTTCATTCGCCGGTCCGAAGCCGGATATGTCCCCAGCAAGGACGACATCTACGTGGGATCCCGCCTTATCCACCGGTTCGGGCTGCGCACCGGGGACGAGTTGGCTGGAATCGTCGGCAGAAGGCCCCGCAACGGAAAAAGCCCGCCGCTGCGCTATCTCGATCGCGTAAACGGCCTCCCGCCCGACGGCGCCACCCGCAGACCCGACTTCAACCGGCTGAGCGCGCTTCACCCGCGGCATCAGTTGCAAATGGAATGCGGGAGGATGTTCGCCGGAGAACCCGACCTGACCAACCGTGTCATCGACCTCTTCTGTCCCCTCGGAAAGGGCCAGCGGGCCATGATCGTGGCGCCGGCCAAGGCCGGGAAGACGACCATCCTGCAGGCGATCGCGGAGGGGGTCGCGACGAACCACCCGGAGTGCGAGTTGATGATCCTTCTCGTCGACGAGCGTCCGGAGGAGGTGACCGAAATGGAGGCGTGCGGGTTCGGCGAGGTGATCGCGTCGACCTTCGATCTCACCGCCGAGCGGCACTGCCAGGTTGCCGAGATGACGCTCGAGCGATGCCGGCGGAGGGTCGAGGCCGGCAAGCACGTGGTCATCATCCTCGATTCGATCACGCGCTTGGCCCGTGCGCACAACACGGTGGAGGAGGGAAGCGGCCGCACGCTCTCCGGGGGCCTCGACGCCAGCTCGCTGGAGAAGCCGAAGCGCTTCCTGGGCAGTGCGCGCCTGATCAAGGAGGATCAGGGAGGGGGTTCGCTCACGATCATCGCCACGGCGCTCGTGGACACCGGATCGCGAATGGACCAGGTGATCTTCGAGGAGTTCAAGGGCACCGGCAACAGTGAGCTCGTGTTGAGCCGCGAACTGGCGGACCGGCGGATCTATCCCGCCATCGACCTCAAGGCCTCGGCCACCAGGAAAGAGGAACTGCTGCTCGCCCCCGAGGCGCTGCGGGTGTCTCGCGCGATGCGCCGGCAGCTGTCGGATTCGTTGCCCGCGCAGGCGATGGAAGATCTCCTTCGAGTGATGCGTCAGACGGGTTCCAACGACGAGCTGATACGGCTCGCCCTCGACCGGTTGTAGCAGCCCGCGGGCTGCCGGGATGCACACGGGGCCGGGCAGCCACGGCAGCCCGGTGACGCCTACGGAGACGACTCGGCCTGCTGCCTGAGCCGGGCAAGACTCTCTTCCAACTGCCTCCCCTGGGATTCCTCCATACCCAGTGCCGTCCAGCCCAGCAACGGATTCCAGCCCAGATCCGCACGCTCGGTCCATGTGACCAGTGACCCGTCGCCTCGACGCGCGAGCGAAAGGGTGCCCTCGAAGCGGATCGCACCGTCCTCCACCTCGACCACGTAGGCGACGGTGGATGGAGGAGTGGAAAGGGTGATGGTGAGCGAGCCCGCGCCCATGCGGGGGTCGTCCCATGTGCGACGGGCGCCCTGGCCGGCCGGCGGGCCCTCCATGCGCGACTCGATATCCGCCCAGGGCGTCCAGCTGTCCCACGCCGAAAGGTCGTTGAGGAGCGGGAAAACGCGTTCGGGCGGGGCCGCGATGTCGATGGAACGGGTCACGTCGACGGTGCCGGGCAAAAGGATACCGACAGCGACCAGACCTGCCATTGCGACCGCGAGCACACCCGCGGCAAGCACGCCCTTGCGGGCAACGCCGGAAGGGATTCTGCCGATTCGGAAGGGCGGCACTGCGGAGAGCCTCCTGAGTTGCGGGGTCGGAAGGAAGATGGGCATGGCGCGGACGGGGTCAACCGTGCGCCGTCGGGACACGATATGAAAGGCGGGGCGCCTCCCGAGGAGACGCCCCGCCGAGCAGCTGGTTCGGTCCTGACGGACCGATTCGCTGCCGATTCCCTACTGCTGCGCGCCCGTCACCTCCCAGCGCGCCCTCAGATGCTCCTTCGCATCCTCGGGGATAAGCGGCGAATGGGAGAGCAGCTGCGCTCTGCCAAGGAGCGCGTGGGCCCGCTCGCCGTACCCGCGGTGCTGGGCGATCCAGGCCGCATCCGCGAAGGCGTTCGCCGCCAACACGACGTCACCCATTGCGAGCGCGCGCTGGCCCGCGGCCTCGAAGTCACGGATCGCCTGCCGCTCGTTCCCCTCGTAGAAGGAGAGCCGTGCGGCGTACATCAGGTCCTCGGTCGCGGCAGGATCACCCTGCGGACGCAACTCGGCTGCACGCCGAAAGAGCGTGGCGGCGCGGTCCCACTTGCTGAGGTCGCTGAGGTAGTCCCTCGCGTCCGTCTCGAGGGTGGCGGCCTCGTCCGTGACTGCCCGGGCTGAGGTCTGGGCCGTGGCGCCAGTGGCGCCGGCAGCGATGAGAAGCGCCGCCAGGGCGACGCGCGTGCTTCCGGTGTTCTTCATGATATGGTCCTCCCCGTATTCGGGTGTGTATAGGTGTGAAGTGCGGACCCCGGGCGGTCGAGTGGTGCTCAACTGGAGTCGAGCCGGATCCGGCGTGTGACTGCCGCGGTTGTTCCGCACGGGGTGAGATACGCGCGGCCCCGAGGAAGGTTTCAGGTTCCGTCGAGCGATGCCGGAGGCGGCTCAGGAAAAGAACGCCCGCAGGCGCTCCACCGCCCGCTGCAGCGTCTCGGCGCGCTTGCAGAAGGCGAAGCGCACGAGCTTGGCCCCGTCTTCCCGGCGGCTGAAGAAGGAGGACCCAGGCACCGGAGCCACCCCGGCCTCCTTGGCCAGGAAGGTGCTGAACGCAATGTCGTCCAGCCCGCTCAGAGGCGAAAAGTCGGCCATGATGTAGTAGGCCCCCTCGGGAGGGCTGCACCCGAACCCGGAATCGCTTAGGCCGGCATGGAGGATGTCGCGCCGCTCGAGGTAGTCCCGCGCCATCCCGTCGTAGTAGTCCCGGGGGAGACCCTGCAGCCCGGTCGCGCACGCCTCCTGCAGCGGGGCGGGCGCTCCGACGGTGAGGAAGTCGTGCACCTTGCGTATTGCCGAGGTGAGGTATTCCGGTGCGATGATCGTGCCGATCCGCCACCCGGTAATGCTGAAGGTCTTGGACAGTCCCGAGATCACGATGGTGCGGTCGCGCATCCCGGGGAGCATCGCCATGGCGATGTGCTCGCCCTCGTAGATGATGTGCTCGTAGATCTCGTCCGTGATCGCGAGGATGTCGTGCTCGCGGCAAATATCGGCCACCGCCGTCATTTCGTCCCGGTCGAAAACGCGGCCGGAAGGGTTGTTCGGGGTGTTGATGACGATGGCCCGTGTCCGGCTGGTGACGGCTCGCCGCAGTTCGTCCGGATCGAGGCGGAAGCCGGGGGGTCTCAGGGGGAGAAAGACCGGAGCCGCCTCGCAGAGTATGGCGTCCGGTCCGTAGTTCTCGTAGAAGGGCTCCAGGACGATGACCTCTTCGCCCGGATCGACTGCCGCCAGCATGACCGCGGCCATCGCCTCGGTTGCGCCGCAGGTCACGGTGATCTCGCGGTCGGGATCCACTTCCAGCCCATACCATTCCCGGTATTTGTCGGTCAGCGCGCGTCGCAACCCACTTGTGCCCCAGGTGACTGCGTACTGGTTTACGTCGTCCTGAATCGCACGGCAGGCGGCGTCCTTGAGGAGTCCGGGGGCCGGGAAGTCGGGAAACCCCTGAGCGAGGTTGATTGCGTCATGGCGACGTGCAACCCGCGTCATTTCGCGGATTACGGATTCGGTGAAGGTGTGAGTGCGCGCAGCTGTCCGGTGATTCATGTGATTCATGGCGATGATGCTATTCGGGGCCATAGTGGTCCGCAAGGCCTAAAAGCCCTGAAAACCCTTGACCCGACAAGGTTTATTGTGGATGTTAGCTTTGCTGAACCACCTTGAAATAGCCGAGCCGGGTGAATGGCCCCGATTACGTTACCGACCTACCAAGAGGCATTGGACAGGATATTGGGATGCGCCGTGTTGATCCATGGCGCCGAAAACCTGGAGGACCTGTCCGAAATCGATTTTGGCACCCTCGTCGAGGAGAGTGGCTTCAGCGAACACGCACGGTCTATAAACTTCATCGAGGCAGCCGGCGCCCTGCGATCTGAAATCCAGATGGGAGCAGAATTCGCGAGGGTCCTGGAGTCGCTCGATCCACGGCGCCAGGTCATCGCACGCAGGCGCACCTATTCCTGGACGCCGGCGAAGCTGGCAGCCCTCGGCAACGAGTTCGGGGTCAGTCGCGAGCGTGCTCGCCAGCTGGAGGTGAGGCTGCGCGGGACCGTCGACGAGCAGGTCTCGGAGCTGGTCGGGGAGGCTGCGAGGTGGCTGCGCAGGGCGATCGGCCTTGCCGCGTCGCCGGAGAAGTTCCGCAGCGTTCTCGACCTGCTGATCGGCGATGCACCCCGGGAATGGAGAACCGCGGCCGAAGTCGCGGTGATGCGCGATGCCGGGTACAAATACCTCGATGGCGTGGTCGGGGGCCAGCTCTACCGCGACCAGGTGGCAGAGGCACGGCGTTGTGCTCCGGGTCTGTCCAATGTCGCGGGTGTGGTCGACGAGGACGCCCTGCGGCAGGAAATCGGGGCGGAAACGACCCCGGAGTGGGACGCGATGGCCCGAAACGCGGGTCTGGTGCGTTTTGCGGGGAGTCTGGTGATCCGGGACACCCGGCGCGCGCGCGTGTACCTGGCCCTGGACCAAAGGGACGAACCGTTGAGAAGAGAGGACATCGCGGCGGAAGCGCAACTCAGGGACACGTCGTCGCTGTCCAGCCTGCTGTCTTCCGATCCGCTTTTCGTTCGCTTCACAAAGGACAAGTGGGGACTTGCAGACTGGACGGACGAACCCTACGTGGGCGTAGTGGAGGCTCTGGTCAAGAGGATCGAGGAGGGCGGCGGGGCAGCACCCGTAGACGAACTGGTCAGGGAGATCCCGAAACGGTTCGACGTGCTTCCTGCGACCGTGCGCAACTACCTCAGCACGAGGAAGTTCGCAATCGACGGCAACGAGGTCCGGATTGTGGCCGAGCCGGTGGCGCCACTGCAGTCCCTGGCCGAGGCGCGCGATGTCGTGTGGACGCACGATGGCAGCCCGGCCCTGCGCTTCATCGTCGGCGAACACCATCTCAGGGGCAACAGCCAGAAGGTGTCCGGTGCGGTCGCCCAATACCTCGGAGTGGGGCTGGATCAGTCGACAAAGATCCCGTTCTCCCGGCCGTCGGGGGTGGACGAGGCTTCGGTCATCTGGCGATCCTACGATCCCAACGGACCCGAAGTGGGACGCCTGCGCGAAGCCCTTTTCGAGTGCGGCGCGGCGATCGGGGAGGACGTCTTCATCGTTCTCGACCGCGAAGGCCTGCGGATGCTCACCGATGGCGCGGAAATGACGGACGAGAAGCCCCAGGGCTGACCCCGGCGACAGGCGGACGGGGGTTTGATCGAAGGCGGCACTCGGCGTTGGAGGACTCTGGCGCTACTCGCGCTCGCGGAACTGCTCGGGATGTCGCTCTGGTTCACCGCGACGGCGGTGTCGGAGGAGCTTGGGGCGCGATGGGCGCTGTCGCCCTCGCAGGTCGGCTGGCTGTCTACGTCCGTCAATCTGGGCTTTGTGGCGGGAACCGCCGTGGCGGCGATTCTGAACCTGGCCGACATCATTCGTTCCAGGGTCTACTTCGCGGTGGCGGCCGCACTCGCGGCGCTGGCGAACGTCGGCGTGCTTGCGGCCCCCGGATTCGGCGCTGCAGCGACGTTGCGGTTTGCGACCGGGTTTCTGTTGGCGGGCGTGTATCCGCCTGCGATGAAGATGGCGGCCACGTGGTTCCGCTCGTCACGCGGGTTGGCGATCGGGACCATCGTCGGGGCGCTGACGGTCGGCAAGGCCGTCCCGTACCTGTTGAAGGCGCTGCCGGCGGCAGGCCCGGAGGTGGTGATCACTGCAGCCTCGGTCGGGGCGCTGTGTGGGGGCCTTCTGGTGCTGTTTCTATACCGGGACGGGCCGTATCCGTTCCGGCGGGGACCGTTCTCCTGGGGGTTGGCGGCGCGGGTGGTTTGCCACCGTGAGACAAGGCTGGCGACGGCAGGGTACCTGGGCCATATGTGGGAGCTGTACGCGATGTGGGCGTGGGTGCCGGCGTTTCTCGCGGCGTCCAGCGAGGTGGCGGGACATGGTGGCGCCTGGGTCGAACTGGCGAGCTTCGGGGCGCTGGCGGCGGGAGGGCTCGGCTGCGTGTGGGCCGGTGGGC
>VXQO01000079.1:86755-97731 GCA_009838975.1 Gemmatimonadota bacterium | reverse complement strand
CGGCGCGCTCCGTGTCCAGCGCGATGGGCAGCCCGAGCGGGAAGAAGCGCCGGAGACCCCCGAGCGCGCCCCGGTAGACCCGTTGGGGAAGAAGCTCCCGCTCGATCCCGAGCGCCTCGAAGGCGGCCACCCGGTCGGCTTCGGTGGGCAGCCACGGAAGGCGGGGATGTTCGAGCGCGTAGTCGAGCCCCAGCAGGCGCCGCATCGTCACCTCCGGCGACGTGATCCTCCGGCGGCGGCGGTCCCCCAAGCCGAGCGCCTTGTAGATCGGGCGACCGTGGATCCGGCAGATCCGGCCGATACCCTTGATGCCGGGTGGCTTCTCCTCGACGGCCACACCCTGGGCGACGAGCTTGCGGACGGCGCGGCCCACCTTTTCGTGGTGGGACCCGAGGAAGCTCGTCCACTGTACGCGGGTGAACACGCCGCCGTGGCAGCAGGCCAAGGCGATCCATTCGGCACGGCGTCCCTTCCAGCCGAAGGGCTTCAACCCTTCTGCGCGCTCCCTGAGACCGGGGACCGCTCTGCCCTCCGTCAGGTCGAACCGTTGTTTCGTCGTCTCCATGCCCGAAACGGTGAAGGGCCGCTTGGAGGGAAGTCAACCCACAGAGAATGCCTTGAAGTCCGTTGGCCTTCAGAGATGTTCGACAGCGTTCGCCGCTCGGAAGAGGGCTCCGCCAGCGAGGTGGCAGATAACCCCCCGCAGTCGCGATAGCGACCAGGTCGCCGTGGGATTGCGTTGCGGGCGACGATGTCCCGGTTCCCCGAGAAGTCATCGGGCGACCGCAATGTGAAGCCGTGCTGGCGGCGACAGCTTTCCGATTAACCCCCTACTACGGGGGGAAGATTCCGTATTGAGCGGGGTGTCCAGCACTCTATTCGACTCCGCGACAAAGCCCGAACGTTGTTGCGTCCATTGGCCGCGGTCCTTCGCGGCCATCACAACCAACCCTCAGAACAGGAGGATTCCGATGACGAGGGTGCTTTCCTTCCTGGCACTGGCCATGCTCTTCGCTACGGGTGTGGCCGTGGGCGGGACCGTTGGGCCTGCGCCCGCCTACGCGCAGACCGAGGAGACCTGCGAGCAGGACGAGTGCGATCCGGCTCCTTGGTGGAAGTTCTGGGCTAGTGACGAGTGCGTCATGAACCCGGGATACCTCACCGGTTGCGACTGGGTCGGCGATGACGAGTGCGCGACGTACGCGTGCGGTCAGAAGCTGCCGGGCGGCGGCAACGGCTCAGGAGACGACGACGAGTAGGATCCGTCCCGAAGCAGGGGGTGGCGGGCGCGGGCTGGCCTGCCGCCCCCTGGTTCGACCGACCAGGGGAGGAGACAGGGAAGAATGAAAGGAAGAGACGAATGATCAGCGTAGCAGCAACAGCGGTGGCAGTAGCCTTGCAGCAGGCGGCCGTGACCGGAGTGGTCCGTGACAGTACGGACCTGGAGCCGGTCGCTTTCGCGCGAGTGACGGTCGAGATCCCGGAAGCTCCACCACGGGAAACGGCCACTGACAGATTCGGCGCCTTTACGATGGCGGGACTCGAAGCTGGCGATGCCGTCGGCGTCCTCACCGTGGATGCGTTCGGATATGCGCCTTGGCGCATGGAATTGACGCAGGCTTTGGACGGCGAACTCACGATTCTGCTTCGAGCGCAGCCGATCGCGCTTGAGGAGATACGCGTCAATGCGCGACGGGCGGCCGACCCGTTGTCGTCGTCTCCGGGAGCCTTCGTGGTGGACCGGGAACTGGTGCGCGCACAGCCCGTGGTGCTGGAGACGGATGTACTCCGCGCCACGGCCCTTTCCCCCGCCGCGTCGCCTGCGTCCGACTGGGTGGCGGCACCGTTCATTCGGGGCGGGGCGAGCGAGGGCACGCCGGTCTTCCTGGACGGAGTGCGGCTCTTCAACCCGTTCCATGTCGGAGGATTCGTGGCGGCGCTCAACGCCGAGGCCGTCAATCGGGTGACTCTGCTCACGGGATCGTCGAGCGAAGCGCTGGCGGTGGGGTCGCTCTCGGGTGCTATCGACGTGGCCACCCGGGATGGGGCGCGGGACAGCTTCCGCTCAAGCGGCTCATTAGGGATCGCCTCGCTGCGCATGTCCGCCGAGGGACCGGTGGGTGAGTCGGCGTCGTTTCTCGTGGACGCCAGACGCTCATACATCGACCTGCTTACGGCCGGACTGGGAACGATTCTGGACAACTCCACGGTGCCGTACTCCTTCGGCGACGTCCATGGAAAGTTCACGAAGGATCTCGGGGGCGTCCGCCGACTCTCGCTGACGGGCTACTGGAACGACGAAGGCCTCGATTCGAGGCCCCAAGACATCCCCGAGGGAGACGCGGCGCTTGGCCGGGCCTCAAGGGCGATCTGGGGGAACATGGCGCTGGCCGCGCACTACCGGGACCGGCTTGGGTCGGCCACCCTGGTCGATCTGAGCGTCGGGCACAGCCGGTTCTCGGGCGACTACACGGTGTTTCAGGGCAAGGCGATGGACGCCGACACGTCCTCCATCGTGCGCGGCATGATGGGCGAGTACCGGACCGAAGTGCGGCTCCGGCGGCAGTCCGGCAACGTGACCCTCGACGGAGGCGTACAGGCAACCCGTTTCGAGGCGTCACACAGCGCCGTCGGCAGTGAGTGGGACGGTAGCGACCCGCACGACCTATTCGACGCGTTCGATCTTTCGCCCGCAGCGACGAGGATCGCTGCATTCGGCAGCGTGAAGGCAACCATGGGCGGGGGGTTCGCGGGTGGAGGGGGCCTTCGCGCCGACCACTTCTTCGGCGTCGACGGCGCGCTATCGCCCTTCGCGGAGGTTTCGTACCAGCGGCCCCGCTGGAGGGCTTGGATATCCGCCAGCCGGTCACACCAGGCCCTGTCGTCGATCCGCAGCGAAGAACCGGTTTCGTCGAGCTATCTGGCCTACGACCTGTTGGCTCCGGTCCAAGAGGGTCCGCTTCTAAGGAACTCCGAAGTATCCGGCGGCTGGGAGGGCGGCACCCACGGCGTGCGCGTTCGGGTGGAGGCCTTCGCCCGGCGGATGGAGAATCTCCGCCTTCCCGTCCTGAACAACAATCCCATCGAGTCACTCATGCTCATTGAGCCGTCCAAGCGCGAGCTGGGGAGCGGCACGGCGAAGGGGCTGGAATCCACTTGGAGCTGGGCTCCGGCCGGCGGTGGGGCAACCGTGATCGGCAGCTACCGCTGGGCCAAAGTGACCCGAACCGTCGGCGGCCGCACCTATACACCCCGATTCCACAGGGATCACGAAGGGGAGTTGAGTGCGAGTCTGCGACGTGGCGGCTCGAACTGGTCGGTGCGCTTCTCTGCGCGCAGCGGACAGCCGACGACACCCATCGTGGCCTTCTTGCCTTTCGTCGCCTACCAGTCCCCCGATGCGCGCGCGGGTGGTCTCTACGACGATGTCCTGAACTTCGCAGGAGACTACAACTCGGCCACGCTGCCGCCCTACCTGCGAATCGACGTGGGCTGGCGCGGCTCGAAGGACGTGGACTGGTTCGGCGGCGGAACGCTGACGCCGTTCGCCTCCATCGCCAATCTCTTCAGCCTTCCCAACGTCGTTGGCGTCGCGCCGGAGCAACGCAGGGACGGCGTGACCGAGCGCGTGTACGCACCACAGCTTCCGATGCTCCCGTTCCTGGGTCTCGAATTCCGATTCTAGGGACCACCAACCGATCGAGAGAGGATCTCATCATGCATGACAATTCGATAGACAGGGCTACGGGCGGCGGGGCCAAGCGCCGTGGGCACGGCCCTGCTCACCTCATCGCCGCATTGACGGCACTTGGCGCCGCCGTGGCTGCGGGCGCGTGCGACTACACGCATCCGACGGAAGTCTTCGTCCCCGACGAAGACGTCATAGCGGTCGCCGCCGTGATCAGTGCGGGATTCGACACCGCCACCTTGCTTGCCACCTACCCGCACCGCGACACACTGGCCGGTCCGCCGGTGGTCGGTGCCCAACTGTCCGGTCCGGGATGGACGACCACCTTCTCGCAGGGTCCGGACTCGCATACGCCAGAGGGTCTTTGGGCGTGCAATCTGATATCCGGGTCGGTGGCTTGGAAGGGGCCTGTATCATGCTTGCGCGCCCAGCTTCCGGAGCCAATCGAGGTGGGCGGCCGGTACACCCTGTCGGGCACTACGGAACTCGGCGCCTTCTCGGGAGCTACGACCGTCCCTTCCGCTCCAGTGCTTGTCGAGCCATCGGTGCAGTTCGTTGCCACGCCAACCGGTGACACGTTCGGCGTCGATGTACGATACGAGACTCCTGCCGGAGTGGAGTTCATCGTAGCGGAGGCCGCCAATGTCGTGCAGGTCGTCGTGGACAGCGCAGGCGACTTGAGCGAGGAACCCAGATGGATAAAGCGCCTCGCCCCCCGGGAGCTGAACCCGGCGGCTGAGCGCGCTCGCATCATGGTCTGGGGCTATGGTTCCAGTTCGCCCCAGAACGCTTGGCGGCCTCCCGAATTCCGCCTCGACCTCCACCTCGTCGGCTTCGACGAGAACTTCGCCCGCTTCGCCCGGCTCCGCTACGACCGTCTAGTGATCCGCCCTTGGCCCAGCTTCGGGCTCAGCGGCGATGAAGGCATCTTCGGCTACTTCGGAGCCGCATCCCGTTCAAACCCGGTCCAAGTGATTGTGAGGCCAAAATGAAAACTCGATTCCTACCACCACCCCGATTCTTCCCGGTGCTCCTGAGCGTGGCCGCGCTTGGGTTCGCGGCCGCCGCCTGTGACGGCCCAAGGAACAACGAAACCGTGCATCCGTTGCCCGGTCGGATTCCCGGGAGCGAGTGGGCTACGTCGATCACGCGCGACAGCGTTCCGGGGGACATGGCACCCGAACGGCTGGCGAAGTGGACCGCCGCGCGCGACGCGATCCGAAACGCCCGCCTTGTCGTGGCAATCGGCAGCGCGGGGATGGATCACTCGGAACGTTCGGATCCCACAGTCTTCGGAAGTCTGGCCGATGTCGCGGTCGACACCTCCGGTCTTGTCTACGTTCTCGACGAGCAAGCTCAAGAGGTGCGCGCGTTCGATTTCGCGGGCCGCTTCCTCCACAGATTCGGCGGGTTCGGAGACGGGCCGTCCGAACTTCGGCACGCGATCGGCATCGAACTGCTCGCCGACGGGCGGATTCTGGTCGCGTCGCGTGATCTGCGCGTCAAGGTGTTCGCGCCCACCGAGCAAGGATGGAGCGCGACCCAGACCATCGAGGCCCCGGTCGGCCCCCGCGCGATCTGCTCGATGCGCGACGGGCGAGTCTTTATCAACGGCTATCGCCAGGATGCGAACACGCTCGTCCATCAACTGCCGGTCTTCGGGACCGACTCGGTCGCCCCTGCCTTCGGAGGAGGCTATCAGGACGAAAACTGGCTCGTACAGATGGCGCTCGCCGAGGGTGCGCTGGCATGCGCGAATGCCAGACGCGGTCTGGTGGTGCTCGGCCATCGCGCCATCCCGCTGATTCGGGCCTTCGACTCGCTCGACGGCTCGCTCGTCTGGGCCTCGAAGCTCGAATCGTTTTCTGGAATGCCCGTCTATCAGGGGGTGAACCAGAGGGGACGAAACTACATTCGCAAGGGACGCCCGGCTCAATGGGATGTTCTGGGCTCGGTCCACCCCGTTGCGGAAGGCCACCTGCTGGTTCAGGTGGGCCACGGAAGCATGGTTCGACGGACGGTTTCCATCGAGAGCTACCTGCTGGACTCCGAGTCCGGTGCCGGAGCCTTTCTCGGCGAAGAAGTGCCGAGGGCCATTCCCTTCGAGGGAGGATACGTCGCCCTGTACGAGGATCCCTACCCCCGGATCGAGGTCCGGGCATTCGATGATTCGCAGTTGATCAGAATGGCCTCAGCGCCGAAAGGGGTGGCTGGGCAATGACTCGCAAGACAAGGACATGGATCGCCGGTACGGTGTTCACGGTGGGATCGGTTGCGGGCATGGCCCTGGCAACTGCGGGTCTAATGCCCACGCTGGACATCGAGCTTGCCGTGCCAGCGCGCGAGGCACTGGAGTACCGGCCCGGCAGCGTAGCCGCCAACGGCGCCGAAGACGAGATCGTGCTCGTCTATCTGGGTTCGTCGTCGTGTGGTTGGTCGAATCTACCCGAGGTATCGCGCGCAGTGAGGGACGCGAAGGTCCTCGTCGCGGAACATGCTCGGAACGCCGGGATGCGCTTTTCCGCTCTGGGAATCGCTCTGGATGTGGACGCCTCACGCGGCTGGGCACATCTTCGCAACGCGGGCTTGTTCGATGAGATTGCGGCAGGCATGGGCTGGGCCAACAGCGGAGCCGACAAGTACGTCTTCGGCAAATTGGCTGGCCCGGCATCCACCCCGCAGCTACTTGTCGTCCAACGCTCTCTGAGCACCGGCCTGGGAGGACGCCCGAAGGCGGAATCCGAGCGGGTTTTGGTGAGGAAGACCGGCTCGAACGCAATCCTGGGTTGGGTGTCGGAGGGAGCTGCATACGAAGGCCGGACCGGCGAAGTGCGGGCCGCGGGCGGGATGTGATCCCATGGGACTCTTGAGATTGATTCTGAGGAGGTCCCGCGATCAGCGCCGCTCCCTGCGGCGTCCTCCGGCCGTCCTGCCGCTTCAAGTCCTCCGGTGTGGCACGCTGCCGATTGCGTTGCTACAATGCGTCATGCTCACGGACACCCTGCTCAGAGAAGTCTTCGATGCGTCGCCGGACGCCATCTTGGTGGTGGATGACGGAGGCGTGATCCGGGATGCCAACGAGCCCGCTGCGACCATGTTCCAATGGGATCGTGGTGAGTTGGTCGGGCTCAGTGTCGATCTGCTGGTGCCCTTTCAGCATCGCGCGCGCCACGCGGAACTCAGGGCGGAATACGCGCTCCAACCCCGTGCCCGGCCAATGGGACACGGCTTGCTCCTGCATGGGGAACGAAGAGATGGAAGTCAGTTCCCGGTCGAAATCGCGCTCACGCCCTGGCAACCCGCCGATGACCAACCGATGGTCGTCTGCACGGTTCGAGACCTGTCCCGATTCGACCGATGGCGCAGCATGTCGATGGCGAGGGAAGAGGCTGCGGAGGCGGAGCGGACCCGAATGGCTGCCGAGTTGCACGACGACATCGTCCAGCGGATGGTCTTCATCAAGCACCGCTTCACTACCCTGCGGAACGCCGAGGGCCTGTCCGGCGACGATGGCCGTCTGCTGGAGTTGAGCGCAGCCATTGATGACACCATCGCTTCAATCGAGCGGATCTGCCGTGGTCTGACGCCGCTGGAACTCAAGCACTTCGGACTGAGCTTCGCGTTGCGGATCCTGTTTCGCGAACATTCCGAAGCAGGGTTCGCGGTTCAAAGCGATCTCATGGATGTGGGGCGCGAACTGGACCCGGCGAAAGCGCTGTCCCTGTTTCGCATCGTCCAGGAGTCCCTTTCCAACGCGCGCGAGCATTCGGGAGCCGACGAAGCCATCGTCACCCTGACCCGCGATTCGGAGTGGATCGAAGTTGAAGTGAGGGACGCTGGCGTCGGTTTCGATACCGCCGCCGTCGCTTCGTCGGGGAGCGGCATCGGGCTCCTCGGGATGAGTGAGCGAGCCGCCATGGTCGGAGGGCTCTTCGAGGTGCGCAGCAGTCTCGGCAATGGCACCGGAATCCGGGTTCGCGTTCCGGTGGCTGAGCATGCTACGGCGGAGGACGAACTGTGAGTTGGGACACGAAGGTGCTCATCGTTGACGACCATGAGATGGTGCGGGCGGGTCTACGGGCGATCATCGAGAGTACCGGCCGAATGAAGGTGGTTGGCGAGGCTGCCGACGGCGAGGAGGCGATTCGGCTGGCACAGAGACTCGAACCCGACGTGATCCTGATGGACATTGACATGCCTCGTCTGGACGGCATCGAGGCAACTCGGCGAATGAGCGCGATGGAGCTTCACGGAGGGGTCCTGATCCTCACCAGACACGACCACGAGGAGTACCTTGAACCCATCATGTCGGCGGGTGCGATGGGGTTCATCAGGAAGAGCCGGGGGCCTGAAGACTTGGTCCGGGCTGTGGATCTGATCGCCGCCGGACGGACAACGATGCCACGCGTGGCGTCCCAGCTCTACATGAGGAGACGGCGGGAATTCGACGCCCAGCCGGAATCCCCGCTGGCCGCCTTGAACGATCAGGAACGCGAAATCCTGAGACTGACCGCGAGAGGCTATACGGCAAGCCAGATTGCCGGCAAGATGTCCCTGGCGCGGAAGACGATCGAGAATTACCGTGCGCGCCTCAAGGAGAAACTCAAGTTGCGCGACCGGTCGGACTGGGTGGACTTGGCGCTCAAGTCGGGCTTGCTGCTGGACGAGTAGGATAGGATGGAGAACCGCATCGGCCAGCGTATTATTAGAGTACGGCCGCATCCGCTCGGACCCCCTCCGAAGTCCCGCTATTTGGTCACGATTTCCCCGCTGTTCGTGGGCAGCGAGGTCAGATGTGGTCTGAGGGCAGGAAACGCAGATCGCGCAGCCCTGATTGAACTTACGTGATTCCCTGCCGTGATACTGACCACCTGTAGTCTGCCAAAATGGCAGGTTGACCGATTCGGTCGTGCTGGGCCAAGGTGTTATCCTGGCGGCAGCCAGCCAGGACGACGGCCTGGGCCTGCTGCGGCGCGGCAGCCGCCGTTGGGCCCGGCCTGGCGAGGGAGGAGCAAGATGAGGACGGCAGTGGGTCTGGCCGCCGTACAGCCTCGCCGCTCACGGTGCTCACACGGGCTTGTCCTCGGACTGCTGGCCGGAGTTTCCCTCCTCGCCGTGCCGTCGCTCCGCGCCCAGTCGGACGCAGAGCGATCCGCGACTTCCCCTGCGGGCGAGACCGACTCGGCGGCTGTCGCGACTCTCGTCGCTTGGGCGGATCAGGTGTGGCTGTCCCTGCTCGACCGCGACGGCGCCTACTACGGCCGTCTGGCAGAGGAAGGCACCTTCCAGCGGTTCAACCCGGGAATGAACAACGAGTACGAGCTGGAGATCCGCTCGAGCCTCTTCCATCCCGGTGAAGACGCACGCTGGGCCGGGCCGTCCAACGGCTTTCGGATTGCCGGGGCCTCGATCAGCCATCCGCACATCCTCAACCATGTGGACTGGCGCCAGGAGATCCACATCTCCGGCCCCGTGGACCTGATGGCACGCTACCGCCGGGAGCGATCGTTCACGGCACGGCGCGACTACCCGTGGGTCGGCGTGCGCTGGCGCGACATGCTCGGGACGCCGTGGACCGCGCAGGTGGGGATCGGCGTCCACTTCTTCAAGCCGTCCGCGGATGTGGAGGTCGCGCTGGCACGCTCCTGGAGAGACGGGGAAGACCGGAGCTGGACGCTGGAGGTGCGCCTCGCGGCGCTCGACGCTTTCAACGAAACGATCTTTCAGGGCCTGGGGGTGAGGGCGGACGAGGTGGACGCCCACTACGACTACGCCGGGGTCCCCCTCGCCGCCCGCACGACCCTGAGGGCCGCGGCGTCACGCTGGCGAGCGGAGCTGCACGCGGGATCGAGCCGAAGGAGCGAGGTGCAGGTGACTTTTCCGGCCACCGGTCGGGCTCCGTTCACCCAGTTCGAACGGGTCGCGTTCCTGGGCGCACTCCTCCAAGTCACACCGCTCGAGCGCGTGACTTTGGCGCTGTACGGCACCTGGGCCAGGGCGGACACCGAGCGGCGGGCGCCCGCGAGCGCGCTCGGCTTCACTCTGCGCGAGCAGACGGTGACCGTCGGCGCCCGCGCACGGACTCGCCTGACCCCGGCGTGGGCGGTCGAGACGGAGCTGGAGCGGGTGCGGCGACCCGAATGGCGCACGCCGGAAGGGGGCGCTTCGCGCGAGCACCGTGATCGTGGGGTTTTCGCCCGGGCGGCCCTCGTCCGGTACCCGGAGGCGGGATGGACGAGCCGCCTGGCCTACGCTCTTCTGGACCGCGACACGGGATTCCTGGCGCCCTGGCTCACCGGGCAGAATCAGCGACTGATCACGGAGGGGGGCCACCGGTTCCGGTCGGGCTTCGAGGTGACGGCCGGGGTCAGCTGGGATCTGGACAACTTCGGGCGGCAGCCGTTCGACGGCGGCCATCTGCGGCTTTCGGCCGCCTGGTAACGGGCCGCCTTCTCCGCCGCCAGGCGTTCGCCTCCGACCTGAGGGATCAGCCCCCGGCCATGTGGATCGCGATCCGCATGGCACCCCGCTCGGGCACGACCGGGTCGGTGTGCACGCCGCACCCCAGCTCCGCCGCGATCGCCGTCACGGCCTCGCGCAACACGCTCCCCTCGCGCACGAGACCGCCCACGAAAGCGATCTCGGGACGCTGCCCCCACCCAGGTGTGCGCTCGAGCGCGGCCTCCAGATGCGCGCGGATGGCGCCGAGCGCCCGGTGCACGATGCGGGCCGCGACCGGGTCGCCGTTGCGCGCCTCCATGGCCACCAGCACCGACAGCGCCGCGATCTCGCCCTTGGTCGCGCGCGCGGCCCACCCCACCAGGTCGCGCGGCTCCGCGGCCCCCACGGCGTCGAGGACCGCGGCGCTGAGAGACGTGCGCGGCTCCCTCCCGTCGCTCGCCCGCATGACTGCGCGGAGACCATCCAGGCCGATCCGGTAGCCGCTCCCCTCGTCACCCAGGAGCTGCCCCCATCCCCCCACCTGCACCACCTCGCCGCGCGGCCCCACGGCCCGCACGGACGACCCCGTCCCCACGACGCAGAGGATGCCGGGGACGGCTTCCGGACCCGGCCCGGCCGAAGCCCCACCGGGCGACGGGTGCCGCGCGCCGAAGGCGTCGGCGTGCGCGGCCTCGACGTCGGTGCCGACGGCCACCCGCTCGGCCAGACCGGCACGCTGCAGCGCGGCCTCCCCGGCCGCGCGCCCCGGGGTAGACCCCGCACCCCCCCGCCCCCCCCCCAGCCCCCGGCCCCGCAGCCGGGAGCTAGGCGGCACCGCCGCCGCCGG
>VXQO01000079.1:0-86745 GCA_009838975.1 Gemmatimonadota bacterium | reverse complement strand
CCCCCCCCCCCCCCCCCCCCCCCCCCCCCCCCCCCCCCCCCCCCCCCCCGCGCCTGCGTCTCCCCCGCACCCGCCAGCCCCGCCCACAGCCCGCGCACCGGAAGCGGGACGTTTGCGGCAACGGCCGCCGCGCGCACCACCGCCGTGACCGCAGCCACGGCGTGCGCCGGGTCGGCGGGATCGATCAGCCCCGGGCCGCCGTCCGCGGCGCCCAGTTCGCGGCCGTGCGCGTCTCCCACGAGGGCGCGGGAGCGGGTGCCGCCGCCGTCGACGCCGACGAAGTGGTGGTCGGTCGCGGGGTCCGCCGCGGGGTCGGTCGCGGGGTCGGTCGCGGGGCCATCCCGCCGCGCGGTCACCCTCGCCGCCGGAAGAGGGACCCCGCCACGAGCGTCACGACCAGCCCGATGAAGACGAACCAGGGCCACGCCACCGTGTCGCGCGCCGTCGCCCAGATCGCGACCACCGTGCCGACCCCGGCCGTCATGCCGACGAGCGCGCCGGTCTGGCTGACGCGCCGCGTGAGGACGCCCAGCGCGAAGGCGCCGAGCAGCCCGCCGTACGCCATCGAGGCGGCCGCGAGCGCGACCTCCACCGCCGCCGTTCCGCGCGAGAGCGGGATGAAGACGATCGCGCCCGCGATGAGGAGGCCTGCCCAGACCAGGGTGAAGACCTTGCCGGCGAGCATCACCGGGCGGTCTCCGGTGCGGCCGGTCAGCGGGCCCCAGAAGTCGTAGGCGCTCGCGGACGCCAGCGAGTTGATCGACGACGAGAGCGAGGACATGGCCGCCGCGAAGACCCCGGCGATCAAGAGGCCGCGCAGGCCGGTCGGCATCTCGTCGATGATGAAGCGCGCGAAGATCTCGTCCGAACTGTCGAAGGCGCGGCCGTCGAAGAAGACCCAGAGGCCGAGGCCGACGAAGAGGAAGAGCGCGAACTGGGCGATCACCGCGATGCCGCTGCCGATCAGGGCCCGCTGGCTGTGCCGCACGTCGCGGCAGGTCAGGAGGCGCTGCACGATGAGCTGGTCGGTGCCGTGCGACGCCATGGAGAGGAACCCGCCGCCCACGAGTCCCGCCCAGAAGGTGTAGGCCACCGCGGGCGAAGCCGAGAAGTCGAGCGCAGCCAGCTTTCCGGCCGACGAGGCCTGCTCGAGGATCACCCCCCATCCCCCCTCGACCGCGCCCTGGAGCAGGATCAGCGCGATAAGCCCGCCGCCGACGTAGAGCACCATCTGCAGCGCATCCACCCACACCACCGCCCTGATGCCGCCCTGATACGTGTAGACCAGCGTCGCCGCGCCGATCACCAGAATCGACGCCGGGTAAGACCAGCCGGTGATCAGCGCGAGGGGGATCGCGGTGGCAAAGAGGCGCACGGAGTCGGCCAGCAGGCGCGTGACCATGAAGACGCCCGAGGCGTAGCGGCGAGCGGCGGTGCCGAATCGGGTCTCGAGGAGCGCGTATGCGGTCGACAGCTCACCGCGGTAGTAAGCCGGCAGGAGGACGCGCGCGACGACGATGCGGCCGGCGAGGTAGCCCAGGGCCAGCTGGAGGAACGCGAGGGTGCCGAGGTAGGCGATGCCGGGGATGGAGAGGAAGGTGAGGGTCGACGTTTCGGTCGCGACCACCGAGAGCATCACGGCCCACCAGGGCAGGTTGCGGCTCCCGAGGAAGTAGTCGGTGGCGCCGCGGTTGGCTCGGCCCAGCCAGGCTCCCCACGCCGTTACGGCGGCGATGTAGATGACGAGTACGGCGAAATCGGTGCCGCCGAAGGTGGTCATCGACGCTCGCGCGGCCCGGGGGGCGTGTTGGTGATCGCGCGGGCGACGCGGTCGTGGACTTCGCGGCGGAGCGGCACGTGCTTCGAGTTGTTGCGGGTCGGGTTGACGCGGTTGGTGAGCAGGATGACGGCCAGTTCCTGCGTGGGGTCGACCCAGATCGAGGTGCCGGTGTAGCCGGTGTGGCCGAAGGAGCGGGCGGAGAAGTAGCCGCCGGCGGACGAGCGCGGGGACGGAGTGTCCCATCCGATGGCGCGGGTGGATGCGTCGGACTGGCGGCGGGTGATGCGGTCGACCCAGCCGGGGGCGAAGACGGAGACGGGCTGGAAGCGGGGGCGGTGGCAGGGCAGGCCGGAGACGGGGTCGGCGCGGCAGGGTCCGGCGACTCCGCGGTCAAGCATCAGCTGGACGAAGACGGCGAGGTCGCGGGCCGAGCTGAAGAGCCCGGCGTGGCCGGCGACGCCGCCGATGGCGTGCGCGTTTTCGTCGTGGACGACGCCGTGGACGTGGTATCCGCGGTAGCCTTCGTCGAGTTCGGTGGTGGCTACGCGGTGCCATAGCCCGGGGTCGGGGGCGAAGCCGGTGTCGGCCATGCCGAGCGGGCCCCAGACCTCGTCGCGCAGGAAGTCGTCAAGGGTGCGCCCGCTGACCTCTTCGATAATGAACGCGACGGTCATGAGGCCGATGTCGGAATAGACGGTGCTGTCGCCGGGGGTGTAGTCGAGGGGGAGGCCGCCGATGGCGTCTTCGTAGGCTTCGCGGCCCTGCATCTCGAGGAAGAAGCGGCGGAAGGGCGGGAGGCCGCCCTGGTGGACCAGGAGGTGGCGGATCGTGACCCGCGATTTGGCGGGGTCGCCCGCGCCCCACCAAGGGAGATGGTCGGTGACGCGGTCGTCGAGCGAGATGGTGCCGCGCTGGGCCAGGATGACGGCGGCCGTCGTGGTGCCCACGACCTTGGTGAGCGAGGCCATGTCGAAGATCGAGGCCGGGGTCACGGGGGGCGCGGCCTCGTCGTGGTCGAGCCGCCCGTAGCCGCGGAGCCGCACGAGCTGGCCGCGGCGGATGACCGCCAGGGCGGCGCCCGAGGCGGCGGAATCGGCGAGGGCGGCCAGGATGAGGTCGTCCAGGGCGGCGAGGGAGTCCGGGCTGAGGCCGACCCGGGCGGGGTCGACCTCGCGGGGGGAGACGATGGCGGCGCCGTTGCGGCAGAAGGTGTCGGCGAGGTCGTTGGGGTTGGCGGTGTCGGGCGGATCGGGCTCGGTGAGCGGCCCTGCCGGGGTGACGGCTTCGCAGGGCGGGATGGACGTGTGCGGCTGCCATCTGCCGGGGCCGCCGGTTGCGGTTTGGGCTCCGGTGCCTGTGACGGTTTCGGCAGTGCTGTCGCGGACTCCCGGGACGAACCCGGCCTCCTGCAGGGGATCGATGCGGGCGCCGAGGTCGCGTGCCGCCACCTGGGGGGCGACCGTGCGGTCGAGACCCTCGCCGACGTCGTGAAGCGGCGGGATGGAGATGGGCAGCCGTCCGGTGATCGGGGCCACGCCCGCAACGGCGCGCGCCGCCGCCCGCTGCGAGACTTCCCAGCCACCCCAGGCCGCGAGGTAGGTGCCCGCCGCGGGAAAGGCCGACAGGAGGTAGGGGTTGCCGAAGGAGATGACGATCGCGCCGGTGCCCTCGATGCGGTTCGCGGCCTCCACGAATGTGCGGAACGTCTCGGGAACGCCCACCGAACCGGCTCCGGAGCGCGGCGGGACATGGGCGCCGATGATCACCGCGTCGGCCTCGCGGGCAGCGTGCAGGAGCGAGTCGTAGACCGGCCACGCGGTGCCGGGTCCGACCCGCGCGGTGGAGACTCGTCCCGCGACACCACTGAGCGTGGTGTTGAAGGTCCTGCCGGCGAGGAGGTCGTCGGGGCGGGCGTAGGTGACGCTCAGGACCGTGGCGGCGGGGTCGAGCGGGAGGGCGCCGCCCTCGTCGCGCGCCAGGGTGAGCGAGGCCGCCGCCGCCCGGTCGGCCGTGGCGCGGTGTTCCGCCGTGCCGACGCGGGACGCAACGGCCGCCGGATCGATCCGGCTGCCCCGGTGCAGACCGAGCCTGGCCTTGGCTTCGAGGAGGCGGCGCACCGAGAGGTCGACCCGCGCGCGGCTCATCCGGCCCGACCGCACCGCGGATTCCACGGCGTCGATGGTCGTGACGACGTCGGCGGGCGCGAGCAGCACGTCCGACCCGGCCTCGAGTGCGAGCACCGCCGCCTCCCCCGCCCCGTATCCGTCGGTGATCGCTCCCATGCGCAACGCATCGGTGAAGAGGATGCCGTCGAAGCCCATTTCGTCGCGAAGCAGCTCGGTCATGAAGTAGGGCGACATGGTGGCGGGGAGGTCGTCGCCCAGCACGCCCGGTACCGCCACGTGCGCCGTCATGACCGCGTCCACGCCCGCGTCGACCGCCATCCGGAACGGGAGAAGCTCCACGCGGTCGAGCCGCTCGCGGTCGGCGGCGATCACGGGCAACTCGATGTGCGAGTCGGTGCGGGTGTCGCCGTGCCCCGGGTAGTGCTTGGCGGTCGTGAGCGCGCCACCGGCCCGCGCGCCCCGGATGAATGCGGCTCCGAGCCGGCCTACCGCATCGGGATCGGCGCCGAAGGAACGGGTGTTGATGACGGGGTTGTCCGGGTTGCTGTTGACATCGAGCACGGGGGCGAAGAGCCAGTGCACGCCCACGGCGCGCGCCTCCGCCGCCGTGACCCGGCCGTATTCGAAGGCGAGGTCCTCGTCGCCGGCCGCGCCGAAGGCCATGGTGGGCGGGAAGCTGGTGCCGCCGCCCTGCGCGAGCAGCGACGGCAGGGCATAGCTGTGGTTGATGCGCATCCCCGGGCCGCCGTTCTCGAAGTCTGACGTGACCAGGAGGGGCACGCGGGCACGGGACTGGAGACGGTTCAGCTTCGCCACGTAGGCGTCGGGCACTCCGATGGATATGGAAACGCCGCCGAGACCGTCTTCGACCCAACCCAGCAGCTCCTGGAAGTCCGGATCGCTCTCGGACGCGTACCCGCCGGGGATCCAGGGAATCACCAGCTGGGCGACGGCCTGACGCAACGTCAGGGTTGCGAGCGTTTCGTCCACCCAGCGCCGGGCATCGGCGTCAAGGGAGGTGGCGGGCCGAAGGGCCTCGCCGGCGGGCATTCCAAGTGGTGTTGGACCCGAGGTTGGCGCGGTTGCGCCCGTGCACGAAGCGGCGATCGTGGCCGCGGCGGCGGCCAGGGTCACAAGCCCGGGTCGCGCCGTCAATTCCTGGCCGTGTCGTCGCGCGCCGGAATCTGCAGCCCGTCCCCGATCCGGAAACCCGCGATTCGGGTCGGCGCGCGGCCGGTCACGGCAATGCGGCCCAGGATGGCATCGGCCGCGGCCCGCTCGGCGACGGGCACGCCCGACCATGCCGTCATGTACGTCTGGACCTCGGGGAACTCCGAGAGCAGGTAGGGGTTCCCGAAGGCCACCACGATGTAGGGCCTTGACGCGTTGGCCAGGGCTCTGACGAACCGAAGCGCCGCTTCGGGGAGCGCGACCGATCCCGAGGCCGTACGCACGCCCACATGGAGCGAGACGACGGTGAGGTCCATTCCGCGTGCCCGGGCGAGGATGTTGTCGTACTCCGCCCGGGACGTCCCGGGGTCCACGTTCACGGTGCGGAGCCGGCGGTACGTTTGCCGGAGCCCGGCGTTGAAGGACCGGCCCGCGCGCAGGTCCGTGGGACGGCGATAGGTGACCGAATAGACGTTGGCACCGGGCGTTCCGAGGAGGGGCAGCAGGTCGCGCTCGTCCTTGAGTACCGTCACGGACCGATCGGCCACCCGGCGGGCGACGGCCTGGTGGGCCTGCACGCCCACGACCCTCCGCACACGGTTCAGATCGACGGTGCGTTCGCGGTGCAGGCCCAGCGACTCCTTGGCGCGCAGGATGCGGCGCACGGATCGGTCGATGCGGTCTTCGGTCAGGCGCCCGGACTCGACCGCCGAGATGATCCCGGCGCGGGCGGCGGCGAGGTCGGGCGGCATGAGAATCACGTCGGAACCGGCTTCGAGCGCCCTCACCGCCGCCTCGCCGCGCTGGAACATCCTGTCCACCGCCGCCATGTCCATGGCATCCGTGAACACGAGGCCGCCGAATCCCATCTCGTCGCGCAGCAGCGAGGTCAGCACCTCGGGTGCCAGGGTTGCGGGCGTGCGCGCCCCGGTGATCTCCGGCACCGTGATGTGCGCGGTCATGACCGCCCCGAGCCCCACATCGACCGCGCGCCGGAAGGGCAGAAGCTCCACCGAGTCCATGCGCGCGCGGCTGACCCGGATCACCGGCAGCGCCAGGTGCGAGTCGACGCCGGTGTCGCCGTGGCCGGGGAAGTGCTTGGCGGTGGCGATGGCGCCGTGGTCCTGCATTCCCCTGACGAAAGCGGTGCCCAGAGCCGCCACCCGCTGCGGATCCTCTCCGAAGGAACGCACGTTGATGACGGGGTTTTCGGGGTTGTTGTTGACGTCGAGCACCGGCGCGAAGGGCACGTGGACGCCGATGGCCCGGGCCTCGAGCGCGGTAACGCGCCCCATCTCGTAGGCCATGCCGGGATCGCCCGCGGCACCGACCGCCATCAGCGCCGGGAAGCGCGTCGCGCCGCCGAGCCAGATGTTGGTGGGCGCGTGGATCACGCCGTCGAAGCGGAAGCCCGCGCCCGCCTCGAGGTCCGAGCCGATCAGGAGCGGCAGCGTGGAAAGCGACTGGAGCCAGTTGAGCTTGGCGGCGACTTCCGTGGGCGACCCCACCGATATGATGATGCCGCCGACCTGGTGTTCCTCGATGAGGGCGCGCGCGCGGCGGCCGGCCGACGTTCCTTCCGGCGCATAGTCGCCGATGAGGATCGGCATCATCAACTGACTGACCTTCTCCTCGAGGGTCAGGGTCTCAAGCGTCTGCTCGGTCCAGCTCCGGCCGTCGTACCAGTCGTCGCCCGGGGGGTCGAGCCGATACGGCGCGGGTTGCAGTGCGGGAGGAGCCTCCTCCGGGGGCGCCGGGTCGGGCGCCTCCAGCGGAACGGCTGCGGGCGGTGGTTCCTGGGCAACACTGGGGGCCGGAATTCTGCCGGAGCGGGTGCATGAAGCCAGGGTCAGCAGGAGCGCCGACAGGCAGAGCGAGGTCCAGGGCGATGTTCGTGGAAGGCCGCGAACAGCGACGCCGCGCCGCGCGGACAGGGTGGAAAATCGTCGGCTCACAGGATCAATGTGCGCTGTGTAGTGGGAGGGCACCCGCCATCTTGCAAGATAACTTGAAACGCCTGGCCGGGCGCCCGCCAACCGTGGCTCGCCGACTGGACCGCTTGACCGCCCTCGCGGGCAGGACACAGTTTCGCGAGGCGTGCACGTCCCTACACTCCCATCGGGTCATCCGCCTAATGTACCTCCGACCAACCGCAGCCGGCCTGCTGATCCTGGCGACCGCAGCCTGTTCAGCAGGCGCCGACGCCGGGCAACCCGGGAGCGCTCCCGATGATCCTGCCCAGGCCGCGCCGCCCACGCAGGAGCGCGACGTGCGGCCCGGCATCGAGGTGCTGCTGGGCGACTCGCTGGGGTTGGTGCGCGGTCGAACGGTGGGGCTCGTCACCAACCACACCGGCCGCGACCGGAGCGGCACGCCCTCGATCGACCTGCTTGCGGCGCACCCCGAGGTGGAGCTGGTCGCGCTCTACTCTCCGGAGCACGGGATCCGGGGAAGCGCCGAGGCCGGCGTGCGGATCGAGGACGGGATGGACGAGCGCACCGGGCTGCCCGTTCACTCGCTTTACGGCGAAACCAGGAAGCCGACCGACGAGATGCTGGACGGTGTCGAGGTGCTGCTCTTCGACATTCAGGATGTGGGTGCTCGCTACTACACCTACCTGTCCACCATGGCGCTGGCCATGGAGGCCGCAGGAGAGCGTGGCATTCCCTTCGTGGTCCTCGACCGCCCCAACCCGATCGGCGGCGATCCCGTGCAGGGCAATATCCTCGACCCTGACTACTCCTCCTTCGTGGGCCTCTACCCCATCCCCATGCGGCACGGGCTCACGGCGGGCGAGTTCGCGCGGATGGCGGTGGGCGAATTCGGCGTCCGCGTCGACCTGAACGTCGCCGTCTCGGACGGCTGGGAGCGAACCATGCCCTTCGAGGACACCGGCATTCCGTGGATTGCTCCGTCGCCCAACATGCCGTCGGTGGAGAGCGCACTGCACTATCCGGGCACCTGTCTCTTCGAGGGTACGCCGGTTTCGGTCGGGCGCGGGACGGACCGGGCGTTCCAGCAGGTGGGCGCTCCGTGGCTCGACGGCGAGGAGCTGGCGGCGCGGCTGACGGCGCTGGGGGTGCCGGACGCGCGCTTTGTCCCGGTCCGCTTCACGCCGGAGAGTCCCGGCGATGGCAAGTTCGGTGGGGTCGAGGTGGGCGGGGTGCGGCTGGAGTCAAACGGACCGGAGTACGACCCCACGCTCGCGGCGCTGGCGCTCCTGGTGGAGATCAGGGCGATGTCGGGAGAGCGCTGGGATTGGCGCGTCGGGCACTTCGACCGGCTCGCGGGCACCGATGCATTGCGGAACGCTCTGGACGCCGGGGTGTCCTATCAGGCGTTGGCGGACGGGTGGGGGGAGGGGCTGGACGAATACGTGGCCCGCCGCGAGCCATATCTGCTCTACCGGAAGGAAGGGGAATGACGCGCTCCGCTTTGAGATCCCGGCACACAGCCCTGTGGGCCATCCTGCTGGCCGCCTGCTCGGACGAAGCCGAGCCGGTGGCGCCGCCGCCCGTCACTCCCGTCGACGCCGACAACCCCGACAGGCAGGTGCTGGTCGCCTTCTACACCGCGACAGGCGGACCCGGTTGGGACCAGGACCGCAACTGGAACTCCGTTTCGGCCATCGGAACGTGGTACGGCGTCAGCACCGACTCGGACGGCTTCGTCACCGAACTGGAGTTGGATGACAACAACCTGTCGGGGGCGCTGCCGGCGCAGTTGGGCGAACTGGCGCAGCTGGAGAGGCTCGTGCTGGACGGGAACGAGATCTCGGGCCGGATTCCGCCCGAGCTGGGGAATCTGAGCAACCTGACCATGCTCAACCTGCGCGGGAACAGTCTGGATGGACCGATCCCTTCGGAGCTTGGCGCACTTGCGATGCTGGACACGCTGGACCTCTTCAATACCGGGGTGACCGGCGCGATCCCGCCGGAGCTCGGCAATCTGGGTTCGCTGCAGAGAATGACCGTGGGGTGGAACCGGCTGTCGGGCCCGATACCTGCGGAGATCGGGCAGCTGGACAACGCGACGTACATGAACTTCAGCCGCAACGAACTGACGGGAACGATCCCGCCGGAGCTCGGGGATCTGGATTCGGTCGAGCTGCTGTCGGTCTCGAGGAACGACCTGACCGGTACCATTCCGACCGAGCTTGGGAATCTCGAGACCATTGAGCAACTGTATCTCTACGACAACCGGTTGACTGGCGAAATCCCCGCGGTGATGGGCCAGCTGTCACGCCTCGACCTGCTCTGGATCGATCGGAACCAGCTCACGGGCCCGATTCCGGAGGAATTCGCCAACCTGACGGCGCTGGAGGACCTCCGCGCCTACGAGAACCGGCTGAGTGGCGGGATTCCGTCGTATCTGGGCGGCTTCCCGCTGAGAATCCTGTATCTGCACGAGAACGCATTCAGCGGCGGGATCCCGGGCGAGATCGGGTCGATCGGCACGCTGGAATACCTTACCCTGAGCGACAATCCGGAGCTGGTTGGACTGCTCCCGCGGAGCCTGCTCGCGATCGAGCACCTGCAACGGCTGGCCTTCCAGGACACGGGCCTGTGCCCACAGGTCGACGCCGAATTCCAGGAGTGGTTGCAGGGCGTCCCGGCCCGCAGCGAGGTGGAGTGCGATATCGGCCGGGTCGAGAGGCTCGCTCTGGCGGAGTTCCACGGCATGACCGAGGGCTCGGCGTGGAGGAACAGCGGTGCGTGGGGAACGGGCGCGGAGGTGGGCGACTGGTACGGCGTGACATCCGAGGACGGACGCGTCGTGGACCTTTCGCTCCCCGACAACGGTCTGGCCGGTCCCATGCCGGCGGAGATCGCCAATCTCACCGAACTGAGTGTGCTCGATCTCTCAGCGAACGATCTGGCCGGGCCGATGCCGGGCGCCATCGCCGGTTTGTCGGAAATGACCGAGCTGCGAGTGGGCGGAAACACGGGGCTCGAGGGTGCGCTGCCGTTCGGTTTGCGCGAGCTCGACAGGATGCGCGTGCTCCACTTCGACGGGACCGGTCTGTGCGCGTCGCCTTCCGGTAACTTCCAGGCGTGGTTCACTGCTGTCGCGGAAACCGCCGGTGCAATCTGCGACAATCCGGACCAGGTCACGGTGTCGCTGGAGAATGTCTACCTCACCCAGTCGGTCCAGACGCCGCAGAGGCGGGTGCGTCTCGTAGCCAACCGGGACGCGCTGCTGAGGGCCTTCGTCACCGCCGAGGAACCGCGAGGGTACTTCGAGCCCGAGGTCGTGGCGGTATTCACGAGCTTCGGCGAAGAGCGGCATCGGGTGGTGATGACGCGCGACGACAACCAGATCGCCGCGGAGGTGGACGAGGGCGATCTGGCGCTGTCCTACAACGCGGTGATCCCGGCGGAAGTCATCGCAACCGGATTGCAGATGGCCGTGGAGGTGGATTCCGACGGAACGCTGCCCCTGACCGAGGAGAGCCGCACGCGCTTCCCACCCTCCGCTTCCGTGTTGCTCGATGTGGTGGAGGTGTCCCCCATGCACCTTACCGTGGTGCCCGTACTGGCTGCCGAGGCGACCGACACCTCCTTCCTGGCCTGGGCGCGCGATATCGATGGCGACAGTCCTCAGGTCGGCCTTCTGAGGCACTCCTTCCCGTTCGCGGAGTTCAGCGCCAGTTCCCACGACGTGTATGTCACTTCGCTGGACCTCAGACCCACGTCCGGTCAGGTGGCGCTCCTTGGAGAGCTCGATGCGCTGCGAACCTCCGAAGGGGGAACGGGATACTACTACGGGGTCGCGGACATGACCGGCGCGTCCGCGGGTGGCCGCGGGCGCCTGCCGGGATGGGTGGGAATGGGTCGGGCGAGCCCCAACACGCTCGCGCACGAGGTAGGACACAATCTCTCGCTGAGACATGCCCCGTGCGGGGGCCCCGAGGGGGTCGATCCGGCCTTCCCCTATCGCGATGGCGGGATCGGCTACTGGGGATACGATTTCCGCTTCGGGTCGGCGCTGTCCCCCGACCGCAGCAAGGACATCATGTCCTATTGCCGGACGAGTCCGTGGATCAGCGACTACCACTACAACAGGGTCATCGAACATCGAGCCGAGGTGTCGGGGGATATCGCGGGCGCCCGCCTGGCTGCCGCAGAGCCGCCTTCGGACATGCTGGTGCTGTGGGGAGGCGTGGCGGATGGTGAGATCCTGCTCGAGCCGGCGTACTCGATGCGTGCCGCACCCCGCCTCCCCGAAGAAGCGGGTCCCTACCGAATCCGGGGAGTCGGCTCCGATGGCCGCACGCTCCTGGCGCTGGACTTCACCCCCGGAGAAGACGCGTACGGCGACAGGCACTTCTTCTTCACGGTGCCGATCGAGCCCGAGTGGGAGGGGGCGCTGGAGCGAATCGTGCTCACGGGCCCCGAGGGGATGGTGGCCGTGGAGCGCGACGACGAGCGCGCAATCACGGTGGTGACCGAGCGCGGGACGGGGCGGATCCGGGCGATCCTGCGGGACTGGGAAGGGGCGCCGCCGGCGGTGCTGGGCGACCCGGGGGAGCTGGAGGTAAGGACGACGCACGACATCGGGGAGGCCGTGCGGCTGCGGAGGTGACGGGCGGTCCGGCCGGCCGAGCCGGTCAGGCCGAGCTTCCTCCCACGGTCGCGAGGAATTCCTCGAAGAGGGCGCGCGCAACGGGGCCCACGCGGCCATCGCCGATCTTTCTCCCATCCACCTCCACGGACGGGCGAACCTCTGTCGTGGTGCCGCTCAGGAAGACTTCGTCGGCGGCCTGGAGCTCGGCGAGGGTGAAGGCGCGTTCCTCGACGGGGATGCCGAGGCCCTGGGCCAGTTCGATCACGAAGTCGCGGGTGACACCGTGCAGGATGTAGTTGGACTTCGGCGAGGTCGTAAGCACGCCGTCGAAAACCGCGAAGAGGTTGGCGTGCGAACCTTCGAGCGCCATGCCGTCGCGGACGAAGATGGCGTCGGTCACGCCCGCGGCGGCGGCCGCCTGCTGGGCAAGCACGTTGGGCAGGAGCGCGATCGCCTTGATGTCGCAACGGGCCCAGCGCTGGTCGGGCACGGTGACGGCGTCGAAGCCCTGCTGCCAGCGTTCCATCGAGGGACGGTGGTACTGGTTGGCGAACCCGTAGACGGTGGGGGCCACCGGCGGATCCGGGAAGGCGTGGCTTCTGGGAGCGACACCGCGGGAGACCTGGACGTACACGTAGGCGACCGGTACGTCGGTGAGTCCGTTGCGGGCCAGCAGTTCCCCCTTGACCTCGCGGAGCGACGCGGCGTCGAAGTCGATGGCGATGCCCGCGAGCCCTCGCCTCATGCGGGCGAGATGCTGGTCCCAGCGAAAGAGACGGCCCCGATAGGCGGGCGTGACTTCGTACACGCCGTCGGCAAAGAGAAAGCCCCGGTCGTTGACCGGGACCTTCGCCTCGTCGGCTGGCAGGTATTCGCCCCTAAGGTAGACGATGCCCATCAGTTGGCCTGCCCCCCTCTGCGCTCCAGTCGTTCGAACTCCTCGATCAGTTCGGCGTCGCGGATGGGTGTGTCCTGCGACGTGTCGGCCTCGGCCGCCTCGTCGTCCTTGCCGTCGCCCGCCTCCAGCTGCTTGGGCGCTTCCGGTTCACCCGATGCAAGCAGGCCCATCTTGGCCTTCAGCGCCAGCAGCTTGTCGTCGAGGTCGGTGGTGGTCGTTCCCGCCTCGAGACGCACGAACTCCTGCTCGAGCGTGTCGCCGGACAGCGCTTCGTTGACCTCGGCCTGGGCCAGGTTCCGCCGCTCATCCTCCTCGATCCTCTCGGCCATCCGGTTGAACGCCTCGAAGGCCGAGGTGTCGGAGAGGCCGGACATGGTCTCGTGGATGCGCTTCTGCGCCTGCGCCCGCTTCTGCTTGGCGATCAGCAGATTCCGCTTCCGCTTGGCTTCCTCGATCTTCTCGTGGAGCTGGCGGAGCGAGGCCTTGAGGTTCTCCGTCTCCTGTTTCTGAGCTTCCCAGCTCTTCTGGAAGGCGGCCACATGCTCGGCCTGCTCCTCGTGCCGGACCAGGGCCTGTTTGGCCATGTCGTCGCGGCCCTCCTGCACGGCCAGCACGGCCCGCCTCTCCCACGCCTTCATCTGTTTCGTCGCCTCGTCCACCTGGCGCTTGAGCTTGCGCTCGTCGGCGATCGCGCCCGCGACTTCGCGCTTCGCCTTCGCCAACTGGTCGCGCATGTCCAGGATGATCTGGTTCAACATCTTTTCCGGATCTTCCGCACGGGAGATCAGGTCGTTGAGGTTGGACTTGATCATCGTCGAGAACCTGCTGAAAATGCTCATTCCTGATCGCCTTCCGCCGTTTGAGTCAGATCCCGGATCCGGGAAAGGTGCGAGGACGCGGCGAGCTGGACGCTCTCGAGCGTAGCCCTGAGCTCGTCGAAATCGAGGGTCGCCAGCTGCAGCGTGTCGCTCAGGATCAGCTCGCCCTCCTCGATCCCGTAGGCACCGTGGATCACGTCTGTCGCGTTGAATTTCAACAGCGTCTCGTACAGTCCGCCGAGTCCGTCCGAATCGGGAGGCAAGTCCATCACCTTCATGCGGACGATCAGGACCGGATCGGAGTGATGGACCACGATCGGGGCACCGCCGTTGTCCGTGCTGACGAGGAACATCCCATCGTCTACCTCTTCGAAGTCCGCGCCCAGGCGGATCAGGTAGCTTTCAAGGTCTTCACGGGTAACCATGGCCTTCTCCTTCCGGGAGTTGCAGAGGTAGCAAAGGGGAACCTAACACGGCGTTTGGTCATATCCAACGTAACCGGCGCCCCCTTTCTACCTACGGGTCCGACGGTCGAAGCGTTCCCGCAGCTGTCCCCCGCCAGGTCACCCTATCCGCGCCAGCCCCAGTAGCGGAGCCAGGTACTCTCCGGTGTACGATGCCGGCTCTTCGGCGACGCGCTCGGGCGTACCCTCGACCACGATCCGCCCCCCGGCCTCGCCGCCTTCCGGGCCGAGATCGACGATCCAGTCGGCGGTCTTGACGACATGCAGATTGTGTTCGATCACCACGACCGTGTTGCCGCGGTCGACGAGGCGGTGGAGCACCCTGAGCAGGATCCGGACATCCTCGAAGTGGAGGCCCGTGGTGGGCTCGTCCAGGATGTAGACCGTGCTGCCGGTAGCCTTCTTGGAGAGCTCGGAAGAGAGCTTGATCCGCTGGGCCTCGCCGCCCGAAAGCGTGGTGGCGCTCTGTCCCAGGTGGATGTAGCCGAGCCCCACGTCCGACAGCGTCTGCAGGCGCCGCTTGATCTGGGGCACGGCGTCGAAGAACCCGAGGGCTTCGTCCACGGTCATTTCCAGCACGTCGGCGATGTTGCGGCCCTTGTAGTAGACATCGAGCGTCTCGCGGTTGTAGCGGCGGCCGCGGCAGACGTCGCAGGAGACGTACACGTCGGGCAGGAAGTGCATTTCGATCTTGACGAGCCCGTCTCCCTTGCAGGACTCGCATCGCCCACCCTTCACGTTGAAGGAGAAGCGCCCGGCCTGGTAGCCGCGGATCTGGGCCTCGGGCACGCCCGCGAACAGCTGGCGCACGGGAGTGAACAGGCCCGTGTAGGTTGCCGGGTTTGAACGCGGCGTGCGGCCGATGGGGGACTGGTCGACCTCGATGACCTTGTCGACCTGCGAGAGGCCTTCGATGCGGTCGTGCGCCCCCGCCACGGCGCGGCTCCGGTAGAACTGGCGGGACAGGGCGCGGTACAGGGTGCCGTTGACGAGCGTGGACTTGCCCGAACCGCTCACACCCGTGACGGCCACGAAGCAGCCGAGGGGGAAGGCCACGTCGATGCGCTTCAGGTTGTGCTGCCGCGCGCCCCGCACGGTGAGACAGCGCTCCGGGTCGGGCCTGCGCCTGGCGTCCGGGAGCGGAATTTCGCGCTCCCCGCGCAGGTAGGCCCCCGTAATGGAGTCCGGGTGGGCGCGCACCTGCTCGACCGGCCCCGCGACCACGACCTCGCCGCCCGCGCGCCCCGCGCCGGGGCCCAGGTCGACCACGAAGTCCGCGGCGAGGATGGTGTCCTCGTCGTGCTCGACCACGATGACGGAGTTGCCGAGGTCGCGCAGGTCCTGGAGGGTGCGCAGCAGGCGGTGGTTGTCGCGCTGGTGCAATCCGATGGAGGGCTCGTCCAGGATGTACAGCACGCCCACCAGACGGCTGCCGATCTGGGTCGCCAGCCGGATTCGCTGGGACTCTCCCCCTGACAGCGTGTCGGCCGAGCGGCTCAGCGAGAGGTAGTCCAGCCCGACATTCCTCAGGAAGCCCAGGCGCTCGCGGACCTCCTTGAGGATCGGGCCGGCGATCTCGCCGTGAAGGGGATCCCCGGGTGCCGGATCGACGCCGGCGGGGAGGGGTTCGCCGGTGACGGGCAGCGAATGTAGAAAGCCGAGAACGTCGCCGATGGGCCGGTCCACGATGTCGCTTATGCCCGCACCACCGATCCGGACCGATCGTCCCAGGGGACCCAGGCGCGAGCCCCCGCACTCCGCACAGCCCTGGCTGGACATGTACTGGTCGAGCTGTTTCCGCACGTGTTCCGAGCTGGTCTCGCGGTAGCGGCGCTCGACGTTGGCGACCACGCCCTCCCAGTAGTCCTCGTAGTGCCCGGTCATCTTCCCCGCCTTGTAGGGGAAGCGGATCTTCATGCCGCTGGAGCCGTGGAGAATGCCGTCCCGCGCTTCCACCGGCAGGTCGCGCCAGGGGAGTTCCGGGTCGAACTCGTAGGCGCGGGCCAGCCCCGGGATCACGGAGCCGCGCAGGTGGCCGCCCGGCTCGCCCCACGGGATGATGACGCCCTCCAGGATCGAGAGCGAGGGGCTGGCCAGGAGGAGCGCTCCGTTGACCTCCTTCGTGGTGCCGAGGCCGCCGCAGGTCTGGCAGGCGCCGTGCGGGGAGTTGAACGAGAATACGCGCGGCTCCAGCTCCGGAAAGCTGGTGCCGCAGTTTGCGCAGGCGTAATGCTCGCTGAAGAGGTGGGAGACGTCGCGACTGCCCCGCCGCTCCAGGATCTCCACGATTCCATCCGCAGCTCGCAACGCGGTTTCGACCGAATCGGACAGGCGCGTACGATCGTCCTCGCTGACGGCCAGCCTGTCCACGATGATTCCGATGTAGTGGTTCTCGTAGCGGTTCAGGCGCGGAATCTCGCGCAGGTCGTGTACTCTTCCGTTGACGAGCGCGCGGACGAAGCCATCGCGGCGGGCCTTGTCGAACAGGTCGCGGAACTGGCCCTTGCGGCCGCGCACGAGAGGCGCCAGCACCTGGATCCGGGTTCCCTCGTCGAACCGAAGCACCTGGTTCACGATCTGCGTCGCGGACTGGCGCCGGATCGGCAGGTCGCAATCAGGACAGTACGGGGTTCCGGCGCGCGCGTAGAGGAGCCGGAGATAGTCGTAGACCTCGGTCACCGTGCCCACGGTGGAACGCGGATTCCGCGACACGGACTTCTGCTCGATCGAGATGGCGGGCGAGAGTCCCTCGATGGCGTCGACGTCCGGCTTTTCCATCAGGCCCAGGAACTGGCGCGCGTACGCCGACAGCGACTCGATGTAGCGGCGCTGCCCCTCCGCGTAGATGGTGTCGAAGGCGAGCGACGATTTTCCCGAGCCGGAAAGGCCCGTAACCACCACGAGCCGTTCCCGGGGAATCTCCAGGGAGATGTCCCTCAGGTTGTGCTCCCTTGCGCCCCGTATGACGAGCGCGTCGGGACTCACGGCAACCGATCGCGGTTCGAAGCGGGCATCACCCATGGCCTACCTGAACCCCCACTCCCGGAACATCAGGAACCCCCAGATGTTCTCGAGCGCCAGGGAGGCGTCGCCCAGCCCGCGGTAGCGCTCCCGGGTGCAGCGGCCCTCCACGAACCCCTCGAGCCTTACGTCCCGGGGCATCCCGACCTCGAGCCGCAGACCGCCGCTGTTCCTCGGCAGCGTCGGGTCGGTGCAGAAGCCCCTCTGGAACACCCCCGTCAGGAAGAGGTCGTCCAGGAGGTACTTGCCGACTTCCAGCTGAAGCGACGAGGCGCCGAAGGCCGCGCTGGCCTGTCCCTGTTCGGATTGTGACACCGAGATGTGGTCCACTCCCAGCCCCGTTCCGAGAAGATACCCGATCTCGTTGAACACCTGCCCGAGGAACAGGTCGCCCACCGCGGCGACCGGTGCTCCCGCCTGTCCGACGAGCGCAGAGGTGGGGCGGCCGAGGAAAAGGTAGTTCACCAGATCCGCCTCGGACATTGCCGACTCCGCGTCGCTCGACAGACTCAGAAAGGGCGACAGGAGGGTGCCGGAGATGTCTGCGGTGATAACGAGCGGCTGGCCCTCACGGGTCCGCAGTCTGCTCTCCGCCGTTACCGCGATTCCGGGATTGAAGCCCGGAGTCCCCACGAACGTGAAGACCCCGTCGGTCATGCGCAGCGTGCGCCCGCCGAGGCTGTAGGTGCCCCGCTCGACCTCCATGTCACCGGCGAGAACGAGCTGGTTGCCGCGGCGGTCGAAGGTGAGGTTCAGGTCGCCGGTGGTCTCCACGTTCATCTGTCGAGAGCGCAGGAAATTGCCCCGTTCCACGTGCATGTTGATCAGCACGCGAAGATTCTGGAGGAATGGGAGCCGTTCGGCGGCGGCGTCTTCGCCCTCCCCGGAGCCTATCGCTGCGGTCGCCGCCGTAAAGAGGGCCGGATCGTACAGGTCAACGACCTCGCTCGTGCGCTGGAACTCTTCAACGAAGACGGTGCCGTCCTCGACATTCACCGCGCCGGAGATCAGCGGAAAGGCGTAGGAGCCCGTCAGTGTGACCGCTTCACTGCTGACCGCCGCCTCCATGTCCGCCCTGTCGACGATCTGGAAGCTCCGGGGACGGAAGGTCAGGTCCAGTGGAACGCTGTCGGCGAGCTGACCAAGGTCGACGGTCCCCTCGACCTCCATGGTGCCGCCGGAGGTGCCCGTTCCGGCGACTCTGACGACGCCGTCGGGGCTGAGGTCCATGTCGACCTCGACGGAAGAAAGCCTCACTCCGAATGGAGCCATCAGCGCGGACACGTTTTCCAACCGGACTTCGCCGTCGGGCTCGAGGTCCGATCTGCGGCCGCCCAGCGCGACGTTGCCGGTCACCGTCCCGTCCACGTCCTCGAGAGAGCGGAGCGCGTCCAGAACCATGCGGGCCGGGAAGGAATCGGCGGCGATCACCAGATCCACCGCCTGATCGGGTATCCGTTCCTCCACTGTCGTGAGGCGCAGATCCAGGGGCGCGTTGCCGGCGACCCGGATGGTGCGCCGGTTGTTCTGCCAACTCTCAATCTCGGTAGCGATCCTGCGGTTCGCGTACGATCCGCTCATGGACACACTGTCGAAAAGCAGCGTCTGGTACACGGCCTGATCCACCCGGATCGTGCCTTGCCACTCCGGGTCGCTTCCGGAGCCTGACGCGTCGAGCGCCGCCGCCAGGACCCCTCCTGGAAGCGATTCCATCTGGAGCAGCCGCCCCACAACCTCCAGATCGAGATCGGCAGCCCGCAGCCGGAAGTCGGAATCGCCCGTGCCCCGCACAAGGCGCCCGTCGGCTGCCAGGCTCAACCCGCCGCCGCCCGGGCGGATGAGGCCGAAGTTCCTCACCTCGATCGCGTCGGCGTCCCAGTCGAAGCGGGCCGGCCCCTGCAGGTTCCAGCGCCGATCGTCGAAGACCAGTGTCAGGCGGTCAAGGTCCACCCGCCCGCTCTGATCGCCGAGCTGTACCACAGCCTGGGCGTCGTATGATTCGTTCTCCGAACGCTGGATCAGTGCGCGCAGCCTGCCTCGGTCGCCCAGAGCCACATCGCCCTCCAGCGTCGCGAGCCGAAACTCCCGGTCACGGAGAGAAAGGGAATCGCCCATGACGGCACCCCGAACGACGACCCGGGACGGGGACGGCGCCGTTGCCGCAAGGCCATCCACGGTGAGATCGACTCCCAGCGACCTGGCCGCGGCCTGGCCGTACCTGAGGCCACCGAGGGTGACGGTGGCCGTAGCCGAGAGATCCTCCAGTCCGCCGTCCAGCCGGACTTCGCCGTCGACCCGGCCGTCGAATCGGATATCCCGCGCCCGCGGAAAGGTGTCGGGGTCCACGCCGTCCACGGCGATCAACAGGTCCTGCTCGATCAGCGGCAACTCGTCCCACGCGATCAGATTCGGGCCCATGAATACATCCCGCAGCGGACGGATGGACGGCGAGGAAAGGAACAGGGTGACCCCGCTTCCCGTGACCCCCGGGGCCACACCGAGGCTTCCGCGTCCGAGAACCGTCAGTCCCGCCGCCCGGGCATGGACGGTCTCCACGTGCAACAGGCCGTCGTCGTCGACCCAGGCGTTGAGTTCCGTGGAATCCACCCTCAGGTCGCCGATGGTGGAAGGTCCGGTGTCGAGCGTCAGGTTGCCCCGCAACGACCCGGGATCGAGGCCTCGCCCGTCGAGCGTCACCCTGCCCGCGACCACGGTGGAGTCGGGGAGTCCCGGGAGAAGCCGGGACAGATCCAGTCCGTCGCTGGACGCAGCCACCTGGTAGCCGTCCGCGGGGTCGGGCGCGTTCACGGTGCCCTCGGCCACGATGGGCCCCGCGTCCGTTTCGAGGTCGACGGAGAAATCGAGCTGGTCCAACGGGCCCCTGAACGAAAACGTTCCGTTGATCGACCCCTCCAGAGGCAGCGACGGAAACAGTTCGCCGAGGGTGGACAGGGAAAGGGGACTCGCCGATCCGGCGAGGTCGACCACCGAGACGGCCGTATCCCCGTACAGACTGCCGGACAGCGCGACCGTGCTGGGTGGCCCCCCCGCCAGTGACTGCGTCGCCGCGATCTCGATCGCAAGCCCGGTCTCGAGTGCTCCGCCAGCCCGGATCGCCAAGTCTCCGCGCCCGCGCCACTCGGGCTGCGGGACGAAGATCTCGAGCAGAGAGTAATCGAGTGCGGTGGCCTCGAGCTCGACGTCGGCAACCCCTTCGGGGCCCAGGCTCGTGCCCCTGCCCGAAAGGTGAACCAGGGTGTCGAGCTCCGCTTCGTCGAGCAGAATCACCTCGCCGGCGACTCCGAGGTTTCCCGCCTCGCCGTCGAACAGCAGGTCCCCGTACAGGGTACCGGCAACCGGGAGTGCCCGGGGCAGGTACCGATCCAGCTCCAGGGTACTGAACGCCTCCGGCAGAGCACGGAATCGCCTCAATCGGATCGTGTCGCCCGCCAGCAGCTCACCGCCGAAGGTGATCCTCCCCCCGGATCCCAGGTCCGCCTCCATCCCATCGAACCGGATCCTGCGACCGGCCGGATCGTCTTCGATTCTCACTCTGCCTCGTGCCGTGCCATGATCCAATCTCTCGTCGATCCAGCTCAGGTCGGCGAGCGCCAGGCGACTCATGTCAAGGTCGAAGTCGGTGCGCAGCCGATCCCCGTCGGAGCGGGCCACCAGCCGCCCGGTCCCTTCCGATTCGGCGAGCCGGAACCGCTCGGCGTCGACCAGTACGCCCTCCCCTCCGATCGAGACGGTTCCGGCAATGTCGGACAGATCGAGCGTCCCGGTGCTCAGCGGATAGGAGAGGTCGGCACGGTCAACGCTGGCCGCCAGGAACACGTCGGGCTCGGGCCGGATTTCAACCAGCGGGACGCCCGCTTCGACTCCCCGTACCGTCCTCCCGGTGCCGTCGTCGTCGTTCAGTACTACCGAGGCACCCCGTATGCCCACATTCCGTATTCGGAAGACCGGTGAAGGCTCCTCCAAATCGGCCGCGGCCGCGCTCCCGTCCACCCCGCCATCCCGCGACGCCAGAAGGGAGGCCAGGTCGACGCGCCCGCCGGCGGCCGGAGCCAGGTCGACGACCGCCCCCCACAGTTCGAGGCCTGCCATGCCCGGGGACACCCCGAGCATCCCTGCCGCCGAGTACTGCGCCCGAATCGAGTCGGCAGCCAGAACGCGGTGCCCGGCAGCGTCCGTCAAGCGGATGTCGTGCAGGGTCGTGCCTCCGAACAGCCCGCCCGGACCCATCGAGCCCACGGTGATCGATCCGTTGATCGCAGGGCGTACGCGGTTCAGCACCCAGTCGAGCGCCGCCTCCCGCCCGGCCGCGGTGTGACTGATCCACACGGCCCCCGCGACGCCCGCGGCCAGTCCGAGGCTGGCGGCGACCACGAGCCACAGGAAGATGGTGCGAATCCACCGTCCGCCCGCAGGCTTGTCTTCCCGGGTCATTGTCAGAAGGCCTGGCCGATCGAGAAATGGAGCTGGAAGCGGCGGAAGGAAAAGCCCGGATCTTCGCCGAAGAGCACCCGAGGACCCAGGATGGCCAGGTCCTCCGAGACGATCCAATCGATCCGTTCCGGGGGTGCGCCGGCGGGTGCGATGTCGATCCGGTCCGCGCCGTCGTCCTGTCCGGGAACATAGGGGCGTATCCGCGAGGTGACCACCTGGAGCGGTTCCTGGGTGCGGAACGAATAGGCCACGTCCACGCGGACCGGACCGAACGGCGTATTGTAGCGTATTCCGACCCCCGGGCTCATTTCCAGGTCACGGAAGTCCGGGTTGCGGGGCCAGACCTGCCCGACATCGACGAAGGCCGCCCCTCCCAGCACGGGGTCCGCAAGCGCGAACCGCAACTCCGCGCTGGCTTCGAAGGTGGAGAGTCCGCCAACGGGCCGAAGCTGGAAGAGATCGGTCTCGCCCAGCGGCGACGCGTCGCAGGTCGCATCGACGACATCCGCGGGAACGCATGTGGGTCGCACCCCGACTCCCCGTCGGCGCAACAGTTCCTCAACACCGATCGAGAGGCTTCTGGGTCCCAGGCTGCTCTGGGCGAACCCGCGTACGCTATTTGCGCCTCCGCCGTAGAATCTCTTCTGGGACGGCACCACGTCCTCGAAGCGCTCGGTCCGGGATGCCATGCCCAGAAAGCCGCCCGAACTGATCCGGCCGGCGCGGACCCGGAGCGCGAGCACGGCTCCCCCGGCCACCCCGTTGTAGAAGCTGGCGTCGGCGAAGGCCCGGAGATACGCGTAGTCCGATCCGGTGAAGCTGTCGGCGACCTCCAGATCCAGCAGCGTCCTGGAGCCGCTCGACGGGTTGAAGATGTTGTCGCTGCGGTCACGGTTGAAGGACACCGCAACCGGGGAGAGCCAGTTGGTGCTCGACAGTGCCTCGATGTCCGCCGGATCACAGGCCAGGAATGTCGCGCACAGCGTGACCTCGGCGGCCGCCAGACGGCTCAGCTGCGGGCGGAATCGCACACTCATGAACGACCCGATCCCCAGCGTGCGGCTGAACCCCAGATCCATCCCGAAGGCGTCGCGCACGAAGATGTTCTTCCGGCTCTGCCGCTCGGCGAACAGGCCCACCGCGAGGTCGTTCTGCCGGGAGAACAGGCTGGGCTGGCTGAAATCGACACTGGCCAGCCAGTTGATCCGCCCGAAATCGCCCGTTCCCGCCTGTGCGCACAGCGGCGTCGACTGGAGCAGGCCGGCGAGCAGGTTGGAGAAGCGCGTCTGTGCCAGAAGCGTGCGGCCGCCTCCCAGGAAGTTCCGGCTGGTCCATCGTCCCTCGACGTTGAAGCAGTCCGCGCTGTTGGCGCCGCCCGCCGCCCGGACACGGTGAACATCGCCCTCCACCACCTCCACGACGATCGGCATTACCGAATCGGTTCCCACGCCGGCGGTGTCGCGCCGCACCAGAGCTCGCGAGATGATGCCGAGGTCGTGCAGGCTTCGCTGGGCCTCGCGGATCCGGTCCTCGCGAAAGAGATCGCCTTCGCGGAAGGGCAGCCGGGCAAGGATCACGTCGTCGCCCACAACGGTGTTTCCGGTCACCTCGATGGGGCCGAAGGTGGTGGGCGGACCCAGCTCCACGCGGTAGACGACGGACGCGGTGTCGCCGACCCGGTCGAAACCGTAGAAAACATCCGCCAGGGCGTATCCCGCGTTGCGAAGGCGCTCCGTCAGGGTGTCGCGCGCCACGATGAGCTGGTAGCTCGCAGGATCGCCCGGTGCGACGGGAAGGTTCGATTCGATTCCCAGCTCCGGCGGAATCGTGTCACCATCGAACTCGATCGAGCCGATGCGGAAGAGCAGGCCCTCGGTGATCCGGAATACGACCGCCACGGTGCCGTTCGCGCCGCGATCCAGCTCCCCGGCGACGGTCGTCCCCCGAAACCCGTTGGCACGGTAGAGCCGACGAAGCCGGCTCACGTCGTCGTCGAGTACCCGCGAACTCAGATACTGGCGGTCCCTGAACCAGTCAATGCCCAGGGCACAGGTGGTGACCGTCAGGATCGGTGGACAGCTCGAAGCCGTGGTGAGCACCGCGCGGCGCAGTTCGGCATCGGTAAAGGTCTCGTTCCCGCTGAAGTCGACGGCGGTGATCTCCTCACGCAGCGTTTGTCCCGATACGGCTCCGGAGAAGACGCCGGCGGACGCGGCAATCGCGGTCGACGCCACCCCGAGCAGCCCGCGCCACAGCCCCCGAGCGCAGCCCGAACGGCGGAGAGCCGCGCGGATCTTCGGCGGGACGCGAACGCAGGACTTCTTCACCGATGTGCGCCCCCATTCTCGATCGTGTGCGCTTCGAGGAGCGGTCTATCCGGTGCGCCGGACATACCGGCGGCTCTTCCCGGGCATGAAGCACCCGGAATCCTCGCAATAAAGATAAACCATGACCTCCAGGCTCGATTGTTGAACCCGCACGAGGTTGAGAGAGTTCCGCCCCTCCTCCGGTCCCCTGCCCCGGTTCGACGAAGCCGTGCCTGCGGTTACCACGGGCACAACCTCCTCTCGAGCGCCCGCTGCGCACCGGCTGAGGCCGAGGTCGGAGCGGTGGATGTGTCCGGAAAGCACCAGGTCCACGCCCCACTCCTCGACCGCGCGGAGAATGTGCCGGGCCCGGGGCAGGAGGTTGATCGGCTCGCCGTCGAGCGGCCCGAGGAGGTTGTGATGCACCACAAGCACGCGCAGGTCGTGCGGTCGTGCGCCCGCAAAAGCCCCCTCGGCGAACCTCAGTTGCGCGTCGGTGAGCCGGCCGTTGACGATGGCCGTGTGAGGGGCCGAGGAATTGAGAGCGACGAATCGGGCGTCGGGGCGTGTGCGGGCGCCAGCCGGGCCGTTGGCGGGTGCGGGCGCGCGGGCGGAGAGAGCTTCGGGGTCTTCCGTCCGGCCCACGTCCAGCACCGTATCCAGCCGGTCCCCGATGTACGTCCGGTACTTGCGGTACGGCGCGAAGATCCGCTCCCACACGCGGTAGAGCGGCACATCGTGGTTCCCCGCCGTGACTACGAGCGGGCGTGGCGCGAGCCTGGCCAGGAAGCGCCTGGCGGCCCGGTACTCGCCCGCCCTGGCCCGCTGCGTGAGGTCTCCCGACACGACCACGGCGTCGGGATCCTGCTCCTCGACAAAGCGCAAAACCGCTTCCGCGACGGCCGGAAGGTGCGGCTTCCCGAAGTGCAGATCCGAAGCGTGGAGGATGATCACCCGCGGGCGGCGCCCCCCGTGCGTCTCAGCCTGATCATCCAGAAGACCCCCACGGCGACGAGCATCAGCGAGATCACCTGGGCGAGCGTCAGCACGCCGACGAAGCGGTCGTCCTTCGCTCTGAAGATCTCGACGATGAAGCGCTCGACGCCCGCCAGGGCCAGCCACGTCATGAAGATCCACCCGGGACGGTGGCCCTTGCCGCGCAGGGACCAGAGCAGGAAGAAGATGAGCGTGGAAATCCCGGTCTCGTAGAGCTGCGTGGGGTGCACGGGAACGATCTCGCCGTATTTCTCGATGATCGCCGGATCCACCGTGATCCCGAACCTCTCGCTGATCGTGTCGGCGTGAGTGGGGGGCGCGCCGTTGGGGAACGCGATGCCCACCCAGGAATCGGTGGGGCGCCCATAGTCGTCGCCAACGAGGAAGCAGCCGATCCTTCCCACCGCGTACGCGAGCGCCAGCGCGGGCGCAGCCGCGTCGGCGGTCTTCCCCAGCGGCAGACCAAGCTTTCGGATCCTCCAGATCACCAGGGCCGCCGCCAGAAGGAAGCCTCCGTACCAGACCATCCCCCCGCGGGCGAAGAGCATCCCGAAGGGGTCCGCGGCGAAGCGGGGGTAGTTGAGGAGCACGTAGTAGAGCCTCGCACCGATCACCCCCCCGACCACCGCCATGAAGAGCAGGTCCCAGGCGATCTCGGGATCGCGGCCCATCCGCTCCAGCTCCACCTTCAGGACGTAGCCTCCGACCAGGAAGGCCATGAGCATCATCACGCCGAAGGAGGTGATCGGCTCGCCCCCCAGGATGGGGAACCACTCGGGCAACCGGAAGAGAACGGGGTACATGTCTGCAGCGTCCTGTCAGTTTCGGTATCCGTTGCGCGGGCTGTCGGGCACCCACGCCGTCATCCCGGGAATCGTAACGCTGGCCCGGGCGTCCCGCAGTCCGCCGAAGTCGCCCCGATCCAGCCGGAACTGTCCGGCGCGCGCGATCATGGCTCCGTTGTCGAGCGACACCCGGGGCGATCCGACAAAAAGGCGCCCGCCGTGGCCCAGCGCGTCGCGAAACCGCGCACGCAGAGGTCCGTTGGCGGACACGCCGCCCCCGAGAAGCACCCTGTCGCACCCGACGGCGCGTGTGGCGGCCAGGGTCTTGGCGGTCAGGACGTCCACCACCGCCTGCTGGAAGGAAGCGGCCAGGTGTGCGCGCTCCCCGTCGAGCCCGCGTCCGGCTCCGATCCCCGCGACCGTCTGCGCCACCGAGGTCTTCAACCCGGAGAAGGAGAAGTCGTAGGCGCCGCTGCCGGTCGCCCGCATCATCGGCCGCGGGAAGCGGTAGCGCGAGGGATCGCCCTCCCGGGCCGCTTCCTGCACCGCTGGGCCGCCCGGATAGGGTAGCCCGAGCAGCTTGGCGACCTTGTCGAACGCCTCGCCCACCGCGTCGTCCCGGGTCTGGCCAAGGAGATGGTAGCGTCCCCATTCGGGAACCCACAGCAGCAGCGTATGCCCGCCCGACACCAGCAGCGCGACGAACGGGGGAACCGCGTCGGGATCCTCGAGCACGGGGCCGAAAAGGTGGCCCTCCATGTGGTGCACCGGCACCCACGGGACCTCCAGCGCGAACGCGGCCGCGCGGGCCCATGAAACCCCGACCAGAAGCGCACCGATCAGGCCCGGGGCCGCCGCCACCGCGACCGCACGAAGCTCGCGCCGCTCGACTCCGGCTTCGGCGAGCGCCGCCGACACGACGGGCTCGATCCGCCTGAGATGATCCCTCGCCGCGAGTTCGGGCACGACGCCGCCGTAGATCCGGTGCACGTCCTGGGAGTGGATCACCATTCCCAGGATCTGCCCCCGCCTGTCGAGAACCGCCGCGGACGTTTCGTCGCAGGTGGTCTCGACCCCGAGGATGGGGCCGGTCACGGCGGGCCGATTCTCCGCACCGTCACGGAATCGGGTTCGGCGGCACCATCCACGAACCGCGGCAGGCCGCTCACCTCCACGGGAAGGCGGATCTCGCCGACTTCGTCGATCGCGCGCCGCACCTCCGCCGGATCTCCCGCCAAGCTTGCCACCAGATCAGTCGCTTCGGAGTCGGCGAGAAGCACGCCCGCTCCGGACAGCATCACGTTGACCGTATCGGGCTCCAGGACCAGATCCTCTGCGCCGGCGACAAACTCCACCGGTACCGGTCCCACCACCCGGCTCTCCCTCGTTGCGACCTCGACCGTCACGGTCGCCATCATCGGACTGACGACCAGCCCCCCGAGCCCCGCCGTGTCGACCACGACATCGAACTGTCCGGATCCTTCGAGGCCGCTCAGGTCGAAGGGGACCAGGAAGACCGTCTCCAGTGCGTCCATTTCCGATGCGGGCCCACGCACCTGTGCGAAGAGCAGGTTCGCGCGCGGCTCCGACACCAGGGCCAGCGAGTCGGACAGCCGACCGGTCAGTCGCAGGGAGACGGGGATGTCCTCGTCCTCGTATCTCTCGAACAGCAGCCGCACCGAACTCGGAGCGAAGTCCTCGATTACCACGCTCCCCCTGTCCACGTTCCACACCCAGTCCGGTACGAGCTCGAGCACAAGATCTTCTCCGGGAACCGAATCCACCGGAATGATGACGACGGGCTCGGCCATGGCCACGCGGAAGAGGTCCCCCATCGGGCCGGTTACGGTCATCCCTACGGTCGAAGGCGACGGCGAGCCCCTGAGGAGCCAGTCCGAAGCGACCTGGTCCACGCGCACCTGCACGGCCGGAATCTCCAGCCGGCTCACGCGGTCGTCGCTCAGGCGCATCGTCACCCACAGGAGAACGGCCAGAAACAGGGCCGCGAGCTTGATGCGCCAGTTGCGCGTGAGGATGCCGGATACGGACACGCTCAGCAGCCCGTGGACATTACAGTGTATCCGGGTGTGCGTAGCGATCCAACGCGGATGCATCGCCGCTCGAATGCCACGGGGGGTTTGTCCATGGGCTGCTATCCCTCGCCCGCTACCAGGCGCCCGACCAGACCGAGGTTCGCGTCGGAGTCCCAGTTGGTCGCTCCGGCCACCTTCTTGTAGATCACTCCGTCTCTGCTGATGAGGAAGGACTCCGGCACACCGGTGGTGCGGTAGATGCGCTGAATGTCGCCGGAAGGATTGAGAAGAATGGGAAACGTGAGCCCCAGGGCTTCCGCAAAGGCCAGCGGGTCGCCGCCCGGATTGCCGGCGGCGTCGGTCTGGCCGAAGGGGGCATCGATGCTGATGGCCGCAATTTCAAAGTCGTCGGGTGCAAAACGGTCGTAGAGGCGCTGCATCGACGGCATTTCCTCGCGGCAGGGCGCGCACCAGGTCGCCCAGACATTGAGAAGGAGGACCTTGCCCTCGTAGGTCGCCAGGGTCACGGGAGCTCCGTCTTCGTCCACGACCTCGAAGCCCGGCGCCGCATAGCCCGGGACAACCGGCTGCAGACGGTTCCGGGTGACCCAGGCCGCGGCGACGACGGCGCCCGCGACGATGACCGCGAACAGGTACGGCCATCGGCTGGCGCGTCGGCTGCCCCTCACACGCCCCTGTCTCATTGCCATGCAACCTCCCGTCCGACGATCAGGCGGACCTGCGTGCCCTCCGTCACGGGTTCTTGCGGTTCGGGATACTGGCCGAAGATCAATCTAACGTTCAGCAGGCTGTACCTTCTGTCGACCTCGCCCATGACCAGTCCCAGCGCCCGCAACAGGGCAAACGCCTCTCCCTGGGTCATTCCCGCAAGGTCCGGCATCAGAAAAGTGGGGGGACCCCGGCTCAGCGCGAGGCGTATGCTGCCGGGAAGGGGGACTTCCGTTCCGGGTGCCGGGTCCATGCTCAGGACCCGGCCGGCGGCGACCGTAGACTCGACGGTGTCGACCTCCACGAGAAACCCTCCCGCCCCCAGCAGTTCGGCCGCCCGGGTTCCGTCGAGGCGCGTCAGATCCGGTACGGCGCGCACCTCGCGTCCCGACGATACCGTGACGCGCACCGGCGCATGGACCAGCGCGGTGGGTCCCGGCAGAGGGCTCTGGCCCATGACCGTCCCGACCGGCACCAGAGGATGCCGCAACGAGTCGACCCGGCCGACCACGAGTCCCGAGTCCGCGAGCTCGGAAAGTGCGAGCGCCACAGGCTGACCCCGCAGATCCGGGACGACCTGCACTTCAACCGGAGTATCGGGGACCGGAAACATGAGGGTGACCGCCACCAGGTACCCCAGGCCGAGCCCCGCCCCGGCCACCGCGAGCGCGGCGATCCCGGGGTGCATCGCGATCCCGCCCAGACGTACCCGTGCGGCCCGGGGGGACCTCGTCCGCGTCCTCTTCCTCGGCGGGCGCTGCTTCCGGGGCTTGCGCCCGGCGGGGCGCTGCTTCCCTTTCGCCCTGGTCCTGGCAGCGCCCTTCCGTCGCCGGCGGATCGAACCACCCAGATCCATCAGTCCCGAGCCCTCCTCATTCTGGCCGCAAACGCACCATCGAATCCGCTCTCGTGGGGCAACACCACCAGGCATCCGTTTTCGTCCAGAAACCGCTCCGGAGCGGGGCCCGCCTCGATTCGGAAGTCCGGATGGCGCTTCAGAAAGTCCTGAACCTGCCCCTCGTTCTCTTCGTGCTCAAGGGCACATGTAGCGTAAACAAGGAGTCCGCCGCGGGGAACCACGGTTGCCGCGCCATCGAGGATCGAGCGTTGCAGGGCCGCGAGTTTGCGGATGTCCGCGGGCCTGACACGCCAACGCCCGTCCGGGTGACGACGGAACGTTCCCGTCCCGCTGCACGGCACGTCGACCAGCACCGTGTCTGCGCTGCGCATTGGAGGATGCCGGGCGTCCGCGGCCACCGCCCAGACGCGCCTGCTCGATCCGCGGAGTCCGACCGCCGCACTCCCGCCGAGCCGACGGACACCTTGCACGACTCTTCTCAGGCGCCGCTCCGACAGGTCCGCGGCAACGACGGATCCCGCTGCCTCACTCAGCGCAAGCGCCTTGCCTCCGGGGGCAGCGCACAGGTCGGCGACCAGAGCGCCGGTCGGAGGAGACACATGGTCGACCACCAGCGAAGCAGCCGGATCCTGGATGACTCCGGGGACCAGCGAAAGCGCCGCAGCCGGATCGGTCCCCTGGCCGAGGGCGATCCACGGATGATCTCGCGATCCGGAGCGACACAGCCCAGCCTCTGCGAGCGTGCTTGCCGCCACCACCGGCCTCTGCCCCACCGGGCGCAGGTAGACCGCCGGTTCCCGGTTGTTGGCATCGACCAGAGCGCGGGCACCGACGGGACCGAAGGCGGCGATCCATCTCCGCACCAGCCACCGGGGGTGCGAACCCCACGTCGCGAGGTAGCCTTCCAGGTCACGCTCGGCGTCCGGAAACAGGGACCGCCGGCGGGGATCGCTCGCGACCTTGCGGAGCACGGCGTTCACCAGTCCGGCAGCTGCCCGCTTGCGTGTTCGCTTGACCTGCTCCACGGACTCGGATACGGCGGCGTAGGCGGGCACACCCCCCATCTCGAGGACCTGGTAGGCCCCCATGCGCAGCGCGACGAGCACCTCTCGATCGAATTCCGCCGGGTTCGTTCCGGCGCGCCGGGAAAGGATGTGGTCGATCCTCCCGCGCAGGCGCACGGTGCCGTAGACGAGGGTGCGTACCCAGCCGCGCTCGGGAGACCCCGCGGCGCCCGAGGCTTCCCACGCGACATCGAGACGGCGCCCGGATTCCACCTCTATCAGGATCGATGCAGCCAGGACTCGGCCGGGGGACAGTCCCGACCTCCGCCCTCCGCCGCGGCGCGGTTTCAACCGTGCTCCCGATCCAGCATCCCCGTTGTGGGTGACGACGGGACGGCGATCTCGCGCGCGGCCATGCGACCGGCCAGGTACGCCTCCCGGCCGGCAAGGACCGCAAGCTTCATGGCCCGGGCCATGCCCACGGGGTCGGACGCCGCGGCGATCGCCGTGTTCATCAGCACGCCGTCCACGCCCTGCTCCATGGTCACGCAGGCGTCGGAAGCCGTTCCCACCCCCGCGTCCACGATCACGGGGACGGTTAACCGCCGCTTGATCTCGCGGATGTAGTAGGGGTTCACGACGCCCAGACCGCTCCCGATGGGGCTCGCGAGCGGCATCACGGCCACGCAGCCCGCATCCTCGAGCCGCATGGCGGTGATCAGGTCGTCATTCGTGTACGCCATGACCTTGAAGCCGTCGGCCACCAGCTCGACCGCCGCCGCGAGCGTCGCCGCCGTGTCCGGGAGAAGCGTGCGCTCGTCGCCGATGACCTCCAGCTTGACCCAGTCGTTGAGCCCCGCGGCGCGTCCCAGGCGGGCGTAGCGCAGCGCGTCCTCGGCCGTGTAGCACCCGGCGGTATTGGGCAGCAGGAAGAACTCGTCCGGGGACAGGTGGTGAAGGATGCCCTCCTCCCGACGGCGGTCCAGATCCACCCGGCGCACCGCCACGGTCACCATCTCGGCTCCGCTCGCGCGGATGGCGGTGACCATTTCGTCGTTGGTCCGGTACTTCCCGGTTCCGACGATCAGTCTCGACGTGAAGGCGTGATCCCCCATCACGAAGGGGAGGTCCCCGCGCGTGTCCCTCACCATCTATCCTCCTCCCACAAAGTGAACGAGTTCGATTCTGTCACCCTCCTCGACCGGGATTGCCTGCAGCGCCTCGCGTGCCAGGATCTTCCTGTTGCGCTCCACCACCACCATCCCCGGGTGCAGTTCCAGGTCACGCAGGAGGTCGGCTACGGTGAGCCCGTTGCGAACCGTGCGACTCTTGCCGTTGATCACGATCGACACGGAATGGACGGTCACGCCGCTGCGCACTCGTGAAGCATCGATTTCATTCGCGCGTCCTCCTCAGCCGAGCGCTTCAAGGTAGCGCGTCACGGCCTTCCGCGGGTTCGTCGCGCCCCACACGCCGCTCAGGACAACCACGCCATGCGCCCCACGCGCCAGCACGTCGGGCACCACGGACGGCGTGATCCCCCCGATCGCGAGCACGGGCAGATCGCTCCCCGCCACCGCCGCGGCCACGGCCTCGACCCCGAGGGCGGGCCTGTCCGGGTGGGAGCGCGTCGGGTACACCGCGCCGAGCACCAGGTAGTCCAGCCCGCTGCCGCGGAGACCCACCGCCTGTTCCGACGAGTGGATCGACCGTCCCACGCGCAACCGCTCCCCCGCGATCCGGCGCGTAGCTGCCACGGGCAGGGAATCCTCTTTCAGGTGCACCCCGCCGGCGCCCGCGGCCACGGCCACGTCGACCCGGTCGTTGACCACGACCAGCGTCCCGGTCTCCCACGAGAGCTCCAGGAGCCGGTGCGTCGCCTCGAAGAGACGGCGGGCGGTGGTGGTGCGAGTCCTCAGGTGGAGCGCCAGGGAACCGCCCCCCGCGGCGACGATCGGACCGAGGCGCTCCGGGTAGTCTTCCGCCCCCACGATCCCGTCCCCGACGATGACGTGCAGCCTGGGCAATCGCGGCAATCGCGCTCTCATCAACATTCCACCGACGCGTCCATGCGCTTCTACTCGAACCGATCACCCGCCCGGGGTCCGCGCCCCCGCAGCCAGGCCGCAGCGTCCATGCGCCGCTTCCCCGCCGGCTGGACCTCGCCGATGCGGAGCGCTCCGCGCGCCGTGGCCACCAGGAGCCCGTGTTCGGGGCCGGCGGACACGATCTCCCCCGGGGCCCCGACCTGCGGCCATTCAGCCACCCCCGGGCTGAACAGCTTGACCGGCGCGCCGCCCAGCAGGGTCCAGGCCCCCGGGACCGCGTCCATCGCGCGGATGTGGTTGGCCACTGCCCGCGCATCCCGCCGCCAATCCACCCGCGCAGACTCCCGGTCGACCTTCGGGGCGAAGGTGGCGGCATCGTGGTCCTGCTCCTCCTCCGGCACCGGACCGGCCTCCAGCCGGGCGAGCACATCCGTCATCAGGCGCGCCCCGTTGTCCGCGAGGCGGCGCGAAAGCCCTGACGCCGTGTCGTCGGGACCGATGGGAATGGATTCCTGTGCCAGCACCGGCCCCGCGTCCATCGCCTCGACCATTCGCATGATCGAGACTCCCGTGACGCTGTGTCCCCGCTCGATGGCACGCGCGATCGGGGCGGCGCCCCGTAGCTCCGGGAGCAGCGAAGCGTGCAGGTTCAGCGAACCCAGCCGGGGGATGTCCAGGATTCGCCGCGCGAGTATGCACCCATAGGCGACGACGACCGAGATGTCCGGACGAGCCGCCCGGATCGCGCTCTCGAAGGGATCGCCCAGCGGCCGCTCCGGGGTGAATACCGGGTATCCCTCGGCCTCCGCGATCGACTTCACCACCGATGGGCGCGGTTTGCGACCGCGTCCGCGGGGCCGGTCGGGCCGCGTGACCACCCCGACCACGTCGTGGCCGGCGCCGCCCAGCGCCCGGAGCGCGGGGACCGCAAACTCCGGGGTGCCCCAGAAGAGGACCCTCACCCCCTCTCCGAGGTGCGCTGGTTCCTTCGCCACTTCCTGAGGAGGATCCCCCGCTTCAGCGGCGACAGCCGGTCGATGAAGAGGACGCCGTCCAGGTGATCCACTTCGTGCTGGAGAGCCCGCGCGAGCAGCCCATCGGCCTCGATGCGCACGGGATCTCCGTCCAGCGACAGCGCCTCTACCGTCACGCGCACCGGGCGGGTGACGTTTTCCTCGAGTCCCGGAATGCTCAGACACCCCTCGCTGGCCTTGTCCTGCTCCCTGCTGACTTCGACGACTACCGGGTTGACCAGCGCGTGGACGTGGCGGCTCTCGTCGTCGTTCTTGACGTCGACAACCAGGATGCGCCTGGATACGCCCACCTGCGGCCCGGCCAGACCGATCCCTTCGGCGTGATACATGGTGTCGAACATGTCACGCGCGAGACGCCGCACGTCGTCATCGACCGCCTCGACAGGCGCCGCCTCCTCGCGCAGGATCCTGGCGCCCAGGACCTCGATGTCCAGAAGTGCCACGTATCGGAGTGCTAAGGAATGTCTAGTTTACATGACATTATGTAATGTCATCCTTACATTGTCTACGCGGCCTCGATCTTCCGCGCGATGTGACCGCGGTCGATTACGATGCGGGTGTTCTCGGCCGTCCGGATCGTCAATTCGGTCTCGGTCGCGTGGACGATCTGCCCGAGGATGCCGCCGTTGGTCATGATCCGGTCGCCCTTGGCCAGCTTGCTGAGCATCGCCTGGTGGCGCTGCTTCTCCTTTCGCTGGGGGCGGATCAGGATGAAGTAGAAGATGGCGATCATGAGCATGATCTGGAACATGATCACGGTCATTCCGCCCGCTCCCTCGCGTGGAACCGCGGGAGGAGACGGCGGGGCCGACGGAACCGTCGTGACGGCAGCGTGAATCGGATGGCTCGGCAGTGTCAAGGCTCTTCGTCCTTCCGGGATCGGGTCAGGGCGCGGGTGCGTGCGACCGGGCGGCGTGGTATCGCCGGAGCCAGGTGCGGCTCCACATACTAAAGGTTCCTTCGCGGATGCGTAACCGTGCGTCGGCGGCGAGGCGGAGGAGGAAGCGGAGGTTGTGGATGGACACGAGGCGGTGGCCCAGGAGTTCGCCCGCGACGAGAAGGTGGCGGATGTACGCGCGGTCGTACCCCCGGCAGGTGTAGCAGTCGCACCCGGGATCGATGGGCTCGCGGTCGAGCCGGAAGCGGGCGCCCTTGAGATTGATCTGGCCTTCGTGTGAGGTCCAGGCCGTGCCGTGGCGCGCATTGCGGGTGGGCGCGACGCAGTCGAACATGTCGCATCCCCGCGCGATCGATTCCAGGAGGTCGTCGGGATAGCCCACGCCCATGAGGTATCGGGGGCGATCACGGGGGATGAGCGAATCGAGCAGGGACAGCGTTCGCCACATGTCCTGTTTCGCCTCGCCGACGGACAGGCCGCCGATCCCGAACCCGGGCCACTCGCCGAGGGCCATGACGCGCTCGAGATGCCGCGCTCTCAGGTCGTCGAACACATTCCCCTGAAGCACCGGGAAGAGGACCTGCCGCGTGGGGACGGCGCCCTCGGTCTCCTCGAACCTCGCACGGCAGCGCTCGAGCCAGGCCAGGGTTCGGCGATTGGCCAGCGCGGCCTCCTCCTCGGTGACGCCCCCGGCGGCACATTCGTCGAAGGCCATGATCACGTCCGCCCCGAGCTGCCGCTGGATGTCGACCACGCGCTCCGGGGTGAAGTGATGGCTGCTGCCGTCGATGTGACTGTGAAAGGTGACGCCGTCGTCGCGGATGTCGCGGATGCGGGCTAGCGAGAAGACCTGGAAGCCGCCCGAATCGGTGAGTATCGGGCCCGGCCAGCGCATGAATTCATGAAGGCCGCCGAGTTCGCGCACCACCTCGGCGCCCGGGCGCAGGTACAGGTGGTAGGTGTTGGCCAGGATCATCGATGCGCCGGCGTCGCGCAGTTCCTCGGGTGCGACGCCCTTTACGGTGCCGACCGTGCCGACGGGCATGAAGACGGGCGTCTCGACGACGCCGCTCGCCAGTGAGAGGCGTCCGGCGCGGGCCCGGCCATCGGTCGCTTCGAGGGCGAACTGCGCGGGCGCGGGAGACGGACGGGTCACGGGAGAAGCGCCATGGCGTCGCCGTAGGAATAGAAGCGGTACCCTGTGGCGATGGCCTCGGCGTAGGCGGCTCGCACGGTGTCGATGTCGGCGAAGGCCGCAACCAGCATCAGCAGGGTGGAGCGCGGCAGGTGGAAGTTGGTCACGAGGCAGTCCACCGCGCGGAACGCGAAGGGGGGACGGATGAACAGGTCAGTGGTCCCCGCTCCGGCACGGATCCGGCCACCGCCCTCGGCGACGCTCTCGAGGGTGCGGACCACGGTGGTTCCCACCGCCCAGACGCGGCCTTCCCTCTCTCGGCACCGCCGATAATCGCGAGCCGCCGCGTCGGGCACCACGTAGTGCTCGGCGTCCATGCCGTGATGCGCGGGGTCTTCCACCTCCACGGGGCGGAACGTCGCGGTGCCCACGTGCAGGGTCAGCGCGGTTCGGGCGACTCCCTGCGCCGCGATCTCGTCGAGTAGCGCGCGCGTGAAGTGCAGGCCGGCGGTCGGTGCAGCGACCGAGCCCTCGTGGCGCGCGTAGACGGTCTGGTAGCGCTCGCGGTCGAGGGGTTCGTCGTCGCGTTCGATGTACGGCGGGAGAGGGGTGTGGCCGAACCGCCGGAGCGCCTCCGACACGTCCATCTCGCTCTCCAGCCGCACGATGCGGCGCCCGTCGGGGCAGGCGGCAAGGACTCGCACCGCCAGCTCCGGGGCCACCCGCAGCAGCCTCCCCGGCTTCAGCTTCCTTCCGGGGCGCACCAGCGCCTCCCACACGCGGTCGTCATCGTCTGCCTCGGGCCTGAGGAGGAGCACTTCGCCGGCGGCTCCGGTCGGCTTGCGTCCCAGCAGGCGCGCGGGGAACACCCGCGTATCGTTGACGACCAGGAGGTCGCCGGCGCTCATGAGCCCGGGGAGGTCGCGGAAGCGGCGGTGCTCGATCCGGCCGGTCGATCGACTGAGGACCAGAAGGCGCGAGTCCGCACGGTGTGCCGCCGGATACCGGGCGACGCGTCCGGGAGGAAGCTCGTAGTCGAAGTCCGAGGTCAATCCGCGGTCGATTCAGTTGAAGAGGCTCGGGTGGGGCGGAATGGGGTCGCTCCCGGGATCGCCGGAGCCGCGGTCCGGGACCGGAATGCCCAGGATCCGGTACGCCTTGCGGGTGGCGACGCGCCCCCGGGGGCCGCGCATCAGGAACCCCTCCTGGATGAGGAAGGGCTCGTACACCTCCTCTATCGTGCCCGCGTCTTCGCCGAGCGCGACCGCGAGCGAGTTGAGGCCGACGGGACCGCCTTCGAACTTCACGATGATCGTGCTGAGGATCCGTGTGTCCATGGAGTCGAGTCCGTACTCGTCGACATCCAGGATTTCGAGCGCCTGTTGCACCACCGGAACGTCCAGGACGCCGTCGGCGCGCACCTGGGCGAAATCGCGCACCCGCCGGAGGAGCCGGTTGGCCACCCTGGGCGTACCCCGGGCGCGCGCGGCGAGTTCGCGGGCGCCCTCGGGCGTGGTTGGGACACTCATCAGGTCGGCGCTGCGCGTGATGATCTTCGCGAGGTCTCCCGCGGGGTAGAAGTCGAGCCGTTCCGTGATGCCGAAGCGTGCGCGCATCGGCGCGGTGAGAAGGCCGAAGCGCGTGGTCGCCCCGACGAGCGTGAACGGCTCCACCGACATCGTCATGGTCTGGGCGCGCGGTCCTTCGGCGAGGCGGACCTCGACGCGGTAGTCCTCCATGGCGGGATAGAGGAACTCCTCGATCACCGGGCGCAGCCTGTGGATTTCGTCGATGAAGAGGATGTCCCCCCTCTCCAGGTTGGTCAGGGAGGCGACGAGGTCGGCGGCCTTCTCGAGCACCGGTCCGGATGTGGTGATGATGTTCCCCGACATCTCCCGCGCCAGCAGCATGGCCAGCGTGGTCTTGCCGAGTCCGGGCGGACCGTGAAAGAGGATATGGTCGAGGGGTTCGACCCTCGCGGTCGCGGCCTCAATGGCGATCTGCAGCCCCTGCTTGACCTTTCTCTGCCCGATGAAGTCCTCAAGCCGGCGCGGGCGCAGCGAGAACTCCGACCGTGCCTCGTGGGGCAGGATCTCGGGCGTCGTGATCTCGGTACGTCTGGTCATGGGCTGATCCCCGGCGTCATCGGTCGCGGCCCCGGCGCGAGAGGACCTCTCGAATCACTTCCTCCGTGCTCTCGAAGGTGGCGTCCTTCATCGCATCCCGCACCGACGCCTCGGCGTCCGTGAAGCTGTAGCCAAGGCTGACCAGGGCGGACACCGCCTCTGCCACCTGCGTGGTATCGGGGGCGTCTCCCTCAACCGCGGCCGCGAGGTTGCGGACCTTGTCGGCAAGCTCGAGGATGAGCCGGGCGGCCGTTTTCTTCCCCAGCCCGCTGACCTGCACCAGCACGGGGACGTCCTTCTCGGCGAGGGCCCTGGCCAGACGCCGCGCGTCGTAGGTGCTCATCATGGACATCGCCAGACGCGGTCCCACCATCTGCACGGTCATGAGCAACCGGAACAGCGCTCGCTCGTTCTCTTCGAGGAAGCCGTAGAGGCTCGGCACTTCGTCGCGCACGACGGTCTCGGTACGCAGTTCCAGGGTGGATCCCTTCGGCGGCAGGCGCTGGAGGACGGTAAGGGGAACATGGACCTCGTACACGACGCCGCCGGAGGTCAGCACCTCGACCCGGTCGATATCGCTGCCGAGGAGATCGCCCCTTATGCGGCTGATCACGGGGTGATCACCGTCGGGTTCGCCAGGGTCGGCCGCCTTCCGGTGAAGGCGTGGCAGAGCGCCGCGGCCACCCCGTCCGCCGCGTCGCTGGGTGCCGGATCGGTGCGGAGGCGCAGGTGCCGCCGCACCATGTAGGCCACCTGTTCCTTGGTCGCCCCTCCCGTTCCCACCACGGCCTTCTTGATCTCGCGCGGGGCGTATTCGGCCACCTCGACCCCACGCTGTGCCGCCGCCAGGATGATCGCGCCCCGTGCCTGTCCCAGCGCGAGCGCGCTGCGCACGTTCTTCCCGTAGAAGGTGCTCTCGATGGACAGGGTGTCGGGCGAAAACTCGTCGATCAGCGCGGCCACACCCTCGTGAATGTCCTTCAACCGGATCGCGAGCGCCGCCCTCGGCGATGTCCGTATGACGCCGCACTGGAGCAGCACCATGTTGCGGCGGGGGTCTACGGAAACGACGCCGAAGCCCGTGACGGCCGTTCCGGGATCGATTCCGAGCAGCACGCCATTTCGCCTGCCGCCGTCCGCTTGCCCGGCTGCGCCTGTCTCCGCAGCGGCTCGTACGCTCACAGTGCGCGCTGGAGGACCGACTCGTCCAGATCGGCGTTGGAGTGCACCTGCTGGACATCGTCGTGATCGTCGAGGGCATCGAGCAGCTTCAGCAGGCGCTCACCCTCCCTTCCCGCCACACCGACCTCCGTCCTCGCCACCATGGTGAGCTGCGCCGAGGCTACCGCCAGCCCTGCCGCCGACAGCGCTTCGCGGACATCGTGCAGGGATCCGGCCCCGGTCGTCACCACGTATTCGCCGCCTTCGCTCTGCACGTCGTCCGCTCCACCCTCGACCGCGGCCTCGAAGACGGTATCCTCGTCTACGTCGGCCCCGGCGACATAGATGATCCCCTTGCGGTCGAACTGCCATGCCACCGAGCCGGCCGTGCCGAGGTTGCCCCCGTTCTTGTCGAGCAGGTGGCGGACCTCCGCCACGGTGCGCTTCTGGTTGTCCGTGAGCGTCTCGATGTACAGGGCCACGCCTCCCGGTCCATACCCCTCATAGACGATCTCCTCGTAGGTGACTCCGGCGAGTTCACCGTTCCCCCGCTTTATCGCGCGGTCGATGTTCTCCTGCGGCATGTTCGCCGCCTTCGCCGCATCGACCCCGAGCCTGAGCCGCGGGTTGAAGTTCGGGTCTCCGCCACCCTCGCGCGCGGCGACGGTGAGTTCACGGATGAGCTTCGTGAACATCTGGCCGCGCTTCTGGTCGTTGACCGCCTTCTTGCGCTTGATCTGCGACCATTTGCTGTGTCCCGCCACAACCCCTACCTCCATCGCAGCGGAGTGCGTGTCGTTGGTGTTCCCCGGTCCCGTCTCGCCGGACGCCGACGGCCAACGGCCGAATCCAAATATAGTCCGGCACGCCAAGGGAACGATATTATAGGTAGTGGGGTTGGACCTGTTGGCCTCTCCCCTGCAGCGCAAGACTTCTTCCCGCCTGGTTTCAGCATGCGTATCGAGCGTTCAACCGTCCTCACGGGTTCGGCCGGACTCCGCGTCTCTCCGCGGTGCCGCGTCATGGCCGGCCTCCTTGCCGTGCCTTTGTCGCTCGCGAGCTTCGGCTTGCTGGCTGCCCAGGATACTGCAGGAGCGACCGGCACGGTCATCGGGCTCGTCTATGACAGCACCACAAGCACCCCGCTGGCGAACGCCAACGTAGCCGTCCACGGCACGAACGCCCTGGCGGAATCGGACGACGCCGGACAGTTCAGACTCGACGACGTTCCGGTCGGAGAACACACCGTGGTGTTCTTTCACCCGCGGCTGGGCACGCTGGGCGTCAATTCGACGCCGCAACGCGTGGTGGTCACGGAGCAGGCCGTCTCGGAGGTGTACCTGACCGTTCCCTCACGGGCGACGATCCTGTCCGGGTGGTGTTCCATCGAGCCGGGAGAGGGGGACACGTCCATCGGCGGCGTCGTGACCGACGCGATCACAGCGGTCCCGTTGCCCCGCGCCAGGGTGATCGCCTTCGGCGAGACCTCCGGAGTACTTCAGAGACGCCGCGTGGTCCGGGAGGTGCGGACGGGGAACTCCGGCGAGTTCCGCCTCTGCCACCTGGACTCGTCGGAACCCCTGACGGTCATGGTTGTTTTCGGCAGCAGCGAGTCGGTGCCCTTCGACATCACCCGGTCCGGGCCGCAGGTCCACGATGTGGCAATCCACATTGCGGATCCGGTGACGATCACGGGTTCGGTAGTCGACTACGCGACGGAGGCACCGATTCCGGGGGCCCACGTTCAGCTCGTCGGCTCGAACCACTCCGAGTTCACGGACTCGGGAGGAACGTTCGGGTTCGTCGGCGTGCCGCCGGGCAGGCAGATCATCGAGACCAGCATGATCGGCTACGCCGCGCGCATCGACTCCCTGACGGTGTTCAGCAACGAGGCTCTCGGGCTCGAGATTCCGCTGGCGACCGAGGCCATCGCGCTGGATCCGCTCGTCGTGACCGGCCGCAGGCAGGAACGGGTGTTTACCACTCCGGGAACCCGTTTCTCAGGGCTGACCGAGGCGCAGGTGGACTCCATCATCCCCCGGGTGGTGGACTTTCCCTCGCTGGCCCGCGCTGCTCGTGTGCCGGGGTTGTCGATCACGGAGACGATGCTGGCCAATGCCTTCGGTGATCCCCAGATCGGCGTCTGCATCGAGATGCAACGCAACCGGGGCCGGAATCCCAACGCCTGCAACATGGTCGAGGTCAGGATCAACGACGGTCCCGTACCCGATCCGGGTTTCTTCCTCCTCGACCTGAACCCGCAGGATGTGGCCCGCATTCAGTTCATTACGCCCCTCGAGGCGGGCCTGCTGTACGGCGACCGGGGAGCCAACGGGGTGCTTCTGATCTACACCCGGTAGAGGATCGGGGCCGCCTCCGCGCCGGGCACTCCTGCCAGCCGGCGCCCACTCCTGCACGGCGCGGCAGCGCGCCCGGCGTCGGTCAGTCTTCCCGCTCCGCGGCTTCCTCGATGATCTTCGCGACCCGCATCGGCGGTACCAGGTCGTAGCCCAGCATCTTTCGGCGATGGTGTCCCCTGCCCTGGGTGATCGAGCGCAGCGCGGACGCGTACTTGTTCAACTCGGCCTCGGCAACGATCGCCCTGATCACCGTGTTGCCGCCCAGAGGCTCCATCCCGAGCACCCGCGCCGAACGTCCGTTGAGGTCGCCCATGATGTCGCCGACGTATTCGTCGGGAGCCGTCACCTTGACCTCGATGATCGGCTCCAGAAGGGCCGGCTTGGCCTTCTCGGCCACATTCCGGAACGCGTACGACCCCGCCACCTTGAAGGCGATGTCCGACGAGTCGACCGAGTGGTAGGACCCGTCGTAGCACTCCGCCTCGAAGTCCACCACGGGGAATCCGGCCACTACCCCCTTCGTCGCCGCCTCCCGGATGCCGCGGTCGACCGACGGGACATACTTGGTGGGGATCACGCCCCCCTTGATCGAGCTGATGAACTCGTAGCCCTCACCCCTGTCCCTGGGGCGCAACCTGATCCAGCAATCGCCGAACTGGCCTCTTCCTCCCGTTTGCTTCTTGAAGCGGCCCTGCCCTTCCGCGGGTGCCGTGATCGTCTCCCGGTAGGCTATTCTCGGGGTTTCGGTCTCGACGGAGACCCCGTACTTCCGCTTCATCCGCTCGAAGTGCACCAGGAAGTGAAGTTCGCCCATTCCGCGCACGATGGTCTGCCGCAATTCGGGATTGAATTCGGCGATCAGGGTGGGGTCCTCGTCGTGCAGCCGACCGAGCGCCTCACCGAGTTTGTCCTCGTCGGACCTGGCCGCTCCCCGCACCGCCACGGCGATGTCCGGGCGCGGGAATTCCACACCCGCCAGCGTCACGTCGCTGCCGGCCGCCGACAGCGTATCGTTGGTACGCGTCGACTTCAGCTTGGCAACGACACCAATGTCGCCCGCGTACAGCGCCTCCACGTCCACGCGCTCCTTGGCCTGGGGCGTGGCCAGGTGATTGATGCGTTCCGTGGCGCCGTCTCGCGTGTTCCGCAGCGCCGATCCGTTGACCACCATGCCCGAGTAGACGCGGAAAAGGGACAGCTCCCCGACATGCGGCTCGGTGCTGGTCTTGAACACCAGAAGGCTGGCTTGTTCGTCGGAGGCGGCCCGGAGCGCCACGGGCTCCCCGTCGGCCCCGACCGCTTCGATCTCCCCCGCCCTGCCGGGGGCCGGAACCAGATCCACAATGCCCTGCGCCAGTTCGCGGACCCCAAACGACTGTTCACCCGCCCCGCAGAACACGGGGACGACCTCTCCCTCCGCCATCGCACCCGCCAGAGCGCCGAGCAATTCCTCCAGGGGGATCTCATCGCCCTCCAGATAGCGATCCAGCAAATCCTCGTCGGTGGTCGCGAGCGTCTCCATGAGCTCCGTGGCCCAGTTCTCGACTTCGTCCGCGACCTCGTCCGGCACCGGGCCCTCTTCGTACTCGCCCGTGATCGTGCCTGGCTTGTGGAAATGGGCCTTGCCCGTGAAGAGGTCGACGATTCCACGGAATCCTTCGGCCGCTCCGATCGGGATCTGCACCGGCACCGCGCCGGGCGCCAGCTTCTCCTTGAGCTCCGCGAACGCTTCGGCGAAGTTGGCGTGCGCCTTGTCCATCATCGATATGAACGCCATTCGCGGAAGCCGGCGCTTTTCGCAAAGCTCCCACACGAGCTCGGTCCCCACCTCGACGCCCGACGCGGCTCCCACCGTGACGAGCGCGGCGTCGGCCACCCGTACGCCCGCGGTGGCCTCGCCGATGAAGTCCATGTAGCCCGGCGTGTCGAGGAAGTTGAGCTTCGTTCCGTTCCGAACGGCGTGAGCGACCGTCAACTCCAGCGACATCGCGTGCGCCTTTTCCTCCGGCGTCGTCATCGTGAGCGCGGAACCGTCTCCCACACTGCCCTTCCGCCGCGACGCGCCCGAGGCGAAACACAGGGCATCGATCAGGGTCGTCTTGCCCGATCCGCCGTGCCCGAGAACCACCACGTTGCGAATATTTTCAGTTCTGAAAGAGTTGGCCTCGGCCATGCCACCCCCTGTTTTGTGTTGTTGGCCGCTTCGTAAGGGCCACGCATTGTAGAAACCGGGTCACGGCAGGGTCAAGACTCCTTTGCCGGCCCGTCGATGAATCCCTGGCCAGCTGCGGCAGCCGATGCCTCGGGGCCGCGCGCCACCCGACGGCTAGTTGGCTCGCGTCTGCCTTGAGACCTTGTCCAGCAGATCCCGCTCTTCAGCGGTCAGCGAATTGATTCCCTGGGCCGAAATCTTGTCCAGCACCGCATCGACCCGGTCGAGTTCGGCGCTCTCCCTGGCGGCGCGCTTCGCCGCTCTTCGGCCCTCGAAGGCCTCGATAACCCGCGTGGCCGGGGACTCGCCCCTGGCCGGGGGGGAATCGGGCCGGCCCTTGCGACCTTTGCGGCCGGGACCGCTCGTGTAGGCCTTCGGGCCCCGGCCCGACCGATCGCGACGCCCCAACGTGCTGCGCCACGGCGTTCGCTTCCGTCCGCGTGCGGCGGTGCCCCAACCCGGTCCCCTGGCGTCGCTCCGACCCGATCCGGGGAGCCACCCGCTCTGTACGAGGAGGAAACCGGCGACGGCACCCCCCAGGTGCGCGAGGTGCGCCACGCCGTCCCGCGCCGGTCCGATCGCGCTCGCAAAGCTCAGCAACACGAGGAATATGACCAGCCACTTCACCCTCACGGGCACCAGGCCCCAGATGTAGACCGGCGTATTCGGCCAGATCATCGCGAAGGAAAGCATGATCCCGTAGCAGGCAGCCGAGGCTCCAACGATCGAGGCGCCCGAAAAGACGAAGCTGAGCAGTACGCCCCCGAGTCCGCAGACGAGGTAGAACTTGATGAAGAGGTCCGAACCCCAGCGGGCTTCCAGAGGCGGTCCGAAGAAGAAGATGAAGAGGAGATTGATGAGCAGGTGCCAGAGTCCCTGGTGCACGAACATGTAGGTGAGCATGCCCCAGGGCCTGGTCGCCAGGCGGCTCGGCGAAAAGGCGAAGAGGTCGGCGATGACTTCGAAGCCCACGCCGACCGAGACCAGGAACACGACCGCATTGGCGATCAGCAGCCTCTTGACCCAGGGCGTAACGGTGAAGCCGCCGGGGCCTCCGCCGAACCCGGCCGAATCGAATCCCGTTGAACCGGGCCTTCCGAATCTCACGCCACCGCTCCTGTCCATTCCGGCCGCCTCGCTCCGGCCTCGAGGCCCAATCTACAAATACGTTCGCAGAGCTCGGGGAATTCAATTCCCGCCGCCCTGGCCGCCTTCGGCAGCAGGCTGTTGGACGTCAATCCCGGCAGTGCGTTGGCTTCGAGGCACCAGGCACGACCGCTCCCGTCCACGATGAAGTCCACGCGGGAGAAGTGCCGCAGCCCGAGGACACGGTGCACCCGCAGCGCGCTGGATTGCAACCGGCCTGCGAGTTCGCGCGGGATTCGTGCCGGCGCGGTCTCGATCGCCATCCCCTGCTCGTACTTGCAGTCGAAGTCGAAGAGTTCGCGTACGGGCTCGATCTCGACCACCGGCAGTGCCTCGCCATCCAGAATCCCCACCGTGAACTCACGACCGCTAAGGTACTGTTCGTACATGACGCTGTCGCCTCCGCCTCCCGCGATCGCGGTCGCCTCGTCCACCTCGGCAATCGAGCCCGCAAGCACCAGGCGGACCGAGGACCCCCCCGACACGGGCTTGACGATGACGGGGAGCCCCAGCCGCTCCACCACTGCCTCGCCCGATGCAGGATCTGCGAGCCAGTCGGCGGTGGCAATCCCCGCGTCCCTCAGCAGGCGTTTCGTGATGTCCTTGTTCATAGCGAGGGCGCATCCGACCGGTCCGCTCCCCGCGTAGGCGATTCCGGACACCTCGAGCAGCGTCTGGATGGTGCCGTCCTCTCCGGCGCCGCCGTGGAGCGCGAGAAAGACCACGTCCGAGTCGGCGAGCGCCGGCTCGCGCGCGATCACCGCCGCGTCGGGGAGCACATGCGGGTTCCGGGGCGCGGGGACAGGGATCTCGGCGCGCCCGATGCCGGAAGCGCGGATGAGCTGCTCCCGGTCGGGGGAGAGCGGTCCCACCGCCGAATCGATGCTGACCACCCGGTGACCGATCGAGCGCAGCGCCGCGGCCACCTCGCAACCGCTCGCAAGTGCCACGCCGCGCTCCTCGGAACTTCCGCCGAGCAGAACAGCCACCCGCAAGGGCGTTCGCCCGCTCATGACGAAGCCGCCAGGGACCGGACCAGGTCGTAGCGGGTCAGGATGCCGTCCAGGCGGGTGTCGGACCGGATCAGCACGGCCTCCGCTCCCCCCGTCAGGAGCCGCACCGCCGTGTCTCCGTCCGCACCCTCGTCCAGAACCGGGTAGGGTTCTCCCATGACGCACTCGACCTCCGCGTCCAGAAGGGACCGATCCGACAGGATCGCCGCCATCAGCCGCCGTTCCGAAATGCTGCCCACGCACTCCCCTTCGACCACCACCGGGAGCTGGGAGATGTTGTGGGAGGAAAGCGTCGACACGGCCATGCGCACCGGCATCGCCGGAGCGGCGGTGAGGAGCCGGGGGAGCCGCTCGAACTTGGCGGCGGCCATCTGGGCCACCGTCGACCGCTGACGCTGCAGGAAGCCGTTGTTCCGCATCCACTCGTCGTCGTACTGCTTGGTCAGATAGCGCTCGCCCCAATCGCACAGGATGGCCACCAGGCAGGCGTCCGGATCGTCGAGCCGGCGGGCTTCCGCAAGCGCCGCGTGGACGATGAGTCCGGTGGATCCCCCCACGAACAGCCCTTCCTCCGCCACCAGACGACGCGCCATGCGGAATGCGTCGCCGTCGTCCACAGTGACGTAGTGGTCCACGTACTCCAGATCCAGTGTGCCCGGTATCCTGTCGTTGCCGAGCCCCTCGACCTTGTACGGCCTTCCCTCGTCGACCTCTCCCGTCTCGTAGAACCCCGAGATCACCGATCCCGCGGGATCCACCCCGATGACGCGCACCGAGGGATTCCGCTCCTTCAGGTACCTCCCGGTCCCCGAAATCGTCCCTCCGGTGCCGGCACCCGCCACGAAGTGGGTGACTCCGCCACCGGTCTGCTCCCAGATTTCCGGGCCGGTCGTGCGGTAGTGGGCGTCCGGGTTGTCCCGGTTCTCGAACTGATTGGCGAGGAACGCGCCGGGCAGGTCCTCGGCGATGGCCCGGGCGCGATTGATGTAGTGATCGGGGTGGTCGGGAGCGACCGCGGTGGGTGTGATGACTACCTCGGCCCCGAACGCTCGCAGCAGCTTCACCTTCTCGATGCTCATCTTGTCCGGCATCGTGAAGATGCAGCGGTATCCGCGAATCGCCGCCGCCATGGCCAGAGCCAACCCGGTGTTGCCGCTCGTGCCTTCGACCACCGTCCCCCCGGGTCCCAGCAGCCCGCGCGATTCCGCCGCCTCGATGATGGCCACGCCGATTCGATCCTTGACCGACCCGCCCGGGTTCATGAACTCGGCCTTCCCGTAGACGGGTGTCCGAATCCCCCGGGTCACGCGATTGAGGCGCACGAGGGGCGTCCATCCCACCAGGTCAAGCACGCTTCCGTAGGGCTCCCGGTGCCACCCGTGTCCGTGCGCCGAAGCGCCGACCCGCCGGCTCCTGTCCTCCGCTCGATCAGCCACCCGATTCACCCGTGTCCTTCAGAAAATGGACCGGTACGCGCGCCCACACCCGCAGGGGCTCGCCGCGCCTGATTGCCGGAGCGAACCGCATGACCCTGGCCCCCTTCACGGCTGCGGAGTCCAGCGACGGATGGCCGCTGCTCTCCGCGACCACCACACTGTCGACTCCGCCTTCCTCGCTGACCAGCACCCGCACCACGGCGCTCCCCTCGACGTCCCGGTCCCACATGTCCGCCGGGTATTCGACCGGGCTCTCCTCGAAGAGAGGGCGAGGCCTTTCCGTCTCGGCGCCGATGTCGCAGCCAAGGGCAAGCAGCCCCGCCGCGAGAATCGCGCCGCGTTCCCGCTGGCGCGCCGTGTCCGCCTTGCCCCCGGTCTTCACGACGGATTCACCTTTGCCGATGCCACCGCCCTATCCTCCTGTTCATCCGAAGGCTCCGTGCCCTGCAACGGGCCATGCGCGGATCACTCAGGCTTCGTCGGCCAATGTCCGCAGAGAATAAACTACACTCAACGCCTCGAGGGGCGTCATGCGGTCGGGCTCGAGACGCCGAAGGTGGGCGACAACGGGGTGCACCCTGTCGAAGAGGGACAGCTGGTCCATGCCGGCGCGAGCGTCCTCTCCCGCACCGCTGCCGGCCCGGCCGAGGCCCGCACGCCCCCCTGCCCCGGTTCCCTCCAGTTCGTCGAGCAACTGCCTGGCCCTGGCGATCACTTCAGGGGGGATTCCGGCGAGCCGCGCCACGTGGATCCCGTACGACCGGTCCGCGCCCCCCGCTTCCAGGCGTCGCAGAAAGACGATCTCCTCGCCCGCCTCGCGGACCGCGACGTTCAGATTCTTCACACCGGAAAGCACATCCGACAGCTGGGTGAGTTCGTGATAGTGCGTGGCGAAGATCGCCTTCGCGCCCACGTGTTGGTCCAGGTGCTCCGTGACGGCCCACGCGATGGACACGCCATCGTAGGTCGAGGTGCCGCGCCCGATCTCGTCCAGCAGGATCAGGCTGCGGCCGGTTGCGCCGTGGATGATCGCCGCGGTCTCGTTCATCTCCACCATGAACGTCGACTGCCCGGCGAGCAGGTTGTCCGACGCGCCCACGCGGGTGAAGACACGGTCGCACAGCCCCAGCCTCGCACGGGTGGCAGGGACGAAAGATCCGATCTGCGCCATGATCTGGATCAGGCCCGTCTGGCGGAGCACGGTACTCTTCCCGGCCATGTTCGGACCCGTCACGATCGCGATCCGCGCCTCTTCGTCGAGCCGCAGGTCGTTGGGAATGAAGTCGCTCCCCGGCATCACGGTCTCGACGACCGGATGGCGGCCGGCGACGATGTCGAGCGTGAACCCGGTCGTGACCTCGGGCCGCACGTACCCGTTGCGCTCCGCAACCTCGGCCAACGCAGCGAGGACATCCACGGTCGCGATCCGCCGACTGGTCGCCTGGATCCTGGGCACCGCCCTCGCGAGTTCCCCCCGCACGCGCAGGAAGAGCGTGCGCTCGAGGTGCGCGATCCTGTCTTCGGCGTCGAAGACCTTCTCCTCCCAGTCCTTCAGTTCGGGCGTGAAGTACCGTTCGGCGTTGGCCAGCGTCTGTTTTCTTATGAAGTGGTCGGGCACCCGGGTGCGGTTCGCGTGCGTCACCTCCAGGTAGTATCCGAACACCTTGTTCTGGCCGACCTTCAGCGAGGCTATTCCGGTGCGTTCGCGTTCCCTGGCCTGGAGACCGGCGATGAACCCCTCGGCTCCGTCGCGGATCTCTCTGAGTCGGTCGAGTTCACTGTCGAATCCACGGCGGATCACGCCGCCTTCGCCCAACGTGGCCGGGGCGTCCGCGGAGATCGCCTCTATGATCCCGGCCTCGACGTCTTCGAGCGGGTCGAGTCCGTCCAGGAGTTCGCGGAGCATGTCGCTTTCGGCCTCGCCCCCCGCCTCGATCACCCCGGGGAGTTGCCGGACCGACTCGGCCAGCCCCAACACCTCCCGCGGCGTCGCCCGCCCCGACCCGATCTTGGTGGCGAGGCGGTCCAGATCGCGGATGCCTCCCAGCGCCGACCGGAGGCGGGAACGAGCGTGCGGCCCGTCGAACAGCTCCGAGACTCCGCCCTGCCTCTTCCAGATGTCCCGTTCGTCGAGCAGCGGTCGCAGCACCCAGCTCCTCAGCAGGCGTGCCCCCATGGGTGTGGCCGTCAGGTCGAGCACGGACAGGAGCGACGACTCCGTCTGATCGGGACGAAGCGACTCGACCAGCTCCAGGTTGCGGCGAGTCATGGAATCCAGCGTCATGACCGAGTCGGAGCGCTGGATCCTGGGGGCGCAGAGGTTCTCCGCGGCACCGGGCCTGATCTCTTCGACATGCGCGACAAGTCCCCCCGCGGCCCTGACGAGCAGTTCGTCCCCGGCTTCGAATCCGAACCCGTCCAGGGAGTGGACGCCGTAGCCCCGCGTCAACTCCTCGCGTGCCGTCACCAGGTCGAATAGCCAGTCGGAGCGCTGGGTCCGAACCGCACGGTCGCGACCTCCCAGGTCGGAGTCCGCCGATTCGGCCACGAGCAGTTCGCTGGGCTCCAGCCGATCGAGTTCGTCATTCAGGCGCGCGAGCGGAACGCCCAGCACCACGAGCTGACCGGTTGAAACATCCAGCGCGGCGAGTCCGACCTCCTGCTGGCCGGCAACCAGCGCGACGATGAAGTTGTTGCGGCTGGCATCCAGGAGCGCATCCGAAACGACCGTCCCGGGCGTGACGGTTTCGACGACCTCCCTGCGGACGATCCCCCTGGCTTCGGCGGGATCCTCGACCTGGTCGCAGATCACGGCCTTCCGGCCGAGCTTCACGAGCCTGTCCACGTATTCCTGCAGCGCCTTCGCCGGGACGCCCGCCAGGGGAACCCGCTGCGCGGCCCCGTTGTTGCGCGAGGTGAGGGTCAGTCCCAGCAGACGCGAGCCCTCTTCGGCATCTTCGCAGAAGAGCTCGTAGAAGTCGCCGACGCGAAAGAAGACGAGGTCGTCGCGGTGGCGCGATTTCACCTGCCGCCACTGCCGCATGAGCGGTGTGTCGAACCCCTTCGCCGCCTTGCTCATGCGGGTTCGAACCGGCGCAACCGGTTGGCGTTCGCCACCACGGTGACCGAACTGAAGGCCATGGCCGCTCCGGCGATCATGGGCGACAGGAGGACGCCCAGAGCCGGGTAGAGAGCCCCCGCGGCCACCGGGATGCCCACCACGTTGTAGAAGAATGCCCCGACCAGATTCTGCACGATGTTGCGGTGTGCGGCCCGCGAGACGAGGAGCAGGGTCTCGACGCCACGGAGCGAGTCCCCGAGTAGCGTCGCGTCAGCCGTCTGTACCGCGACGTCGGTGCCTCCCCCCATTGCAATGCCCACGTCCGCCGCCGCCAGCGCCGGTGCATCGTTGATCCCGTCACCCACCATCGCCACCACCTTGCCCCCTTCCCGCAGGGCGGCGACCCGCCGGGCCTTTTCGGCGGGGGACACCCGGGCGAAGACCGTTTCGATCCCCACCCGGGCGGCGACACGACTGGCAGCGGCCTCGTCATCCCCGGTCAGCATGACGACCTCGACGCCCCTCCGGCGCAGGCGCGCCACCGCAGCGGGGGCGCCCTCGCGAACGGCATCGGACACGCCGAAAACCCCCGCGACGACGCCATTCACCGCGAGGACCACCGGGGTCGCGCCCTGTTGGAAGATCCGTCCCAGGTCTTCGCCAACGGAATCGGTCTCCACGCCCGTGGCCAGCAGGAACCCCGGTGATCCGGCGAGCACGCGCCGGCCATCCACGAAGGCCGACACCCCCTGGCCCGGATGCGCTGCGAAGTTGGCCGCTTCACCAGGGCGCACTCCCATCTTTTCGGCGTACCCGACTACAGCCCTCGCGGCGGGGTGCTCGGATGCGGCTTCGATCGTCGCCGCGATTCTCAGGAACTCCTCCTCGCCGAAGCGTGCCGCCGGGGCCGCCCGGACCACCTCCGGGCTGCCGAGAGTCAGTGTGCCGGTCTTGTCCAGAACCACCACATCCACCCGGCGTGCTCTCTGCAGCGCCTCGCCGTCACGAATGAGCACCCCGTGCGAGGCGGCCTTGCCGATCGCGATCATGACCGAGATGGGCGTCGCCAGCCCCAGCGCACAGGGGCACGCGATCACGAGGACCGAAACCGAGGTGACCATGGCGAAGTTAAGCCGGGGATCGGGGCCGAACAGGTACCATGCGCCGAAGGTGGCCAGAGCAACGGCGATCACCGCCGGCACGAAGCGGCCGGCCACCAGATCCACCGTCCTCTGAATCCGGGGCTTGCTGCTCTGGGCACGCCTTACCATGTCGACGATGCGGGCCAGCACGGTGTCCTCGCCGACACGCGTCACCTCGACGGTCAACGCACCCGTGCCGTTGACGGTCCCACCTGCGACCCGATCACCCGGAGACTTGACCACGGGAACGCTCTCGCCAGTGAGCATCGATTCGTCGACTTCACTGATTCCGAGCCGGACCCGTCCGTCCAGGGGCACGCGAGCGCCGGGCCGTACCTGCACACGATCACCCGGCCTCACCTCGGCCAGAGGCACGGTCCTGGTTCCGTCCGGTCCGAGCAGCTCGGCTTCCTGCGGCGAAAGGTCGAGCAGCGCCCTCAGCGCCCTGGCGGTGCGGCCCTTCGCCCGCGATTCCACCGCCTGGCCGAGTACGACCAGCGTGATCACCACCGCGACCGCCTCATAGAACGGCCGTCCGCTGCCGGCTGGAAAAAGTCCGGGTGCCAGCAGGACGGTAGTCGAGTAGAGCCAGGCGGCGCCGGTGCCCAGAGCCACCAGGGTGTCCATGTTGGCGGACCCCCTGCGGGCGGCGGTCCAGCCCCCGACGAAGAACCGCCGGCCCACGTACAGGAGGATCGGCAGTGTGAGGATGCCCGAAAGCCACGATGCCGCACGCAAAACCTCGGGAGCCGGCACCGGAAGTCCCGGGATCATCTCCCAGTGCCCGATGAGCACGACAGGGACGCCGCAGGCCACGCCGACCCCGAACCGACGCATGAGATCCCGATGTTCCGCCTCGCGCTCCTGGTCGCGGGCGCGCTCCGCTTCCATCGCTTCCCCGCCCGTTTCCGCAACCACTTCGGCCGCGTAGCCGACCCTCTCCACGGCATCCAGGAGCGAGGCTTCCGCGGCCGCTCCCGCCTGCACCGTCACACGGGCGGATTCGTCAACGAGGTTGACTTGCGCTTCGGCGACGCCCTCCACCGCCGCGAGGGCGCCTTCAACCGTGGAAACGCACGACGCGCAGTGCATTCCCCGGATGCGAAGCCGGAATTCGCTGCCCGGCACTCCGGTCGCGCGCGCTTCCGCCGGATTCACGACATCGCCCTCCGCGGAACCCGTGTCAGGCGGCAGGAGAGAAGCCATTCCTCCACGAGCACTTCGTCCGCTATTGCGCTGGCCTTGAGGAGTTGATCCAACCGGCGGAGTCCGCGGATCGCCTGCACCAGCTCCGCTCGCGTCCAGCGGCGAGCCTGCCCGGCGATGCGCCGCGCCAGAAAGCGCTGGTACGGAGGCAGGGCGGACTCCAGGGCCCGGACTCCACCCTCGGAAGCCATGCCGATCCGCAGCAGCTGCGTCGAAAGCCCTATCACCAGTCCAACGGCCGTTTCATTCTGGGCGAGCAGTATCGGGAGAGTTGCTACCGCTTCCTCGATCCTGCGGTTCCCCACGAGATCGATCCAGGCCCACCGATCCTGCGCGGGCAGCCTCAGTCCCCCTTTGCGCACGGCTTCGACATCCACCGGCACTTCCCGGCCAACCATCTCGGCCAGTTTCCGCACCTCCTGGGCAAGCACGCCCAGATCCGTCCCCGCAGCTCCCACCAGTGCCTGCGCAGCTTCGAGCTCGATCGTCACGCCGACCTCGTCGCGCGCCCAGCCGACCAGCCATCCGGGAACTTCATCGACCGGCACCGGCCGGAATTCCACCGACGTCGCTAGCCGGGCCAGATCCTTGTAGAACCGGGCCCTGGACCGTGCCGGAACGGTGGCCTGGAGGATGAGGACCAACCCGGCGGGCGGGTTCTTCGCGGCCTTCAGTATCACGTTGCGAGCCCTCGGAGTTCCGGCCAGCGCCTCCGTTTCCCTCAGATGGACCACCCGCCACTGCGCCATCATGGGCGGCGTGTCGATGACCGACGCCAACTGCTCCACGGACACCTCGGATCCCTGGAGCCGGTCGAGATTGAAGTCCCGCGTGGACGGATCCGCGTACCGCTGCACCAGGAATTCGGCGGAGGCCCGCTTCCGGAAGTCGTCATCTCCGTAAAGGAAGAAGGCCCCGCCTTCTCGGGCGGCGCGCAGAGCAACTGGGATCACGTTCGTTTTGCGGCGGGTCTGCGTTGATGGAGGAGACGCCGCAAAGCCTAATCGGGATCGACCTCCACCGCGAGTCCCGGGGTGTTCGGCCCCGTGAACCAGGAGGAACCGTGAACCAGCAGCGGAGGCCAGATCACGTCGTCCGCGGATCCCTCCCGTTGCAACCTCAACGGAAGGCGGTCGGGGACGGTGAAACCGCGGGATCGGCCTTCGGACAGGACCAGCGGCATCGACAACGACAGGCGGGTCGGCCGGAATCCGACAGTCTGTCGTGTCGGAGCCGGACTCTCGGGGGCCGCAGCCACGACCGGTGCCAGTTCGAATTCCGGAGTCGCGGCGGCGAAGGACCCGGCACCGACGAGGGGAAGCCAGGCAAACGACCCGAGAACCACCGCCACAAGCGCCACGCCCAATGTGGCGATCCCGGACCCCGCCGATCCGAGGGCCATGGACTCTCGCTGTTCCATCGCCCAGGCGCGGTTTCGGAGCGGGATGAGTCGGACGTTCCTTCGCCGGGCGGGCGCTTCCTCTTCACGCAGGACGGAGACGCCTGTGCGAATCACCCTGTCGTAGCGCCGACAAGGCTCGCATGAGGCCATGTGAGCGTGCACGGCGGTTTGCGCGGCGATGCCGAGACCACCATCACGGTAGTCGGAATACGTCTCGAAAAACCATCGGCAGTTGAGTTCCAGCATGGGGCGGGACGCGCCAGCGCGCGAGTAGCGGGTTGCAGGTGCCCTCCGGCGTACACGTTGTATACCGCCGCGAATGCCTGATGTTCCCTTTTGTCCCCCTGTTCTGGCCTTGTTCCGACCGCGCTACTTGATCATCGGAGCAATGATGCGCGCGAACCTGTTCCTGGCCCGGTTCAAGCGGCTCTTTACCGTCCCCAGCGTGCAATCGGTAATCTCGGCGATCTCCTCGTAGGTCTTCCCGTGCAGCTCCCGCAGGACGAAGACCACCCTGTGATGTTCCGACAGGAGGGATACGGCCTCGTCGACCTTCTGGCGGAGGAACCGCTTGCGGTAGAGGTCGTCCGGGCGTGTTTTCGGGTCTTCCCACTCCAACGGGCGGAAGTCCGCTTCCCAGTTCTTCATCAGGGACTGAAAGAGCACCAGGGGGTTGCGGGACCGGTTGCGCAGTTCGTTCTTCGCCAGGTTCCCGGCGATGGTATAGATCCAGGTGGAGAACTTCCGGGTCTGGTCGAACCTGTGAATGTGGCGATACACGCGAACGAAGGTTTCCTGGATCAGGTCCTCGGCGCGCTCACGATCGCCGATCGTACGATACACGAAGTTCTGGAGGCGCTTGTCGTATCGGTGCACCAACTCGTTGAAGGCACGTTGTTCCCCGTCGAGGAAACGCTGCACGACCTGGTTGTCTTCCAGTTCGGCGAGTCTCGCCCTGCCCCGGCTGGTGGTTGTCCGGTCAGCGAGAATCGGGTTTGTGTGTCCCATGATCCCACCATCCTCTCGGTGATGATCCGGATATGTTGTCCGGACGCGAATCACATCGGCGTTTTCAAGTCACCGATTCCCCCGAGCATGAAGCGTGCCAGTGCTCAGGCGGCTAAAACGCTGGCTTTTGCCGAGCACCTGTCCTCGGGAGGTGACACCGGCCTCCCGCGTGTAAGACACCACGCCCCAGGGCCGCGACCCGCCCCGCTGGCGAGTGCCGTCCGGAACGCGAGCCCCCGCGGGAAGCTCAGGGGTGCTCGAGAGCGTCTCCGCCAGTAGACCGAAACAGGAACCGCGAGGCGAAGAGAATGGTCACGATCGACTTCGCATCGGTCATCTCACCGGTGCGGATCAGGTCGAGCGCGCGCGAAAGGGGCATTCGCTCCACCTCCAGAAACTCGTCCGGGTCGGTTCTCCCCGTGCCGGGCGTCAGACCGAAGGCCGCGTAGAGATGGATCTGCTCGGTCGTGAACCCAGGCGTGGTATGGATGGTGGTGAGTTCGACCAGACGCGCTGCGCGGTAGCCGGTCTCCTCCTCCAGTTCACGACGGGCGCAATCGTCCGGCTCTTCGCCCGGTTCAATGATCCCGGCGGGAACCTCGCAGATGACGCCTCCCGCCGCGTAGCGATACTGTCGCAGCAACAGGACGTCCGGTTCAGCTCCGCGGTCCGTCGCGAACACCGGCAGAACGGCCGCCGCGCCCCGGTGGCGCACCAGTTCCAACTCGCCCAGGGACCCGTCGGGAAACCTGACGCTGTCGACGCTCAGGTGAACGACCCTGCCATCGTGCACGACCCTGGTCGAGACGCAGGCGCTGCGATCTTCGGCCATGCGGAAGCCCTCAGCTTTGCAGGTCGTGAATCGTCACCGGACCGATCTTGAGATCCTCGAGCCCGGGGGCGACGGCCTCGGCGTCGCCAACCACGACGGTACACAGTTCACGCGGCCGGATGTGACGCCGGGCGGCTGCCACGGCCTGCTCACGCGTGACCTCCCTGATTCTGTCCCGGTAGTCCCGATAGTAGTCCACCGGAAGGCCGAAGACGATCAATCCCGCGATCCGGGAGGCAACCTGCCCCGTGGACTCCATCCGCAGCGGAAACACGCCCGCCAGGTAGCTCGTCGCGGTCTGGACCTCGTCCGCCGTTGGACCCGACTCCGAGAGCGCTTCGACCTCTCTGAAGATCTCCCGCACCGCCGCTGCAGTCACCGAGTTCTCGACTGCGGTCGAAACCACGAAGGGACCGCGGTTCCGGCGGGCCGCAAACGTGGAGCGGACCCCGTAGGTGAAGCCGTGATGCTCACGAAGGTTGAGGTTGAGGCGCGACGAGAAAGAGCCTCCGAGCACGAGGTTCACCACTGTCAGAGGGAGGTAGTCCTCGATGAAACGCGAAACGCCGACATGCCCGACCCGAATCTCGGACTGCACGGAACCGGGCCGATGGACCACATGGATCGAGCGTCCGGGCTCACGCCCGGCAACGACCGCCTCGGGCGGGTTGGCGGACTGTTCGCCCCAGTCCCCGAATTCCCGGTCGGCAAGTTGCCGCACTTCTTCACTCTCCACATCTCCAACCACGACCACCGCTGCCCGTGCGGGCCCGTAGCGAGCCGCGGCGTACTGACGGGCGTGGTCGGCCTCAAGGGCTCCGAGAGAAGCCTCCGTGCCACCCAGGGGGCGCGCGTAGGTATCTCCGTCACCATAGATGCTGCGCGCGTGGAAATCGGCGGCAAGAGAAGCGGGGTCCATGCGGCGGTGTGCCGCCGTCGCCAGACGCTGAGCCTTGTACCGATCGAACTCCGCCTGGTCGAACGCCGGCGATCGCACCATTTCGGCGAGCAGCGGCAGGGCATCGACCAGGTTGTCCGCAAGACATGAAACGGCGACGGTGGTGGAATCCCATCCGGTCGCGGCACCAAAACTCGCTCCGATATCCTCGAGCCGGCATGCGAGTTCGACGCTCGACAGGCGCGTGGTCCCTCCTTCGAGGGCATCTCCGGCGAGCACCGCCAGGCCCTCGCAGCCGGCCGGGGCCGCGGATTCCCCCGCGCGCAGCACAACCATGGCGGTGACGAGGCCGAGGGGCTGTTTCTGCACGACCCGCACACGCATTCCGTTCCCAAGTGGCTCGTCGGCCACGGGAGGGAACTCGTAGGGGCGAATCGGTCCCGGGGGGGGAGGCTTGCCGCGGCCGGTCACGAGGATTGTTCCGGGATGTAGCGGACGAGTGCCCGATTCCCGGGATTCAGATGGTTCCGGCTCCAGCTGCGCACTTCATCGAGAGTGACCTGGCGCAGACGCCCAAGATCGTCGTTGAGGCGCGTGGCGTCGCCGAAGTGGGTGGCATACATCGAGAGCAGGTCAGCTCGCGTCGCGACCTGCTGCAAGGCCCTCAGCATGCGTGTTTCCGCTCCCGTGACAGCCCGTTCGACGGCTTCTTCGGTCAGTGTGACCGCGTTGTCGAGTTCCGTCGTGACTGCGGTTTCGAGGTCGTCCACGTCGGTGTCCGGAAAGCCGGTTGCGATGACCATGAAGAGGCTCGCGCCTGACGTGAGCGGCAGGAGATGACACGAGGCCGACTTTGCCAGTCGACGCCGCACGAGGCGGTCGTACAGGCGCGAGGTCCTGCCGGTGCCGAGGCAGTGGGCCACGACATCCCCGGGATAGAAGAGGTCGGTTGTGAAGGGAGGAACCCGCGCCGCGGCGTAGACCCTCGGCAGGGGCACGGCCCCGGGTACGTCTTCTCGCAGTGTAGCCCCGGTCGAGAAAGGAATCTGATCGATCCCGGGAATCGCCGGGGGATCCGGCCCGGGCTGGATGGCGCCGAAGTAGTGCTCGACGCGGTCGCGCGCGTGGTCGGGGTCGAAGTCGCCGCAGATCGAGAGTACCGCGTTGTTGGGAAGGTAGTAGGTGGAGAAGAAGTCGCGGACATCGTCCAGCGTGGCGGCCGCAATGTCTTCGAGCGTTCCGATCACGCTGTGATGGTAGGGGTGAGTCTCCGGAAACAGGAGAGCCTGGATGCGCTCGTCCCAGTCGCCGTAGGGCTGGTTGTCGTAGCGCTCCTTTCGCTCGTTCATGACGACCTGGCGCTGGTTCTCCAGCTTCTCGCCGTTCATCGCGGGAAGCATCCATCCCATTCGGTCCGACTCCAGCCACAACGCCAGGTCGAGGTGGTGCGAAGGCACCGTCTCGAAGTAGTTGGTCCGGTCGAACCAGGTGGTCGCGTTTGCCGATCCACCCACCTCCTCGATGAGCTGAAAGTGTCCGTTTCTGGGCACGTGGGCGGAACCCTGGAACATCATGTGCTCGAACAGATGGGCAAAACCCGTTCGGCCGGGCGCTTCATTACGCGAACCGACCCCGTACCACAGGTTGACGCTCGTGACCGGCGTCGTCAGGTCCGGTGCCATCACCAGCCTTAGCCCGTTGGCCAGCGTGTGCTCTTCGACTTCGATCATTCCTCGCACGCCCCCACCTCCCCATATTCCGTTCGGCACCCGCTGCCGGGTGTTCCGGTGACTCTTGAGCCTATCCACTGGCGACAGCGTCCACAACCAACCGAAAACCAGCCAGGAGCCGGCACCGTGGGATTCATCCCGTTTCAGATGGAACGATGGCAGTCCACCTACGAGCACAGGGTGGACTACAACCTCTCCGAGAGCGGCGTCCATCCGCTGACGGTCGGCGAACTGCTGTCATACGCGGGAGGATCGGTGGACCTTTCGGACGTAGGGCTCGGCTACAGCCAGTCCAACGGTACGGACGAGTTGCGAGCGCTGATCGCGTCCCTGCATCCCGGCGCAACGGACAGGTCGGTCGTGGTCACCATCGGAGGGGCCGAAGCCAACTTCGTGGCGTTCTGGGAGCTGGCCCGGCCCGGCAGGTCGGCGGCCGTGATGCTCCCCAACTACATGCAGGTTCCGGGACTGATCAGGAACTTCGGCGGGGGAGCGATTCCGTTCCACCTCCGGGAGGAGGCCGGTTGGCGACCGGATCTGGACCAGCTCGAAACGGCTCTTCGCGCGGGTGCGGGGTTCATACTCGTGACTCACCCCAACAACCCCACCGGTGTAGCCCTCACGTCGAACGAAATGGACGACATCGTCTCATTGGCCGACACGCATGGAGCGTGGATCCTCTCGGATGAAGTGTACCGGGGAGCCGAGGTGGGTTCCGACCCGGTCCCGACCTTCTGGGGGCGCTATGACCGCGTTTTGGTCACGAATTCGTTGTCGAAGGCCTACGGGCTTCCAGGGGTGAGGCTCGGCTGGGTGGTGGGACCCGAAGATGTGGTGGAGCGCCTGTGGGCCCGCACCGACTACACCACCATCGCGCCACCGTCGGTCTCCGACGCTCTGGGCAGAATCGCCCTGTCCCCCGCCGTGCGGCCGAAGATCCTGGAGCGCACGCGCGCGATCATCCGGCGCAACTTGGATCTCCTCGCGAGGTGGGCGGCGCGCCACGACCGTCTGTTCAGCTTCACCCCCCCGGACGCCGGTGCCATCTCGATGGTCCGCTACGATGCGGACATCGGTTCGCTGGAACTCGCCGAACGACTTCGGGTTGAGCGCAGTCTGCTCATCGTGCCCGGCGCCCACTTCGGGATCGAATCCACGATGCGCCTGGGTTTCGGCCCTCCCGAAGACGAACTCCAACATGCGCTTGACCGCCTCGGCGACGCGTTCGAATCGTTGCAGACCCGGGAGTTCGGCCGAGACGCCGCGCGGACCCCCCTTCCCACCGGCGCCTCCGGCTAGCAAGCTAGAGTTCGAGCTGAATCCCCAGGCCCGGCTCCCCGGGTTCCACCCTCTCGATGCACGCGGGCTCGTCCCATCCCGCGCGATTGACCGCGCGCGACACCGGGTGGAGTTGCAGTTCGGGCTGCCCGGCACCGTCCAGCACCGCGTTCAATACCGGGGTGGTGCTGCCGCGCGCAAGCCAGTCGTCCCAGACGGTGTCCTCGAGGACGACCGGAACCCGGTCGTGCAGCCAGCGGATCGACGAGGGAGCCGACCGCGTGAGAATCGCGAACGTAGCGATCCGCGCACCGTCAGGGGCACGCCACACCGACCAGATCCCCGCCATGGCGAAAAGCGACCCACCGGGACGATGGATCCACCAGGGCTGTTTTCCGGACGGTCGTGATTCCCACTCGTAGAACCCGCTGGCGGGGACCAGGCAACGCCTCGCCCGGAACGATTCGCTGAAGGCGCTGCGAGTGGCGACCGTTTCCGCGCGGGCGTTGATCATTCGGGTCCCGGCCCGCGGATCCCTGGCCCAGTGTGGCAGCAGACCCCACCGCATGGGCCCGGCTCGCCGGCCACCCCGGGCCGCGATCACCACGGGAGCTTCCTCGGTCGGAGCGATGTTGTAGCGCGGAAGGTGGGTGGTGCGGATGGGTGTGACGTCTGCAGCGAAGGCGTCAGCGATCGCGTCTGCGTTTTCGTGAAGCGTGAAGCGGCCGCACATCGGCTGTGCGCTTCAGTTCGCGGTCAGCCGGCCATCAACACCGTCAGCAGGTCGGCGACGCTCTGCGACCTCGCGGACCACAAAGAAGCCGTCTTCGCCGAGTTCCTGATAGAGAGGCATCAGGAGTCTTCCCGACAGGGGTGCGGCCACTTCGCCGTGCCGGTCGTCGCCCACGATCTGCCCGGCGCGGATCAGCTGGAAGTTGCCGAATCCGGGCCGGGTCCGGTATCGGTCCGCCGATGTAACCGGATGGCGGTGTACGGTTTCGAAGACCTTCGGGAGGTGGTCCCGCGCAGCACGCATGATCCGAAAGCTCCGCCGCGCCTCCGGGACCGCCGTCTCCGGCAGGAGTCCCGCCGCCCGCGCGGCCAGCCATACCGCGGCCCGGGCCCTCGTTACCGCCCGGGGTTCCTGGTGCTGACCGCACTCGCAAACCGTGGTGGTATAGGCAAGCTGGTCGAGATAGCCGAGGAGCGTGCCTTCGAGGTGCTCGTCGAGACCGAGCACGAGTGGGACGGGGATCTCCATCGCAAACCGGCGGTTGCGCGGCAGATCCGCGGTCGTGGTGAAGGTCCCGCCGCGCCCCGAGGTGGTGTGAAGGTCGAGTACGTGCACCGGACCCCGGCGGCGCTCGGCGATCACGTCGAGCAGGTGCAGCAGTCTGACCATCTCAAGGTCCTCCGGCGAAGGCGCGGAAACCCGCCTCCCGCGGAGGGGGTGGACACCGCGCCGGGACGGCGACAAATCCACGGCGGCTCGCCGGTGCCCGCCGGCCGGCGCATGCCCGTTCCTCGACAGATCGATCCGGCCTGCCGTCCATGCACGGTTCATGTCGTAGGACAGGAAGCGCCGACCGGCAGCCAGGGCAGCGGTATTCCCGACCACGGCCACGAAGTCCCCCTTCATTGCGCGGCGGCGTGCCCGGACCTGGTCGATCAGAGCCTCCAATGCCTGGACTCCGGCCGGCTCATTCCCGTGAAGGCCCCCTATGCACAACAGGAGGGGGCCCTCCGATGCCCCCTCGACCCATCCGATCAGACCGCTATCGGGATGGGAGGCCGGCTCTCGTGGGAGTGATTGTGCGCTGGACCCCACTCTCAGGTTCCCTGCAGGCGCTCTTCGAGCAGATGATAGGCCATGGGCATGAAATCCGTCTCGCTCACAAGACCGATCAGCTGTTCGTCCTTGACCACGGGCAACGCCGATACCCTCTTCTCGCGCATGATCCGAATCGCGTCCATGGTGGTCGTCTCGGGGGCGATGGTGACGGGATCCCGCACCATGACATCGCTGACGGGCATCGCCTCCGCTTCGGCAGGCGTCCGGCCTTCGGCCATCAACCGCAGGATGGAACGGTAGGAAACCACACCGACGAGGCGATGTTCACTGTCCTCGATGAGGACGTGCCGGATCCCGCGAAAGTCCATCAGGTACGCAACCAGCTCCACCAGCTCATCCTGGTTCACCGTGGTCAGCGCGGTGGTCATGTACTGCTCCACGCGCATGTAGTGGTGCTTCCATCCGCCCGCGTCGTGGATCTGGGCCGTTTCCCATTGCGCGACGGGCGTTCCGTCAATCTGCTGGCGAACGGTGGCCGCCGTGATGGCCGCCAGACGCTCTCCCCGGGTTCCGGACTTCTTGAGCTTGCTGAGCGAGCGCAGCGCCCAGGACGCGCCGGTGACTCCGGCCCCGACACGCTCCTCGATCACCGACAGATAGCGGGCCACTTCGTCTCCGTCGATCGGATACCCGGAAAGCCCTTCCTCGGCCAGCGGGAGCAGCGTCTCCAGCACCAGCCGGTCGGACGGGCCGCTTTCCCCGTCCAGCCAGGCCAATCCGGAGCGAAGGCCGAGTCGGGATGCGGCAAGGAAGTTGCTCTTGGCGTCGTCGAAATCCATGCGCTCGGTCAGATCCGGGTACTTGCGGGCGACACCCAGAACGGCACCGATCCAGAAAGCCGCATTTGCCATCTCGTCGAGGGTCGTGGGGCCGGCGGGGAGAGCCCGGCACTCGATGCGCAGATGCGGTTTGCCCTTCGAGATGCCGTAGCACGGCCGGTTCCAGCGGTAGACCGTCCCGTTGAACAGCTGCAACGCCTTCAGTTTCGGCACGCCTCCCTCGTCGAGCACGGCGAGCGGGTCCTCGTCCACCGGAGTGGCCAGCAGGACATGAAAAGCCGCCACGTCTTCCTGAAAGAGCTCCACGGCGGAACGCTCCAGCCAGTGCCCGCCGAATCGCACGCGCGAACTCATTTCCCGCAGGTGGAGATCAGCCCCCCGGGTGTCCAGCGACTGCTGGAAGAGGGCTATGCGGGTCTCCGCCCACAGTCGCCGACCGAAAAGGAGAGGAGAGTTCACGCACGCGGCAAGCACAGGCCCGGTAACGGCTTGCGCAACGTTGTAGAAGTGGGCGAACTCCTCCGCTGAAACCTGGAGGTGGACCTGGAAACTGGTGTTGCACGCCTCGAGCATGACCGAATCGTGCTGGATCATCAGTTCATCGGTGCCCCGGATCCGGAGCCGGAAGGCGCCGCCGCCCGCCTGGTTCATCGCGTCGTTGAGAGCGTAGTAGCGCGCCCGCGGCGTGATGTTGTCGAGCGACAGGTCCGACTTGGCCAGCGTAGGGAGGATTCCGGTCAGCATGACTTCCGAGCCATGCCGACGGGCCGCTGCCCGGACACGATCGACGTATCCGTCGAGTTCCGCGTGCATGTCCGAGAAGCACGACCCTTCCAATACGCGCGGCGACAGGTTGGCCTCGAGGTTGAATCGTGCGAGCTCCGTCGTGAACGGTTCGTCGTTCAGGTCCTCGAGAACCTCCACCGCGACCGGTGCCGGCCTCCACGCTTCGTTGACCAGGAACATCTCCTGCTCGGCGCCGAAGCGACGGATTCCCGACTCGATGTGGCCCTCGGCGAGCAACCGCTCCATGGCCAGCATGTCGCGAAGGAGCGCACGGGTGAATACCCGGATCGCCTCGGGAGAAGTCTGCGGAGCGAGATCTACGCCCATTCAATCTCCTCGACCGGAGAAGAGGTCCGGCCCCAAAACGGCACCTGCATTGCGCGGATGGTCCGCGGGGTTGGTACACAACCTCTTACGTTCGCCCGAACCGACAGGGATTACAAGAAGGTGGCGATTTCCCCCAGAGACTTCTTGGTGATTGCAGGCACCTGTGCGTCGCTGGCCGGGTAGCCCACGACCAAGATCAGGTACGGGCGCTCGTTAGGCGGGCGATCGAGGATCTCATTCAGGAAGTTCATCGGCGAAGGCGTGTGCGTGAGCGTGGCCAGGCCCGCGTGGTGGAGTCCGGTGATCAGCATCCCGGTCGCGATGCCGACACTCTCCTGGACGTAGTAGTTCTTCACCTTGCGGTTGTCGGGAAGAAGCTGGTAGCGCTCCGCGAAGATCACCACGAGGCAGGGCGCCGTCTCGAGAAACGGCTTGTGTTCGTCGGTTCCCAGAGCCGCGAGTGCGTCCAGCCACTCCCGGGGAGCGCCGCCGCCGTAGAATGCGCGTTCCTCTTCCTCGGCGGCGACCCGGATACGCGACTTGATTTCCGGGTCGGAGACAACCACGAAGTGCCATGGCTGGTGGTTTGCGCCGTTGGGTGCGGTGCCGGCCGCCCGAATGCACTCTTCGATCACCTCGAGAGGAACCTGCCGGCCGCTGAAATCGCGAACGGTGCGACGCCGTGCCAGATCCCGGCGGAATTCCCGCGCCCTCTGCAACATCTCCGGCCGGGAACGCTGGACGAATGAACCCAGCGGGATGAAGCGGGGGCCGCTCAAGGCGTGCCGGACCGGCGAACCAGGGTGTACAGCCCCCGAAGCCTCACGGCGCGTCTCGACCCCTCAACCGCAGGAAGGCGCCCACGACGTCGCCCTGGCCGAGTTCCTGGGCCGCGCGGCCCGGCGACACATTCAGATACCTCGCCAGAAACCTCGCGTTCACGAGTCCCGTCACCTCCACGTCGGAAAGCGGGATTTGGCGCCAATCGGATGCCGGCCGCTCGTTGAAGCGGTTGTACGCTCCCGCGAGCGCACCGTAGGGACCATCGAGCTGAACGTGGAAATCGCCTGCGTGAAGCGAATACCTGCCGGCGATGGCCATCCAGCTCTCGCCACCGCCACGCTGGGTCACCACCACATCCGGGGAGACGCCAGCCCGCCTGGCAATGAAAAGGACCACCGGGATTTCACCCGCGGAAAGACCCCAACGCCGAAGCACCTCCAACTCGCTGGAAGGGAAGCCGAAGTTCTCGCCGACCGCACGCAGAAACGCCGCTTCGTCGGCACGATCGGCGGTCTGTCCATGACCCTGGGGCACCGCGGCCAGAGACAGAAGGAGCATCGCCATGGCGGATGACAATCTCGGCAAGGTCCGCATCGGGAACGTCTCCTCTGTCGTTTCCTCTCGTACTTCGAGATCGAATCTGGTCAAGGCCGTGGCGGCCGGTCAACCGGACGCGCCGGGCCGCGTCATGTCCGGCCCAGCTCCCTCGCCGCGACCCTGTGAGCAGCCACAGCCGGAGAGATCGAGAGCGCATCCGCCTCCCGGAAGATCTCGTCCAGCGACCTGGCGATGCGCCGGCGCACTTCTTTCGTCACCTCTGGCGAGTCGCGAGTCCCGCGTTCCATCAATCCGAACGCCATGGCTCCTCCCCCGTTTATGACGTAGTCCGGGGCGTACAGGATGCCTCGCTCGACCAGAAGGTCGGCATCCGTAGGGCGCTCAAGCTGGTTGTTGGCCGATCCCGCCACGATTCTGCAGCGCAACTCCGGAATGGTTCGGCGGCTCACCGTGGCGCCGACGGCACAAGGGGCATAGACGTCGCACTCCGCGTCGTAGACATGCCGGGGATCGACGACGGTCCCTCCGCATTCGCCCGCGGCCGCTCGCGCGCGGTCCGCATCCACGTCCGACACGAGAACCCCGGCCCCCGATCGAGCCAGCAGCACCGCCAGTGGCCCGCCGACGTCCCCCACCCCCTGTACGAGCACCGAGCGTCCGGTCAGATCCCCGGTGCCGTACGCGTGAGAAAGCGACGCCACGATCCCGGCGTGCACTCCGGCGGCGGTGAACGGACCCGGATCGACGGGATGGCAGCCATGGCCCGAACCCGCAACGGCGGAGGTAATCGTGGCCAGGAACGCCATGTCCTCGGGGGTCGTGCCCAGATCCTCGCCCACCCCGTACGCCCCGTCGAGGCCGTTGAGCAGTTTCCCGAAGTGCCTGAACAGGGCGCGTCTGGCCGTGCCTTTGATCGGCCCGGGCACGGCGAGAACGGACTTGCCGCCCCCGTACTCGAAGCCCATCGCAGCCCACTTGAAGGTCATTCCCTCGGCCAGGCGCATGGCATCGTGCAGCGCCGACGCAGGCGAGCCGTAGCTCTTGAGTCTGCAGCCGCCCGTGGGACGTCCCAGGGTGGCGTCGTGCAGCGCCACGAAGATCCAGGTACCGGTTTCCCGATGGTATGACGTGACTACCCCCAGGCCGTCCCATTTCTCGATCAGGGACTCGATCGTCGAGCTCATCCGTACCCTCCACTCGCTGGTTCGAGGTTCGCCTTCGGCCGCAACGGCCGCCCGGGATGTAGCCGGACCATTCCGCCGCGCGCACCAAATCAAATACATTTCAACGACGGGAGATGCGCCCGCCCGCGAGCGGCCCCGTCACCGAGTCGGTGAGAGCCCAAGGTCCAGGTGGCAGCGCATGGAATGGATTTCGAGTCCCGAGGCATGGATCGCCCTGGCCACGCTGGCGATTCTGGAAATCGTCCTCGGGATCGACAACATCATCTTCATCTCCATCCTCGCCGACAAGCTGCCCGAGGAGCAGCAGCCCGCCGCCCGCAGAAACGGCCTGATCCTGGCCATGGCTACGCGCCTGGCGCTGCTCGGCGCGATCTCCTTCATCATGAGGCTCACCGCGCCCCTGTTCAGCGTCCTCGGGCATGGCTATTCGGGTCGCGACCTGATCCTGATCGGAGGTGGGCTGTTCCTGCTTGCAAAAGCCACCCGGGAAGTGCACCACCGTCTCGAGGGAGACGAGGAGGGAGCGGGCAAGGCGCGTGCCGCAAGCTACGGTGCCGTACTCGCCCAGATCGCGGTCATGGACATCGTCTTTTCGCTGGACTCGGTGATCACCGCCGTGGGACTCGCGGAAGACTTCATGGTGATGGCGATCGCCATCGTCCTTGCCGTCGTGGTCATGCTGCTCGCCGCCAACGCAGTGTCGGAGTTCGTCAACAACCACCCCACGGTGAAGATGCTCGCCCTGAGTTTCCTGCTCCTGCTCGGCATGACTCTGGTGGCCGAGGGCTTCGGTCAACATATCCCGAAGGGTTACATTTACTTCGCCATGGGATTCTCGGTCTTCGTCGAGGCACTGAACCTGCGGGTACGAGCAGGTCGCAAGCCGGTTCAGCTCCGCAGACCACCCCGCGACCCCGATGCCCGGGGAAAGACGGCGTCACCTCCGAGCAGTGAACCGGCCGAAGGAAGGACGCCTGCGTGATGCGTCCGGGGGCGAGAATCCGACCGGGCCGACATCGGCAGAATACGCCCGAGAGGATTCGAACCTCTGGCCTCTGCCTCCGGAGGGCAGCGCTCTATCCAGCTGAGCTACGGGCGCAAGGTGCAGTAATGATCCCCCGCCGGCGATCACGGGTCAACCCCGCAGCCCGGCGGGCGCTGCGCCAGGAGGACGGGCGTCATAAGCCGAGTTCTGTAGACCGCCTGAGCGGCGGTCCGGGATCATTTGTCTGGGATCCGGATTGCTCCGGACCTCGAGCGGCCTACCCGGGACTCGGACGGGACAGGCGATCCCTCGTCCCCTATTTGGCCTTGCTCCGGATGGGGTTTGCCATGCGGCCGCTGTTGCCAGCGGCCCGGTGCGCTCTTACCGCACCCTTTCACCCTTGCCTGTGCCCCTCGTTGCGAGAGGCCATCGGCGGTCTGCTCTCTGCGGCACTTTCCGTCGCCTCGCGGCGCCCGGGCGTTACCCGGCATCCTGCCTTGCGGAGCTCGGACTTTCCTCCGCACGGTGAACCCGCAGGCTCCCGACGGCGATCCCTCGGCCCGTCCTCCTGGACGCACTACAAATCTGTCTCATCGGAGCCGGTCGTCGCCAGTCCGAGCGGACAATCGGCGTGGGCGTATCCCGTTGTTCCTTGGAAAAAATGGAAACATTTGTTTGTCCACTATTGTAAATTTAGTGGGAGACATGGACTTATATGTATTCGAAGTTATTGAGATAGCGATTCGGACGGGTCACAGAACCCGGTGCGCCGCCCCCCGCCACACGGGAGTGAGGGAATGGTGAAGATCCAGTTGCGTCCAATCCGGTCTCGCCTGGCGACCGCGCTCTACCTGGCAGCGACCGCCCTGGCATCGACAATCGGCTTCGCCGGCCAGGCCCACGCCTTCGGGTTCCAGGCCGAACGCGTCCAGAACGGGGGCGCGGAACCCGTGGTCGTCTATCTGGTGCGGCACGCTGAACGGGCCGAAGACGGCTCGGACGATCCGCCCCTTGCGCTGGCCGGCCAGATCCGGACCCAGGTTCTGCGACACCTCCTGGCTCAGGCCGGCGTCACCCACGTGCACACCACGGAGTGGAAGCGCACCAGGGACACCGCCCGCCCCATCGCCGAAGATATCGGCCTCGAGCCCCAGATCTACGATCCGGAAGAGCTCGAGAGGTTCGCCTCGACGCTGAGCACCACCCCGGGACACCATCTGGTGGTGGGGCACAGCAACACCACACCCATGCTCGTCGAGGCACTCGGGGGTGGTGCTTCTGAGCCGATCCAGGAATTCGAGTACGACCGCCTGTACATCGTGGTCATCCCGCCCGGCCAGCAACCCGTGACCACAATGCTGAGGTTCGGCGAGCCCTACGTCGAGGGACAGGACTTCGGTCTGCGTGCACCATGGATCCGCCGACCGCGCGAACCGTCCCGCTAGAAGCTCACCACCAGCGCCACCGTAAAGACCCGGTCCAGTTCCTGGCGCCGGATCAGCACGCTTCCCGCTTCTTCCCCGGCGGCGGACAGCAGCGGCACCCGCGCCAGCGCCGGCTGGTTGTCGAAGGTCGTTCGGAGCGACGTCTTCAGCCCCAGGTGCTCGTTCATCGCAACACTCAGGGAATTCGTCCAGTCGGCCCGTACATCGGAGGGGTCGTCGCCGTTGCCGTCCATGATCAGGTTGCTCGTCCATTCGGCGCTCTCTGTCAGTTTCCGCCAGTACTCGGACGACAGCCTCAATCCCAGGAAGCGCCCGTCGGCGTCGGGATCCGGCACCACGTCCTCCTGGACGGTATGGGTAAACCCGTAGGCGGTGCGCAGGCGCTGCGTGTCCGAAGCGGTCCAGCGAGTGGAAACACCCAGCACGTTCACCAGACGATGCCGGATTCCCGAGAAGGTGTTGCGGGTCCAGCCCGACTGCACGAAGACCGAGGTCCGCTCGAAGAACCGGCGGTCGAGCCGCACCTGGGCGTTGTAGTTCTCCGCCGAGATGTTGCTTTCCGCGTTCTCCTCGACGCGATAGTCGGCTTCCGTACCGATGGCGACTCGCCGGTAGCGCGTTGAACGGGTTCGGATTCCGCCCGCCTCGATCTTGACCTCGGTCCGGTCCCACGACCGGGTCACCGCAGTTCCGATACCGAAGGTCGACGACTCCGCGTTCCCCCCCGTGCGGACGAAGCTGAATTCGGTCGAGGCGCTCCAGCGATCGCCGGCTTCCTGTGCATGAGCCTTCGCTGACGCCGCCAGCCCTAGAAAGACCGCGGCCATCGCGATCACCCGCATCCTCCGGGGGTGATTCCCGGTCGGCGGCGGCGCTATGGTAGTTGCGCTCAACCTGTCATACCCCTTTCCCGTACCCACGGAGTGACGCCCCGATGGGCCGATACCTCACCGAGTTCGCCGGCACCTTCTTCCTTGTATTCACCATCGGTCTGACCGTCCTCCAGGAAACCTCCGCTGCGCCCCTCGCGATCGGGGCCGTTCTGGCCGCACTCGTGTACATGGGCGCTCATATCTCCGGTGCCCACTACAACCCCGCGATCAGCATCGTGATCCTGCTGCGCGGCCAGCTTGATCGCCGGGACCTCCTCCCCTACATCGCCATGCAGATCGCGGGGGCCACTGCCGCCGCCCTGATGGTTCGCCTCGTCACCGGCCGCTTCCTCACGCTGGCGCCAGGCGCCGGAGTTTCCCCCGCAGTCGCGCTGGCCGCCGAATCCCTCTTCGCCTTCGCCCTCTCGCTGGTGATTCTCAATGTAGCGACCTCACCACACACCCGGGGGAACTCGTACTACGGGCTGGCCATCGGGTTCGTCGTCATGGCGGGCGCGGGCGCGGTGGGGGACATATCCGGCGGCGCTTTCAACCCGGCAGTGGGAACCGGCCCGATCCTCGTCGCCCTGGCAGGCGGCGGTCCACTGCACGACCTGTGGATCTACTGGGTGGGACCGGTGGCGGGAGCCGCCCTGGCCGTCCCGGTGTATCGCATGCAGCACGCCGGGGAGCGGCAAGGCGAGCAGGGACAATAAGCCTGGCGGGCCCGGGCGCGGGCAATCACCAGATCGTCTGGTAGCCGGCGGCGGCAAGGTTCCAACGGCGCCCGTAGACGTGCAGCCGGCGGGTCGGTACCCCATCGTTGACGAGTTGCCCGCCCGCGTGAGTCCAGGCGAGCACGCTTCCCTCCAGATTGAGCATGTCGACGCCGCGCCGGGCCATCCTGCGCACGTATTCCGAACTGCGCCTCCCGATGGTGCAATAGGCCACCACGGTCCGGCCCGCCAATTCCTGCAGCCGCGCCTCGAACTCCTCGGTCGTGATCGCGCCGGGAAGGGTCGAGACGCGGCGCTCGGCTTCGGTCCGAACATCCACGAGCACAAGGTCCCCCTCGGGCAGCGCATCGCGAAGCGCGACCGGCGAGATCGTCGCCACGTCAGGGTAGTCCTCCCCGACCTCCTCCACCATTCGCTCGAGAATGACGCGGCGCTCGGCTTCGGCCGCGCGGGACTGTGCGGCCGCCACGCCCGGTGCGGAGAGCCCGGCCAGGGTCGCGAACGCGGCCAGAAGCGGCACGAACCGGCTCGGCAGCTGGGACATGGCGTTCACCCTTGGCCGTACGCCGGCCTGAACAGGTCGTTGACCGCGGTGACTCTGAATCCTTCGCGCTCGAGGAGGGAGGCGGCCGCCGAGGCGCGCGCACCGCTGAGACAGTGGACGACGAGTTCGTCGCCCCGGGGCAGTTCCCCGAGTCTGCCCGCGAGCCGCGTGTGCGTGATGTTGCGCGCGCCCTCGATCCGGGCCGCCGCGAACTCGCTCGCCTGTCGCACGTCGAGCACCTGCACTCCCGGATCCGTGCGCCGCCGGTTCACCTCGGGAAAGTCGACCACTTCGATACTCGCGAGCTCTCCCCCCGCTTCCAGAAAATCGCCCAGGGCCTCGGGCGCGGCCCAGCCGGCAACGCGGTCGAGCCCGATCCGGACCAGGTCGCGCACCACACCCTCGACCTCGGTCCCGTGGCAGATCACCACGATGTCAGAGACAGCATCGACGTAACATCCGGCGATCGTGGGGAAGGAATTGTTGAGCGGCGCGTAGATGGACCCCCGGATGTGCCCCGCGTAGTAGCCCATGCGGTCGGCCCTGGTGTCGATCACCACCGTGATAGGGTCGTGCGAGAGCTCCACGAGATCCGGGCCGGACAGCTTCCGGGGCCGGGGAAGCGGACCGAGCAGCGCCGGACCCCGCCGATTCTGCTCCTTCATGCGCCCGAAGTAGAGCGGAGGCTCCGGCTGGCCTTCCAGGATGTAGTCCACGAAGGCGTCCTCGCCCCGCTGCACGGCCGCCAGCGCCGGACTGAAACGCTTTTCATATCCGGCGGTGGTGTCGGGGATCGCGCCGAGCACCTTTCCGCAGGCGCTTCCGGCGCCGTGCCCCGGCCAGATGCGCAGGTAGTCGGGAAGGTCGAAGACACCGCGCGCCGACCCGTACAGCCGACGGGCGGAAGGCTCCATCGCCCCGGCCTGGCCCGCCGCGGTCTCAAGCAGGTCGGGACGGCCCAGGTCACCGACGAAGACGAAGTCTCCCGAGACCATGCCCATCGGCTCCGTGGCGCCCGCCCCCCGGTCGGTGATGAGGAAGCTGATGTGCTCGGGCGTGTGGCCCGGTGTGTGGACGACCTCGAATTCGACGCCTCCCACACCGAAGCGGTCACCGTGGCGGATCAACGTGACCGACTCGCGCCCGTCCGCCCATTCGTATTGCCATTCGGCGCCGCCCTCGGCCGAAAGATACGCGCGGCACCCGTACCGCTCGACCAGCTCGAGGCAACCCGACAGGAAGTCCGCGTGAATATGCGTCTCGGCGGCCGCGACGATCCGCAGGCCCTCGCGCCGGGCGATCACCACATAGCGGTCGACATCGCGCTCGGGATCGATGATCATGGCTTCCCGCGTGCGCTGACAGCCCACCAGGTAGGCGTGCTGTGCCAGCTTCGGATCGACGATCTGCCTGAAGAACATCCTGACTCCCTAACGCAACCGGGCCGTCCATTGTCACCGACACGGAACGCTCAAGCTCGACCGCGTTCCACACCGGCACACTGAATTCGCAACAAAGTATAGGGAGAAGAACAATGAACACCGGCATCTCAAGGATCAACCTCCTGGCCGCCGCCGCCCTCGCCATCCTCTTTGCGGCCGCCATCGCTCCCACAGGCCTCGACGCCCAGCGGCAGGGCTCCCGGGCCCGAGCCGTCACCGGAGCCGCCCCGGTCGAGCGCGCCATCCGCCTGGCCAACGAACTCGAATTGACCGCCGACCAGCGGACGCAGCTGGAAGGCATGCGCACGGAGTTGCTCGAACAGCGCACCGCCCGGGCGGCCGCACTCATGGCGCTCCGTTCCGAGGTCGCCGCCGGAATCCGCGAGCCCGAAGCCATGCGCCAGGCGCTCACCGAACAGTGGAGGGGCGGCGCAGACGCACGCGAGTCGCTGCGAGATCGATTCAGCGAGATCCTGACCGAGGACCAGCGCGAGGAGCTTCAGCGCATGAACCGCCGGACAATCGCACGCCAGCGGGGACCGGCGAACCGTGGCCGCATCGACCGGCAGCGGGGCCCCAGGGGCACAAGGCCGTTCGACCGGGGGCGTCGGCCCTCGCGTTCACGCGGGGATCGGCCATAGTTTCGGGACATGAGCCGGGTCGCGGGCCTCGGGTCAAATGGCCGGGCCCGCGACCCGGCCGCACACCCGATTCCTTCTGGTGCCGGAGTCCTCCCGATGGAAAGCACGCCCTTCAGGTCGGTCGCATCCGCTGCGCTCCCCTGCATCGCCATTCTCGCCTTCTTCGCCGCGAACGGGTGCGGGGGCGAGCCCGATTCCAACCCCGGCGAAAGCCGTGAAGCCGTTCCCGGTCAGGAAGCCCCCAGCACGGACATGGCGCGGGAGGCCGAGAGTGCGGCCGCCCAGCGCACGGAAGGGGCTGGCGAGCACGGTGAGGGGCATGAGGGGAATGAGGGGGATGAGCACCGAGAGAGCCGTGAACACGACGGTGAAGGCGAACACCGCGAGCATGGGGAAGACGGTGAGCACGGCGATGAGGGTGAGGAGTCGGGCGAATACATCGGCCGCACGCAGACCTGGGATGCCACCCGGCGCGGGATGCGGCTGACCCTGTCGTTCGACGAGGCGCAGGGCGCGTTCACGGGTACGGTCGAGAACACCACCGAGGCGACGATCTGCAACGTCCGCGTCGAAGTCCACCTTTCCCACGGCACCGAACTCGGACCAACGGATGGCCTGGATCTCGCTGCCGGCGAGTCTGCGGCCACCCGTTTGCCGTCTGGAGGGGCATCCTTCGAGCGCTGGACGGCCCACCCGGAATCATCGCGCTGCGCCGCCGGCTGAGGGTGTCGCAACAGGGGCCACGCGGGTATAATTGAGTCCCTTTTTCGCCCTGCTAGCTCAACTGGTAGAGCATCCGACTCTTAATCGGCAGGTTCGGGGTTCGAGTCCCTGGCGGGGCACTTGCGAGAGGGGAGATGTGCGCGTAACGCAACCGCGTCGGTCGCGGCACGCATGTCGAAGGTCCCCATGGTTGCGGGTAGCAGAGCGAACCGCGCGCGCTCCAGCGCCAGTGACCGGGCGTCGGCCGGCTCCACTCTCGCCCGGCCCGACAGCACCCCCCAGATCTCGAAGGTCTCCCCGTCCAGCTCGGAGGTGAAGCGGGCCCCCGCCTCCAGGTGCAGGCGCTCTACCACGAAGTGGTCGCAGTGCGCTATGACCTCCCGCCTCACTCCGTCCTCTGACCCGGCGAGTGACGGTGCCACCGGGACCGGCACCGTCCGTCCGAAGAGGATCGCGTCGAGCGCCCGCTCCGTGTGCAGTTCCCTGGGTCGCCCGTCCGCCCCGAGCCGATCCCAGTCGTGGATACGGAAGGTCGTGTCGGAGCATTGCTGAATCTCGACCAGAACCACGCCGGACAGGATGCCGTGCACGGTCCCGGCCGGAACCAGGATCGAGTCGCCGGGCCCCACGCGAACCCGGTTGAGGCAGTCCTGCACCCGCCCCTCGGCGACCGCGCGCCGAAGCGCCGCCCGGTCGGTCCCGGGCGCGAGCCCATGAATGATCCGCGCGCCCGGCTCGGCGTGCACGATGTACCACATCTCGGTCTTGCCGGGCTCGCCGAGCCCATGTGCGGCCGCGTAGTCGTCGTCGGGGTGCACCTGCACCGAGAGGGCGTGACTCGCGTCGAGGAGCTTGACCAGGAGCGGGAATTCACCACGCGCCGCGGCGGCCTCGCCTCGCCGGCCGACAAGCCGCGTCCCGTATTCGGCCACGAGGCCGGGCAGATCCCTGCCGGCCAGCGGGCCCCGGTCCACCACCGAAACGCCCGCGGGATGCCCGGATACCTCCCAGCTTTCGGCGATGACACCGTCGGGCAACTCCCGGCCGAACAGGCGTTCGAGCTCACGACCTCCCCAGAGGTAGTCCTTGAGCCGGGGCGCAAATGTCAGGGGCGCTGCGAGCGCCGATGTCGATGCGGCCATGAACCAAGTATGGTCCGCCGCGCTTCATCGCGGAATGGCCGCCCGTGAACCTCCATTCTCGGCTCCGGACGGGATTCGGGCTATTCGGCTGGGCCAGTAGCGACGACCCGGCAACGGACGGTTCCCCCGTCACGCGGCAATGAACACTTCAGGTCCGATGTGGGTGACGGCCTCAGGACGTAGGCGCCCTCTCCCCTCGAATACCGGAAGCCGGGTCTCCAACCCGACTCCGCTCGGGCCTCGTTGGCGTCGGCCTCGCTCTCCGCCGCTTCTCCACCGGCACCCTGTGCCCCGGGCGTGGTTCCGAACGTGATCGGGAACGCCACCCACACGGGCACGGACTCGCCCTGGTTCAACGCCGGGGTGAACCTTAAGACCGGCGCCACGCGCAGGGCAGCCTCGTCCAGGGCTCCGTGGCCTGAACTCGTGTGAACCCTCTGGTTTCTCACCACCCCCTCCTCGTCGATGAAGAACCACACTTGCACCGTGCCGCCGATCCCGGCGTCTCGAAGCAGGGGCGGGTACTCCCTTTCCAACGCCCTGACGACTTCCTGGTCGTTCGTGCGTCGGGGTGCGGTCGTGTACGGGGTGAACGCCGGGCTCGCCGAAATGTCCACCTCTCCTGCCTCTCCCGCATCGCCATCTTCGCCTTCGCCGGCGGCCAGGCGCGCCTCGATCACGCGCGTTGCCCTCTCCAACGCGTCCTGGAGCTGGGCCTCCGTGGCATCCGTCTCGCTCTGGGCCGCTTCTTCACCAGCGTCCCGGGTTCCGAAAGTGATCGGGAACGTCACCCACACCGGCACGGCCCGGTCGCGGTTGAGCGCCGGTGTGAACCTGAATATCGGCGCCACGCGCAGGGCAGCCTGATCCAGCGCCTGGTGCCCGGAGCTCTCCTGCACGAACTGATTCCTCACCACTCCCCGCTCGTCGATGAAGAACCACACGTGCACGGTTCCTCCGATGCCGGCGTCGCGGAGAAGCGGCGGATACTCCTGCTCCAGCGCCCTCAGGATCTCGGCGTCGTTGATGCGGTCCGGCGCAACCGTGTAGGGCGTGAACCTCGGACCTGCGGACAGATCCGCCACGCCTGCCTCGCTCTCTTCCGACCCGTCCAGCCCCGCCGGCCCCTCCCCCGTGATCCCCGGGATCGACAGTGCCACGCCCACCACCACGAGCGCACCGAAGACCAGGAACGCCGCCTGCGCCATCTTCACCTCGGGGGCCTTTTTCAGCAGCTGTCGGATGCGCCGCTCCAGCAGGGACGGCTGCTCCGCGAGCGCCGCGACCGCGAGACCGGGGAGGGCGCCGTGGCCAGACCCCACCCTGAGCAGGAGGTCACCGTAGAGGCGGCGATGCTCCGGCAACCGGTTCATCACGCGGCGGTCGCAGTCCAGCTCGATCGCCAGGTTCAGGCGGCGGTACTGGAGCCACAGCGCGGGGTTCCAGGGGAAAGCGAGCAGAAGCGCGCCGCAAGCAAACCGCAGCTGCACGTCGCGTGCGCGAAGGTGCTCCTCTTCGTGGGCGAGGATCAACTCCTGCCGCTCGGCGCCCGCGCCCCGAACCCAGCTGGGCAGAACGACACGGGAGCGGAACAGCCCCACCACCGCGGGGCCGGTGACGCGCGACCAGAGGACGCCACGCCCCAGGAGCGTACCCGGTTCCCACGACGCGCGACGCCGCATGAAGCGCGCGCCACCGATGAGGGCCCCGACCAGGAGGAGCGCCGACAGCACCACCCACCCGAGGAGCAGGAGGTCGTCGAGCGAATGCAGCGCGGAATCCCGCGCCACCGTCACGGCCAGCGGGTCCAGCAGAATCGGCACCGCCGGCGGCGCGCCTCCCGCCGAGGGCGGGGAGGTCGTCAGCAGGCGGATCGCGGGCAACGCGACCGTGCCGATCCCGGCGGCAAGCCACACCCAGCGGCGGCCCCCCTTGAGCAGTCGCTCGGCGGCCAGCCCCGCGACCAGAAACATCAGACCTGCTCCGACCGACCAGAGCATCCACGCAGCGATCATTGTTCCTTCTCCCCCTCGAGGCGCTGGTCCAGCAACTTGCGGAGCCTCCGCACTGCGGCCGGTGACAGCTGTTCATCGGATACGAGCTGGGCCACGAGGAGCTCCGCGGAACCGGAGAACACCTTGTCGCGCAAGCGGCCGAGCACGGAGCTCCCGGCCTCCTCACGTCCGAGGAGAGGATGGTAGCGGTGGGCCCTGCCGTCCTTGGTGTAGCCCACGAGCCCCTTTGACTCCAGGATCCGGAGGATGGTCAGGACGGTGTTGTAGGCGAGGTCGTCCTCCAGCCGCTCGTTGACCTCGGCGACCGTCGCCGAGCCCAGATCCCACAGCACGGACATGACGTCCATCTCCCGCGCGGTCAGTGCTCTCTCCACTGCCATCTCCCTGCGGGCGCCGGCCCGCTCCTTTGGGGTTCGCAACGCGTGACTTTCGGCCGACCGCCGAAGGGCACCCGCGCCCCAGCTCCTATAGTGTTAGTAGAGGCTGGGGCGATTTGTTCCATATGTCAACTAATTGATTAGGACACTCCGTCGGCGGACCACCAGAGCGCAACGCGCTGACATGTAATCTCTGGTTGTCATCATGTAAACTCTAGTTTACAGGGCGCGTGATCTCGTACTCCTTCGGCGGCTCGGCCCCCAGCAGGTGTTCCACGAAGTAGTCCCACCTCTGACGGATGAAGTACGGCTCGTTCAGCCCGTGCGCGCGGTCCGGCGCCCACACCAGGTCGTAGTCCTTGTTCGCCTTGGTCAGTTCGTCGATCAGCTGGACGGTCATCGCGGGGTGCACGTTGTCGTCCATATCGCCGTGCATCAGCAAAAGCTTGCCCTTCAGGTTGGCGACGTGGGTCTTGTTGGCTTCGTCGGTGAAGTTGGTGGTGCCGGTGGCGGAGTCGGCCACGAGCAGCCCCTGGTACTTCTCGGCCCAGTAGATGTTGTAGCTGGCGTTGTCGTGGTTGCCCGCCCCCGAGACGGCCACCTTGAAGAAGTCCGGGAAGCGCACCATGGCGTCGGTGGACGCGAAACCGCCTCCGGAATGCCCGTAGATGCCTACCCTGTCCAGATCCATGAACGGGTAGCGCGCGGCCAACTGCTTGATCGCGGTGACGTGATCGGGAAGGCCGTTATCGTTGAAGTCCCCGTAATAGATGTCGTGAAACGCCTTGGAGCGGTGGGGCGTGCCCATGTGGTCGAGCTGAATCACCACAAACCCCAGCTTCGCCAGCGAAAAGTTTTCGCCACCGGACTTGAAGGTCCACGAGCCCACGCTTCCCACCTGCGGACCCGGGTAGATGTGGTCGATGACGGGGTAGCTGCCCGACTCGTCGAGGTCGTCGGGGAAGTATATGAGGCCGTGGATGTCGGTGACGCCGTCGCGCGCCTTCACCGAAAAGACCTCCGGGGCGCGCCACCCGACCTCTTCCAGACGCGAGATGTCGGCTTCCTCCAGGGTGCGGATGACGTTGCCGGTCGCGAGGTTGCGCAGGGCCGTCACCGGCGGGTCGCCGATCGTGGACCAGGTGTCGACCACGAAGCTGCCGCTGGGCGACACGTTGACCGCGTGGTTGCCCACCTCTCCCGCGATCACGGTTAGGCCGCCGCCGTCGTAGCCGACCCGGTAGAGGCGGCCGTAGTAGGGAATCCCGTCCTCGCGGCCATACGCCGTGAAGTAGAGCCGCCGGTTGGCCTCGTCGACGTGCCAGATCGCGCCGACCGCCCACGGTCCGCTGGTGACCTGGTTCTTCACCGTCCCGTCCTTCGAGAAGCGCCAGATGTGGGCCCAGCCGTCGCGCTCGGACCACCAGAAGGCGTCGTCGGTGGTCTCCGACACGAACCACGAGGTCGGGTTGCGCTGTGCGGTCTCGACCCAGGTGCGCGAACTGTCGCCCGCGATGATGCGGAAGTCTCCGGTGGCCGCGTCCACCTCCGCCAGGTGGTTGCTCTTCGATGCGCGGGTCTCCCAGTGCATGTAGGCGAAGCGAGAGTCGGCCGACCACAGCGAGTCCACCTGCGAGCCGCCCAGGTAGAGCCGGTTGGGACGGGGCTCGAGGACCACGCGGATGTTGCCGACGGCGGGGAGGGGGCGCGCGTCGCCGTCGGATTCGTCCCCCGCGGCCGCGGTCAGAGTCTCGCCCACGTCCAGGATGTGGAATGCCGGCAGCGGCACGATCGAGTCCCCCGGGAGCGCATATGGCTGGGAGTAGTGCACGGTGCGCTGCGGCGTGTACGACACGTAGTGATGGTGTTCCACGTCCCTTTGGTCTATTCGCTGGACCAGAACCTTGCGCGAGTCCGGCGACCAGTAGACGTCCGGCCGCCGCACCCGGTTGTTCCTGATGTCGTTGGGACGCGGGTACGCCAGCCCGTAGCCGTTGAACTCCTGTCCGTCCGTCGTCAGCTGAATGGTGTCGCCGCCGGCCGCCGGGCGGATGTAGAGGTTGTGGTCCATGACGAACGCCTCCCAGCGCTCGTCGGGAGACTCGACAAAAGGCGTGTCGTCGGGCAGTGTGTCGCCCACCTGGCACATGTATTCGCCCAGATCGCACTCGAATCGCCGCGCCCCGGTTTCGAACGCGATCCGCCCCTCGTCGCCGTCCACGAACTCGAAGTCGTCGAACGGCAGTTTCCGGGGCACGTAGCTCGTGTCCGCAGCCACCGACAGCGCCGCCGCGAGCCGCGCGTGGTCGAAGAACGGGCGCTTCACATTGGCCGCCGGGTCGACGAAGGTGAACTCGTGGCCGGAACCGCTGTTGTTGCGGTACCAGAACCGGTCCGTATCGTTGATCCAGTTGGGGGTCACTGGTGTGCCGGATATCAAGGGCGACGTATGCCACCCGAGCAGCATCTCCGCGCGATGGTAGTCCACATCCTGCGCGCCTGCGGGAGTGACCGCCGCCATCACCACGAGGCTTGAAATGCATCCGATCCAGCGCGTCTTCATGGCTCCGTTCCCTTCGTTGAAATCAGCGTTCCGGCCTGCGTCCATCTTGGGCGTGGCGGGTGCTCCGGGCAAACCCCTGGCGACGCGGGGTCGCTATCGTCCAGCAGTAGGCGCACGAACGCACGCAGGGAGAATCCGAATGCAAACGACTTCACGTTCTGCCACAGCTCTTCCGAGTGCGCTGATGTTCGTGGCGCACACCGGCTTCGCAGTCCTCGCCGCCGGGGCCGCCGCGGCGCAGGATCGGGCCGGGGTGCTGCGCTACCCGAGCCTGATGGGCAACATCCGGGGCGAGCTGCACATGCTGCCGCCGGTCAGCACGGGCCCCATGAGCCCGACGTGGTCGCCCGACGGGCGCTGGATCGCCTTCGCCATGGCGGGCGACATCTGGCGGATCCCGTCGCAGGGAGGTGCGGCCGAGCAGCTGACGCGGGGCCCGTGGTACCACTTCGAGCCCAGCTGGAGCCCCGACGGGTCGCGGATCGCGATGACGGTGGAGACGGGTACCGGGCTCGACATCGCGCTGCTCGAAGTGGAGGGCGGGGCGGTCGTGCCGCTGGTAGAGGGGGGCGGGATCGACGTGCAGCCGGCGTGGAGCCCCGATGGCCGTTTCGTCCATTTCACCACGATGGGACGGGGGATGGACGTGCATCGGGTGGAGGTCGTGACGGGTGCGCGGGAAGAGGTCTTCACCGGGCCAGGGAGCCAGTACCAGGCACGGGTCTCGCCGCAGGGGGTTCTCGCCTACATGGCCCCTGCGCCGGGCATGACGGGTACCGGCGGGATCTGGACGCAGGCGTCCGGCGGCGCCGAGCCGGTGCTGGTGCGCGCGGAGGAAACCGCCTGGCGGGCGCGGCCGGACTGGCTGCCGGACGGCAGCGGTCTCGTGTACGTCTCCGACGACGCGGGGTCGAACGACCTGGTGCTGATCGGCGTGGGCGGCGGCAATCCGCTGCGGCTCACCGGAGGCGAGAGCCACGAACTCACCCCGCGCGTGAGCCCGGACGGCAGCGAGATCGCCTTCGTCTCGAATGAGGAGGGGGCCACGCAGCTCCAAGTGATGGCCGTCTCGGGAGGCGCGCGGAGTTCGTGGCGCACGCTCGATGTGAGCGACCGCGTGCATGCGGCGCCGATGGGTACGCTCAGCGGCACGGTGCTCGACGAGCGCGGGCGCCCCGTCCCGGCGCGGGTCACGGTGGTCGCCTCGGACGGCCGCGCCTACGCCCCGCGAGGGGACTTCCACCGGGTGCTGTCGCCGACCGAGACGCACTACTTCCGCACCGCCGGCACCTTCGAGGTCGAGGTCCCCGCGGGCGAGGTGACGGTCAACGTGCGGCGCGGCCTCGAATACCGTCCGATCACCGCCGCGGTGCAGGTGCGCGAGGGCGGGAGCAGCGAGGAGCACTTCGAACTCGCGCGTCTCGTCGATGCGGCCGCCACGGGCTGGTACGCCGGCGACACCCATGTCCACGACCTTCATCAGGGCCGTTACGGACTCACCCACCAGGACTTCTTCAACGACCTGGTCAGCGAGGATCTCCGCGTCTCCATCTCCCTCATCCACATGGACGGGACACGGTTGATGGGACGCTGGGACGACCTGACGGGACGGCCTCACCCGCTCTCGACCGGCGACCACATCCTCCTGTATGCGCAGGAGTTCCGCGGTGCGTACGGGCACGTGGGGCTGGCGGGGGTGAGCGAATTCATCACGCCGCTGATCGGCGGCGCGGCCAACACGCCGTTCGCGGCCGACCGCCTGAACGCCGACTACCTGGACGCGGCGCGGGCCCAGGGGGCGACGGGCGGGTTCATGCACCCGTTCACCGGCCTGGTCGAGACGCCCGAGAGCGTCGGCACCCAGGAAATACCGGTGGACGTGGCGCTCGGTTCGGGCGACTTCTACGACGTCATCTGTTTCTGGTACGACGAACGCGTGAACGCACGGATGTACTACCGCATCCTCAACGCGGGTTTCCGACTCGCGGCAACCGGCGGGACTGACAACTTCTCGGACGTGTGGCGGGATCCGGGCCCCGGCGCGAGCCGCACGTACGCATACGTCGACGGGCCGATCTCGGCGGACGCGTGGCTGACCGCGATCCGCGAGCGGCGCACCTTCGCGACCAACGGCCCGCTGCTCTTCCTGACGGTGGACGGGCAGTTGCCTGGAAGCGAGATCGCGGTGGCGGCCGGAGATGGCGCGCGCGCGGCGCACCTGGTCGAGATCGACGTGGCGACCAACAGCCCGCTGGACCGGGTCGAGATCCTGGTCAGTGGCGAGATCGCTGCGACCCACGACGTTCGCGACATGGGCGACCGCTTCCGTCTGGAGAGTACCATCGAACTCGACGGCAGCGGCTGGATCGCGGCGCGTGCGCTGGGGCCGGCGTCACCGCTGGTGGCGGACAGCTACGCTTTCGCCCAGACCAGCCCGGTGTGGGTGGTGGCCGGCGGGCGTGAATACCGTTCCGCAGACGACATCCGCTTCCTGCTTGCGGCGGTCGAGTCCTTCCGGGAGCGGGTCGTGGAGCGCGACCGCTGGGTCACGGCGGAGGACCGGGAGCGGTTCCTGGCGCGAGTGGACGAGGCGGCGGGGGTTTACGAGGGGCTGCTGCGCGAAACCGAGGGACGCTGAACCCTGAGTATATGAGTATGTGAGTACCTACCGCCCGGCCCGCCCCAGGATCGAGCTCTCCGGCAGCAGCGCCGCTCCCCGCCGGTGGCTGATCATCAGGAGCGGGCACTCGGTCGCGCGGGCGATCTTCAGCATCAGGGTGCTGAACACGGCGCGTCGCCGGCCGCTTCGGTGGAAGCCGAGGATCAGCAGGTCCGTGTCCTGAGCGCGTTTCGCCACTTCGGCTACCACATCGTCGCCGATCGCGAGTTCGGCGTGGGCGTCGGTGCCGACCTCGTCCCGGGCCAGCCGCTCGAGGTCGCGGAACGCCCTCTTGTGCACCCCCGGACCCGCCTTCTCGGATAGCACACCCAGGAAGGCCACGTCCCTTGCCGCGGTGCGGCTCAGGCTGCCCAGGAGGCGCGCGCGCACCGGGCTCTGGTCTCGGCCGCCGCGCGAAGGCACCAGGATCCGCCGCGCGTTGTCAGGTGTCCAGTCGTTCGGGGCGCGCAGGATCACCACATCGGCGTCGACGGCCGCGATCAGCCCCGCGAGCGGTCCGGTCATGAGCGAATCGTCCAGCTCGCCGACACCGAGGAGCAGGCTCTCACAACGGGTCGCCTCGGCGACTCTGGCGATCTCGCCCCAGGGGTCGCCGTGCAGCGTGATCAGCGCCTCCGGGCGCAGGTCGACCCTGAGCGCCGTGCCCAGGGCGCCCCCCAGGACCGCCTGTGCATCCCGTACTCCTTGCGGCAGCCCGTCATCGGGGTATCGGCCGGGCGGCGCCACCACCGAAAGCAGCTGCACCCGCGAGACCTCGGGCGGCGCGAGCGCCCTGCCCATTGTCACCAGGGTCTCGGCGCTCGCCGGATTCGCGATGGGGACGAGCACCACCGGGCGCCGTCCGCGCAGCTTCATCACCTCCGGATCCCGGGCCTCGGTCGAGGCATCCACCGCGCGCGCCCGCGGCGCGAGATACAGCGAGTACAGCACGGCCCCCACGCCGAGCCACACCGCCGCCAGGACCCCCGCAGGGGGAACCGCGACCGCCTGGTAGAGCCCGATGACGAGGCAGGCCGAACCGCCGACGAGCGGCACGAGCGGGAACGCGGGGGCGCGGAAGCCGCTCGGCTTCCCCGTCCGCCTGCGCGCCAGGTACCCGATCTTGTGGGTCAGCGCAAAGCAGGCGAGGAAGATGAGGCTGGCCATGGCGCCGGCCGCCGCGACGTCGGGCACGGCGACGATCAACAGCGCCACCACGATCGCGCTGAGCCGGATCGCGGCGGTGGGCGCCCCGGTGCCGGGGGCGTGGTGGGCCAGGCGCGGCGGGAGCGTGCGGTCCGCGCCCATGGTGCGGGCGAAACGGGAAGCGGCGAGAAGGTTCGCCTGCAGCGCCGACAGCATGGAGAGCAGCCCGGCCGCGACGATGAGCCAGTAGCCGGCCGGCCCCATGAAGTTGCGCACGGCGTCGGCGACGAGGATCTCGGGGTTGGCGGCGGCGGCCTCGACGATCGGCCGATCCGGCGTCCCGACCGCGACGATCAGGAAAAGGAGGGGCAGGTAGATCGCCAGCGCCGTGCCGAGCGACAGGAACATCGACCGGGGCAGGTTGCGTTCGGCGTCGCGGACTTCACCACCCACCGCGGCGATCAGATCGAACCCCTGTAGCGCGATGAAGGTGTATCCCATCGCCTGGGCGAGCCCCGCGAACCCTTCCGCGAAGAAGGGCCGGAAGCTGGCACCCAGCGCCCCCGGGGGCGGCGGCTCGGTGGCCAGCGCGAAGAACCCGGCGACGACCACCACTGCGAAGACGACCACCTTTCCCACGGTCTCCCACTGGCTCACCCCGGAAGCCGCGCGCGTGAGGCGCCATTTGTAGTAGCCTACCGCGGCCAGCGCGTAGACGATCAGCGCCGGCCGCGTCCCGATCCATCCGGGAACCTCGCCGTTCACGAGCTGCGCGATCCGCTCCAGGAAAGGGACGAGGAAGACCGCGAACCCCATCGCGTACAGCACCGCCGCGACCACCGAAGCGAACCACACCACCCACCCGACGGCGAAGGCCACCTCCACCGTGAGCACCTTGCGCGCATAGGTGTAGGTGCCGCCCGACTGGGGAAAGCGGGCCGCGAGCTCGGCGAAGGAAAAGACGGTGAGGAACGCGATGCACCCGTTGAGTCCGAACGCCACGATCGCGCTCGGCCCCGTGGTTGCGAAGGCGACCCCGGCCAGCGCGAGGATCCCGCCTCCGACGATCGCGCCCACCCCGACGCCGGTGGCGCCGAGGAGTCCGAGGTGCCTCTCCGGGGAAGGCGGGTCGGTCACCCGTCAGCCCCCGGCAGCCGGCCGCTCGGCCGCATCGGCGACCACCTGCGGTGATGCGCCGATGCGGCGATGCGGCGATGCCGTCACGTCACGGGCCGCTCCTCCGCGGCCAGGTGTACATCCAGCCAGGCCGCCCATCGCGCCCACAGGTCAAGCAGCGTCTCGCGAGTCGCCGGGCCGTGGTCCTCGAACGGATACAGGTACATCGCCGCCTCCTTGCCCAGGCCGTTCAGGGCGTGAAAGAGGCGCGGCGAGTGATCGGGCGCCGTACCGACGTTCTGATCGTGCATGCCGTGGTAGAGCAGCACCGCTCCGGTGAGGTTGTTGGCGTACACGAACGGCGACATGCCCAGGTAGACCTCGCGCGCATCCCAGAAGTACCTCGGCTCCCTCTGGAAGCCCAGCGGGGTGAACGTCCGGTTGTAGTTGCCGTCGCCGGCGATCCCGGCCTTGAAGAACGGCGTGTGCACCATGGCGTTCAGCGTGCCGAAGGCGCCGTAGGAGTGCCCCCCCAGCCCCAGCCGGCGTCTGTCGATCAGGCCCCGCGCGTCCAGTTCGTCGATCACGGCCGCGAGGTTGTTGCGCAGATCGTGCTGGTAGTTGTTGTTGATGCGCCCCTCCTCGCCCACGATCGGCGCGTCGGGCTCCACCACCACGTACCCCAGCCGGATCAGGTACTCGATCGAGCGGGTGCCGAAGTTCGGGAACGCGTTCTTGTTGTAGCTGCGCGCGCCCTCGTCGTAGCCCTCCTGGTCCTCGTATTCCCGGGGATAGAACCAGAACATGGCGGGGCGCCGCTCACCCTCCTGGTAGTCGGGCGGCAGGGTGACGTTGACCAGGAAGCGGAAGCCGTCCGGACGCTCCACCGTGAACCGCTGGCGCGGCGCGTTGGTCAGGTCGGGTGTGTAGTCGACGTTGCTGGTCAGCTGCGTACGCGCGCTCCCGACCACGAGGTAGCCCTGCGCGACCTCCGTCGGCGTCTCGCGCTGCACCACGAACCGTCCCGCATCGGCGTCGAGCACGGTCGTGATCCGCTCGGACTGACCGTCGTTGGAGCTCTCGTAGACGCGCTCCCGGTCCCCGCTGCGCAGCGTGACCCGGTCGAGGAAGCTCATCGGCGACTCGGCCAGGGGGTCCTCGTTGTAGACCGTGCCCATCAGGAAGACGGACTCGGCGCCCTCCGCACCGGCGATTTCCACGAAGTGTCCGCCAGCCCCGCCACCGCCGCCTCCAAAGCGGAACGCCGCGCCACCGCCGCCGGCCTGCCCGCTGGTCATCAGCAGCGAACCGGGGTTCTCGTAGAACTCGTCCGTATCCCATTCGCTGATTTCGTACCGCGTCTCCGGGTCGTCGAGGCGGACCGCATACTCCGTGCGCGTCCCGCGTGCGCCACCGCCGCCAAATCCGCCGCGTCCGCCCCCGCCACCACCCTGCGTGACGAAGAGCCACCCGTAGTCCTCCGAGTACCGGTGGTTCGCCATCCGCTGCCGGCTCTCGTACAGCACGGTCTCGTCGTCCTCGCCGAACGGCGGCGCCCACAGCATCACACGGTCCATGCGCCGCGCGTCGCCGTCTTCCTCTTCCTCGGCCTCCTCCTCTTCAGCGCCCTCCTCCTCTTCGGGCGCGGGCTCCATGCGCAGGTACACCAGGCCGGCGCCGTCCTCGCGCCACGCCATCTGCCGGCGGTCGGGCTCCTCCTCGTCGCCGGCGACGCCGGGAGCCGATGGGGCGCCACGAATCCCCGTGTTCAGCTCCGTTTCGTCGATCTCGGCGAGAACGGTGCCGTCGCGGTCCCAGATCTCCTCGACCCGGCCGAAGCTCGTCACGGGCACGATGTAGCTGAACGGCTGCTGCATGGTCGTCACGCGCGCGTACATCCCGTCCGGCGAGAAGTCGAAGCTGCGGATCATCGCCGGGTCGCCGATGTTGGCCACGCGCCGGTTGTCGACCGCGATCGTCGCCAGCTGACCGGTGACGTGCCACTCCAGCAGCGCCTCGTCGTGCGGCGTGGCCATCAGGCTCGCGTACGTGCGCAAAATGTTCCTGCCGTCCTCGGTCTGCTTGACCTGGGGGCCGCTCGGGACCGACGGGGCCATGGGACGCGCCGCGCGGCCGTCGGGGATCAGCACGGTTGCGATCTCGTCCCCGTTCGATGTCCACTCGAAGGTGGTGACCATCGTGGCCAGCACCGCGTCCCGGGTGATCTGGCGGGAATCGCCGCTCGCCGGATCGGCGACATGGATGTGCGTGGCGTCGTCGGTGTGCACGTAGAAGGCCAGCTGCGAGCCGTCCGGCGACCATTGCGCACCGGACACGCGCGCGCCGTCCGGAACCTCGATGTCGGTCATGGAGCCGTCCGCCGCCGAAATCACCTGCAGCCCCGCCATGTTGCGGATCGAGAGCGAGCGGCTGCGGTTCGCCTGCGGCTCGTAGAACTGCCCGCCCAGTTCGTCGAAGGGCCGGGAGAACCGGTCCATCGTGACGGGCCCGTCGCTCAGCTGGTGCAGGAACCACATCCCGTTGGGGCTGGGCTGGTTGAGCGACACGTTCAGATAGCGCGGGGCCAGTACTGCGTCGGCGATCTCCTCGGGCGGCTGCACCCACTCCGTGGCGGCGAGGATGTCCTGCGAGCCCGTCCGGGCGTCCTGGGCGTGAAGGGCGCCGGCAGGCAGCGCGACCGCGAAGAGTGCGGCGAGGGAAAGAGCGGCGAGGGTAAGGGCGGCGAGGCCCGCGAGGGCCGGGCGAGTGCGAGAGCGGGTCATCTTCCTGACTCCATCCGGGTGACGATACGGCAGGTGCGAAACAACGCAAAGCAGAGGTAAGGTGCGATGGCGGAGGCAAACCCGACAGGGGGGCCATGCGCTGCGGTGGCCGCCGCCCCCGACGCGCACCACATTCTCCCCTCCAGTATATT
>VXQO01000043.1 GCA_009838975.1 Gemmatimonadota bacterium | reverse complement strand
CCCTCACCCCCGCCCCCGCCCACGCCCAGGGCACGCGCTTCCTGCGCCAGCCCGACGTGAGCGCCGCGCACATCGTCTTCACCCACGCCAACGACCTCTGGCTGGCCGGGCGCGACGGCGGAGATGCGGTGCGGCTCACCAGTTCGGACGGCGCCGAGACCGACGCCGCCTTCAGCGCGGACGGGCGCTGGATCGCGTTTTCCGGCCAGTACGGGGGCAACACGGACGTCTACCTCATGCCGGCCGAGGGCGGGCAGCCCACGCGGCTCACCTGGCATCCGGCAGCGGATGTCGTGCAGGGGTGGACGCCCGATGGCGACATCCTCTTCCAGTCGGGGCGCGATGGAGTCCCCACGCAGCTCTGGAAGTTCTATTCGGTCTCACCCGAGGGCGGGCTGCCCGTGCCCCTCGCGCTGCCCCAGGCTTATCTGGGCGGCATGTCCGACGACGGCGCGCACATCGCGTACCAGGAGATCGGCTACTGGGACCCGGAGTGGCGCAACTACCGCGGGGGCCAGGCGCAGCCGATCGGGATCGTCTCCACGTCCACCTGGGAGCGCACCACACCGCCTTGGGAGGGGGAACGCCACATGGATCCGGTGTGGATGGACGGGGTCGTCTACTACATGTCCGAGCGTGACTGGGCGAGCAACGTGTGGTCGTTCGACCCGGGCACGGGCGCCGAGCGGCAGCTCACACGCCACGCCGACTTCGACGTGAAGTCCCTCGGCGCCGGCGACGGGGCGGTGGTCTACGAGCAGGCCGGCTACCTGCACGAACTCGACCCGGCGACCGGCACCGCCCGCCAGCTCGTGGTCAATGTGACCGGCGACATGAACTGGTCGCGCCCGCGCTGGGAGTCGGTCCCCACAGCGCAGCTCCGCGACGCCCGTCTTTCGCCCACCGGCAAGCGGGCGCTCTTCGAATGGCGCGGCGAGCTGTTCAGCGTGCCCGCCGAGGAGGGATCGTGGCGCAATCTCACACGCACCCCGGGCGTGGCCGACCGGCACGCCGTCTGGTCACCGGACGGGTCGCGCGTCGCCTGGTTCAACGACGACGGCGACGAGTACGGGCTGGTGATCGCCGCGCAGGACGGATCGGAGCAGCGCCGCATCGAGATCCCCGAGCCGTCCTTCTACTTCCGCCCCGAGTGGTCGCCGGACGGGACCCGGCTGGCCTTCACCGACACGCACTACCGCGTGCTGGTGCTGGAGATCGAATCGGGCGAGGTGGACCACGTCGACACCGACCGCTTCGCGCACCCGCAGCGCACCATGAACCCCGTGTGGTCCCCCGATTCGCGGTGGATTGCCTACGCCCGGCGGCTGGACAACCAGCTGCGCGCGGTCTTCGTCCACGACACGGAATCCGGCGACACGCGGCAGCTCACCGACGGCATGTCCGATGCGATCTCGCCGGTGTGGGACGAGTCCGGCAAGTACCTCTACTTCCTGGCCTCCACCAACTTCGCGCTCAACACCGGCTGGCTGGACATGACCTCGTACGAGCGGCCGGTGACCCGCGCCCTCTACCTCGCGCTCCTCGGCGCCGACGAGCCATCCCCGTTCCTGCCCGAGAGTGACGAGGAGGAGACCGCAGAAGATGGGGACGCCGAAGACACTGACGACTCACCCGCAGTAGTCATCGATTTCGACAACCTCGCCGCCCGAATCATCGACGCCCCGGGGCTGGACGTGGACGACTACGCGGGCCTGGTGCCCGGACCGGCCGGAACCGTCTTCGTCCTCGAGGGCGGCGGATTCGGCGGCGGTCCCGTGCTCAAGTACTCCATCGAGGACCGCGAGGCCGAAGACTTCCTCGACAGCGGCGGGCGCCTGGCCGTCTCCCACGACCGCGGCAGCCTGCTCTACTACAGCGGCGGCTGGAACATCGTGAGCACCGCCCGTCCGCCCTCGGGCCGCGACGGCGCGCTCAACCTCGGCAACCTGCGCGTGCGCGTGGAACCGACGGCCGAATACACGCAAATGCTCCGCGACGGCTGGCGCTTCATGCGCGACTTCCTGTACGTCGACAACCAGCACGGAGCCCCGTGGGACGACGTCTGGGACTGGTACTCGGAGTGGCTCCCCGACGTGCGCCATCGCTCCGACTTCAACCACCTGCTGGACATGCTCTCGGGCGAGATCGCGGTCGGCCATTCCTACGTGCGCGGCGGCGACTACCCGGACCTCGACAACCCCCGCACCGGTCTCCTCGGCGCCGACCTGGAGGAACAGGACGGGTTCTACCGGATCACCCGCATCTACAACGGGGGCGACTGGACGCCGGGGCTGTCCGGACCCCTCTCGCATCCCGGGATGGATGTCCACGAGGGCGACTACCTGCTCGCGATCGACGGGGCCGAACTGCGCGCCCCCGCCAATCCCTACCACCTGCTCGAAGGCACCGCCGGCCGCACGATCACGCTGACCGTGGCGTCCTCACCCTCCGCCGAGGACGCCCGCGAAGTCGTCGTCGAGCCCACTGGCAACGAGGGCCAGCTGCGGCGCTGGGCGTGGGTCGAGGCCAATCAGGCCCGCGTCGACGAGATGAGCGGCGGCCGTCTCGCCTACGTTTGGCTGCCCAACACCGGCCAGGGCGGCTACACCTACTTCAACCGCATGTTCTTCGCGCAGCAGGACCGCGAGGGCGCGGTCATCGACGAGCGCAACAACGGCGGGGGCTCCGCGGCCGACTACATCGTGGACGTGCTCGGCCGCGAACTCACCGGCTACTTCAACTCGCGGGCGGGCGACCGCAAGCCCTGGACCCAGCCGATGGCCGGTCTCTTCGGACCCAAGGTCATGGTGATCAACGAGCGCGCGGGGTCGGGTGGCGACCTCCTGCCGTACCTGTTCCGCTTCCGGGGGATCGGTCCCCTGGTCGGCACCAAGACATGGGGCGGGCTGGTTGGGACCTGGGACACGCCGCCGCTCATCGACGGGGGCGGCTTCGTGGCCCCGCGTGGCGGCTTCTTCGACGTGAACGGCGAGTGGGCCGTGGAGGCCGAGGGCGTGGCCCCCGACATCGAGGTGCGCAACGATCCGGCGCCGGTGATTGCGGGTGGCGATCCCCAACTGGAGACTGCAGTGCGCGAGGCGCTGCGGCTGCTCGAAAACGGCGGCAAGGTGACCTTCGCGGACGAACCGCCGCCGCCGGTGCGCTGGCGCAGGCCGAACGGAGGACGATAGAACACAAGACAGCACGCCGACCGGATCGGCGATCAGGAAACCCTGCCACACGGAGGCAAATCATGAAACGCTGGGGACTCTTCCTTCTGCGGGTGACCACGGGCTGGCTGCTGGTCATGTGGGGATTAGACAAGCTCGTGAACGTCGAGCACGGACAGGCCGTCGCGGAGGCGTTCTACCTCGGGATCGGCACGCAGGCGGTCGTTCTGAACGTCCTGGGCGTGCTCCAGATCATCCTGGGCGTGCTGGTCGTCCTCGGCCTGTGGCGCAAACGCGCCTACCCGGTGGCCTTCGTCATCCTGCTGATCACCGCGCTCGGCGTGTGGAGGTCGATCATCGACCCATGGGGCTGGGTGCTCGAGGGCTCGCAGGTGCTCTTCTACCCGTCCGCGATCATCGCGGCGGGCGCGCTGCTCCTGTGGGGCACCATCGACGAGGACGAGATGACCCTGGATGCGAAGATGGGGGCGGGCGGATAGCTACATGGGCGTCATCAGGTGGCTAAGGTCCGCGCTCGCTCGTAGGACGCGCCGGCCTGCCAAGTCTGCCGTGCGCGCCGACGGCTTTCCGGTCTTCGACGTGAAGCCTGATTCACCCCGGCTCACACCGGAGATGGCGCGGGACGCTCTCGAGGGCCGTTGACGATACGATTCGGCGGCTGAAGCCGGCCCATGCCGCCGTCTCCCCTCCCCCGGTTGGCCCAATCGCCCACCCCGCCATATAATGTCAGCCAGATTGCCGGCCCCGCCCTTATCCACGGAGTGAGGTGCAGATCGATGCTGGATGCCGAGATCATTCAATCGAGGAGAGGCGGTTTCACCCGCCGCAAGTTCATCAAGGGGGTGATCGCTGCGGGCGCCACCGCCTCGGCGGCGGGATACCTGTTCCGCAGCAGCGGGGTGCTCGCGCCGATGTTGTCCGCGCAGGGGGCGGTCGAGCGACTGGTGACGCTCAACGTCAACGGGCAGCAGCGCCGGGTGGACGTGCCGAAGCATGAGACGCTCGCCATGACGCTCCGCTACCAACTCGGCCTCACCGGGACCAAGCTCGGTTGCGACCGCGCGGAGTGCGGCGCGTGCACGGTGCTGCTCGACGGCGTCACCCACTACGGCTGCTCGATCCTGACCCACACGGTGCGCGGCCGCGAGGTCACCACCATCGAGGGGCTGGAAGAGGACGGCGTGCTCCACCCGGTGCAGCAGGCGGTCATCGACGAGGGCGGCTTCCAGTGCGCCTTCTGCGCTCCCGGTTTCGTGATGAGCATGGTCGGCATGCTCGACAAGAACCCGGCTCCGACCCGCGAAGAGGCGGCGGTGCTCCTGTCGGGCAACCTCTGCCGGTGCGCCGACTACGACAAGATCCTGAACACCGCGATGCGGGCGGCCGAGCTGTCCCGTTCCCGGGCATAGCGAGAAAGGCGAATCGAGATGGCTGAGAGAGCGATCGGCACCGACATCTCCCCACCGGATCTTCACGCGAAGATTACGGGGCGGGCGCGCTACGCCGAGGACTTCCACGCCGAGGGCATGGCCTTCGCCAAGCTCCTGCTGAGCCCGATGCCGCACGCGCGGGTCCGCAGCGTCGACACCAGCAGGGCCGAGGCGATGGAGGGCGTGCTGGGCATACTGAGGGCGTCGGAGCTGCCGCGGCCGGAGCAGGGCACGCGCGAAGGCGCGTTGTCCGACGAGCCCCTGTACGAGGGGGCGCCCATCCTGGCGGTGGCGGCGGTGGACGAGACCACGGCCGCGGCGGCGGTCGAAGCGATCCGGGTCGACCTGGAGCCGCTTCCGTTCGTGCTCGATCCGCTGGACAGTCTCCGCGAAGGCGGCCCGAACGCGCGCACCGACGGCAACGTCCCGGGCGAGGACGGGCCGACGTCGCTCAAGTGGCCCGACAGCGTGTTCGACGAAGCCGGACCGGACCGGCTGCCCATGGGCGAGCCGACGGCCGAGTGGGCCATCGGCGACGTGGACGCAGCGTTCGGAGAGGCCGATGTGATCGTCGAAGAGACAATCGTCCACCAGTCGGTCACCCACCACCCCATGGAGCCCCGCTCCTGCATGGCGTACTGGCAGAACGGGAAGCTCTTCCTGCACGGCTCGACGCAAAGCACCGAGCGCACGCGGGGACCCGTGGCCGCCATGGCGGGAATCGACGTCGAGGACGTGGTGATGATCGGCGAGTACTGCGGCGGCGGCTTCGGCAGCAAGATCGCGGGCGTGCCGATCATGGCGGTGCCCGCGGTGCTGTCGCGCAAGATCGGCCGTCCGGTCATGCTGCGGATCACGCGCTATGAGGAGAACTACATCGGGCGTGCCCGGGCCGGCTTCCAGGGCTGGGCGAAGATCGGTTTCCGCAGCGACGGCCGCATGACCGCGCTGGACCTGTATCTGGTACAGGACAGCGGGGCGTACGGGGCCAGCGACTTCTTCACGGCGGGCACCGTGGCAACCGCCTCGTACCAGCCCGAGAACATGCGCTTTCGGGGCGTTCCCGTGTACACCAACACGCCGCCGCGCTCGGCGCAGCGGGCGCCCGGCGGCGCGCAGATCGTCGCCATGCTCGAGCCGGTGGTGGACAAGGCCGCGCGAGAGCTCGGAGTTGACCGGCTGGAGATCCGCAAGGTCAACGCGCCGGGCCACGACGGCTGGCTCGGACCCAACCAGGGACCTTTCACCAGCGCGTACGTGCGCGAGGCGCTGGACCTGGGCGGCGAGCTCTTCGACTGGGAAGGCAGAAGGCAGCTGTCCGGCCACCGAGAGGGAACCAGGGTGACCGGCGTGGGGATGGGGCTCAGCCCCTTCACCGCCGGGAGCAACGGCCGCGACGGCCTGCTGGTCATCCGACCCGACGGCAAGCTCCACGTGCACCAGGGGATCGGCAACCTGGGCACCCACTCGATCGCCGACACCGCGCGCGCCGCCTCGGACGTCCTCGATTTGGACTGGGACGACGTGGTGGTCGTGTGGGGCGACACCAGCAAGCACCTCCCCTTCAGCACCGTGCAGGCCGGGAGCCAGACCACGCACGCCCATACCCGCGCCAACCACGCGGCGGGAGAGGCGATGGTCGGGCTGCTGCAGGAGCTGGCCGCGCTCGAGCTGGGTGGATCGGCCACGGACTACCGCGTGGCCGACGGCCGCGTCTTCCGGGCAGGCAACCGCGCTGCCGGACTCAGCTTCGCCCAGGCGGCGGAGCGGGCGATCGCACGTGGCGGCAAGTTCAGCGGCGGCGAGATCCCCGAGGATCTGCACGACGTCACCAAGGGTGCCGTCGCGGGCCTGGCGGGCGAGGGGCTCATCGCGGCGGCGAAGGACAACTACGGGCAGCCCGGCGCGGTCTTCACCTGGGTGGCCACCTTCGCCCAGGTCGAGCTCGACGTCGAGACGGGCGAGGTGGAGATCGTGGATCTCGCGTCGGCGACCGACTGCGGCACCGTCATCCATCCCCGCTCCCTGGCCGCGCAGACCAACGGCGGCGTCTTCCAGGGGATCGGGATGGCGAAGAGCCAGCGCTGGGTCTTCGACCCGCAGTGGGGCATCCCCTTCACCAAGCGCTTCTACACCGCGCGGCCGCCGGGAATCCTCGACGTGCCGCTGAGTCCGCGGTTCGCGGCCGTCAACGAGCCAGACCCCCACACACCCGTGGGCGCCAAGGGCATCGGGGAGCCGCCGGTGGGCGCCGGCGAGGCCGCGTACGCCTGCGCGGTCGCCGACGCCATGGGCGGGCTCTGCCTGTGCAGGACGCCGCTCACCTCCGACATGATCCTGGCTGAACTGGAGGGCCGACCCCGGCCCTATGGGTTGCTGGACACGCACGTCTGACCAAGGAGAATCAAAGTGGCTGTCATACGTGACATGATCGCGCCGTTCGAGCTCTATCAGCCTGCGGGCGTCGACGACGCGGTTCGCCTGATGGACCAGTACGGTGACGAGGGCTGGGTGCTCGCCGGCGGACTGGACACCTTCGACTGGTTCAAGGACAGGATCAAGCGCCCGGCAGCGGTCATCGACCTGGCCGCCGTCGACGAGATCCGCGGTATCGCCGAGGGCGGTGACGGCGGGCTCGACATCGGCGCCATGACCAGCCTCACCGCCGTGGCCGAGCACGCCGACGTGCAGAGTCGCTATCCGCTCCTGGCGGAAGCAGCGGGACTGGTGGCCACGCCACAGATCCGCAACCAGGGCACGCTCGGTGGGAACATCGTGCAGGATACCCGTTGCTGGTACTACCGGAGCGGGTGGCCATGCTACCGCGCGGGAGGGAACATCTGCTACGCCAGCACACGGCGCGCCATGAACCGGGAACACTGCATCATGGGCGCGGATCGCTGCGTTGCGGTCAACCCCTCGGACACCGCGCCCGCGCTGGTCGCACTCGACGCCGAGATGGTGGTCGCGAGCAGCTCAGGCGAGCGGACCTACGCGGCGGCGGATTTCTTCGTCGGCCCGGACATCGACATCGAGCGGATGACGGTGCTGGAGCCCGGCGATCTGCTCACGCGCATCGTGCTGCCCGCCCCGCGGGAAGGCGCGCGGTGGTACTTCGAGAAGATCCGGGACCGCAAGTCGTGGGACTTCTCGCTGGTGACCGTCGCGTCGATGCTGCAGGTGCAGGGCGGCGTGATTCAGGACGCACGGGTGGTCGTCAACAGCATCGCGCCGTACCCCGTGCGGATGGGCGCGGTCGAGGCTGCGATCCGCGGACGCGAGCCCAGCGAGGAGACCGGACAGATGGCCGGAGAGATCGCGGTCGAGGGTGCGCGGGCGCTCCGGCACAACGACTACAAGATCGCGCTCACCCGGAACCTGGTGAAGCGGTCGATTCGGGACGCTGCCTGATACCAAGCCACCCGATGCTAAACATAATGGTTTAGTATCGTCGAGCCATCCAACGGAGAGACTTGACCATGGAATTCCTTCGGCGGGCGCTGAACCCCTGGGGCGAGGACGTCCCGATCGGTGTCTCGTGGGATCTGATCTGGGCGGCGGTGATCATCGGCGCGGTCTTCGTCGTCGTGCACGCCCTGATGGTGCCCAAGAAGGTGGCCACGGGCGAGATCGACGAGAGCGAGGCGAAGGGCCTGCCGGAGAAGCTCCAGCGCCACACGGTCGGAGCGCGCGGATTCCACTGGTCGATGAGCGTGACCATGTTCGCCCTTCTGATCACGGCCTTCTTCCCCGTGATCGGGATCCAGTTCCCCTGGGTGACGATCCACTGGATCGCGGGCGTCCTCCTCATCCTGACGGTCATCTACCACATCTACCACGTCTTCGCGAAGCAGGACTTCTGGACGATGTGGATCGACCGCCGCGACGTCGAAGAGGGCAAGCTGGGGCTGAAGGCGGCGCTGGGCCAATCGGACGCCGAGCGCCCGCGCGCCGGCAAGTATCCGGTGGACCAGAAGATGTTCCACCACGTCGCAATGATCGCGACCCTCGGCGCGGTGGTCACCGGCATCCTGATGATGTTCCGCATCGACAACTTCCTGCTGCCGATGAACACCTACATGTTTAGCGACGCCACGTGGGGCTGGATCTACGTGATCCACGGCGTGTGCGGCATCGGCCTGATCTTCCTCGTGATCGCGCACGTCTACTTCGCGATCCGCCCCGAGAAGCGCTGGATGACCTGGTCCATGATCAACGGCTGGATCGACCGCGACCGCTACCTCGAGAACCACGACCCGGCCCGCTGGACGGTCGACGGCAGCTCGCAGACAGCCGAAGCCGAGGGCGACTGAGGCCTCCCGCACGCCCAGGCCCGACCAACACCCCCTTCCCCTGACCCCGATGGCCCTGCCCATGAGCCCCGACGACCTGAAGCGCCGCATCGACGCGATCGAGGAGGGTTACGAGTTCTTCCTCGCCTACGCAGCCCAGGGCCTGACCGGCGATTCGGCCAGTAAGGCGGGTGAACAGATCCGCTCCTACCTGCGCGGCTTCGAAGAGGCGCTGGACGGGCTCCCCGAAGCCTTTCAGTTGCGCCTGCTGGAGGGTGAAGCGGGTGGCGCGGCTGCCTCAACCGCCCCTGGCGGCGGTGACGGCGCGGCAAAAGCGGTGACGGCCGCCCTGGACGTGCTCCGGCGTGATGTGGACGCTGCCGGGGCGCTGGTACGGCTCGTGGCTGCGCAGCCCACGGTCTCGTCCCAGCTGATCGACAACCTCAACGCGTCGATCCACGTGCGGGCGCTGCTCACCGACGTCTTCGTGCTGGGAGAGTTGGTGGGGGTTTAGGGGTCCCCCGGGCGTCGCGCGAGATGTCGAGTGATTGAGGCACCACGAGGGTTGGAGGATGGTTCAATGAGATCGCCTTTCCCGCTGGCGAGCGCCCTTTCACCGTCCGGAGTGTTGCTCCTGCTCTTCGCGGTGCCGAGCCCGAGCGGGAGCCAGGCACCCGCGACTCGTGCGGTCGACCTGGAGCTTGCCGCCGTGACCGAAGAGGCGTACACGGTCGGGACCTTCTCCGGACAGGAGTGGGAGACCTTCGGCCGGATCGCCGATGTGGACTTCGACGCTGACGGCAACCTCTACATCCTGGACGAGGGGAACTATCGGGTCGTGGTGCTGGACCGGGATGGTGCTCCGGTGCGTATGATCGGCTCACAGGGAGAGGGGCCCGGCGAGTTTTCCGCGCCGACGCGCGCAGCGATTCTCGAGGACGGTCGTCTGGTCGTGTACGACATGGGGTTTCCGGCACTCAAGGTTTTCGATCCGACGGGGGGCTTTGTCGGCAGCACCACGGTCAATCCGATGCAGGGGGGGATGCCCGGGGAGCCGTTGCTTCCCCTCGGGGCTGGTCGCCTGGTCACTACCGGAGGGATGAAGCTCGGGACGTCGTCGCAGAATGGGGCGGAGGCGGCAACCGGAGACGACCACCTTCGCGACATCGACATCTTCAGGCTGGATGGGTCCGGGGTGGAGGTGCTGTACCGAGCCTGGGACCTTCCGCCCGGGGAGACGGTGGAAGAGTTCACCGCGACCAACGCGGCAGGGCAAAAGGAATTCACATTGGGGTTTCCGAGACGGCGGGCATTTCAGCCGGCGCTACACCTCGGAGTCCTGCCGGATGGGCGGGTCGCCGTCGTGGACTCGGTGGGATATCGCGTGAAGCTGATCGGCCAGGACGGCCGCGTGACCGGCGTGATCGAGCGAAACGTCGCGCCGGTGCCGGTGACCGAAGCCATCGAGGAGGCCGAGCGGGCTCGGCAGATCGAGGTGTTGACCGATCCGGCGAACTCCACCATTCGGCTCTTCGGTGGAAGCGAGACACTCAGCGGGGAGGCGGCGGAACAGCTCCGCGAACAGATTCTTTCCATGATCGAGAACATGCTCTTTCCCGAGGAGATTCCGGTCGTGGCCGGCATGGCCGTGGACGGCGAGGGCCGGCTGTGGATCGCTCGAACGGCTCCGGACGGCATCGGCGACGGGCCGATAGACATCATGACGCCGGAAGGCCACTATGTGGGCACGCTGCCCCCCGGCCCTCCCCGAATTCCCGACGCGTTCGGGCCCGACGGGCTCATGGCATACATCGAGACCGACGGGATGGGTGTGCCCAGCGTTCGCGTGATTCGATTGGTGTCGCTGGAACCGTAGACCCAACTCCCTGCGCGGATGGGCCAGCAAACGCTGGGGACGGCATTGATGGCACCTGGGAATCCGGCAGGCGCCGGGGCTCGCTGATGGATTGCATGATCGCGTCAGTCGCACTCGCGGACGGCGCTGCCGTCGCTACCACAAACACCGCCGACTTCCAGCGATTGGGCGAATTCGGGGTGACTCTGGCGCGCTGACCGGCCCGGTTACCCGATCGACAGCACCTCGATCCGGAAGATCATGATCGCATCGGGCGGCACGGGCCCGCTCCCCTGGCTGCCATATCCGAGCGCGGGCGGGATGATGATTCGGCGGATGCCGCCGACGCGCATGCCCGTCACGCCCTCGTCGAACCCGCGCACGACCTGGCCCGCGCCCAGGACGAGCTGAACGCGCCGCTGTCGAACGTGGTGCCGTCGGTCAGCCATCCGGTGTAGGCCACCTCGACCTCGTGCCCGGCGGCGGCCGGGTCTCCCGAGCCCGTGGCGATGTCCTCGTAGTAGAGTCCCGACGAAGTCCGGGTCATGGAGGCAAGATTGATCCCGAGCGACGACGCGAACTCGACTTCCTCGATGACCTGGGGGCCCGTCACGTCGTCTCCGCCGCAGCCTCCCAGGATGACCGTCGCGCCCAGGAATGCGACCAGCCGGAGCCTGGCGCTCACGAGCAGGCCCCCGCGGCTCGCAAACGCCGGTACTCCCGGAACGAGATCAGCTTCCGTCGCCCTTCGTCCCAAAGCGTCAGGTGCAGGGTCTTGAGGCCGTCCCACAGCGTCATTCTCGGGGCCTTCCAGAGCTCGGGGTTTTCGTCGTGGCAGCGCTGCAGCCGGTAGTTGGGGATGCGGGCGCTCAGGTGGTGTACGTGGTGGAGGCCGATGTTTGCCGTGAACCACTGCAGGACCTTCGGCAGGCGCAGGAACGAGGACCCGTGGAGGCCCGCGTCGAAGTAGTTCCAGTCCTCGCGCCAGTGCCAGTACGCGTCTTCGAACTGGTGCTGAACGTAGAACAGCCACACCCCGGTCGAGCAGGAGATCAGGGTGATCGGCAGCTGGATCATGAGGAACGTGCCGATGCCGATGGTCAGCCACGCACCGGCCAGAATCGCGATCAGGGCGGCGTTGGTCCACCACACGGAAAGCCATTCCCGCTTCCACCCTCTCGGCGCGTCCCACGGAAACCGATGCTTGACGAAGAACTGGAAGGCCGCGCCGGGACCGAAGAGAATGAGCGGGTTGCGGTAGAACCGGTATCCGAAGCGTTGCAGGAAGGACATCGCCTCGTATTCCTTGACGGTCACCGTGACAATGTCTCCGAACGTGCGGACATCGAGGTCGCCCGAGTGCGCGTGGTGGATCGCGTGGGTCTTGCGCCAGTAGTGGTAGGGGGTGAGCGTGAGCACGCCGATGACCGAGCCGGCAATGCAGGCCAGCCGCCGCGACCGGAAGTAGGACCCGTGGCCGCAGTCGTGCTGGAACATGAAGAGCCGCATTGCCAGGCCCGCGGCGGGGATCGCCAGCAGCAAGGTGAGCCAGTAGCCGACGCCGAGGCTCCAGTACATCAGCGCCCACGCGGCTGCGAAGAGGACGGCGGTGTATCCCATCTGCCACGCGCTCCGGCGATCGTCCGGGCCGAAGTAGGGAGACAGGACTCGCTTCCAGTGTCGGGCCTGCTCGCGGTCGATCTTCATTCGGCCTTTCAGCGTTACCGTCGGTGCTGCGGCGTTCCGTACGGGTACAGTTCGCTCAGATTCACGTGCTCATACGATAACGCGTCCAGGAAGGTCGTCCCGACAAACGGCTCGGGCGCATCGACGATGACGATCGTGGGCGCGTAGCCGGTTTCGTCGAAGCCGCGGCGGAAGTGCACGCGTGACTTGACCACGAAGACGTCGTAGTCGTCGGGCTCGATGTCACCGTAGCGGAAGGCGTCCGGGTAGAGCACCTGCTCGTAGGCCGGCGTGAGGAAGACGACATTGCCGTCGCCGAAAGAGACCGCGGCGACCCTGTCGTAGCCGAAGCCTTCGCCGAAGTACTCCAACGTGCCGACGATGCGCCGGGGCGAGCCGCCGGACGGCGTGAAACCGCCGATTTCCATGTCGAAGGCGTCGCCGGGTTGGGCGTTCGCGGCGTCCAGGGCTTCCAGCGTCGCGGGCGAGGTGATCGTGCCGTACAGCACGTTGCCGATCCCGGCCGCCTCGAAGGCGCTCAGGATGTGGGTGGCGTCGCCGGGACGGTCACTGTAGTCGCCGACCGCCACCGGGGTCTCACCCCGTGCGATGGCTGTTGCGACGACGCGCGCCGCCGCCTCCGGGCCGGGGTAGCCGCCCACCGCGAAATCCTCGCGCACGCGCCAGATGAAGTCATCCATGTCGTCGGCGATCCGGTCGGCGAGCGCCTGGTCGTCGTTGGTCATGACCTGCACGGTCGCGCCGACGTCGGGTACGTCCGACCAGGGATAGCCGTAGAAGACGCTCACGTACGCGTCGTTCTCCCGCGCCTCCCAGCGCCGCGCCCGCTCCATGATGTCCATGGCGGGGGACTGCCCCGTCCACTGCAGCACGGTGGCCGTGATCACGCCCGGCTTCCGGGTGGCCGTGGTGGACCGGTATTCGCCCAGCGCCGCGAGCCTGAGCGCCCTGGCCGCGCGCTCACCCTGCATGTAGGCGTCGTAGTGCGGGAAGCGCTTGGTGACGAACGAGAAGTCGGCATGCTCCAGGAACTCGGCGTCCTCGTTGCCATGCAGGTCGAAGGCTCCCGCGATGGGGACGCCGAGCCCGACCACCTCGCGGAACCGGCGCGCAATCTCCGCCTCGGGGCGCGGGACGTCGCGCACCGCCATCGCGCCGTGCAGGGCCAGGTAGACCCCGTCGACGGGCAGCTGCTCCCGCAGTTCGGCGAGCATGATATCGAGGAAGTGGTCGAAGGTCTCCTTCGTGTTCCAGCTCCTGGACGACCCGCCGTAGACCCCGACCGGCGAGGTCAGCGGCACCAGTTCGACGTCGCCGAACTCCCGCGCCCGCTTGACGAACCCGCCCACGTACCCGCCGGACGACAGCAGCGCCTCGCCGGAGAGGGGCTCGCTGGCCCGCAGCCAGTCGTCGACCTCCGTGTCGCCGCCGGGGCAGAAGGTGCAGGTCTCGTGCTGAAAGCGCGCAACCGCGAAACGAAGCTGCTCAGACGCTTCGGGAGCCCCGAGACGAACCGTGGTGCCCTCACCTTCGTCGTCCTGAAAGGAAACCGCGCACGCACCCAGCGCCGCGACTGTAGCGAAGGGAGCAAACCATTGGAATCTTGCCATCTGTGGGCCTCTGAGTCTGGAGTTCGCCGTGCAGGACACTATCCAAGAGCGTCCCGCAGGGCCACAAGGTGATCGTCGGTCAGGCCGTGCATCTCGAAGAGCGACACGCCATCCGCGCCCGCTTCCCTCGCGGTCGTGATGGCCGTGCCGAGCCGGGGAGGATCGAGCGCCGGGAGGTATAGTCCGGCGTTCAGGGGCGTCGACCCCAGCGCGGCTGCGCCAGCGCGCACGCCATCGCCGATCCAGGAAATGTCTTCGAGGTAGAAGCTGTGATAGAGCATCGGGAAGACGCGGTCGAGCGGCCACTCGTCCCACGCCTGCCGGACCAGGCGGCGGGCGATCGCCGGCGTCGGGAAGACCGCGGCGCTGATGGGCTTGCCGTGGCCATGCACTTCGCGCGCCAGCTCCCGTACCGCCCCCGTCACGCTGTCCCAGCGGAAGCGGCGCCACGCCTCGTCGGCCGGCGGGTCGGTGATGTCGAGCGGATCGCGTCCGTCGAGCGCCGCGAAGCGCTCGCGACAGACGTCGCAGTAGCGCATCAACAGAGGGACAAATCACGACGGGGAATCGTCTAACTATTTATGGGACTGCACGATCTGCGTTCCCTGCCGTTGTATTGGACCTTGCTGGACCGAGCCGCAAAAGCGGGAAAACCGGAGTCGATTGGCGGGACTCACGCGACTCGTCTGAGCCACCAATCTTGACCGCTCCGACCATCTCCTCTGGCGTTCAACAGCGTGGGCTCCCGGTGTCCGGTCCCGACCCTAGGATGAGGGAACGAGATTCACGATCCGAAGCACCCTAACGAAGGGTATGCCCAGTTCGTTCG
>VXQO01000044.1 GCA_009838975.1 Gemmatimonadota bacterium | reverse complement strand
CTCCCCCCGTCGCGCGCGCCCCCGCCCGCATGGCGCCCATTCCTCTCCACGAGGAGGTGGCCGCCCTTCAGCACCCTTGCCTCCCAACCATCCGGAACGACCGTGGTCGTCTGTGTTTCGGCAATCAGCGCCGGGCCGGGTACCGCCGAGCCCTCGGCCAGGTCGGGACGCTGGTGGACGGCGGCGCTGACGTGCCCGTCGACCCCACCGGCGAACAGATCGGCCCGGTTTGTGGGTTCGGGGTGTGAGTTGTAGGGGGAGAGGGCGGCGGGGGTCGCGCTGCCCGTAAGCGGCCCGGTCGGGGCGCAGGTCTGCGCGGGCGCGGAGATGACGAGCGTCCAGCTCAGCACCTCGACGTCCAGGCCCGGAATCGTCCGCCCGTACACGGCCTCGTAGCCCCGGTCGAAGGCCTCGCGCAGGTCGGCCGCCGCGTTCGCGCCAACCTGCACCACCGCCGCCGGCAGCTCGACGCCGATCTCGTGCCCCTGCCCCACGTAGCGCATGTAGGCGTGGGCGCGCTCGGTGGTCTCGGCGCCGGGGGCTCCGCTCGCGACCACGACCGCCGCCTCCGACCTCATCGCGGCCAGCACATCGCGCACAAGCTCCGGATCGAAGGCGGAGAGGCGCATGTAGCGGCTCTGCACGACCTCGTACGAGATCGGCGCCAGGAGGAACCCGACCGCCGACCCCACCCCCGCGTCGCCCGGCACGAGGAAGCGGTCCAGCTCGAGCTTGTCGGCCACGCGCGCGGCGTGGATCGGCGCCGATCCCCCGAAGGCGATCACGGTGCGGCCGCCCAACCCCTTCCCCCACTCGATGGCGTGGGTGCGGGCGGCGTTGGACATGTTCTCGTCGACCATCTCGCAGACACCCAGCGCGGCCACCGGCGTGTCGAGCCCCAGCCTGGACCCCACGCTGCCGGCCATGGCGCGCTCGGCCCGGCCCCGGTCCAGCGCGATCGCGCCCCCCGCGAAGAGGTCGGGATCGATGCGCCCCAGCACCACGTCCGCGTCGGTAACGGTCGGGTCGCCCCCGCCCCGCCCGTACGCCGCCGGCCCCGGCTCCGACCCCGCGCTCTCGGGCCCGACGTGGATGCGGTCGAGATCGTCCACCCCCGCGATGGAGCCGCCCCCCGCTCCGATCTCCACCATCTCGATCACGGGGATGCGCACGGGCAGGCCGCTCCCCTGCTTGAATCGGTAGCTGCGGGCCACCTCGAAGGTGCGGGAGTGGAGCGGCTCGCCGCCGTCGATCACGCACAGCTTGGCGGTGGTGCCTCCCATGTCGAACGAGAGGACGTCGCCCAGCGCCAGTTCGCGGGCGAGGTGGCTCGCCAGGATCGCGCCCCCGGCGGGGCCGGATTCGACCAGGCGGACCGGCGCGGTGACGGCGGTCTCAAGGGTGGTGAGCCCGCCGCCTGAGGTCATGAGCAGGAAGGGGCAGAGCAGGCCGGACTCGCGCAGCGACCTGGCCAGGCCGGTCAGGTAGCGAGCCATTAGCGGCTGGACGTAGGCGTTGGCGCAAGCCGTGGATACGCGCTCGTACTCGCGAACCTCGGGGCAGACGTCGGAGGCGAGGGTGACCGAGAGGCGGGGGCGCTCGGCCGCCAGGATCTCGGCGATGCGCCGCTCGTGGGCGGGGTTGGCGTAGCCGTGGATGAGGCCGATGGCGACGGCTTCGACGCCGTGCTCGTCGAGCGTGGGGAGGACGGCGTGCACCGACTCCTCGTCGAGTGGGACGAGAACGCGGCCGCGGTGGTCGAGCCGCTCCACGACGGGCAGGCGCAGGTGGCGCGGGACGAGCGGCGGGGGCCTGTCGACCCCGATGTCGTATTGCTCGAAGCGGTTCTCGTGGGCCATTTCGAGGGCGTCGCGGTGCCCGGCGGTCGTGATCAGCGCGGTGCGCGCGCCCTTCCGCTCGATGATCGCGTTGGTGGCAAGGGTGGTGCCGTGAATGACGAGGCGGACGGCCGAGGGTGGGACGGCCGCGGTTTCGAGGACCTTGTGGACGCCCTGCAGCACACCCCGTTCGGGGGCGGCGGGGGTGGTGAGCACCTTGGTCGTGACGAGGCGGCCTTCGACTTCGAGCGCAACGTCCGTGAAGGTGCCGCCGATGTCGACGGCGAGGCGAGCGCCGCCGGCCGCGGTCCGCTTTGCGTGGGCGCGCTCAGCCATCTTCCCGCAACGGCACGGTGTAGTTGAGCGAAAGCCGTCCCCCGTCGGGATAGATCGTGTCCCCGGTGATGTACGACGCGTAGTCGGACGCCAGGAAGACGGCCACGCTCGCCACCTCTTCGGGTCCGCCGATCCTGCCCATCGGCGTCCGCGAGAGGATCGTGCGCCGCGCTTCCTCGTTCGCGATGACGACCTTGAGCATGTCGGTGAGAATCGTCCCCGGCCCGATCGCATTGACGCGGATGTCGTGGGGGGCCAGTGCCATCGCCATCGCCCTGGTGAGCTGCGCGACGCCGCCCTTCGACGCCGCATAGGGAAGCTGGTCGGGGATCGTCACCACGGCGTTGGTGGAGGACATGTTGATGATGGCGCCCTTCGTTCCGCTCTCGACCATGTGGCGCGCGACCAGTTGGCCGAGGAGGAAGGTGCCGCGCAGGTTCACCGCGATCACGCGGTCGAAGTCCTCGACGGTGGCGTCCAGGATGGAGCCCTGGACGATGATCCCGGCGTTGTTGAGCAGGATGTCGCAGGCGCCGAACCGCTCCAGGCAGGCGTCCAGGATCGCGGCGCAGTCGCCCTCTTCGCTCACGTCGGCGCGGACGGCCAGCGTAGCGGCTTCCGTCTCCTGCGCGATCCCGGCGGCAGTGGCGGCGCACTCGTCGCCGAGCACGTCGGCCAGCACGACATCGGCGCCGTGCCGGGCGAAGGCCCGCGCGCAGGCGGCGCCGATCCCCCTGGCCGCGCCGGTCACGATGGCGGTCTTCCCCGCGAGAGAAATCACTCGATCGGGCTCCGTTCCTTTTCGTTGTCAGATCCTCAGGCCCCCATTCCCACCAACCTGAAAAGCTCGCATGATTCGGATGAACTGGCGAGTCGGCGCGATAGTTTCGGAATGTCAACTCTGCTTGTCATAGTGTAAGCTATTGTTTACATCTCGACCACCGGACTGCCCGCTTGGGACGCCCGCACGACCGTTGGCAACCCCGGACCCTCGCCCCTACCTTGCACGCCCATGAAGACCCTGCGATTCGTGCTCCCATCGCTGGTCGGCGTGGCGATGTTCCTCGCGCCCTACCCGACCGAGGCCGGACTCAACATCGGACTGGGCGTTCTCACGGACTGGGCCAAGGCGCTCCTGGACGACTGGCTGCCCGCGATCGCGGTGGTCATCGTGTGCCTCTCCGCGCTGCTGTCACTGTACGCCGTGCTGGCCCGGCCCGCCTGGGCGCGCGACGCGAAGGGCATCGCCGCGATCTTCGCCGTTTCGCGGGCGTCGGCGGCCGTGCGCGCAGTCGGAGCGGTCGTCGCGTGCATGATCCTGCTGGGCACCGGTCCGGCATGGATCACCTCCGGAGACACCGGCGGGGTGATCCTGAACGATCTCATGACGGTCATCACCATCGTCTTCGTCTTCGCATCGTTCCTGCTGCCGTTCCTGACCGACTTCGGGCTCATGGAGTTCATCGGCACCATGTTGCGGCGCGTCGTACGGCCGCTCTTCCGCCTTCCCGGCAGGGCCGCGGTCGACGCGGCGGCCTCCTGGTTCGGCTCGTCGATCGTGGGACTCGTGATCACGACCGAGCAGTACGACCGGGGCTATTACACCGAGCGGGAGGCCCTGGTCATCGCGCTCAACTTCTCGGTCGTGTCCGTCGCGTTCGCGAAGGTCGTGACCGATTTCGCGGGGCTGAGCGAGCACTTCCTGCCGCTCTACGGCACCGTGGTCGTGAGCGGTCTGGTGGCGGCCGTGATCGTGCCGCGCCTCCCACCCCTGTCCCGCAAGCGTGACCGCTACTCCCCGGCCGGCCGGCCGGCAACGGAAACGGACGATGCACCCGGGACGGGCCTGCTCGCCCACAGCCTGGCGCTGGCCCTTGAACGGGCGGCACAGGCCCCCGGACCCGCCGCGCTGGCACGGCACGGGCTGCGCACAACCTTCGATGTCTGGTTCGGCCTCCTGCCGCTGGTCATGGTGATCGGGACGGCATCGCTGGCGGTCGCCAACCACACCCCCATCTTCGACTGGCTCTCGTACCCGCTCGTGCCGTTCGCCGAACTGCTGCGGCTTCCCGAGGCGGCGGCGGCCGCGCCCGCGCTCCTCGTGGGTTTCGCCGACCAGTTCCTGCCGGTCATCCTGGGACAGTCGATCGAGAGCGAACTCACCCGCTTCGTGATCGCTTGCGCAGCGGTGACCCAGCTCGTCTACATGTCGGAGGTGGGCGCCTACCTGCTCAAGTCGAAGCTGTCCGTCAGCCTGCCGGAACTGTTCGTGGTCTTCGTTCTGCGGACGCTGATCACGGTGCCGATCTGCGCCCTCTTCGCCCACATGATCTTCTGACTCAGCTGTAGGGCATCGGCGCCACCTTGCCCAGCAGCCGCGCGTACACCGTGAGCGCTCCCCGGTGGTGCGCGGTGTGATCCACGATGGGACCGATGATGGCGGCCCGGGGCGCGCCCTTCATGATGCTCTCGTCGGGAATCGTCCCGGCGAGATCTTCCGCCGAAGCCGATTCGAAGGTCGCGATCGCCTTCTCGAAGGCCCGGTCGAGCCACGCGTTCGCCTCTTCCAGCGTCTCGACTGCGCGGGCGGCGGCGATGAGGCCGTCGAAGTCCATGTTCCAGCCCTTGCCGAACGCGCCCTCGACGAACCACTCCACCGAGTCGGCCGCGTGGGCGATGTGTCCGGCCACGGTGTACAGCGCGGGCTGGGGCGCGAACCCGGCGTCTTCCTCCTCGAAGATCGAAATGGTGCTCTTCATGTACTTGTGGGACGTTTTCAGCTGGATGACGAGTGCATCGGTCTGCGACATCGGTGGTCTCCCCTTGGAGCAGCGGGTTCGTTTGTGACTGGAGGCGGCAGATTCTAGCTTACCCGTCCACCATGCTCCAGCCCCCGCGAGAACCATGACCCGATTCACTCCCTCTCCGGTCCGTGCGCTGGCCGTCGCGGCCCTCTGGCTCGCCGTCGCGGTTCCTTCGCCGGTGGCGGTCCTGTCACCGATCTCGATTCTGGCGCCAGAGGCGATCGCGGCGCAGGAACTCCCCCGCGTCTCTCCTGCCGAGGCAGGCTTCGTCCCGGGTCGGCTGGAGCGGATCGGAGCGTTGCTGGAGGACTACGTCGCCGGCGCCAGCCTTCCCGGCGCGGTGGTCGCGGTCCTGCGCGACGGCGCGGTCGTCTACGAGGAGGCCGTCGGGTACAGCGATGTGGATGCGGCGGAGCGGCTCGAGGTCGACGCGATCTTCCGCATCGCTTCGCAAACGAAGGCGATCGTCAGCGTCGCCGTGATGATGCTCCAGGAAGACGGCGCACTCCTGATCTCCGACCCGCTGGGCAAGCACCTTCCGGCCTACGCGACCACCACTGTGGCCGTACCCGGCGAGGACGGCTACGACATCGTCCTCGCCGATCGCGCGATCACCGTTCGCGATCTGCTCACCCACACGGCAGGCATCTCGTACGGCTACGGGCCCGGCGGCGACCTGTGGGCCGAGGCCGGAATCACGGGATGGTATTTCGCGCACCGGGACGAACCCGTCCGGGCCACCGTCGACCGGATGGCCGCCCTTCCCTTCCAGGCGCATCCCGGTACGCGCTTCGTGTACGGCTACGCCACCGACATCCTCGGCGCGCTGGTCGAGGAGGTCTCCGGCCTCACCCTGGACGAGTTCCTGTCGACGCGCATCTTCGACCCCCTCGACATGCGCGACACCCACTTCTACCTGCCCGGCGACAAGACCGACCGTCTGGCGGTGGTCTACGGCCACGACGGGCCGGGCAACCTGAGCCGCGCGCCCGAGGGCCCCGGCATGAACACGCAGGGGCAGTATGTCGACGGTCCCCGCGCAAGCTTCTCGGGGGGCGCGGGCCTCCTGTCGACCGCACGCGACTACGCCCGCTTCCTTCAGATGATGCTGAACGGCGGCCGGCTGGGCGACGCCCGCATCCTGTCGCCGGCGAGCGTGGCGTTGATGACCGCGAATCACGTCGGCGACCTGCTCGGCAACGGGGTCGGTTTCGGGCTGGGCTTCGAGGTCCGCCTCGACCTCGGCGCGGCCGGCGAGCCCGGATCAGAGGGAGATTACGGCTGGGGGGGCGCCTATCACACCACCTTCTGGGTGGATCCGGCCGAGCGTCTGGTCGTCGTCTACTTCACGCAACTGCGCGGCAACCGGCCGGTCGACGACCACGCAAAACTTCGCGCACTGGTCTACGGCGCCCTGGCAAACCACCACGGTGGTTTTCCGTAATGCGTCGTTGGGCATATGTTTACCGGATGGGCGGGACAGGCAGCAAGTAGCGAATGAAGACAGGAACAGGATGATCCTCGTAGATCGCCACACGCGCTCCGGGCAGGGACCCTTCCACGCGACACTGCGCATCATGCCCGCTTCGCGCATCGAACTCATCAACGTCCGCGGCAAGCTGCTGGAGGAGTTCGGCGACGATTTCACGAAATACACCCGTTCGTTCTACATCTCGAACCACACGACCGCGGGCTACCTCGACCAGCGGCTGGCGGAGTTGCTGGAGCACGATGGGCGCGGGATCAAGGGCTATCTGCAGCTCTTCCAGGAACTGTTCCCGGCGGGTGCCGACTACACGCACGACGCGATGCATCTCCGCTCGGAACTCTCTGAGGAGCAGCGCGACAAGGAGCCGCTGAACGCCGACTCCCACCTGACGTTCATCGGGGCTGGGCTGCACAATTCGGCGTCGTACGAGCTGGGGGGCTCCGAGCCCGTCTGGTTCGTCGAACTCGACGGCGTGCACGTCGGAGGCACGCGGCATCGGCGCACCACGGTGGTCGCCTATGACCAGGAAGAGGAAGTGGCGAGCGCGCGTGTGTCGGTCAAGGCCTCTCCGCACCCGATCGACGCCCAGAACCTCCGCGACCCGGATCTGGGCTTCATCGGCACGCTTCAGTCGATGGTCGAGGAGCACGGCGTGTCGTTCGGGCGGTTCGACGTGTCGCTTCCGGAGGAAGAGGAGCACGCCGGCCTGACGGTGAACGAGTACGAGGCGCTCCTCATGAACTACGACCTGCGCGACGCCTTGAGAAACCCGTTTCGATTCATGGCGCAGACGGGAAAGGATGTCACGGCGGTGCTGCGGGATCCCCGCACGATACCCGCCAAGGCCGTCAATTTCGCCCAGTACGACGCCTTCTACGTTCTCAACCAGGTGCTCGACCGAATCCGGCTGCGCGATTCGCTGGTTGAACGGGTGGTGAACAAGGCGGTCGCGCTGCCTGTGTCGCACTTTCTTCGGATGAAGCGCGGATTCAGCCTGCCGGTGCTGGATCGGCGCGGCGACGGGACCGGCGAGATCGGCTGGGGGACATACCAGAGTCCGATTCTGGTGCAGTGGAAGGGCGCCCGGCAGCGTATGCGGGCGCTGGATGTGAGGCTGGTGAGGTTCGTGTAGAGGCGGCAGCGAGAATTGAACGTTCCGAGTGCCTACGTCGAAGGATACGAGACCGCCCGCAAGCGCGATCCGGCGCTTGCGGAGACCTACATCCGCAACACGATGGTCGGCGATCCGCTGGCGGACGCCCTGGTCCAGGATCTTTCTTCGTTTCCCCCGGGAGAGGTGCACTCGATCCTGACGAGAGCTCTGGAGTCCTCCGATGCCATTCCATCGGACATGCCCAATTCACTGCATGAGTTCGTGGCCGAGGCGCAAGCCGTGCCGGACTGGTTCGACCCCGGGATCGCCCGAATGGCCTCGCGCGCCTTCCTGCGAAACTCCGACATCGTCCTCGCGGCCCTGGTCGGCGGCAGCATTGTCGAAGGGTTTTCCACCCTGATCAGCAAGTCCTTCCGGATCCGGGGACGGGTGACTGCCTCGGGAGTGCGCCGACTCAAGCAGAACGGAATGCAACTGGTCGAGCAGTACCTCCCGGGTGGAATGGAGCCGGGAGGCGACGGGTGGAGGCTCACGCTCCGCGTTCGCCTGGTGCATGCGCAGTCCAGATACCTGATCAACCAGTCGGACGAATGGGACCATGAACGGCATGGGGAACCGATCAGCGCGTCCCATATTCTCCTTGCCGGTGCCGCCTTTTCCGGCCGTCTCATGCGGCATGTGGCGACGCTGGGGGGCGATTTCAGCACGGAGGAGCGGGAGGCCTACATCCACGTCTGGCGCTACACGGGACTGCTGATGGGCATCCCCGAGGAGATCCTTTTCGACGACGAGGCGTCCGCGTGCCATACGTTCGAAATCGGTTCGCTGTGCGAACCCCCCGCGGACCTCGACGCGATCATCATGGCCAACAGTCTCGTGAACAGCGCCCCGGTGATCATTGGTGTCAACCAGCCCGCCGAACGCAGAGAGATGGCGCGCATCGTGACCCAGGCGTCGCGTGAACTGATCGGTGACGAACTCGCCGACACGTTCCTGTTCCCGCGCCAGAAGCGAAAGGTGGTTCCGGCGATGCGGTTCAAGCACCGGTTCCGCAGGATCGTCGGAAAGGTGCTTCCCCGCGTCGGAGCGAGGGGACAGCTGGAACGCTTCGTCTCGCTGATGGACTTCGCGAGTTTCGACGCGGCCAAGTTCTCCTACCGCCTGCCCACCGCCCTGTACGACGAGGACTCGGCGGAGTGGTAGCGCTCAGGGCGTCCCTTTTCGCCTCCTCGCGAGCACCGCGGACTGCATCGCCAGGAGAGCCGGCACGACCAGCATCAGGAGCCCGGTGGCGATGAGTACCCCGAATCCGACCGAGGCGGCCAGCGGCACGAGGTGCTGAGCGTGGGTGCTGGTCTCGAAGACGAGCGGGGCGACGCCCACGAACGTCGTCACGGAAGTCAGCAGGATGGGCCGGAAGCGATCCTTGGCCCCGGCGACGATCGCATCGCGGGTCGGCACCCCGGACGCTCTCAGATCGTTGATGAACTTGATCATCATCAGTGAGTCGTTGACGACCACGCCGCTCACGCCGATCAGTCCGTACATCGACCAGATGCCCAGGCTCAGCCCGAGAAGCATGTGCCCGACCACCGCTCCGACCACACCCAGCGGGACCGCGGCGAGGATGATCAGGGGCTTGGTGTAGGAACCGAAGGGAATCGCCATCAGCGCGTACATCACCAGCAGCGCCAGGAAGAGCGAGCGGCCCAGGTCGGCATTGGCCTGCTCCTGCTGCCTCCGTTGGCCCCCGACCGTGTACTCGAAAAGGCCGTCCTGGGCCGAGAGGCGTTCCAGGATACCGTCTTCGAGGCTCCGGTTGACCTGCTGACCGGTCGCAAGGACCGGATCCACGTCCGCGGTCACCGTCACGGCGCGGCGCCCGTCCATCCGCTGGATGGTGGCCGCGGACCGCGCAAAGCTGGCCGACGCCACCTGGCCTAGCGGAACCTCGCCGCCGGGTGTGCGCACCAGATAGCGCTCCACATCGGCCGCTGAATTGCGCTCCTCCTCGGGCAGGCGCACATAGACGCCCATGTCCTCGCGCCCGCGCTGCACCCTGAGCGCCTCGACCCCGAAGAAGGCGGAGCGAACCTGGGACGCGAAATGGCCGAGTGTCAGGTTCAGCGTGCGGGATGCCGGCTGCAGCTCCAGCTGCAGTTCGCGGAAGCCTTCATCGAGGTTGCTGCGCACGTCGAAGACGCCGTCGATGCCGTTCAGCTCCGTCACGAACTCGTCCGCGATCGCGGCGAGCCGTTCGGGATCCGGATGCGAGAGGTTGAAGTGAACCGGAAGCCCGAGCGTGATCAGATTCGACGAAATCGACAGCGATCTCACGCCCGGAAGAGCGCCGACCTCTTCCCGCCAGAGCCGCTCGAACGAGGAAGGCGCGATGTCGTGGCGTTCCCAGTCGATGAGTTTGAACTGCACGGCGCCCAGGTGGCCCTGCGCCGCCTCGACGGCGTTGCCGCCCAGCGGGTCGAAGAGTTCCGCGGGCTGGCCGACGGTCAGGGCGACGCCGACCTCCAGGGGGTCCGCGTCCGCATCGCGCTCGCGGGACAGGCGCTCCACGGCGCGATGCCCCGCAGCCTCCAGCTGTGCCGCAACCGCGTACGTCCGCTCCCCGGGCGTGCCGACCGGCATCTCCAGGTTGGCGGAAACGACTTCACCCTCGATGGGGGTCAGGAACTGGTTGGGAACCACGCCCGCGTTGACGGCTGCCAGTGTCAGCACCAGCAGTCCGGCTGCCGACGCGAGCACGATGGAGGGCTGGTCGACCGCCAGGCGCAGTCCACGGTCCAGCGGACCCTCGACGACGCGCTTCAGCAGGACGTCCACCCGTCTCCGGACGCGGGTGAGCCGGCGGGACAGCCAGCGTTCGCGCGAGGCGTCCGGAGGGGGCAGGTGGGCCAGGTGGTTCGGCAGCACCAGAAGGGACTCCACCAGGGAAATCAGGAGTACCGTGATCACCACCAGGGGAATCGGGCGGCCGAGTTCGCCCTGTGGGCCGGGCGCGGGAAGCAGCGCGGCGAAGGCCGTCACCGTGGTGAGCACCGAGAAGATGACCGGCGTGCTGACCCGCCGTGTCCCCTGGATCGACGCGGCTATCCCGTGAAGCCCGCGCTCTCGCTGCGAGAAGACGCTTTCCCCTACGACGATCGCGTCGTCCACGACGATTCCCAGCGCGAGAACGAGCGCCATCAGCGAGAACATGTTGACCGAGACGCCTAGGAAATCCATGAACAGGAAGGTCCCGATGAACGAGACCGCCAGGCCGATGGCCACCCACAGCGCCAGCCGGACCTCGAGAAAGAGGGTGAGGGCCAGGAGAACGAGCGCCAGCCCCAGCAGCGCGTTCTCGATCATCAGGCCGAGCCTTCCCGAGACCTCCACGGAGTCGTCCTTCCAGATCTCGACTTCGACTCCAGGCGGCAGGACGGGCAGGACTTCGCTGGCGAGGTGTTCCCTGACCGCTTCCGCTATCTCGAGGACCTTCTCGTTCGACGCGCGGTAGACATCGACGCCCACCGCCCGCTGGCCGTTGTAGCGCACGCTGAGATCGGTGTCCGCGAATCCGTCCCGCACAGTCGCGATCTCTCGCAGGCGGACCGACGTTCCGTCCGGGCGGGTCAGGACGATGATGTCCTCGAAATCCCCCTGGTCGAAGTTCCTGCCCAGCGTGCGAACGAGGATTTCCTCATCGCCTGTGGAGATCCGGCCGGCCGACAGTTCCATCGAACCCTGTCTCACCGCCAGGGCGACGTCTTCGAGCGTGAGACCCAGCGCCCGAAGCCGGTTGACCGATACCTCGATGGAGACCTCGTAGGGCCGGGCACCGCTGACTTCGGCCAGCGACACCTCCGGGAGAGACGAGATTCCCTCCTCGATGTCGTACGCCAGTTCCTTGAGCGTGCGCTCCGGTACGTCGCCGTGGACCAGCAGGCGGATGACGTTCTGCCGGCTGGTGACCTCGCGCACCTGAGGTCGTTCCGCCTCCTCGGGAAAGGTGATGATGCGGTCGACCTCGGCCTTGACCTCGTTCATCGCGCGGTCGATATCGGTGCCTGACCTGAACTGCGCGACAACGGACCCGAAGCCCTCGGAAGCAGTCGCCTCGAGCCGATCCAGGCCCTCCACCCCCCGGATCTGCTCCTCGATCTTGCTTACGACCGATTCCTCGACTTCGCCGGGGGTCGCGCCGGGGTACACGACCATGACCTGAACGCGATCCAGGGACAGGTCGGGAAGCACCTCCTGCACAAGGTTGCTCGCTGCCGCGAGGCCCGCGAGGAGCAGAAACAGCATGAGAACATTCGCGGCCACGCTGTTTCGGGCCATGAAGGCGATCGGCCCGGCGCGTCCGTTCGTCAGGTCCGGCCGATCCACCCCCTCACGGGTCAAGGGCCACCTGCTCGATTCCCGAGAGCCGGAAGCTGTACGGTGCCGCGCGCGATGCCGCCGCCGATTCCTGCTGCTTCGACCGCCGCCGCGCCGGAGAGCGCGCCGCGGATCGCCAACAGACGCGCCAGCGTCTCACCGATCTTGTTGTTCGGGGTCGAGGCGCCCGCCGTTATTCCGAGTTCGAACGGTCCCTCGGGGAGCCAGTCGAGTGCAATCACCTCGGGCGCGTGCGGGTCGAGTTCCGGTTTGTGGCGCACCGCGCCCGTCTCCGTGTCGATGCACGCCGCGTCCGCAATATGGTAGGTCACGGTGTAGTCGCGGCACATGCTTGCCAGGTGGTTGGTATTCGACGAGTTGTAGCCGCCGACCACGATCATCACGTCCGGTGGCCGCCCCATCATCGCCTCGACCGCGTCCTGCCTCTCCTGTGTGGCCGAGCAGATGGTGTCGAAGGAGCGGAACGACTCGCTCGTGTATTCCTCCCCGTGTCCCGCCACCATCGCCGCCCGGATCCTCGCAGCGATGGCGAGTGACTCGTTGGCGAGCATTGTGGTCTGGTTCGCCACACCGACCTTGTCGAGATGCTTCGTCGGGTCGAACCCGCGGGTGGCCTTGTCCCGGAAGTGCTCCCGGAACTCCTCCGCCGACAGGCGCCCCGAGCGGCGGGCGATGAAGTCGCACACGATGTCCGCCTCCGACATGTCGCGCACCATCAGGTACCTGCCCCCGTCGTGCCGGGTCACCTGGGACGCGGTCGCCCTGGACTCCTCGTGCGTGTACTTGCCGTGAATGACCGCGGTGAAGCCGTCGCGGGCGTACCTCTCGACCCGCTTCCACACGTTCAGCACCGAGCCGCACGTCGTGTCGACCAGAACGCATCCGACCCCGCGCAGCGTGTGGAAGTCGCGCTGTGTGACCCCGAAGGCGGGAATCAGGACGACGTCGTCGGAGGTGAGATGCAAGAAGTCGAAGCTGCCGTCGTCGGATGGGTAGATGAACCGGATGCCCATCTCGCGCATCCGCTGGTTCACGTGCGGGTTGTGGATAATCTCGCCGACCAGGTAGATGCGTCTGTCGGGGAACTTGCGGACGGTCTCGTAGGCGTAGTCGATCGCCCGATCGACGCCGTAGCAGAAGCCGAACTCCTGAGCCAGGCGGACCGTAACGTCGCCGAATACATCGGTGTATCCGCGCGCACGAATGCGATCCACCAACCGAGAGTGGTACTCGGCGTCGATCAGCGGTTGGACCTGTCTCTTGAGGCCGAAGCCCTTCCGGAAGTAGGTCTGTTCCATGGCGCATCCGGGATGCCGACGCGAAAGGTGGCGGGGAGGGCTGCCACACCTGCAAGAGAACGCAGAGACCGCCCGCGATCAAGAGGAGAGATCAAATGTAATCGAAAACGTAATGTTGAGTTGTCATAATGTAATGTTGTGTTTACGTCGTGAGTCCGTCCAGCCACGGCTTAGTGCACTGCTTCACCATGCCGGGCCGACAGGCGGCTTCCGCTGAGCTTGAAGGGTGTCGGTCGGCGGCACTAACTTTGCCGGCATGTTGAGGACGCGCCCCGCATTCCGGACCCGGAAGACTGCCGCCGTTGCGCTCTTGTTGCAGCTTGCGGCGATCTCCGGATTGTCCGCCGTCGAGGCGTCCCACCATCACCTCGACCCGTCTACCGTCCAGTGGCACGGCCAAACCGATGACCACCCGGGCGACGGCCAGTCCGTCCACGCGCCGTGCGTTCTGTGCGGCCATGGGGGCACGAGCATGCTGGTCGCGAAGCGCGCTGGTGTCGCTCATGCAACGGCGGTCCACGGTGTCCGCGCTCACCTGCAGCCGAGTTGCCGCCTCGCCGCGGTTCACACCGGCTTCGCGACTCGACCCAGGGCTCCTCCAGGTCTCCTGACCTGATCAGAGTCGCAGCCCGGACGGCGCTTCTTCAGCCGGCCGGGCCACACTCACCGACGCGGTCGTGCCGGCGGAGGCTACACTCCGACCTGTGACGACTCGTCCAGCGCCCCGGGGTCCCGCAGTGATCTCGGGCGCAGGAGACCGACACCATGAAAGACTCTCTCGCGATCATGTCGTCGAGGACGTATCTGGCTTCCGGGTCGCGGCTTGCGGCGTGCGCCGCGGGCTGGTGTGGCCTGCACTGCGCGCTCACACCGTTCCTGGCCGTGGCTGCGCCCGCGCTGGCGCTCTCGGAGGGCATCGAGCGAGCCGTTTGGGTCGGGACCGTGCTGATCGGCTCGCTGATCCTCGCCATGGGCCCGGCCCGCCGGCACGCGGCAGTGATTCTCGCCTTCGCGGCAGGAGCCGGGCTCTGGGCCGCCTCGCTGGCCGGCTTGCTCGATCCGCTGCCCGAGAATGTGACGTCGGCGGCCGGCAGCCTGATCCTCGCAGGCGCCATGGTGCAGAGTGCCCGCGTCTGCCGGGCCGGCGAGTGCTCCGTTTGCGCCGACGAGGAGCATGCGGATCAGTGACGACGTGGGCCCTGCCCGTGCTGGTGAACAGTTGCGAACGATCCCGCCGCCAGAGGCACCTGTGGTGGATGATCGTACTCGCAGCGCTTCAGGGGACAAATGAGAACGCCTCGCACGACGGTGCCCTCGAGCCCTTCCCGGACCGCCGTCAGCTCATCGTCAAGGGGACATGGCTGTGGCAGCCCTGGTGAACCACTCTCGCCTGACGGCGTTCGTTCTGTGTGTCGGCCTGGCCGCGTGCGGATCCGGCGTGTTCGACGATCCGGGGATGGTAGAGGGCGAGGTGGTTGAGACGCCCTTCACGCAGACCTTCAGCGTCGTGGAGCGGGACGGCTATCGCGTTGTCGACATCGAGGCATCCGTCGTCACGTGGGGCGGATCGGCAGGCAGGCCGCCGCAGCGTGTACGCCTCGTGCTGGTCCCGAGGGGCCAGGAGTCGCCGCCCCTGACGGGAGATCTGGCGGGCGCCTCGCTGATCCGCACGCCCGTCCGGCGGATCGGCAGAGGTCTGAATCCCGACAGGAAATCGGCTAACTA
>VXQO01000016.1 GCA_009838975.1 Gemmatimonadota bacterium | reverse complement strand
CGGAGCCGGCGTCGAGGCCACCGGCGTGCGCCGGATCGAGGACCGGCTTCCCGCCGTCGCGACCGATCTCGGACGGACGGTCGGAGGCGTCAACGCCGCGGCGTGCGTGGCCGCGCTCGAATCCGCGATCGAACTCTACACCGACCTTCGGGAGGCTGCCACAGGGCGGAGCGATGGCGAAGCGAGTCCTGTCGAACGAGAAGTTCGAGCATACGTGGAAGAGCTTCACGGGAGGCTGGGCCTACGCGACCGCAGAGCGTAGACTCACCGACGCGGAATACAGGCCTTGCTTCGGGCATCCGAGGCGATGGACTGGCGGTTTCGCGTGGCGCTGGTGATCGCCCACTAGACGGGGACCGTATCGGGGCCATCCGTCAGCTCCGCTGGTCGGACATCGACATGGTAAACCCGCTCATCCGGTGGCGCGCTGAGAACGAGAAGACCGGCTACGGCCACCGGACGCTGGGTCATGGCCGAGGTGCTCGCCGTCTTGGAGGAGGCGCGGATGCAGAACCCGAGGGGCGGGAATCTCCCGTGTTGCCCGCGCCGAAGGACCCCTCGCGGTGCCTGGACCGTTCGCGGGTGCGCGTCTGGTGGAAGAAGGCGGAAGCGCTTGCAGGGCTGGAGCCCAAGCGCGGTCGCGGCTGGCACTCGCTGAGGCGGAAATTCGCGTCGGATCTCATGCACCAGCCTCTGAAAGTGCTCTGCCAGCTCGGCGGCTGGAAGACGGCGCAGACGGTGCTTCAGTGCTACCAGAGGGCCGACGAGGACAAGCTGAGGAAGGCCCTAGAAGATCGCCGGAGGGTCTCCATGCCCGCCAATTGGCGGGCATCAATTAGCTGGAACTCCATTTCGAGATCCCGTAACTTCAAGTGGGGCCTGTAGCTCAGGTGGTTAGAGCGCACGCCTGATAAGTGTCTCCAAGATGGCGCGAATCCCGGCAAGGAATCGTCTAAGTTATTATAGGACTGCACGATCTGCCGTTCTTGCCGTTAGGCCGCGATCGGGGGCTGTTGGGCTCGAATAGCGGGAAAACCGGGTCGAATAGCGGGAGTTTGGCGGGACCGTTGACGCTCCCTCTCGCATTACAGGCGCCGGGTCGAGTGCTCTGCTACGACAACAGAACCGAGCCGCCACACGACCAGCCGACCGTCTCGGTAGGTGAAAGTGGATAGGCTGTGAGATCCCATCCTCCCACCTTGACGTGCCGCAGCCCGGGCGACGTAGGTCGGCTCGTTCCGTTCGTCATTGCGGCCATCGGTTATCTTGCTCGCCCCCAGACGCGTCCACCCGTCATCTTCAACGCGGATCCCTAGCGACTACTGAAACGCAAGAGCCCCGAGGACGAACCGCCTCGGGGCTCCTATCTCAGCGTCTTGCTGCGCCCGAAGGCGTGTGCAGTAGAGGACGATCCGAGAAATTACGTCTAGAGTATCGTCAATTCCCACCCGAAACGCAACCCGCGGAGCTTGCCATGCTATCCATCGGAAGCCTCCAAAACGCCCTTTCAGCTGAGCGGCTAGGTGCCTACGCTCGTCCTGAGGACACCGACGAAGTCGACAGCGTGGCTAGGTATTTGTGGAACCTAGCGCTGTGTAGCACCCTCCAACCAGCACTCCACACCCTTGAGGTTACCGTCCGGAACCACCTCTTCACAGTTTCCAAGAAAATCGTAGATGAGTCAACTCTTGGTTTCCATAGGGTTCCCTGTTGGCTCGACGCTCGACCCTCTCTGCTGGCTGATCACGAGCGTCAGAGGGTGGAAGAGGCGAAAGAAACGATTCGGACCCGGGGCAGTCCGATGACCGAGGGCCGGCTGATCTCGATCTTGGGATTCGGTTTCTGGGTGAGCCTGTGTAAAAGGCCATATGAGCAGGGGCGTTCCGGCGGCCCGCGGCTCTGGCCCGCACTGGCGACCAAGGGATTCCCGCACCTGCCCAGAGGCAAGCGCACGCGCAGCCAGGTTTTCCACGCCCTGGATCCGCTGCGCGACCTACGCAACCGCGTCTCCCACCATGAGCCCGTTTGGGACCGGAGACTCAACCGAAGTCACCAGGACATCCTCGAAACCATATCCTGGATCAACCGCGACTTGGCGGCGACCCTGAAGGCGCACTCGCCGCTCCCGGCAGTGCTCGCCAAGGGCGTAGCCGGTTTCCGCGAGCAGGCCGAGGCAATCATCAAGTGACTGTCGACGCTGATCACATGGAAACGCCGAAGCGACGACGCCCTTGTGCCTACCTCCCCGACGCGGGCACCGCGCCACTTCCAGATGGCTTCCGCTTCCGCCGCGCGTCGCTCTTCGGCCTCTTGACACATGACAAGGGATGTGCCTCGACCACAGCGAAAAGGACTTGGGTAAGGGCGGTCTGATACTCCCAAGGCAGCGAGTTCGGCCTCAAGCAGGCGGCTCTCGCATGGGTGTGCGGCGTCATCGAAAGCCTCTCATCCAAGGCCCATCGCGAGCCAACCGCCGTCCCACCGTCTGGGCCCAAGACGGCCTCTGAGATTGGGGCGGCGCTGGCACCATTCGGTTATCTTTGGTGCCCGCTCACGCACGGGAGGATAACCGAATTTACGATGCATGACTGGAGATGGACCAACCGGTCCGTAGCGCTTCTGGCGGGCGATTCGGACCCCGTGGACGCCATCACCGAAAAGGCGAGGAGACTCGTACTTGATGCGCTCGACAAGGGCTGGCGCGGACCGCCGTTCGATCCGTTTCTTCTGGCTGACATTTGTGGGATCGAGGTCGTAGCAAGAGCAGGCGTCCGCGACGCCCGAACTGTTCCGGTCGGTCGCGGTCGGAGATTCCGGATCGAGTTCAATCCTACTCGCCCCGCGGCGCGAGTTAGGTATTCCGTTGCCCACGAGATAGCCCACACACTCTTCCCCGACTGCTCCGAGCACGTGCGGTATCGTGCGGCTCGTCCCGAGCTTTCTGGAGACGAGTGGCAGCTTGAGGCGCTCTGCAACGTTGGGGCTGCTGAGCTTCTGATGCCGCTGGGTAGCTTTCCGAAACTCCGAGAGGAAAGCATGACGATTGAGCGACTCGTCGAACTGCGACGAACCTATGCGGTGTCGATGGAGGCCTTGTTGATCAGGGCCGTCCGGGTAAGCGCTGCACCTGTGGTGGCCTTCGCCGCTTCTCGTATCGAGACGGGAACGGATGAGGGAGGATATCGCGTCGAATACACGATCCCCTCGTATTCGTCCACACCAACTCTTCCCCGGGGAACAATCGTGTCTGCCGACTCGGCCGTTGCAGAGTGCATCGGCATAGGCTTCACAGCAACGCGGGACGAGCGCTGGCCGGGTTGGACTACGGCGCATCGCGTCGAGTGCGTAGGTATTCCACCCTATCCCGGATCTCGCTATCCGCGAGTCGCCGGTGTTCTCCGGGGCACTGTTTCCTCGCGGACCGCCCCAATGCTGGAATACGTGCGAGGCGACGCCACCGAGCCTCGCAGACTCCCAGCGATCATTGTCCAGGTGGTCAACAACAAGGCGCGCACATGGGGTGGGAAGGGGTTCGCCGTGGCCGTTCGAAGCAGGTGGCCCGCAGTTCACGAGGATTTCCGGGACTGGGCGACCCGCAGCCTTCGGCTGGGCAATGTTCGGCTCGCATCCGCGGCGGAGCGTGTTTTCGTCGCGAGCATGGTCGCGCAAAGCGGTTACGGACCTTCCAAGAGCCCCCGGATACGCTATGCAGCCCTCCGAAGGACTCTTGGCGCCGTCACGCAGGCAGCCCTTGACAGGAATGCGACGCTGCACATGCCGCGGATAGGGGCCGGCGAGGCGAGAGGCGCGTGGACGATCATCGAGGAGCTAATCCGTGAGGAATGTACCCTCAGGGGAGTCTCGGTAACCGTGTACGACCTACCAGGCGCGCCGATTCCGGTTCCTGAGCAACCATCGCTGCCGCTGGCGGCCGATTAGGGGCGTAGGTTTCGAGTGTCCTTTCGCGTCATTGCGATCTCTGGCCCGGTGTCGTCGGGTAAGACGACACTTGCTAGCGGACTCGAGAAAAGGTTCGAGGACATCGCGGTTCTCAAGACGCACGAACTGATCCGCGCGGAACAACCGTCCGTGGAATTCGAACGAGCGGCCCTCCAACTCGCCGGCGCGACGCTCGACGACAAGACAGGTGGTGAGTGGCTCGCACAGGCCGTTGCCCGAACGGTAATGAACCTGATTTCAGAGCCCGCCTACGTAATCGTTGACTCGTGTCGCATCGAGGGTCAGGTGGATGGCCTTCGGAGGTTGTTCGGAAACAGCGTCGTTCACGTTCACCTAACGGCTTCCGAAGCGGAGTTAGGGCGGAGGTACCGTCGGCGGCAGTCAAAGATGCGGGAACTGGATTCTTACGCTTTGGTTCGGGCTGACCCTACCGAGGCGCGAGTCGACGATCTCGGCGAAATGGCCGACATCGTCGTGGACACGAAGCGCTGCGACGCGGAGGATGTCCTCGTGCGCACCGCAGCAAGGCTCGGGCTGTATGGGCGAAGCTACTCACGATTGGTCGACGTGCTTGTCGGTGGACAGTGGGGAAGCGAGGGGAAAGGACACATCGCGTCCTATCTCGCGCCCGAGTACGATGTGTTGCTTCGGGTCGGCGGGCCGAACGCGGGCCACCAGGTCTACCGGGAGGAGGGGGCACTTACATATCACCACCTGCCGTCCGGAACTCGGGAGAACGAATCGGCCAAGGTGGTCATCGGACCGGGAGCAGTTATCCGCGTTCCCGACCTTCTGTCCGAAATTGCCGATTCCGGCAGGACAAGTTCGACCCTTCACATCGACCCGAACGCCATGGTCATCGAGGACGCCGACGTGAAACGGGAGAAACTGGGTAGTGCGGACGGAAAGGGCATGTCCGCAATCGGATCCACGAAGCGTGGGGTCGGAGAGGCCACCTCGAGAAAGGTGCTCCGGCCACGCGCCGAGCCGAAGGTACGGCTCGCAGGCTGCGTGCCGGAACTCCAGGAGTACCGTCGACGGACCGTCGAGATTCTGGACGATGCCTTTCGAGCTGGCCAGCGTGTCTTCTTGGAAGGGACTCAGGGCACTGGGCTAAGCCTACACCACGGTTCCTACCCTCACGTGACCTCGCGCGACACAACTGTGAGCGGCTGTCTGGCCGAGGCGGGGATCGCGCCGGGTAGGGTGCGGAGAGTAATCATGGTCGTCCGTTCCTATCCGATACGGGTGAAGGGGCCATCCGGCCCAATGGGACGCGAGATCAATTGGACCGAGGTCGCTCGCCGCTCGGGTCAGGACGCGCGTCAGCTCCGCAAGCAGGAGCACTCGAGCACGTCCAACAAGCTTAGGCGGGTCGCAGAGTTCAATTGGACCCTGCTCCGGAACTCCGCCTCGCTCAACGGGCCAACCGACATCGCCCTGTCATTCGCCGACTACATCCAGAAAAAGAACGAGGACGCTCGGAGGTTCGAGCAGTTGGACGAGACGACGATTCAATTCATCGAAGAGATCGAGCGCGTCGCGTCGGCCCCCGTATCCTTGGTGGTTACCCGCTTCCGGCATCCTGAACGGAGTATCATTGACCGTCGAAAGTGGGGCGGGCGTTGACCGGCGACGAGTTGGTTGCGGCTTTTCCGAGAGTCTACCACATGGCCCACGTAGATTCGTGGCCTTCGATACGCGAACACGGCCTGCTTTCCACAAGCGCGCTCTTGGACCTCTTCGAGACCGGCGAAGAGGAGCGACGGCACATCGAAGCCGCACACCGACCTGACTCGGTAGCGATTAGTCATCCGATTCATGGCCGAGCCGTGGTGCGTGACCAGAAACCGATGAGCGACAGAAAGCTAGCCAGCTGCTTGACGCACGGGATGAGTTCTGAAGACTGGTATAGAAACCTGAATCGGCGCGTGTTTTTTTGGGCGACGCCAGATCGCCTCCAGAGCATGGTCGACGCACGAGCGTACCGCAGAGACCCCGCACACTGTCCTTACGGTCAGTACGCGAAGGCTCGTGGACCGGTACGAAGATCTCATTCAGGTTGCCACGATCAACACAGGGAGTACTGCCTACCGGGCAGTTCCCCGTGGCCGGGACACGTTCGTCCCCTTGCGTGACTTCGACTACTACGCTTCAAGGAGAAAGCGGGGACCCCGCCGGGCTATTGCCGAGGTGGTAGTCGACAACGCGGTGCCGGATGTTAGGGACCTGATCGTGTGCGTGGAGCGATGGGTCGACGGCGTGCCCTCAACCATCATCTGGCAACCGCGCGCGGGCGAACGCGGGACCGAGGCGGATGGAGGATCACGACATGAGTAGCTACACCAGAAACGGAGGTCACGCAGATGTGGCTCCGTGAACTAAAGATCCGCAACTTCCGAAAAATCGACACGCTCACGGTGAGTTTTCCGCGCGGGCTGACGGTGTTGGTCGGGGAGAACAACTCGGGTAAGACGACGATCATCGATGCACTGCGCCTCATGTTGTTCCCTAGTCGTGATTTTGACTCCCTCCGGCTTTCGGAGAATGACTTCCGTGTCGGTACCGAACACGCGCCGATCGAGGTATCCTGCACGTTCGCCGGACTGGAGGATGAAGACGAAGTCCACTTTCAAGAATGCCTCGTCGATATCGGTGATGGTAAGTTCGAGATGCAGGTCAACGCCCGCGTTGAATTCAACGAGACGACGAATCGTTGCAACGTGAAGATGTGGGGTGGCGAGACGGAAGGCGGCTCGCTTCCGTCGAACCACTACGACCAACTTTCGACGATCTACTTGCAGCCACTGCGTGACCCCCAGCGAGGCCTGCGGCCTGGTCAGTATTCGCAGGTGTCCCGCCTGATCGACCGCCTTACTGAGGAGAATCAGCGTGCCGACTTTGAGGCCATCGCCAGGGATGCAAATGAGAACATCCGAACTCTGAAGCCAGTTGACGACGCAAGGCGCGACATCAATGCACAGATGGTAGCTATCGCGGGCAGTGAACTGACCCAGAAGTCGGAGCTGATCTTCACCGACCCAACTTTCCGTCGCATCATTGCAGGCCTACAGCCTGAGATCGAGGGACTACCGTTTGCGCTCAATGGGCTTGGTTACAACAACTTGATCTTCACATCCGCGACTCTGGGAACGCTCCGGCGGAGTCCACAGTTCTCTTTCCGGTCAATCTTGGTCGAGGAACCCGAAGCGCATCTGCACCCACAGTTACAGATGCTCTTTCTCAGGCATCTAGCCAACGTCGCCAGCAATCCCGAAGGTAATGAAGTCCAGGTCATCGCGAGCAGCCACTCTCCTATCCTGGCGAGTCAAGCCCCTATCGACTCGGTCGTATCCGTTCATGAATGTGATGGCAAGGTCAGCACGGTCTCGGTCTGTTCCATCACGATTGGCAAAAAGATCAAGAAGAAGCTCCAGCGGTATCTCGATGCGACGCGCGGGGAGCTGTTTTTCGCCCGACGCATCTTGATGGTGGAGGGGATCGCCGAGGCGCTGCTCCTTCCTGTTCTGGCCAAGATGTCAGGTGGCAACCTGAAGGAGTCGTCCGTCACCGTTCTGAACGCAGATGGGATCAACTTCAACGCGTTCATTCCATTGTTCGGAACGGAACGGCTTGGTGTGCCGGTCGTCATTCTTACAGACGGTGACGCGAAGGAGATCGGTGGAGAGAGGTCGGCAACCGCAGCTGGCCTGAAAGCGCTCGAGTCCGACGTGCCCAATCTTGCTGTTGAAATGTCAGAGGTCACTTTTGAGCATGAACTCGCTCGTTCTGATGCGATGCTGCCGCACATGATTGCAGCCTTCAAGGAGCTTCATCCCAAGAAGGGAGCAACACTCGAGCTTGATCTCGGCTCCCTGGCATCTGCGGATGACAGAGCAGATGCATTCCTGAGCACCTTCTTGGCATCCAGAGTTTTCAAGGGCCAGTTTGCCCAGGAACTTGCGGGTGTGTTGGACGGATGTGACCTCGGGCCCGACGCTGTCCCCACCTATATTCGCAATGCCCTGAAGCACTTGGGAGTTCTCAGGGAGGGCGCAAATGATGACCTCGATTGATCGGCTCCGCGAGACGATTCTCGCGCAGAGCCCGACAGACCAGCAAGAGGATGCGATTTTCGCCGAGGAGTTGGAGTTTCTCTTGCGTGCAGCTCCGGGAAGCGGAAAGACCTGGACATCATGTCGACGCTTTATCTGGAGAGCGGCCAACTGGCCTCATCCTGTCGGTGGACTCGCCCTACTGTCGTTCACAAACGCTGCCATCCGCGAATTCAAAGCTGCCACGATCAACGTAGGCCGAAGGGATCTCCTCGCCGATCCGAACTACGTCGGTACGTTTGACTCATTCGTTGAACGTTATGTTCTCGCACCGTTTGGCCATCTGATCACCGGCGCAGACAAGCGGCCAAGGCTGTTTCCAGGCCCACGTCCGGGCGACCGGAAGAATAGGCGCATGGAGGTGTGGACGGCCGGCAAGCGCGGCCAAAGGACACCCGTTCCGGCATGGGAAGTCATTCCCTATCCGGATGGCGACGAGATCCGCTTCAAGGGGCCACGTACCATCGGGAATCTGCCTTTCACCGTCGCTAACAATGCCGTTCATTATCTGCTGTCGTTGGGTTTCTATACACACGCCCAGCGCATGTTCTGGGCCTGGGAGCTCTTGTTCAAGAGACCTCACATCGCAGAGCTGCTCGCCAGGCGCTTCCCCGAGATCATCGTTGATGAAGCACAGGACTCAAATGAATGGTTGCTCGTCCTCCTGGACTTCCTACGAGAGAAGGGAGCACGGATTACGCTCGTTGGTGACCCGGACCAGTGCATCTACGAGTTCAGTATGGCGGATGCGACCTCGCTGACCAATCTGGAGACGAAGTGGTCGATTCCGAGGAAGCCATTGAGTCAGTCGTTTCGTTGCAACAACCAGATTGCCGCGGCCGTCCGCAACGTGGGAGGGAACGCGTTATTCACCGGCGCTGGTGATGGAGCGAACGAGTGGCGCCGAGGATTTGTAGTTAGGGAATCATCGAACATGTTTTCCGATTGCCTAGCGGCATTTCAATCTCTGGCGGGCCAAGCGGGAGTCAGCATCAACCGCGCTGCCGTTGTCTGCCGAGGGCACAGCCAACTGGAGTCAGTGAGAGGCAAGGTGAACTACAGAAAGCTCCAGGGCAAGACGAGGCTTCTCGCTGAAGCCGCGTTCCGTCGCGACTCGCGCCACGATTACCGTGGGGCATCGCAGGCTGTCGAGAGCATCGTGTGTGAACTCACAGGTGACGATCCTCGGTGGGAGCGTATCGATAACGACCCGACATCGCGTGAGCGCGCGGCTGTGGAATTGGCAATCTGGAAGTTCGTCAAGAGTCCGGACCGACTAGCACCGGTGTCTCAGCTTGGTGATACGTGGATTCGTTCCATGCGAACGCGTTTGACGAGCTTGATCAAGGAAATCGGCCTGCAAAGTAGTACGACGGTCGGGCGGTACATCAAAGCAACCGGACTCTCGCCCGACCAGAAGTCTCTGCCGCTCTTCGAATCGGTCCAGGAGTTCCCGGAAGTTCGGCAGGACACGATTCATCAGGTGAAAGGCGAGAGTATCGACGCGGTGCTCGTAATCGCCGGTACAAGATTCTGGAACTCCGTGCTGGCGGCGGTACTGCGGGGCGACAACACGGAAGATCGGCGGCTAGCGTATGTGGCAATGACCCGAGCTCGCCACCTGCTTGTCGTCGGTTTACCGAAGAGCCACTACGACGCGCAATTGCAGACTTGGATGGAGTGGGGCTTCAGGGTGGCGACGTGATGGACGCCAGAACGGTTACCGGACGAACAACGATTTGTTTCCGCACTAGAGCATGACGGCCACGCTGCCGCAGCACCGTCAAGCTGGAGGAACGCGACCCACGTAGATAGGCCGTTGCTCGATCAGCTTTCGGGCTTGGAGTGGGAGATCATGTGATTCCCGAGCCCAATCCGTCAGCTCCAGCTACAGCGAGCAGCGCGGGGCCACGGGGAACGGAACGGTCCGCTCATCTACTACTGGCAGTTCGTCGTTGCGACCTGCCGCCAGGAAGCCAAGTTGGGCACCATCACCACGGACACAGAGATGTGGAGTACGGGGGCGGCGGCTGCGTCGAGCAGCCTCCCGCCGACCGCCGTCGACCAACCTGCTCGCGCTGGTGAACTACTTCGCGGTGCCGGGGTCTTCGGGGTGGGCCTCGAAGATCTGTGCGCACCAGCGGTACCTGACAGAATCCCCGCCCTGCGGTGACGTGACCCGGGCGAGGCACGGCTCGATGGAATGCGCGAACCGACGGGGAGCGACCGTAGCGCCTAACTGCGTTTGGGACAGGCACGGCCAACCTACGCGCGCCGCAAACCGTCCCGAGAGGGGGCGTGATTCCCCGAGGGATCTCCTCTAGGTTCCACTGGGACCGCACGATCTCTCTTCCAATGCTGAGGGTAGCATCCCCACAAGGAGGATTTGGCACCGCAAATGCCGACCAAAACAACAGGGTCACATCACGGTTTTGCGTTGGGAAGGAGGATCGTCGAGCTCAGCGAGGCCGCTGATTGGGATCGCGCGCGGTTGGAATGGCGGATCGAGGACATCTACATCCAGCGTAAGCCGGAGACTTGCCTGTGTGGCCACTTCCCAATCAACGAGCTCTGCGTGTTGCGGAACAGGAAGAACCACAACAGGGCCATTGTCGGGAACGTCTGCGTCAAGAAGTTCATGAAGCTTTCTTCAGACCGGATGTTTGCTGCGATCAAGCGTGTCACCGCCGACGAGACGAAGGCGTTCAACGTTCACGTGATCGAGCATGCCTTCGCCAAGCGCTGGATCAACGACTGGGAACGCGACTTCTACCTCGATACGTGGCGGAAGCGGAAGCTCTCAGCTCGGCAGATGACCAAGCGGCGTGAAATCAACCGCAAGGTGCTGGCTCGGGTGCGAACCAACCGGTGATCGATCAGGGCCAACCAAGGTACGACCGTGCGCTTGGTCCCGCCGTTCAAATGGTAAGCAGGACGGTGGCGCGAACCAGGGCAAAGGAATCTCCCTAAGTTCAATAGGGAGGGGAGGACGGGACAGCCGTGTTGCGCAGGTCTCCGACATGGTTGGAGAGCGCAAGGACACGAAGGCGGACCACCGAGAGGGGTTGCGATGAGGTACCATGGCCGTTAAACGGAGCGATGAGTTCCTTCTTGTGGCGTTCTTCCTGTCTCGGTGTGGCCGGCAGGTTGAAGGGCGTAAACGGTTGCCGCCCCCGCAGCTAGGCGCCGACTCGTGGAGGGGAGCGTACGCGGCGTTTTTCGAAACGCTTGGGGCAGGGCGCTCCCTCGGTTCCTTCCACAACAGCCTAAAGGCCGCGCGTGACCAGTTCGACGGTCACGTCGACTCCGGGCGCCGCGGCTGGCGGGGTCGCGATGATGGACCCGCGCCGCTTCGCGGGCGCTACGCGACGATTTTCGACATATGGGGTTCGCGATCTGAGGATGAATTGTGGCAGGCTGCCCGTTCGTTTTGTGACTCGGGCGTCGCCTCCCTCCCACCCTCGGTTCTCGACGATCTCGACGCGGAATCCATGCGGGCCGACGAGGAAGAGGTCTCTCTCGGACTAGAGGGGCGATCCCGGGCGGTGGTCTCAAGAACGCGCGAGCGCAGCCCCCGGTTACGAGCGGCCGCCCTAAGGATCCACGGGTACCTATGCCAAGTCTGCGGCTTCGATTTCGGACGTACGTACGGAGCCTGGGGTCGCGGGTTCGTCGAAGTGCATCACGTTCAAGAGCTGGGCGCAGCACCACCTGAGGGCGTCGAAGTGGATGCCGCCACCGATTTGGCCGTAGTCTGCGCCAATTGCCACAGAATGATTCACCGAAGGGCGAAGCGGGCGCTTACTCTGGCGGAGCTACGAAGAATCATCGCCGATGCGTCCGAATCGAACTCCTGACACAGCTACGAATAGGGCAGCCGGGCCACCGCCCGTCTGGATAGGCGTAGTCGTGACGCCTCGGTGGGGTCTTCGAAGATGGCATCTTCTCGTTGGATCGCGTCAGCCTGCTTCATCACCGTCTTGGCAGCCTTCCGGCGGACATGCGCCTGCGCGACTAGGTGGCGGCGCTTGTTAGTCCCAGGCTTCGCCAGCCAGATCGCGGGCCAACGCGCGGAGCCTCTCGATAGTCGTCATTGGTGGTCCTCCGGGTTGGATGGTCGCTGGTGCTCAACCATACCGCGGGGCTCATCATCGGTGTATCAGCGCCCCGCCCAAGACCACCACGCTCGCAACAGCGGCAACCTCCGCTGTGACTCTCGAATCACGGGAACCAGCGCTCGTTCCCTCTCCATCACGACGGGCGTCCGATGGCCACGCCCATGACCCCGAGAGCCGCCCCTGGCGACCGCACGCTGCACAGGCGAGGGCCCGATGGGGCGCTCTAGGGGTCGGGTACCGGATCGCCTTGGGAAGCCGCCCGCGATACCGATGGTCGGCCGTCAAGGCCGCGGCCCAGAGCGACCCAGCCCTTCGAAATGCCTGGATCGGCAGCGGGGACAATCGGCATAGGACATGCCCGTGTCATCTTCCCCGGCAGGTCGCTCCACAACCGTCAGTCCTCCGCTGGGAAGGCCGCCGACGTGCCGGAACCGTTCAATCTCACCCGGCGCCATGGCCCCCATTGGTCGCCCGCGCCACCCGGGGCGCGGTGGCGGTTCGTTGCGCTGGAAACCACTCAACGCCAGCGGGCAGCCTTCCGCGTCGCCATCGCATGGCAAGGATCGGGTCGATTTCAAGCATTAGGAGTGTTCAAGTTACTGGAGGTTCCCATCGATGATCTCCGGAGTCTCGCATGAACACGACCGACTACGACCGAATCGAGGCGGCCATTCGCTATCTGGCCCGGCATCGCAAGCGCCAGCCGGAACTCGCGGAGTTGGCGACGCACATCGGTCTGAGCCAAAGCCATCTGCACCGGCTTTTCTCGCGCTGGGCCGGCGTCACGCCCAAGCGCTTTCTCGAGTTTCTCACCGTTCAGCACGCCAAGAAGCTGCTCGACAGCTCCGAGCCCGTGCTCGCGGCCGCCCATGGCAGCGGGCTCTCCGGGCCGGGCAGGCTGCACGATCACTTCGTAACCGTGGAAGCCGTCACGCCGGGAGAGTACCGGAGCAGGGGTGCGGGGCTGACGATCCACTTCGGCACCGGGGAGTCACCGTTCGGGCCTGTGTTCGTCGCCTGGACCGAGCGCGGCGTTTGTCGGGTTGGGTTTGTCGCCGACGGGGATGTCGCCACTGAGAAGGAGGCTCTCCACCGGGCCTGGGGGCGGGCGTCGCTCGAACGCGACGAATCGAGGGCAACGACACTGGCGCGGTCCATCTTCTCGGCGCCCTTCGAAGCTGAGAGCCGCCCGCTGACCGTCCATGTGCGCGGGACCAACTTCCAACTGGCCGTCTGGCGCGCCCTGCTGCGCGTGCCTCCCGGGAAGGTCGTCACCTACGGTCGTGTGGCCGAAGAGGTTTGTAGCGCGAAGGCGGCTCGGGCGACGGGGAGCGCGGTTGGTAGAAACCCTATCGCCTTCCTCATCCCATGCCATCGCGTGATCCGCGCGGGGGGGATCGCGGGCAACTACGCCGGGGGCGTCACGCGGAAACGCTGCATGCTGGCGTGGGAAGCGAGCCGGCAATCCATCGGCCGCACCGAGATGGGGCAGGCCGGGGGCGTGCCATGACGCACGATTCGCTGTTCCCCGACCATGATTCCCTGACGGCGGCGGACCACGCGCTCACCGAACGCTTGGTCGCGGCGCGGCGTCTTTTGCCGTCGCGCGACGTAGTGCCCGATGGTCCGTCCGGCGAGTGGCTCCGGGAGCTGCGAAACATGGAATTTGACCAGCCCAGGGAGCTGGCGGACGTGATGGAATGGGTGATCGGGGGGCTCGAGACCGGCACGGTACAGGTGACGCATCCGGGCTATCTTGGCCTGTTCAACCCTGCGCCGACGTTTGCTTCCGAGTGCGCCGACCGCATCGCCTCCTTGTTCAACCCCCAAGTCTGCGTCCACTCGCATGCGCCGGCGGCGGTGGAGATCGAACTGCATGTGATCCGGGAAGTGGCGCGCAGGGCCGGCATGCCGGATGCGTCGGGCGGGCACTTCACAAGCGGTGGATCGGAAGCGAACCTCACGGCAATGCTCTGCGCTCTTCAGGCAGGATGTCCGGCGTATGGTGATGACGGCTTGCAGGCATTCGCCCGTCCGCCGCGCCTCTATGTGTCGGAGGAGAGCCATCTGGCATGGCTGAAGATCGCTCACGCCGGGGGCATCGGGCGCAACGCCGTCCGGCTGATCCAGACCGATGGGCGAGGACGCATGGGCCCCGGTGCTTTGGCCGAAACGATCGCGACGGACATCCGCAACGGTCGCATGCCTGTCATGATCGCGGCGACGGCCGGCACCACCAGCGCGGGCATGGTCGATCCGTTGACCCGCTGCGGCGAACTGGCAAGGGAGCACGGCATGTGGTTCCATGTCGACGCGGCATGGGGTGGTGCGCTGATCGCAAGCGATACCGGCGGTGCTCTCAAGGGCATCGAGCGAGCGGACTCGATCACGATCGACGCCCACAAGTGGTTCGCAACGACCATGGGAGCCGGCATGTTCCTGACCTCCAGACCGGATGTGGCCGGTCAGGTCTTCCGGGTTGACGCCAGCTACATGCCCAGAAGCGACACGGCCAAGGACTTCTTCGTCAACTCGAGCCAGTGGTCGCGCCGATTCGTCGGCCTGCGGCTGTTCCTTGCACTCGCAGCAGCGGGCTGGACGGGATACGCCGGCCATGTCGAACGCGCCCTTCGACTGGCGGACAGACTCGCGCGGCGGTTGCAGCGCGACGGTTGGTCGCTCGTGAACGACTCTCCCATGGCGGTCGCATGTCTCGTGCCGCCCGAAGGCCATGAGGCCGTTCGGAACTACGTCGATGCCGTTCGCCGGGACGGCCGGTTCTGGGTATCAACCGCAGTCTTCGAGGGCAGAACAGTGCTGCGAGCCTGCATCACCAACGGGC
>VXQO01000098.1 GCA_009838975.1 Gemmatimonadota bacterium | reverse complement strand
CTGGGTGGGCGGGCCGCCCTCATCCTCCTCCGGCTCCTCCGGGAACATGTCCGCGAGCACGACCTCCGCCACCTGGCGCGCGCGTCCGCCCGGGTTTCCGTTGGCGACGTTGGTGAGCACCACCACGCCGGTGTTGGCCTCGGGGTACCAGTTGACCTGGGTGCGGAAGCCCGCGTCGCCGCCCGAGTGCCCGATGGTCTGCAGGCCGCGGTGCTCGCCGAAGATCACGCCGTGGGCGTAGGGAATCGTGTCGCCGCTGTTGAGGATGCCGCGGGTCTTCATCATCGCCATGACCCGCGGGCCGCCGACCGTTTCGTGGCGGAAGTTGTCGAGCCAGCGGGCGAGGTCGTCGGCGGTGGTGAAGAGGCTTGTGGCGCCGGCGTTGGCGTAGCTCAGGACCGCCTTGGTGAAGCGGGGGCCCGATGCGTCGTCCGGCGCGGCGCCCTCGTCGGCGTCCGCGCCTGGGGCCACCGGCGCGTAGGAATAGGCGCGATCCGGGACCACGTGCCGGTGGTCGTCGTGGAAGTGCGTGCGGTCCATTTCCAGCGGACGGAAGATGCGGGCCGCGGTGAACTCGGGGAACGACATGCCGCTGACGGCCTCGACGGTCTGCGCCATCAGGGTGTAGCCCATGTTGGAGTAGAGGTACTCCGAGCCGGGCACGAAGTTGAGCTCGCGCTGGCGGGCCATGAGGCCGACGATCTGCTCGGTGGTGATCACGTCGTCGAGGCGCCATCCGGAGATGCCGAGGAGCTGCCATTGGTCGCGGATGCCGCTCGTGTGGTGGATCAGCTGGCGGACGGTGGTGGGGTGCTCGAAGTGGGGGACGAAATCGAGGTGCCGCTGGACGGGGTCGTCGAGTGAGAGCGCGCCCTCGGCCGCGAGCAGGGTGACGGCCATGGCGGTGAACTGCTTGGACACCGATGCGACGTGGAAGACCGTGGTGGGCGTCACGGGGACGCCGTGCTCGATCTGGGCGTAGCCGTAGCCGCGCGAGAAGACGATTTCGCCGTCCCGGATGACCGACACCGTGGCGCCGGGCGAGCCGGGCCGGTCCATGTCGGCGAAGACGGCGTCGATTCCGCGGGCGAGGGCCGGGGAAAGGGGGCGGTCGGGTGCACAGCCGGCGACGAGCAGCGTGCCTGCCAGGGCAGCGAATCTGCGCGCGTTCATCTCCATGCCTCCACGATATCCTGCGTGATCATGCCCAGGGTTTCCTCCAGTTCGAAGAAGCTGCCCCGGCTCTGGTTGGTGAACACCGAGACGATGGTGGGGCCCCCCTCATGGAAGAGGATGCCGACGTCGTTGCCGGCGTACGGCGGCCAGTCCCCGGTCTTGTGCGCGACGGAGACCCCCTGGAAGCGCACCATCCGCGGCAGCCGGGTCGTGTAGAACTGCCCGACCATGATCTGCACCATCTCGTCGCTGGCTGCCCGGTCGGCCAGGTCACCCTCGAGGATCTGTTCCAGCAGGCGCCCCATCTCCCTCGCGGTCGTCCGCCCGAGCCAGATCGTCGAATCGCCCTCTATTGCGAAGAAGCGCTCGGCCGAGCCTTCGTCCGACGGGAAGCCCCGCTCGAACACCTCGCGCTCCGAGAGCGACGCGTTCGCGGGATCGGTGCGGATCCACGTCTCCAGGAACAGGCGGTGCGTGGTGTGCTTGAGCCGCGTCTGCTCGTAGCCGTTCGCCGCGAGCATCTCGTTCACGCGCTCCATCCCGACCAGGTCGATCACCATGTCGGTCGCGGTGTTGTCCGACGTGATGATCATCTGCGTGACCAGCCCGCGCAGCGTGGGGTTCAGCCCTGGCGCGAACGTCTGGATGAGCCCGCTGCCCCGCCGCATGTCGTCCGCCCCCACGGTATGGCGCGCGTCCAGGTCCAGGCGCCCCTCGGCGTGGTCCTGGAACGCCCTGACCATGATCGGCACCTTGATCACGCTCAGCGTGTTCATCGGCAGGTCGGCCCGAATCGCGATCTCGCGCCCTGTCGGAATGTGCTTCGCCCACAGCGAGCTCGTGGCGTCCAGGGTGGCGAGCCGGGCCTCGACCCGCGCGGCGAGGTCGTCGGCTGCGTCGGCAGCGCCTGCAGCTTCGGCGCCGCCGCTGTCGTCGGCCGCGTCGCCGGCGGGCGTGCAACCCGCAAGAGGCCATGCGCACGCAAGAAGCAGGGGGAGAAGAAGAGAGAGCGGCCGCTTGGCCGCGGGGAGTGCCGGGCGCATGGTGGGTCTCCTGCTGCGGTTTCGGTGGAATGACATAGTCGGAGGCGCGTTCGGAGCGGGCAAGCGCCTGGCGGCCGCGGTCGCGCGGCCCCGCTCTTTGCGTGCAAGCCGTCCGCGCGGCAGCTTGGGGCTTGTGAAGCGTTTCACAATCAGGCGCTGACGCCGCCAGCGAAGGAGCCGTTCAATGAAGACCGAAGTCACCGCGACCCTTCTCGTAGCCGCCCTGGCCGCGCCGTTCGCCGCTCCCGCCCCGGCGCAGGAGGCCGGCTCGGACCCCGGGTCCGCCGCCCGCCTCGTCATCCTCGGCACGGGAACCCCCAACGCCGACCCCGACCGCTCGGGCCCGGCCGTGGCGGTCGTGGCCGGCGGCCGCGCCTACCTGGTCGACGCGGGAGCGGGAGTCGTGCGCCGCGCGGCGGCGGCCGTTCGTGAACACGGAATCGACGCGCTCGCGCCCCCGGGGCTGAACCGCCTCTTCCTTTCCCACCTGCATTCCGACCACACCGTCGGCCTCCCCGACGTCATCCTGATCCCGTGGGTGCTGGAGCGCCCGGACCCCATCCGCATTTTCGGCCCGCCGGGTACGGCCTCGATGATCCGGCATATTCAGGCCGCGTGGCAGCAGGACATCCACAACCGCCTCTTCGGCCTGGAGCCGCACGATGACAACCCGGACGCCTACCGGTCGCCCGTGACCGAGACGACCGGCGGCCTGGTCTACGAGGACGACAACGTGCGCGTCACCGCGATCCCGGTGCTGCACGGCTCCTGGCCGCACCCGCTCGGCTTCCGCTTCGACGCGAGGGGCGGCCCGGACGGCGCGGCGGCGCGGTCCATCGTCATCTCCGGCGACGCGCGGCCGAGCGAGACGTTGGTCGACGCGTGCAACGGCTGCGACATCCTGGTCCACGAGGTCTACTCGGCCGAGGCGTTCCGCACGCGCCCGTCGGTGTGGCAGAGGTACCACGCGGCGTCGCACACCTCGACGGTGGAGCTCGCCGACATCGCCACGCGGGCACGCCCGGAACTCCTGGTCATGTACCACCAGCTGTATTGGGGCGCCACCGACGAGGACCTGCTGCGGGAGATCCGCGAAGCCGGCTACACCGGCCGCGTGGTGTCCGCCGCCGACCTGGACGTCTACTGACCGGGCATCGCCGCCCGCAACACCTCCACGATCCGCGCCCGGTCCACCTTGCCCACCCCCGTCAGCGGCATATCCCCCACGAGCACGACATGTCTCGGATGCGCGTATGCCGGCCCCCGCTCCAGCGTGAACATCTTCAGCGCCTCGGCCGTCACCGCCGACCCCGACGCTACCCTCACCATCGCCGCGGGCACCTCCCCCTTCACCGCATGCGGCACCGGCACCACCGCCGCATCGAGCACATCCGGATGCGACAGCAGCAGGTCCTCGACCTCCTTGGGGTAGATGTTCTCGCCGCCCGAGTTGAACATGTCGTCGGTGCGCCCGCGAAAGTGAAAGAACCCGTCGTCGTCCCGCCGAAACAGGTCGCCGGTCGCGAGCCACCCGTCCCGGATCCGCGCCGCGTTGACCTCGGGCAGGTTGTGATACCCCGTCGTCACCCCGGGATTGCGCACCCACAGCTCGCCGTACCGCGCGTCCTCGACGCCGTCGCGCACGAGCTTGACCTCGCCCTCCGGCCACGGCGCGCCGCAGCTTCCCCTGGGCACCGGACGCCCATCGACCGGCGGCCCGAGCATGACCGGCCCGCCCTCGGTCAGCCCGTAGCTCTCGCCCACCTGCACGCCGAACGCACGCTCCACCGCGTCCATCAGCTCCGGCTGCACCGGCGCCGACCCGAGCACGACCTTCCTGAGCGCCGAAAAGTCGAGCCTGCGTATGAGGTTCATATGGTCGAGCAGGATCGTGAACACCGCCGGGACCGCACCGACCTGCGTGCATCGGTATGCGCTCAGCGCCTGCAGGAAGGCCACCGGCTCGAACCCGGGGAGAATCACGACCGATCCGCCCGCCTGCAGCAGCGGCTTCACCGCCCCCGCCATCGCGTTCTTGTGGTAGAGCGGCACCGCCGCGAGCGCCCGGTCGTCCGGCCCCGCCGGCCAGTACCTCTTCAGGCACCGCACCCACCAGATCTGCCCCTCGTGGTTGAGCACGACGCCCTTGGGCTTCCCCGTCGACCCGGACGTGTACGGCTGGAAGGCCGGGTGATGCGCGCCCAGGACGGGGGGATCGTAGCCGGGTGACGCTCCCGCAAGGGCGGCTGCATAGTCGAACCAGCCGGTGCGTGCGGACTCGCCTGCCGCGCCGCGACCGCCGACCTCCCACCTCTTCTCGATCCCCAGCTGCTCGACCACCTGCGCCGAGCGCTCGGTCACCGCGGTCTCGACGAACGCGGCCCGGCAGCCGGCGTCGGTCAGCACGTGCGTGAGCGATTCGGCCGAGAGCTTGAAGTTGAGGGGCACGGGGACGGCACCGCATCGCATGGCGCCGAACATGATCTCGACGAACTCGAAGCGGTTGCCGATGCCCAGCGCGACCCGGTCCCCCGCCCCGATGCCGGCCGTGGCCAGCAGGTTCGCCACACGGTCCATGCGCTCGTCGAGTTCGCGGTAGGTGACCTGGCGGGGGGGCATGCGCGACAGGTCGATCAGCGCGATCCGGTCGGGGTATTCGGCGCGCGCGTCGCTCAGCCAGTAGCCGAGGTTGGTCATTCCCCCGGATCGCCGGACCGGTCGGGCAGCGCGAGCGCGGCCATGCAGACGGCCGTGGCCACGCCTCCGATCACGATCCAGTGCCAGCCGCTTCCGGTGCGCAGCAGCAGCGACACGCCCCACAGCGTGACCGCGTTGGCGACCAGGTTGAGGACGAGTCCCCAAACGCGCCCCGACCATGGTCCGATGCGACGCTTGAGCAGCCGCTGGAGCGCGCCGCCCGCGCCGTTGCCGCTGCCCGCGTTGCCTCCGCCGGCCATCACCACCACCCCAGGCGGTTGAAGACGTAGGTGATGGCGATCCCGTTCAGCAGCGTCACCTGCAGCAGGATCCCCAGGTTCCAGAGGTACGACTTGCAGCGGTCGGCGCCCAGCACCTTGCGGTCGTTGAGCAGCAGGTACATGGACCAGCCGACGACGTTGTTGGCGAGCGAGAGGAAGGCCGCGATCGCGATCACCAGCCACACCGGGCGCGCGTTCCAGGCGGCCAGGAAGGCGATCTGGGGCAGAAGCGCGCTGATCTTCCAGCGCCACGACGCGGTGTCGGGCTCCCAGCCGAAGGCCTCGTGAATGGCCATGGCGCCGGCCAGGCTCATGCCCACGGTGGTCGTGATCGGGACGGCGAGGAACCCCACGTAGAAGAGGATCTGCGACCAGGTGGGCCCCAGGAGCGGCATGAGGGCGGCGGCCAGTTCGGGCGCCGACTCGGGTGTGATGCCCTGCGGGAACAGCGTGGCCGCGAACACGCTGATCACCAGGAAGTTGACCAGCACGAAGGGCAGGAAGAGCCCGGCGATGACGTCGAAGCGGGCCAGGGACTCGTGGTTGCGGCCCCAGCCCCTCCCCAGCCCGGCGTAGTTGAAGAAGACCCAGTCCATCACGCCGACGGCGGCCGCGGACGACGCGATGAAGAGGTCGAGCCCCTCCCCACCCCCGGGGAGCCACGGCACGAAGGTGCCCCGCGCGGCGGCGCCCCAGTCGACGCCCACGACCAGCAGGACCGCGCCGAACGCCACGATCATGATCGCGATACCGGCCTTCATCACCCCTTCGACCAGCCGCGTGCCGGTGCCGCCCCGGCGTCCGTAGCTGAGGATCAGCCAGCTCGTGATGGCCACGTAGACGATCCAGTTGTACTCGGCGGGGAACGAGAAGCCGGCGAACGGTGCGAGCGACTCGATCAGGTGGGTGCCGAGCGCGACCTGGCCGAAGTTGAAGATGACCGCGACTGCGGCCGTCCCGACCAGCGCGGTCATGAGGGAGCCGATCAGCCATGAGTGGCGCCGGTTCTGCACCTGGATGATGCGGAAGCCGCCCTTGCAGGTGAAGCGCGCCATCGCGGCCATCATGAAGAGGCCGAGACCGCAGGAGAGCCAGATCAGCCACAGGGTGCGGTAGCCGAAGGAGGCTCCCGACAGCATCGACGAGGTGAGGGTGCCGGCGCCGAGGGTGAGGGCCGCGGCCATGAAGCCGGGACCGGCCAGGCGGGCGTATCCGCCGGCGCGGCGGTGGATGGGAGCGCTGGAGAGTTCGGCCAGCCGTTCGGCCTCGGCGTCCAGGACCTCGCGCGGGATTTTTTGGGCGATCGGATACTCGATCCGGTCGTGCGCGGCGGGGTCCTGCCCGGTGCCGGGGCCGCTCACAGCGTGAGTACCGACTTGCCGAATACGTCGCGCGCGATGAGTTCGCCCATCGCTTCGCGGATCTCCTCGACGGGCCTGACGGCGTGAATCGCCGGATCGAGTTCGCCGTCCGCGACCATGTCCAGCAGCCGGGCCAGGCCTTCCCGGGTCCAACCGTCCGACCCGATGATCGTCTGCTCGAAGCTCCAGATGTACCGGATGTCGGTCGGCGGGTCGTAGCCGGCGGTGGCGCCGCAGGTGACCATGCGGCCCTGGAAGCGCAACACCTTGAGGCTCGCCGCCCAGGTTGCGCCGCCGATGTAGTTGACGACGACGTCCACACCGCCCGAGTCGGGGGCGTGGTAGCGGGGGCGGCCCGCGATCGCCCGCACCATCCGCACCAGCTCGGCGGAGCGCGAAGGCAGCACGTGGTCGGCGCCGATGTCGCGCAGCCGTTCCAGCTTGCGGTCCGAGCTGCCGGTCGCGATCACCGTGGCGCCGATGCGCTTGCAGAGCTGGACGCTGCAGCAGCCGACCCCGCCCGTCGCACCGAGCACCAGCACCGTCTCGCCGGGCTGCACCCGCGCGCGATCCTCGATCATGCGGAGCGCGGTGCCGTACGCCACCGGGAGGGCGGCTGCATGCTCGAACAAGACGCCGTCCGGGATCCGCACCAGGTTTTCAAGCGGGACCGAGGCGTACTCGCTTGCCGCGCCGCGCGCCTTCTCACCGAGCATCCCCCGGCCCGGGATGTACGGGTCGAGCATCACGCGGTCGCCGACCGACCAACCGGCCGTGTCCGTCCCGGGCCCGAACGCCTCGATCTCGCCGGCGGCGTCGCCGCACGGGGTCATGGGGAGCGGGACGCGCAGTCCGGTGGTGCCGCCGAGCATCATGGGGTCGAAGCCGTTCAGGGCGCAGGCGCGCACCCGCACCAGGGCCTCGCCGGCGGCCGGCAGCGGCGTGGGGACCTCGCCCAGGTAGAGTTCGTCGACGCCGCCGTGGCGGTCGTAGAGGACGGCCCTCATCGCTCAGCCCACCATGGAGGAATAGGTGCCGCGCCCCACCGCGCAGAGGCGGCCCTGGTCGTCGTGCACGTCCACGTCGGAGACCGAGATCGTGCGCCCGTTGCGGCGCAGCCGCGCGGTCGCCAGCAGGTAGGGACCGGTGCAGGGGCGCAGGTAATCGACCCGCAACGAGATGGTGGGGACCCCTCCCCCGGCCCGCACCGCGACGACCATGTCGCCCGCGATGTCGATCAGCGACGCCACCGGCCCGCCGTGATACATCGTGCCGTCGCCGCGGGTCAGCTCGGCCTGCTTGGGCATCCTGAGAACGCAGGTGTCCTCGCCCAGGTCCTCGAGGGTGATTCCGAGAGCGACGATGGCCTCGGAGGCTGAGAGAATCGAATCGATGAGCTGCCAGGAGGGTGAGTTTCGGTTTGACATGGGATTATGTGATAACGGCGGAACGGAGCGGGATCAAGGGCAGTTGCCTCACTTGACGGATCCCCCGGTCGGGGCCCCACTTGAAGACACACCAACTGCCCGTTGTGCTCGCTGAAGGAGAGCCCGTCGATGAAGCCGTTCCGTCGTCTTTCGACCCACGCGGTGACGTTTGCTGCCACCACGCTTGCATGCGTCACGGCTGTCACGTCCCTTGCCCTGACCCCGACCGAAACCGCCGCCCAGGGGACCGAAGCCCGACTCACCGTCGACCGGTACCTCGACTGGGAGCGCGTGAGCGATCCGCGGATCTCGCCGGACGGGACCCGGATCGTCTACGCGAGGAGCTGGGTGAACAAGCTGGAGGACCGGTGGGACGCCAGCCTTCACATGATGAACGCGGACGGGTCGCAGAAACGCTTCCTGGTGGAGGGCTCCGGGGCCCGCTGGTCGCCGGACGGCACCCGCATCCTCTTCACCGCCGCCGCCGAGGACGGCGGGAGCCAGATCTTCGTCCGCTGGATGGACGATGAAGGCGCCGTCACGCAGGTGACCCGGGTCGAGGGAACGCCCCAGAACGCCATGTGGTCGCCCGACGGCAACATGATCTCGTTCACCATGGACACGCCCGGCGAACTGCCGAGCGACTGGTCCATCGACCTTCCGGCCGCCCCAGCGGGCGCCACGTGGACCGAGACCCCCCGCATCGTCGAAAACATGCACTTCCGCCGGGACTTCGTGGGGTTTACGGACCCGGCCTACCATCACCTCTTCGTCGTCCCCTCCACGGGGGGCACGGCCCGCCAGCTCACCCATGGCAAATGGCACGTCGGAGCCCGGTTCATCGCGGTCTACTGGGGCGCCGGCTACGACTGGACGCCCGACGGGAGCACCATCGTCTTCGACGGACTGATGGAGGAGGACTGGGACAAGCGCTACTTCGAGTCGGCGATCAACGCCGTGGACGTGGCCACCGGCGACATGCGCGAGATCACCACGACGCGCGGACTCTGGACCAGCCCGTCGATCTCTCCCGACGGAAGCACGATCGCTTTCACGGGGTATGAATGGTCGCCGCAGACCTACCACGTCGGCGAGATCCACACGATCGGGATCGACGGCAGCGGCATGCGCAAGCTCACGCCCGACCTGGACCGGGACATCGGGGGCATCCTATGGGACGATGACGGCACCCGTTTCTACTTCTCCGTGCAAGACCGGGGCTCCGCCAACGTCTATTCCGCCACGACCGACGGCGACCTGCGGCAGCTGACCGACGATGTCCACATGCTGTCGCTCACGTCCGCGGCAGGCGGGACCGCGGTCGGCGTCCGCTCGGCTCCGCAGGCTCCGGGCGACGTGGTCCGGTTCGCCCTCGAGGCCGGCGCTGAACCGGCGCAGCTTACCAGGGTGAACGAGGATGTGTTGGAGGGCGTCGTTCTCGGAGACCTCGAAGAGATCTGGTACGAATCCACCGAGAACACACGGGTACAGGGATGGGTCATCAAGCCGCCCGGCTTCGACCCCACGCGCAGATATCCCCTCATCTTCGAGATCCACGGCGGCCCCCACGCCATGTACAACGTGGGCTTCAACTGGATGTTCCAGAACTTCGCCGCGAACGACTTCGTGGTCCTGTACACGAATCCGCGCGGCTCGACCGGCTATGGCACCGACTTCGGCAACGCCATCGACGACGCATACCCCGGCCCGCGCGACCTTGCCGACCTGCTGAACGGCGTCGACGAGGTGGTGAGCCGGGGATACATCGACACCGACAGGATGTACGTGGGCGGCTGCTCCGGCGGAGGCGCGCTCTCGAGCTGGGTGATCGGCCACGACAACCGTTTCGCGGGCGCGGCCGTGCGCTGTCCGGTCATCAACTGGATGTCGTTCGCCGGCACCGCTGACGTCGCCATGTGGGGCTACCGCCGCTTCCGCGAGCTGCCCTGGGAGAACCCGGACAAGTGGCTGCGCCACTCGTCGCTCATGTACGCGGGCAACGTGACCACGCCCACGCTGCTGCTGACCGGGGAACTCGACCTCCGCACCCCGATGTCGCAGACCGAGGAGTACTACCAGGCGCTCAAGATGGTCGGCGTTCCCACCGCCATCATCCGCTTCAACAACGAGTACCACGGCACCGGGAGCCGCCCGTCCAACTTCATGCGGACCCAGCTGTACATGCGGAAGTGGTATGACCGGTGGGTGGGCCAGAGGCCGGTGAGCTGACGATGACCCTTCCAGCCGAGGCGCGCTCGGGACTCAAGCCCTTCGAGAAGACCGAACTGCCGGCGCCGCCCAATCCGAAAGGGCTCTCGTGGATCGGGGTGGTCGGCCCGGGGGTGATCGTGCTGGGCGCGTCGATCGGGAGCGGCGAGTTCCTGCTCGGCCCGGCGGCGTTCGTGCAGTACGGACTGGTGCTGCTGTGGGTGACGCTCGTCGCCGCGTTCCTGCAGACGGTGCTCAACACCGAACTGATGCGCTGGACCATAGCGACCGGCGAGCCGGTGGTGACCGGTTTCATGCGCACCAGGCCGGGGTCGCAGTTCTGGGCGGTGTTCTACGCCATCCTGTACTTCCTGCAGGTGGGGTGGCCCGGGTGGGCGGGTGCGGCGGCGGGCGCGATCTTCTTCCTCTTCTTTCGCGAACTGGCGGGTCCGGGGCAGGAGACGATCGTGTACCTGATCGGTGTCGGCACCTTCGCGCTCTGCATAGGGATTCTGCTCTTCGGCAGGCGTATCGAACGCACGCTCGAGCTCCTGAACTGGGTCCTGGTGGCGGCGATCATCGGCGGCTTCCTGATCCTCGCCGCGATCTTCGTGTCGGCTGAGACCTGGGGAGCGGCCGCGGCGGGACTCGTCGGGTACGATACCGCCGCCGGGTCGTTCCGCTTTATCCCGGAGGGCGTCGACTGGTTCCTGATCGGCGCGTTCGCGGCCTACTCGGGCGCGGGCGGCGTGATCAATCTCACGCTGTCGAACTGGGCCCGCGACAAGGGCTACGGAATGGGCGAGCGGGCGGGCTACATCCCGTCGGCGGTCGGCGGCGAGCGCACCGATCTCGCGCCGACCGGCTACACCTTCGACACCACCCCGGCCGCCATGGAGCGCTGGCGCGGCTGGTGGCGCATCGTGCGCGCCGACCAGTGGGGCGTCTACTTCGTCGGCGCGATGCTCGGAATGGTCCTGCCGGCGGTCCTCTACGTCACCTTCATCGAGGGCGGCACCGACATCCGCGGCCTCTCCGTAGCGGCCGCGCTGGCCAACGCGATGGCGAGCCAGGCGGGTGCCATCTTCGGCGGCGTGATCGCGATGATGGCGGTGTGGGTGCTCTTCAAGACCCAGCTGGACATCATCGAGGGCATGACCCGCGCGATCACCGACATCCTCTGGACGGGATCCCGCAAGGTCCGCCGGTGGCGCGGCGGCGACGTGCGCGTCGTCTACTACACGGTGCTCGGCGTGCTGGCGGTGTGGGGCGTGATCGCGCTGCGCCTGGCCCAGCCGATCTTCCTGCTCCAGTTGGGCGCCAACATGGCGGGCGTCGTCTTCGTGATCTCGCCGCTGCACCTGCTCTACATCAACACCCGGTTCCTGCCCGAGGCGGTGCGGCCACCGATGTGGAGAAGGGTAGCGTTGGTCGCGATGTCGGTGTTTTACGGGGCGTTCGTGGCGCTTTGGCTGGGGAGCATGCTTTAGGGCGGATCTTCCGAATCGGTCACCAGAAGAATCTGCGTCCCCGGTTGGACCCCATCCGCGGGTTCACCACGTTGTTGAAGACCGAACCGAACGTGAAGCTGAACCCGACTTCCAGTTCGTACACGAAATCGGTCCCCAGCTGACGGCGCTCGAGGAGGATGTCTTCGTCGGGGATGTTCTCGCGGCTCACGTAGATCTGGTCCTTCACGCGGGCCACGCTTCCCGTGAGGTCGAGGTTGAGGCCTCTCACGATCCGGTACTCGCCGCGCGCGAACAGGTCGATCCGGTGCAGCGAAGGGTCATGGAGGAACATCGAAGCCTCGAGTGCGCCGTTGATCTCTCCCCAGGGCTGCTGGAATTCAGCCGACACCTCCAACCGATGCTCGGCGTGGGTCTCCTTCGCCTTGTCGAAGAGCGTCACCTCCTCGTAGTCGAAGGATGCCAGCCCGAGCGAGTACAGGAACGTGATCTGCCTGCGCGTCGACTCTGCATACGGGTAGAGGCTGTACTGCAGCGCCGGAGCGGCCCGAATCGTAAGGTCCTGGTTGACTCTCGTCGAAGTCAGGGCGGAGGCGCGCGCGCCGGCGGACCAGTGCGGCCCAAGGCTCCACACGATGAGCCCCTCGTGGTTGAGGTCGCGCGACGTGCTTACGAGCACCTCGCCGCTGTTCAGCTCGAACTCCTCCTCCTCGAACTCGGCGTACGAGCTTAAGTCGATCTTCAGGCTTTCGGTCGTGCGGCTCGCCGAGAAAGACCCGTCGAAGGCCTGCGAACTCTGGCGGCTCTCTCCCTCGAGTTCGGCGCCGGCGCGCACACTGAACACCCACAGATTCCACGGGTCGGACGCAGCCGTGGCCTGTTGGCGGGCCTCTGCCGGCGCCGTGTAGCGGATGTCCAGCAGAGGACCGGCGGACGTGGGCGCGGCGTACCGGACAAGGCCCAGCTTGAAGGCTTGCGTCAGACCGGCCCGCACCTCCTCCACCGAGTCACTCTCCTGCGAAACGAAGCGGAGTGTGTCGCTCTGGCCGGCCCGCTCATCGAGCCCCATGAAATACAACTCGAATGCTTCGCCCCCTGCCGCTGTTTCCTGCCAGGTGACCAGCACGTGAAGCTCGGCATCGGCCGGGTCCCGGACGTAGTTCACGAACGAGACCTCGCGGCGAAAGTGATCGAAGTCGCAAATCCGGGGTTCGCAGTCCAGGAAGACCCGCAGGAGGGAGTCCTCCGGACCGGACCCGGACACAGGTTCCTGTGCGCTTCCGCTCAAGGGCGTCAGCGATACCGCCACGGCCAGGGCCATTCGCCCGAGGCGTAGCCGCCCGTGTGGACCGTACGTCTCCCTCCTGCCGACGAGCACGGACCTACCGCTCCACGATCCGGAAAAGCTGAATCTCGAAGTAGAGCGTCTCGTTCGGGCCGACCACGCCGTCGATGCCGTCCCAACCGTAGCCTAGCCGCCCGGGGACGGTGACCCGGAAGTGACTGCCGACCGACATGAGTTGCAGGGCCTCGCGGAAGCCGGGGATCAGGTCCCGCAGCGCGACGACGTCGGGGGCGCCGCGGTCGTAGGACGAGTCGACCACCGTGCCGTCCTCCAGTTCGCAGCGGTAGTGCACGACCACGCGGTCCCGGGCCGTGGGCGTGGGGCCGTCGGCCCGGTTGATGACCCGGTACCTGAGGCCGCTGCCCGTGGTGACGTAGCCGTCCGCGTCGGGTGTCGGCGCCGTGGCGGGAGTGGTGGCTCCTCCGCCCACGCAGACGGGGAGGCCAAGCATGAGCAGCCCAGCCGTCGCGGAAAGGGCGGCCTTCATCCGCTGCCTCATGGGGTATCGCCGATCGTGTCGCGACGCGGCCGCAGCAGGGACGCCGCTATCCTCCCTCAATCTCCAACAGTTCGATCTCGAAGATGAGGGTCGCGTCGGGCGGAACCGCGTCGCCGGCGCCCGTCGAACCATAGGCCAGGTCCGGGGGGATGGTCACGCGGATCTGGCTGCCGACCGACATGAGCTGGAGCGCTTCGCCGAAGCCGGGAATGACGCCGCTAACCGGGAAGGTGCTCGGCTCGCCACGGTCGTACGACGAGTCGAATTGCGTGCCGTCGGCAAGGGTGCCGCGATAGTGGATGACGACCCTGTCGTCCGTGGTCGGGCTGGGGCCATCGGCTTCGCGGAGCACCTCGTACTGAAGGCCGCTCTCGGTCGTGAGCACTTCGGGCTCGTCCGGTGCGCAGGCGAGGCAGGCGAGCGCCGCGGCGGCGGCCAGGACCTGAAGTCTGCTTTTCATGGTTGTTTCTCCGTGTGGGTTTGCGTGTCGCTGGTGGGGGCCGGCCGGGCGTCAGTCCGTGCCGATCGATGTTTCGCCGATGCTGGCCAGGGACGGTGTACCGGCGAGGCGCATCGTGAGGGCCAGTTCGTCGCGCAGGATCTCGAGCACGCGCTCGACGCCGGGCTGGCCAAAGGCTCCAAGCCCCCACAGGTAGGGGCGGCCGACCGCCACCGCGTCCGCTCCTCGCGCGATCCCCTTGAAGATATCGCTTCCCCGCCGGAAGCCGCCGTCCACGATGACCGGGACCTGGCCGGACACGACCGCCGCGATCTCGGGCAAAGCGTCGATGGTTGCCTGGCCGCTGCCTTCCGCGCGGCCCCCGTGATTCGAGACCCAGATGCCGTCGACGCCGTGTTCGAGGGCGAGGGTCGCGTCCTCGTGGGTCATGAGGCCCTTCACCACGATGCGCTGGTCGGTGATCTCGCGCAGTCGTCCGATGAAGTCCCAGGTCATGGCGGGGGTGCGGAAGTCGCCGGGGCGGTAGGGCGTGCCCTGGAACATCGGCTTGACGGTGGGGGCGCGGCCGCGCGGGCGATGGCAGCTGTTGCAGGTGCGGTCGTCGATGCGCGACCACCGCTGGAGCGTGAGGCGGTTGCTGCCGGCGGGCAGATCCACGGTCAGTACGATGACCGGACACCCGGCGGCGCGCACCCGCTCGACCACGGCCCGGGTGACCTCCCAGTTCGAGGTGGCGTAGAGCTGGTACCAGACCGGCTCGCCACGGGCGTCGTTGACCTCTTCCACGGCGGTCGAGCTGACGGTGGACAGCGCCTGCAGGTGGGTCGCGGCCTGCGCGGCGCGGGCGGTGGCGAGTTCGCCTTCCGGGTGAAAGCCCTTCTGGCTCCCGCACGGCGCGATGACGATCGGCGTGGGCCATTCGCGGCCGAACAGGGTGACGCGGGTGTCGAGCCGACTGACGTCAACGAGCCGGCGCGCGCGGATGTGGATGCCCTCGAGCCCGTTTCGGTTGTTGCGCTGGGTCTCTTCGCCGTCGACTCCGGTTTGGATGTAGCCGAAATGGGCCGGCGGCATGGTCGTTTCGGCCACCTTCTCCATGTCGAAGACGTCGAGGGCGTCGGCGGCTGCGGTGACGAGGTCGTCGAGGGTGGGGG
>VXQO01000073.1 GCA_009838975.1 Gemmatimonadota bacterium | reverse complement strand
CCAATCAGTACCAATCGCTTACAAAAATCAATCCCATCGAGCCATTCCATCGCCCATGGAATCCCCAAAGCTTGTCGCCCCTGCCGGGGGTTCAGGCACACCCCCGGCGACTCCGGGAAACCGGTTGACACTCAGGGAGCAAAACCGAATGTTACGACCCATGGACGAATCGGGATTCGACACGCTGAAGGCCACATGCGCCCTCGAGGCCGCCGGTTTCGCCTCCGGCCAGGCCGAAGCCATGGTGACGGTCTTCGGAGGCGCCATCGTCGCAAACGTGGCGACCAAATGGGACATTCGCGATCTGAAGGGGGACATTCGCGGTCTGAAGGGGGACATTAGCGGCCTTAAGGATGAAATCGGCACCCTCCGGATCGAATTCGACGCCAAGCTCGAGCAGCAGATCGGCACCCTCCGGACCGAAGTCAAACGCGACATCGGTGCCCTCCGGACCGAGTTCGACGCCAAGCTCGAGCAGCAGATCGGCACCCTGCGGACCGAACTCAAGAGCGAGATCGCCGAAGTCCGGCTGAGCGTGGAGAGCCTCAAGGCCACGATGTACAAGCTCCTGCTCGCCCAGGCCGCCGTCATCGTCGGTCTGATTTTCGGCCTTCAGCGGTTTCTTTAGCAAGCGCCATTGGACAGACGCCGCACCCGGTCGACCAACGGCCGCGTTCCCGCCATCGTCGCGCACCTCCCGCTGGTGGCCGCTTTCTTCGCACTGGCTGCGCCACTGGCATCCACCCAGCTCCCCACCAACGGCCGCATTGATCCCGACACGGTGCCCCGCCCTTCGCTGGAGGCCAGGCGTGCCGACTCGCCGGTCACCCTCGACGGTGTCCTGGGCGATGACGCGTGGGCGCTCGCCGACTCCACACGGGGCGTCTTCTATCAGTCCATTCCGAGCCAGGGCATGCCCTCGGCGGAACGCACGGTCGTTCGGGTACTCTACGACGACGAGCACCTCTATATCGGCGCGACGATGTACGACAGCCGGGCGGAGGCTCTCGTTGCGGCGGGGATGGAGCAGGACTTTTCGACCCAGGACTCGGACATCTTCGGGTTCGCGCTCGATACCTACCTGGACCGCCAGAACGCGTACCTGTTCGCGGTCAATCCGGCCGGAGCCCTCTTCGACGCGCAGGCCTTCAACGATCAGCAGTCGGTCAACCGGGCATGGGAGGGCGAGATCGAGGTCACCACGTCGGTGCACGACTGGGGCTGGGTGGCCGAGATCGCGATCCCCATGACCACTCTTCGTTTCCAGCAGATCGATGGCCCCCAGAGCTGGGGACTCAATTTCTCCCGGCGAATCCGGCGCATTTCGGAAGACTCGAACTGGGCGCCGCTGTCACGGCAGTTCCGGGTCTACAAGATGTCCCGCGCCGGCACGCTGACATCGCTTGAAGGGATCCGGCAGGGCCGCAATCTGCGGGTCAAGCCGTTCGTGAACGGTGTGCGCACCGACGGCTGGCGGGCGGCATCTCCGGGCGAGAAGGTCGAGGGCGGGTTCGACATGAAGTGGGGGATCACGCCCCAGCTCACGCTGGACGTGACCGCCCTGACCGACTTCTCACAGGTCGAGGTCGACGAGCAGCAGATCAACCTGACCCGATTCTCGCTCTTCTTTCCCGAGAAGCGCGATTTCTTCCTGGAGAACGACGGCATCTTCAGCTTCCAGGACAACCGGGTGCGCAACTTCCGCACCGGGTCGGGGCCGCAGAACTTCAAGCTCTTCCACAGCCGCCGGATCGGTCTTTCGGCCGACCGCACCCCCGTGCCGATCGCCGGGGGCGCACGGCTGACCGGGCGCGTGGGGGGCTACGCGATCGGCCTTCTCAACATGCAGACCCGGGACGACCCCGGAAGCCCTGGGGAGAACTTCTCGGTGGTGCGGCTCAGGAAGAACATCCTCGGGAGCAGCGACATCGGGTTCATGTTCGTCAACCGGGAGGGCACCGGCGCGAGTGTCGCCGACCTCTACAACAGAACACTGGGCACCGACGTGAACCTGCGGCTTGCGCGGGGACGGATGCTCATGAGCTCGTACCTTGCGGCCACCGACGAGCCCGACGTGTCCGGGGACCGGGTGGCCGGTGCCTTCGAGGTCGCGTGGCGGGATCCGGTCTGGAACGCCTCGATGCTGCTGAAGACCGTCGGCGACGCCTTCAATCCCGGTGTCGGCTTCGTGGCGCGACGTGGGATTCGGCAGGGTTTCGTCACGCTCGGCGCCCACCCGCAACCGGCGATCCCGCATGTGCGGGAACTCAACCCGTATGTGGACATCGACCTCTTCTCGGACGGGGCGTGGGCGCTGGAGAGCCGCGAGGTCATGCCGGGAATCGGGATCCACTTTCTCGACAGCAGCGTGCTCACCTTCGAGTACACGGCATCGTACGAGCGGCTGGCGGAGGCGACGCGGATCGCGGGCGCGTCGGTACCCGAGGGCGAGTACGAATTCGGTGCCTTCACCACAAGCTACCAGTCGAACCTGGGCCGCAAGCTGGGGGGCAGGATTGCGGTCACGCACGGCGGATTCTTCGACGGCGAACGGACTTCGGTCACGGGCACCGTGACGCTACGGCCCAGCGCGCATTTCTTTTTCGAGGGCACGGCGCAACGCAATCGCCTCACGCTGGGCGGCAACAGCTTCGACGCCAACCTCTTCGACGGGCGGTTCAGGTATGCCTACAACACGCGCACTTTCCTGAGCGCCTTCGTCCAGTACAACGAAACCACGGACGAGGTGCAGACCAACGTCCGCTTCAACCTGATACACGCACCCCTGAGCGACGTCTTTCTGGTCTACTCGGAGCGGCGCGACAGGAGCCCCGAGCCCGGCCGGGCCGCCCTGACCGACCGGGCCCTGACGCTGAAGGTCACCAAGCTGCTGGCGTTCTGAGAGCGGCCGCGCACCACAGGCCGCGGGCGGCCCCTATCCTTCGCTCGTCATCCTCGGCTGCCCGCCGTATTCCTCGAACCACTTCATCAGGTAGAGCTGGGTGCGCATGAAGTTCGACGGCTTCGAGCCCGTGCCGTGGGCCTCCTCGTAAAAGCGGAGCATCTTCGTCGGCACGCCCAGCTGCTTGAGCGCCTGGTAGTACTCCTCGGTCTGCGCCATCGGCGTGCGCAGGTCGTCCTCGCCGGTGATGAGGATCGTCGGCGTCGTCACGTTCTCGACGTACATGAGCGGGGAGTGCTCCAGGTACTTGTCGGGGTTGTCCCACGGATAGCCGTGGTAGCGGTAGTAGCCCCAGACCGTGATGTCGGCGGTCCCGGCGAAGCTCATCCAGTTGATCACCGGGCAGCGCACCCCGGCCGCGGCGAAGCGCGTGGTGTGGCCGATGACCCAGCTCGACAGCACGCCGCCGCCGCTGCACCCGGTCACGTACATCTGGTCCTCGTTGATGTAGCCGCGGTCGATGAGCGCGTCGACGCCGGCCATCAGGTCGTCGTAGTCGACCGAGGGGTAGCCGTTGTCGATCGCGTTGCCGAAGTCGGTGCCGTAGCCGGTGCTTCCGCGCGGGTTGGTGTACAGGGTGACGTAGCCGTTAGCCGCGAAGTTCTGATACGGGTAGCTGAACCCGACGTTGTACATCCCGTGGGGGCCGCCGTGGATGTGCAGGATGAGGGGGTAGCTCCGAGCGGGATCGAAGTCGGGCGGCTTCACGATCCAGCCCTGCACCTGCGTGCCGCCGGTGGACTCGTACCAGATCTCTTCGACGTCGCCGAGGCGCTTGTTCGCGAGGACGTCGGCGTTGACTTCGGTGAGCTGCGTCATCGTGCCGGGGCTGTTCAGGTCGAATGCGACGACGTCGCCGGGCTCGTGCGGCGAGGTGAGCGTGCCGACGGCCTGCCCGCCGCGCGTGGCCGACGTAAGCGAGAGCATGTGGACGCCTTCGGTCACCTGGCTGACCTCGCCGTCGGTTGTCGCGAAGTGGACGTTCTGGGTGCCGCGATCCCCCGCGGTAAAGAACACGCCCCCCGAGTCGTCCGACCAGTGCATGGCGCCGATGTCCCGGTCGAGATCGCCGGAGACGAGGCGGGCGCTGCCACCATCCAGGTCCATGACGTACAGCTCGGTGGTCTTGTAGGTCTGCGAGGTCCACGGAAAACCGGTGTAGGCGATGCGCCGGCCATCGGGCGAGATCATTGGACGGGCCCAGGGGCCGCGCTCGGACGTGAGCTGGCGGATGTCCCCGCTGGCCAGGTCGAGCGCGTAGATGTGCGATTCGCGGTAGAGGTTGTCGGCGTCCTCCATGTTGCCGTCGAAGAGGAGCGTGCCGCCGTCGGGGGTGATGTCGTAGCCGACGTTGCCCACCCCGGGGACGAAGGTGGAGCCCGCGTTCCATTCGCCGCTTGTGAGCTGCCTGGCGGTGCCTCCGCCGCTGGGCACGCGGAAGAGGTGGGTGAATCCCTCCTCGAGGAAGCCGATCCGGTCGTAGCGATAGTGGATCCGGTCGATGATCCGCGGCGGCGGCGTCCAGTTCGCCCCCTCCGGCGGCGCGGGCAGGTCGATCGGCCACGGATTCGAGTGCGGCACCAGGCGCTGGAAATGGATGTACGCGCCATCGGGCGACCATTTGAAGTTGCTCGGCGTATGTAGCTCGCGCGTGACCTGGGTGGTCGAGCCCTCGGCATTCATCCAGCGCACGTGGATCTGCTGCCCTCCGGCATCGCCAGGCGCGAGATAGGCGATCCGCGTGCCATCCGGGGACCACCTCGGATTCGAGCCCTCGACCAGAAACCGCTGCCGTCCGCCGTCGGAGTCCATGACGCGGATCTCCGAGTCGAAACGGTCCTCCATCCTGTTCACCCACGACCTCGTGAAGACGATCTGCGTGCCGTCGGGAGAAATCCGGGGGTCGCCGACGCGCTCGATGTCGAGGTAGTGCCCCACCGTCAGCAGGTCGTCGGCGTGGGTCTCCTGTGCCGTGACGCCTGTTGGGGGCAGGAGGGCGGCCAGCGCCCCGACGGCTGCCACCACGAAGCAGCGCCGGGCGGCCATCGCGGTGCGGAGGAAGGGTGTGGTTGGGGACGCGGTGGTTCTGCTGCTCATGGGGTGCTCCTGGTTGCGGTCCGGACTGCGGCTGCGAGCGCGCGCTCTGGCTGGGCGCGCGTGCGCTGATAGTATTGGGTCTGCGCCCACCCCGCACCCGCAAGGCGTCCGCTGTCATGAACGTCCACTTGATCGATGGTACCTACGAGCTCTTCCGTCACCACTTCGGCGCGCCGTCCGCCCTGGACCGGGACGGGCGCGCGGTCGGCGGCGTGCGCGGCGTGCTAGCCTCCGTCCTCGGAATGCTGAACGCGGGCGCGACGCACATCGCGGTGGCCACCGATCACGTCATCGAGTCGTTTCGCAACGAGCTTTGGCCCGGCTACAAGACCGGCGCCGACATCCCTAAGGACCTGCTGGGACAGTTCCGCCCATTGGAGGAGGCGTTGAGGGCCATGGGCGTGCAGGTCTGGGCGATGGAAGAGCTCGAGGCCGACGACGGACTTGCCTCGGGCGCGGCCAGGGCGGCGCGTGACCCGCGCGTGGAATGCGTCTACATCTGCACGCCGGACAAGGACCTGTCACAGTGCGTGGTGGGCGACCGGGTGGTCCAGTGGGACCGGCGCCGCGGCGAGGTGCGCAACGAGCAGGGAGTGATTGCGAGATTCGGCGTGCCGCCCGCCAGCATTCCCGACTACCTCGCGCTGGTTGGGGACAGCGCCGACGGGTTTCCGGGCGTGCCGGGCTGGGGGGCCAAGTCGACGGCGTCGGTGCTGGGGCGCTACCTCCACCTCGAGAATATCCCGGGGCGCGCCGACGCGTGGGACGTCACCGTGCGTGGCGCGCAACGGCTGGCCGAGGCGCTGCTCGCACACCGGGCCAACGCCTTCCTCTTCCGCGACCTCGCAACCCTGCGCGACGGCGTGATCCTGTTCGACGATGTCGACGATCTCGCCTGGCAGGGCCCCGAGCCTGGCTTCGAGGATCTGGCGGCGGGCATGGGCGCTCCGGCGCTGTGGAGGCGCGCCGAGGCGATCATTGGTAAGATTGAGGCCTGACACAGGGACGGACACACCAGTACACGGAGCAGATCATGACACTCGCCACGGGGCGCAGCATCCTTGCCCTCGCATTCGTCGCCGGAACGCTCGCACTTGCCACCCCCGACCCGGCTGCCGCCCAGCAGCGGAGAGGCGGCGGCATGTTCGGCGGCGGCGAGGCCATGATGCTGTGGGGCCGGCTCGACCAGGGCTTCGACGAGTTCGCCGGCACACTGTCCCTGACCGATGCCCAGAAGCAGCTCGTCACCATCGTGGCCGACGATTTTCGCACGGCGAACGAGGACGCCTTGACCCGTCTGACCGCCATGCGGGAGGAGTTGCGCGGCATGTTCGGCGGGGGCAGTCGCCCCGACCGACAGGCCATGCAGCAGATCGTCCAGAAGCACGGCAACCCCGCTCAGGAGCTGGCGCCCGCCCTCGAAACGCTCAAGGAGGACGTGACGGCCGTTCTCGACCCCGAGCAGGTGCAGCGCCTGGCCCGGTTGCTTGCCCAGCGGCGGCCGCCGGGGGCGTAGTTCGCCTACCGCCCCGTCGTTCGCAGGATCCAGTCCGCAATAAGCTCCATCACGTCGACCGACCACGTCTCCTCGATGGTCGCGTACTCGCTCGGCGAACCCGTTTCGGAGTGCTGGAAGAGGTGGTTCAGGTCGGGAAGCGCGTGGATCTCGTAGTTGGTGTTGCCGCCTCGCTGCAGGGCGGCCTCGATCTCGCGGAGGTTCTCCTCATAAGGGACCTGCAGGTCCTTTTCGCCGTTGATCGCCAGGACGGGAACGGTGACCTGCTCGATCACGGTCGCGGGCTCGTAGGTGAGGAAGTAGCGGAACCAGGGTGTGTTGAACTGCGTCACCTGCATGTTGACGACCTGGTCGAGTGACTCATCGTCGGTAATGCCGGCCTGGGCACGCTGGGCATCGGGCATGGCCTCGAATGCGGTGCGGACCGTCTCGGTAAGCACGGCGGCCGCGCGCTCCGGATCCGGCTCGGACTTGAGGATGTCGAACATCGCGCGCTGAAGCTCCTGGTTCCTTTCGATCTGCTCCTCAGTGGCACCGGCGGCCCGGTTGATCAGGGCGCCCTGCGCGTAAAGGATCCGCTCACCGTTTACGCCCGTCCCCGCCATCAGCACGATGTAGCTGACGTCGTCGGACCGGGTGGCGGCGATGGGGGCGATCAGGCCGCCCTCGGAGTGGCCCGCGAGGCCGATCGCGGCCGGGTCCACATCGTCCCGGGTCTTCAGGTAGGCGACGCCGGCCAGGGCGTCCGACGCGAAGTCGCTTGAGGTGGCGGCAGCGTGGTCGCCGGTGGACTCGCCTACGCCGCGATCGTCGAAGCGCAGCACCGCGATGCCGCGGCGGGTCAGGTGGTCGGATAGGACGAGGAAGGGGCGGTGCCCCAGCAGGGCCTCATCCCGGTTCTGGGGACCCGAGCCGGTGATGAGGATCACGGCCGGGAAGGGGCCGCCGTCGCTGGGCCGCGTGAAGGTGCCGGCCAGTTCGTGACCGCCATCCGGGTTGGGGTAGCGAACATCCTCCGCAACGTATGGATACGGCTCCACCGGGTCCTGGGGGCGTCCCGCGTCAGGTTCGTCGCCCTCCATACGCTCAAGCACCAGGGGCAGCTCGGCACCCATCTGCTGGAAGGTACCGTCGATCGTCTGCCCGTCGTCGGACAGGGTCCCCTCGTAGGATCCGCCGATCATGGGCATCGTCAGGGAGAGCGTGCTGCCCGCAACCGTGGCGGACTCGACCGGTATCTCGGCGTTGCCCTGATCCACCGAGAACACCCTGGCGGCCAGGGCGCCGTCCTCGACGGTGAGGTCGATCCGCATGCGCAGTTGCGCTCCCCCGGCGTTCATCGTTCCGAGCCAGTTGCCCTCGAAGTCGGTCGGGGCTGCTTCCTGCGCGACCAGCGGTGCGCCCAGGGGTGAGATTGCCAGAGTGACGCAGAGCGACAGGAGTCTCATTTTCCGCTTTTCCTCGGGTTGGCTGTCGGCGTTTCAAATCACGGGGCCCAATACGTGCGACCCGGGGGGAAACTTCACACCTGGCGCGGCGGACAGGCCACCAGTCCGCCGACAGCGATTGCTAACGCTTCTCGTTGCCGATGTGTCCCGATTCGACAAGGGTCGACCGATCCAGTGCAACCCGCTTCACTACCCTGTGCCGAGGAGATTGAGATGAATAGAGACAGCATTCGCCGACCCGCAACCATGCCGGCCGTCGCCGTGATCGCACTTTCACTCGTGGTTGCCCAGCCGGCGGCCGCGCAGCGTCCGGGAACGGGTGCCGGCGGCGCGTTCGCCGACAACCCGGGCGTGCGACTGTGGAGCGCGCTTGACCGGCGCTACGAGCGGTTTGCCGAGGAGCTCGGGCTTACCGAAGCTCAGGTTGACAGTGTCACCGCACTGGTGGAGGGCTTCCGTGAGGAGAACGGGGTCGCGCTCAGACGCTACGACGAGATGATGACGCAGATGCGGAACCGGATGCGTGGCGGCGCCAGGCGCAGCGCAGCGGGGGGTGGAGGCGCTCGGCCCAACCGTCGGGGCATGCGCCCCGGCGGCGGCGGACTCGCCGACCTCGTGGAGGAACTCGCTCCCGCGTTCGAGACGTTGCACACGAGCATCGTGGCACTGCTGGACGCGGAGCAGGAGCAGACCCTGAACGAGCTTCTGACACGAAGACCGCGTCGGGATTAGTACTATATCCGCGTAGATATTAGTACTATGCCCACGTCGGAACCGGTACTACAACTTCGCCAGCTCGACCCTGCCCTTCCCGAACACGCCCTCGAGCGCCCGGAGAGTCTCGCGGTCCGGCTTCACCTTGAGCGACCTGGACCGAAGCCGGGACGCCGGGGCACCGTTCGGTTCGCTGACGACCACCTCGATCGGAGCGGATCCGGCGCTGGCCTCGATGGCCGCGCGAGCCTTTCGGAATGCGCCCTCGTCCAGGCCGGAATCCGCCTTCATCCGGATTCGGACCGCGATGCGACCGCTGTCGGACACCTGTTTGAGCGGCTCGGCCGCGTCCAGGAAGACGGGCGGGTCCTCTTCGTCTCGCTCCCGGTCGCTGACCTTTCCGCGCAGGAGCACAACGGCGTCGGTCTGCAGCGTGTCGCGGTAGGACTGCCAGACATCCTTGAAGGCGAGGACCGTAGCCGTGCCGTGAAACCCCTCGACAGTGACCTTGCCCCACTCCGACCCGTCGCGGCGTGACACCTGACGTGCGACGGCCGTGACGACGCACGCCGTCTCCACCGAAGCGCCCATTCGCTCCTTGAGCGCGCCTGCGTCGAGCTGATCGAAGACCCGCACCAGCTCACGGTAGCGGTCGAGGGGGTGTCCCGAGATGAAGAACCCCAGCGCCTCCTTCTCGCGCGCCAGTCGGTCGCGGTCCCGCCACTCCGGCACGGTGGGGAGCTCGGGCGCGGGCCGTTCGACACCCATTGCCTCGCCGAACAGCGATTGCTGCCCGATTTCGGTCTCCTGCAGCCGCGCCATCGCCTCGCCGTACGCGGCGTCGAGGCCCGCCATCATCTGTGCCCGGTGGCCGAAGGAATCCAGCGCGCCGGAAGCGATCAACGCCTCGCAGGCGCGCTTGTTGAGCGCCCGCGTGTCGATCCGCTCCAGGAATTCGAAGAGGCTGGCGAAAGGGCCGCCCTCCTCGCGCGCCGCCAGGACCGACTGCACGGCCGCGCTGCCGACCCCGCGCACCGCCCCCAGACCGAAGCGGATCGTGCTGTCGCCGACCACCGTGAACTTCCAGCCGCTCTCGTTCACGTCCGGGGGCAGGACCACGAGGCCGTCGTCCAGGTCGGGCAGATAGCGGCCCATTTCGCGGCACTCGCCGATGTACTTGACCACGTCGTCGGTCTTGTCCAGCACCGATGACAGGAGCGCAGCCATGAAATCGGCCGGGTAGTAGCGCTTGAGCCAGGCGGTCTTGTACGAAAGTAGCGAGTAGGCCGCCGAGTGCGACTTGTTGAAGCCGTAGCGCCCGAAGGTCTTGATCTGCTCGGCCAATTCCCAGGCTGTCTTCCGGTCGAAGCCCTTTGCGACAACCCGCTCCTTGAAGCGGCCAAGCTCCGACTCGATGAGCTCGGCGTCCTTCTTGCCCATCGCCTTGCGCAGTACGTCCGCCTCGCCGAGCGAATAGCCGGCGAGATCGTTGGCGATCAGAATCACCTGTTCCTGGTAGACGATGATTCCGTAGGTGGAATCGAGGATGTGTTCCAGTCCGGCTGCCGGGTACGCGACCGGCTCGGCGCCGAGCTTGCGCTTGATGTACTTGTCCGTCATGCCGGAGTCGAGGGGCCCGGGGCGGATGAGCGCGTTGGTTGCGACCAGGTCGTCGAAGCGGTCGCAACGCATGGCCCGCAGCTTGTCGAGCGCCAGGTTTGACTCGAACTGGAAGACGCCCGAGGTACCGCCGCCGGCCAGCATCGCGTAGACGCCGGGGTCGTCCAGCGGCACGTCGTCCATGGCGTCGGAGCGGTAGACCACCCGGCTCTCCGGATGCCGGAACTCGCTCAGCCGCGCCTTCACCGACCTTACCGCGTCGTGGATGACCGTGAGCGTCTTGAGGCCCAGGAAGTCCATCTTGAGCATCCCGGCGTCCTCGAGGCAATTCATGTCGTACTGGGTGACGATGTCGGGGCCGTCCTGGCCGTCCGCCCCGGCCGCGGCCCGGCTCGTCCCGTTTTTCGCGCCCTTGTTCTGGGTGCAGATGGGCACGTATTCGTCGAGCGGCCCCGGCGCGATCACCACGCCGGCGGCGTGCACGGAGGCGTGCCGCGAGAGCCCCTCGAGCGTCATCGAGTAGTCGAAGAGCCGCTGGTGGCGGTCGTCAGAGTTGTATAGCGCGCCGACCTCCCTGATCCCGTCCACGGCCTGTTGGACGGTGTAGCTCTGTCCCGGCTGGTTGGGGATCATCTTGGCGATCCTGTCGGTCTCGCCGACGTCGAAGCCGAGAACGCGCCCCACGTCCCGGATGACCGCCCGGCTCTTCATCGTGCCGAACGTCACGATCTGGCCGACGGCGTCGCGACCGTACTTCGTGCGCACGTACTCGATCACCTCACCTCTGCGCTCGTAGCAGAAATCGATGTCGATGTCCGGCATCGAGATACGCTCGGGATTGAGGAAGCGCTCGAAGATGAGGCCATAGCCGATGGGGTCGAGGTCGGTGATCCGCAACGCGTAGGACACCAGCGAGCCCGCGGCCGAGCCGCGCCCCGGCCCCACGGGAATGCCCTGCTCGCGCGCCCAGCGGATGAAGTCCCATGTGATCAGGAAGTAGCCGGCGTATCCCGTCTTGAGGATGACCTCGAGTTCGTAGCGGAGCCGGGCCTCGACCTCGTCGGGGAGCGGGTCGCCGTAGCGCTCCCGTGCACCGGCCTCTGCGAGGTGCACCAGGTAGTCGTTGTCGTCCTGGAAGGGTTCGGGAAGCGGGAAGCTCGGGAGGTGATATTTCTTTTCAAGCGTCAGCGAGACTTCGTCGGCGATCCTGAGCGTGTTCTCGATCACCTCGGGACGGTCGGGGAAGGCTGCCGCCATCTCCTCGGGGCTCTTGAAGTAGAGGCCGTCGTCGTACTTCAGCCGGTCTTCATCGTCGTGGTTCTTTGCGGTCCCGATGCAGACGAGGATGTCGTGGGCGGGATGATGTTCGTGCTGCAGGAAGTGGGCGTCGTTGGTGGCGACGACGGGCAGACCCAGTTCGTCGGCGAGCGCGAAGACCTGCCGGTTGAGCTCGGCCTGTCCGGGCGTGCCGTGGGCCTGCACCTCCAGGTAGTAGCGGTCGGGAAAGGTATTGGCGTACCAGTCGGCGACTTCGCGCGCCATGTCGTCGTTGCCGGCGACGAGGTGGCGTGCCAGCTCGCCGGCCATGCAGGCCGAACTCACGATCAGCCCGCCGGAATGGCGGGCCAGGGTTTCTCGATCAAGTCGCGGGCGGTAGTAGAAGCCCTCCGTATAGCCGATCGAGGAAAGCTTGATGAGGTTGCGGTAGCCCTCCTGGTCACGGGCCAGCAGGACCAGGTGATAGTGCGCCTTTCCCCCCTGCCCGGAACGCGCCCGCTCGCGCCTGTCCCCGGGCGCCACGTACGCCTCCATGCCGATGATCGGCTTGATCCCTTCGGCGCGCGCAATCTTCTGAAAGCTCCACGCACCGTAGAGGCACCCGTGGTCGGTGAGCGCCAGCGCCGGGTTCTCGTACTCCGTGGCCTTCCGAACCAGGTCCTTCAGGCGGTTCGCGCCGTCGAGGAGCGAGTATTCGGAGTGGGTGTGGAGATGGACGAAGGACAAGGGGCGCTACCGCCTCTGCATCACGGTATAGCCGAATCCGACATCGTACCTCAGCACGGACGCCTGGTCCTCGTCGCCCTCGAAGATCAGGATCGCGTCCCCCATCGTAAACGTCATTCCACCCCGGAAGTCGAGGTTCTGGGCTTCCTGATTGTCTTCCGGGGCCTCCTGGTCCGCCTGCATGACGGTGGTAGCCGTGAGGACATCCCCATCGGCGGCGATCCGGATCGCCGCCTGGCCCGCCCGGGCAGGCCCGCCGTAAACACCCTCGAAGTACGCGAGGTCACCGTCGAAGGTCATGGGTTCGGGCGTGTTGTCACCGACCATCGCCTCGATGATCTGCCGCGCAAGGGCAGACGGACCCACCGGGCCGGCGGTGTTGACCAGCACCGCGATCGCGAGATCCTCGTCCGGCAGGTACAGGGATTCTGTGAGGAAGCCGTTGATGCCACCGCCGTGGTGGATCGCCCTGTGCCCCATGATGTCGGCCACCGCGATCCCCAGCGCGTAGCGCAGCTTCGTCCCGTCGTTCAGGTCTCCCGGCTCGATCAGCTGCGCGTAGGACTCGTCCGTGAGCACCTCGCCGCCGTGAAGCGCGCCGAGCCACGTCGCCAGATCGCCGGCGCTGGCACAGAGCGAACCCGCCGCGAAGGGCACGTTGTGAACGATGAACCCCTTGTGGACGAGGCCGTCCTGGCCCGTGTCGTACCCGGTCACCTTGCCCTCGTGGATCTCGGTCTCGCTGCAGTAGTGCGACCGGTCCATGCCGAGCGGGGCGAAGATCCGCTGCTCGACGTAGTCCTCGTAGCTCATCCCCGACGCGTCCTCGAGGATCATGCCGGCCAGGTAGAAGGCGGAGTTGTTGTAGATCTCGTGTTCGCCGGTGGGGAAGTCGAAGGGATGGGCGGCGACGAGCGTGAGGAGAGAGTCTCGCGGCACGCGGCGCACGAAATAGGGCCGCGCCTCCTCCATCTCGGTGTAGCCGCGGATCCCCGACGTGTGATCGAGCAGTTCGCGCACCGTGATCCGGTTGCCCTGGGTCGGAAAGTCGGGCAGGTAGTCGGACATGTCCGCATCGAGGTCCACGAGGCCCTGTTCCTGCATCTGCAGCAGCCCCGCCGAAGTGAACTGCTTGGTGACCGAACCCGTCTCGTAGATGGCGTCCTCGGGAGTGGGGACGCGCAGTTCGACGTTGGCCCACCCGTAGCCCCGTATCGCCACGGTCTCGCCCCGGTGCACGACCGCCACCGATCCGCCGGCGATCCGGCCCTCGCGCACCGGCTCCATCATGATCTCGTCGATCATCGCGACGTGCGCGGCGTGGTCGGGGTGGCCGTAGCCGACCCCCTCGGCCCCGTACTCGCCGACGGGGGCCGCGGTATCGGCCGGGGCGGCGCAGCCCGCGCCCGCGAGCGCCAGTGCCAGGCCGAGGGTGCCCAGGCGCCGGCTCATGGTCGGATTCGTTGCGTTGTGCGGTGTCGTGGCTTGCATCGTGTACCTACTCCATGCATCGGAATGAATTGAGGATCTCGTCGAGCTGGATCATGTACTCATACTTGTCCCGCGACGGTGCGTACAGCCAGGCGTCGACCAGGTACAGCCGCTGCTGACCCGCGCAGGTGATCGTTCGGGCAATGAACGGCCCCGCCGCCGGATACGCGCCCGGCGGGTTCTGCCAGACGCCCTGGACGCTGTACGCCTCCTTGCCGCCGAAGTCCCCCGGGCCCGCGAAGATGACGTCCCGATTCACGAACTGGGGATAGTCGTAGTACTGGTCCGCGATCCGGGTCCGCCACTCCACGATCTCGTCCTCTCCGACACTTTCCGGAACGGGACTCTGCCACGTGATCGCGAACTGCCGGATGAGCTCGGACGGGTCCGGGTTGTCGTTGCGGAAGATGTGGACCGAGTCCTGCACCTGGTAGTCGTAGACCTCGGGCACGATGAGCTGGAAGCCGTGATCGTCCCGCAGGGTCCTGGCCAGCGCCGTGTCCGGCGCCGTGGAAAACATCCGGTTGACGACCCATTGCCGGTACTGCCCGTCGTAGATGGCGAAGAGATCGGGAAGCTGCTCTCGCACTGCGTCAGCGTCTTCGCCAGACCCCGTGCCTTCCTCCAGAACCAGCAGCGTGACGAGCTGCTGCCGCGCCCACACCTCGTCGACCTGGACGACCTGGGGCGGCGTGACCGGCTCTTCCAGCCCGGCCAGCGGCGCAGCCATCCAGGGGTCCGAGGCCTTGCCGATCAGCAGCAGCTGCCTCAAGCGGCGGAGACCGGCCCAGGCCGAGTCGGTGGGTTCCGCGTAGGTGACCCGGAAGGCGTGTTCGTCGCGAACCGTGAACACGCTCCCCTCGAGCGCCGTGAACGCGGTCTCCCCGACTTCGGCCCACAGCTCCGGCGAAGCCGATACGACGATCGCGTGCACATCTCCCATGGCGAGGGGCAGAGTGTCACACGCCGCCACCCCGGTCAATGCCGCCCCGACAGCCACCGCCGCCGTCGCGCGCGTCCCCTTCATGCTCGTTCCACGCATTCGCTTTCTTCCCCTCGGGTGCCCCTATATTGGAATTCGAGTCGGCACTCGGTGTCGCGGGAGGTTCCGGTGCAGGCCCGCCGGGCCCCTTCGGCGCGCCTGCCGGATGGATAGACTACACCACGGGAGGGGCTTCGGTCCATGGCGCGGCAATCACTCACGCGGGCGGCGGCGCCCGCCCTGCTTATCGCATCGGGCATTCTCGTTGCCGGGTGCGCTTCCGGGGGCGCGCCCGACGCCTCCGCCGAGACCCCGCAGCCCC